>NZ_CP127294.1:9370000-10050063 GCF_030285625.1 Amycolatopsis sp. 2-15
ATCGACCCATCCCCGGTCGATCGATCGAAATGCCACTGTAGGTAGCCAAAGTGTCGTGCTGAAGGCTCCATAAGGTCTACCCGGTTGCTCTGAGTAGCACCAGGGTCAAACGTAGCGTGTCACTCGGATGGAGCAGCACCGAACAGTTGAAATTAGTTCACCAAAACTGCTGAGTGAGCGTGATCATCTCACAGTCTGTGAACGGCCGCGGCGCGCTCGGCCGCCTCGTGCTCCTCGCCGCGAGCCGTCCGGACGCGCCGTGCGCGCAGCTCCAGGATCGCCAGCAGCAGCGCGACGCACGTCAGCGCCGCCGAGCAGCACATCGCGATGGTGAGCGCGAGGGAGTAGTTCCGGTCCGACGCCAGCACCGCCGATTCGAACACCGAAGCCAGCACCGCCGTGCCGATCGCCGTGCCGATGCGCTGCCCCGTCTGCAACGCACCGCCAGCGGCGCCCGCCATGGTCGTGGGCACGCACTCCAGCGTCAGCGTGGTGTTCGGCGAGATCACCATGCCGCCACCGATTCCGCCGAGCAGCAACGGCAGCGCGACCGCCCAGCCCGCGGCCGACGGTGGCACGAACTCCACCACCGCCGCGACGACCAGTAACGCGAAGGCCACGAGGCTCAAGCCCGTGACGGACAGCCGCCTCCCGAACCGGGGCACCAGCCGCCCCGCGACGGCGGCCGACACGGCCGAGCCGATCGCGAACGGAGTGACCGACAGCCCGGACTGCAACGGCGTGTACCCGAGGCCCTGCTGAAAAAACAGCGCGAAGACCAGCCAGACGCCGGCGAACCCGCAGAAGTACAGCGCCCCCACCGCGACGCCGGGCGCGTACCCCGGCGTGCCCGTGAAAAGCCGGATGTCGAGCAACGGCGACCGGCCGCGCGTCACCACCCGGCGCTCCCACCACACGAACCCGGCGAAGCACACCGCCGCGATCGGGAAGAGCCACCACAGGCGTCGCAGGCCGCCCTGCTGCGATTCGACGAGCGGCAGCAGCACACCCAGCACCGCGATCGCCAGGAGCAGAATTCCTGCGACGTCGATCTCGGACCGCAGCCGGACCCCGCGTCCCTCGGTCTTCGGCAAGAGCCGCAGCGCGAGCCCGAACGCCAGCGCGCCGACGGGCACGTTCACGTAGAACACCCACCGCCAGCCGCCCGGATCGCCGAACACGGCCAGGAGCACACCGCCGAGCACCGGCCCGATGGCCGTGGAGATCCCGACCACCGCGCCGAACAGGCCGAACGCGCGAGCGCGTTCGGCGCCGCGGAAGAGGTCCTGGATCAGGCCGGTGTTCTGCGGAGTCAGGAAACCCGCGGCGCAGCCCTGGGCGAGCCGCGCGATCACCAGCGTGGTCGGGTCCTGAGCCGCGCCGGCCACCGCGCTCGTGGCGACGAACGCGGCCAGCGCGACGAGGAACACCCGCCGCCGGCCGAGCGCGTCGCCGAGCCGCCCGCCCGTGACGAGCACCAGGCCGAACGTGAGCGCGTAGCCGGACACCACCCACTGGATCGTGCCGCTGCCGGTGTTCAGGCCCCGCTGCATCGCGGGCAGGGCCGTGTTGACGATGCTGACGTCGAGCAGGGTCATGAACCCGGCCGTCAACGTGACAGCGAGGGCACGCCACCGGAGCGGGTCCGGAACGTACTCCGTCATCAGGTGTTGGCGGTGATCCCGGGGATGCCCTTGAGTTCACCGATGAGCATCGAGCTGACCTTCACCGGGTAATCGTAAAGCGCGAACACGGTCTGGTTCTTGCCGACGAGTTTCAGGTGCACCGGGGTCTCGCCCTTGTGCGCCAGCAGCGTCGACTTGAGCTCGCTCACCACCGACTGGTCGATCTTCTCGGCCGCGGCCAGCAGCATCAGCGGTGGTTCCTCGTCGCCGTTGCCGATCTCGGACAGGTCCAGCGGCACGAGCCCGCCGCCGAACACCGACATCTTGTCCTCGCGCCAGTTGACCCGGCCCTTGACCAGCACCGCGTTGTCCTCGACCAGGTCCGCGGCGAACATCGAGTACGCCTTGGCGAAGAACAGCACCTCGATCGCGGCGTCCATGTCCTCGACCGTGCAGATCGCCCAGGGCTCGCCCTTCTTGTTCACGCGCCGCTCCAGCGAGGTGAGCAGACCCGAGATCACGACCTCGCCCTCCCTCGGCGGATCGGCGAGCAGGCCCGCGATCGGCTTGGGCGCGTGCTTGCGCAGGATGCGCTCGGCACCGTCGAGCGGGTGCGCGGACACGTACAGGCCCAGCATCTCCCGCTCGTAGGCGAGCAGCTGCTTGCGCGGGTACTCCTCTTCACCGAACTTCAGGTGCGCGAGCGGCGACGAGGACGGCGTGGCCTCGGCCGAGTCGTCGTCCCCGCCGAAGGAGCCGAACAGGTCGAACTGGCCCATGGCCTCCTGGCGCTTGAGCGGCACGACGGCTTCCACCGCGTCCTCGTGCACCTGGATCATCGACAGGCGGGTGTGGCCCATCGTGTCGAACCCGCCGGCCTTGATCAGCGATTCCATGACCCGCTTGTTGCAGGCCACCAGCTCCGACTTGTCGAGGAAGTCGGTGAACGAGGAGTACTTGCCCTTCTCCTCGCGCGTCTTGATGACCGACTCCACCACGTTGGCGCCGACGTTGCGCACGGCGCCCAGCCCGAAGCGGATGTCGTTCCCGACGGCCGCGAAGCGCAGGGCCGACTCGTTGACGTCCGGCGGCAGCACCTTGATGCCGAGGCGACGGCACTCCGACAGGTAGATGGCCGACTTGTCCTTGTTGTCACCCACGGACGTGAGCAGCGCGGCCATGTACTCCGGCGTGTAGTTCGCCTTGAGGTAGGCCGTCCAGTACGCGATCAGGCCGTAGGCGGCCGCGTGGCTCTTGTTGAACGCGTAGCCGGCGAACGGGAGGATCGTGTCCCATAGCGCCTTGACCGCTTCGGGCGAGAAGCCGCCGGGCAGCAGGGGGCTGGCCTTCATGCCCTCTTCGAAGCCCTCGTACTCCTTCTCGAGGACTTCCTTCTTCTTCTTGCCCATCGCTCGCCGCAGCGTGTCCGCTCGGCCCATCGTGTAGCCCGCGACCTTCTGCGCGATCTGCATGATCTGCTCTTGGTACACGATCAGGCCGTAGGTCTCGGACAGGATCTCGCGCAGCGGCTCTTCGAGCTGCGGGTGGATCGGCGTGACCTTCTGCCGGTTGTTCTTGCGGTCGGCGTAGTCGTTGTGCGCGTTCATGCCCATCGGGCCGGGCCGGTACAGCGCGAGCACCGCGACGATGTCCTCGAACCCGGTCGGCAGCATGCGGCGCAGCAGGTCGCGCATCGCGCCACCGTCGAGCTGGAACACGCCGAGCGTGTCACCGCGGCCCAGGAGCTTGTAGGCCTCGGGATCGTCGAAGCCGAGGCGGTCGAGGTCGATCTCCTCGCCGCGGTTGGCCTTGATGTTGGCCAGCGCGTCGCCGATCACCGTGAGGTTGCGCAGGCCCAGGAAGTCCATCTTCAGCAGGCCGATGTTTTCACACGACGGGTAGTCCCAGCCGGTGATGATCGACCCGTCGTCGCGCTGCCACACGGGGATCGCTTCGGTGAGCGGCTCGCTGGACATGATGACCGCGCAGGCGTGCACGCCGGCGTTGCGGATCAGGCCCTCGAGCCCGCGGGCGGTGTCGAAGATCGTCTTGCACTCTTCGTCGGTCTCGACGAGGGTCCGGACCTCCGCGGCTTCGGCGTAGCGCTCGTGCTTCGAGTCGACAATGCCCGACAGCGGAATGTCCTTGGCCATGATCGGCGGAGGCAGCGCCTTGGAGATCTTGTCGGCGATCGAGTAGCCCGGCTGCCCGAAGTGCACGCGGGCCGAGTCCTTGATCGCGGCCTTGGTCTTAATGGTGCCGAAGGTGATCACCTGGGCGACGCGGTCGGCACCGTACTTGTCGGTGGCGTAGCGGATCATCTCGCCGCGGCGGCGGTCGTCGAAGTCGATGTCGATGTCGGGCATCGACATGCGCTCGGGGTTGAGGAACCGCTCGAACAGCAGCTTCTGCGGGATCGGGTCGAGGTTCGTGATGCCCAGCGCGTACGCGACGAGCGCGCCGGCGGCGGAACCACGGCCGGGGCCGACCAGGATGCCGACCTCGCGCGCGTGCTGGATGAGGTCGGCGACGATGAGGAAGTAGGCCGGGAAGCCCTTCTGCTCGATGACGCCGAGTTCGTAGTCGCAGCGCTCCTCGTAGCCGTCGGGCACGCCCTCCGGGAACCGCCACTTCAGGCCGTCGGCCACCTGGTGACGCAGCCACGTCGCCTCGGTGTGACCCTCGGGCACCTCGAAGACCGGCATGCGGTCCTTGTGCGAGTAGACGTCCTCGTAGGACTGCACGCGCTCGGCGATCAGCAGCGTGCTGTCGGCCGCGCCCGGAACCTCCTTGTCCCAGTACTGGCGCATCTCCTCGGCCGACTTGAGGAAGTAGCCGTCGCCGTCGAACTTGAACCGGGTCGGGTCGTTGAGCGTCTTGCCCGCCTGCACGCACAGCAGCGCCGAGTGCGTGTCGGCCTGGTCCTTGGTGACGTAGTGCGAGTCGTTGGTCGCGAGCGGCTTGAGGTCGAGCAGCTTGCCGACCTCGAGCAGGCCCTCGCGCACGGACCGCTCGATCGGCAGGCCGTGGTCCATCAGCTCGAGGAAGAAGTTGTCGGCGCCGAAGATGTCCTTGTAGTCCGACGCGGCCTGGATCGCGGCCTCGCGCTGGCCCAGCCGCAGGCGGGTCTGCACCTCGCCCGACGGGCAGCCGGTGGTGGCGATGATGCCTTCGTGGTTCTCCGCGATCAGCTCGCGGTCCATGCGCGGCTTGCGGTAGTAGCCCTGGATCGAGGCGATCGACGAGAGCTTGAACAGGTTCCGCAGCCCGGTGGCGTTCTCCGCCAGCATCGTCATGTGGGTGTAGGCACCGGCGCCGGAGACGTCGCCGCCTTCACCCAACTCGTCCGAGCCGCGCTGGCTGGCCTGTCCCCAGAACACCGGCTTCTTGTGGAAGCGGCTCTCCGGCGCGATGTAGGCCTCGATGCCGATGATCGGCTTCAGGCCGTGCTTCTTGGAGGTCTGGTAGAACTCGTCGCCGCCGTACATGTTGCCGTGGTCGGTCATGCCCACCGCGGGCATGCCCAGCCGCGCCGCCTCGGCGAAGAGGGGTCCGATCTTCGCCGCACCGTCGAGCATCGAGTACTCGGTGTGGACGTGCAGGTGGACGAAGGAATCGTTCGACACCAGCGAAAACCTCCCCTAGGCAGACGGCTTCCCGGTTGTTGCTGCGGCGCGGCCCGGGGTCCTCCACCCTAGTCCGCGCTCGCGCTGTGCGGCTCGGTAGGGATCCTCTCTCCTCACCCGCCCGCCGCGCCCGCCGACATGCCGCCCGGGGCCCGACGAAACCTTCGCGGGTGACGCCACGGCGACACCCTCGCACGCCCCACCGACAGGACCGGCGCGAGTGAACCGGCCCACACGATTCCGGTGATTCCCCCAGTCCTTGTGTGGGAGGCCCGCACCTGACTTGACACCGGTTCGGCTGAACTTCACGATCTCGTTCCATGAACCTGTCTGACAGCCAGACAGCCGGACAAGGCCCCCGTCGCGTGAGCGCCATGGAGGCCGTGCTGGCCTACCTGCGCCGCGCCATCGAACGCGGCGAGTACGCCGTGGGCGACAAGCTGCCGTCCGAAGCCGCGCTGAGCAAGGAGTTCGAGGTCAGCCGCTCGGTGATCCGCGAGGCGCTGCGCGGGCTGCAGGCGCTCGGGCTGACCGTCTCCCGCACCGGCAAGGGCACGTTCGTCACCGCGACCGGCCCGGCCGAGAACCCCACTTTCGGTGACTACTCGGCGCGCGACCTCATCGAGGTGCGCCGCCACGTCGAAATCCCCGTGGCGGGGTACGCGGCCCTGCGCCGCGACGCCGACCACCTCGACCTGCTCGGTCACCTCGCCGAGCGGATGGAGCTCGAGACCGACAACACGGCGTGGGTGGCGCTCGACTCGCTGTTCCACATCACCATCGCGCAGGCCTCGGGCAACCCGGTGTTCGCCAAGGTGATCGAGGAGATCCGCGACGCGCTGGCCCGCCAGTCGGCGTTCCTCAACCGGCTGGGCGACCGGCGAGCGGAGTCGAACGTGGAGCATCGGCGGATCGTCACGGCGATCGCCGACGGCTCGGAAGAGGCGGCCGTGGCCGCGATGACGGCGCACCTCGCGCACGTCGAGCAGGCGCTGACCACCATCGTGCGGCCGGACCGCACGGCGAAGCAGAACAGGACCGACTGAAAACGTGAGTGAACAGACCCTTTCGTCGTCCGGCGAAACGGAGAAGCACGCCGACGCCGGTGACGCCGGCTACAACAAGGCGCTGAAGTCCCGCCACATCTCCATGATCGCGATCGGCGGCGCCATCGGCACCGGCCTGTTTCTCGGCGCGGGCGGACGGCTCGCGCAGGCCGGGCCGGCGCTGGCGATCGTGTACGCCGTGTGCGGGCTCTTCGCGTTCTTCGTGGTGCGCGCGCTGGGCGAGCTGATCCTGCACCGTCCGTCCTCAGGTGCCTTCGTGTCCTACGCGCGGGAGTTCATGGGCGAGAAGGGCGCGTACGTCGCGGGCTGGATGCACTTCGTCAACTGGTCCACGACCGGCATCGCCGACATCACCGCGATCGCACTGTATGCGCACTTCTGGTCGTTCTTCGCGCCGATCCCGCAGTGGGTGCTGGCCCTGATCGCGCTGGCCGTGGTGCTGACGCTGAACCTCGTTTCGGTGAAGCTGTTCGGCGAGATGGAATTCTGGTTCGCGATCGTCAAGGTCGCCGCGCTCGTGCTGTTCATGATCATCGGCATCGTGCTGCTCGTCACGCAGCACCCGGTCGACGGCCTCGCGCCCGGCCCGCAGCTGATCGCCGACCACGGCGGGATCTTCCCGGCCGGCGTGCTGCCGATGATCCTCATCGTGCAGGGCGTGGTGTTCGCGTACGCGTCGGTGGAGCTGGTCGGCGTTGCGGCGGGCGAGACGGAGAACCCGCAGAAGATCATGCCCAAGGCGATCAACTCGATCATGTGGCGCATCGCGGTGTTCTACGTCGGTTCCGTGGTGCTGCTGGCGATGCTCATGCCGTGGAACTCCTACACCGGTGACGAGAGCCCGTTCGTGACGGTGCTCTCGCACCTCGGGGTGCCGGCGGCGGGCAGCGTGATGAACCTCGTGGTGCTCACCGCCGCGATGTCGAGCCTCAACTCGGGCCTGTACTCCACCGGCCGCATCCTGCGGTCGATGTCGGTCGCCGGCTCGGCGCCGAAGTTCACCGGCGTGATGAACCGCAACCAGGTGCCCTACGGCGGCATCCTGCTCACCGCGTCGGTCTGCGTGCTCGGCGTGGGGCTCAACTACGTCGTGCCGAAGGACGCGTTCGAGATCGTGCTGAACTTCGCCGCGATCGGCATCCTCGCCACGTGGGCGATCATCGTGCTGTGCCACCTGCTGTTCGTGCGCAAAGCCAACCGCGGTGAGCTCACGCGGCCGTCGTTCCGGCTGCCGGGCTCGCCGTGGACCGAGCTGACGACGCTGGTGTTCCTCGCCGCCGTGGTGGTGCTGATGGCGTTCGACAAGACCGGCCGGATCACGCTGCTCGCGTTGCCGGCGATCGTCGTGGCGCTGGTGATCGGCTGGTTCTGCGTGCGCAAGCGCATCGACATGAGCGCGTTCGAGAAGGCCGAACAGTGAGCGCCCCCGAACAGCGCGTGCCGGGGCACGTCCCCTTGGTCCACCTCCTGCGCGACGGCATGGTCGAAGGCGTGCACCACGGTTCGGTGATCGCGCTCGCACCGGACGGGTCCACGCTCTTCTCCGCCGGCGACCCGGACGCCGCGATGTACCCGCGCTCCACGGCGAAGCCGCTTCAGGCCACGGCGATGGCCCGGCTGGGCCTGCGGCTGCCGCCGGCGGGGTTCGCGATCGCCGCGGCCAGCCACTCGGGCGAACGCCGGCACCTCGACGCCGCGGCCGCCGTGCTGGCCGGCCACGGCTTCACCCCCGAAGACCTCGGGAACCCGGCCGACTACCCGTTCGACCCGGTCGAGCGGGACGCGTGGGTCGCCGAGGGCCGGCCGCCCGCGCGGCTGGCGCACAACTGCTCCGGCAAGCACGCCGCGATGCTCGCCACCTGCCGGGAGCAGGGCTGGGACCCGCGCACGTACCTCGATCCCGGACACCCGTTGCAGCTCTCGATCCGGGCGACCGTCGAGGACCTCACGGGGCAGGCCGTGCCGCGCGTGGCCGTGGACGGGTGCGGTGCGCCGCTGTTCGCGCTGTCGCTGCGCGGGCTCGCCCGGGCGGCCTCGCGGCTGGCCACCGCGGCGCCGGGCACGCCGGAAAGCCTGGTGGCCCAAGGCATCCGGCAGCACCCGGACCTCGTGGGTGGCACCCGTCGTGACGTCACCGCGGTGATGCGCGCGGTGCCCGGGCTCCTCGCGAAGGACGGGTTCGAGGCCGTGCAGCTCGCCGCGCTGCCCGATGGCACGGCCGTGGCGCTGAAGATCGCCGACGGCGGCGACCGCGCGCGGCCCGCCGTGCTCGCGGCCGCGCTGGAGCTGTGCGGGGTCGACGCCGGCGTGCTCGAACCGTTCACGAGTCCGGCGCTGCGGGTCACCGCGGAACTCGAAGGCCGCCCGCGCGCTGCGTGACCCCGCTCACGCGTGACGGGTAGCGTCGAACGCGTCCGGCTTGGTGAAAGGGGTAAACCTGTGCTGCAGCGCGTCGCCGACCTCCTGCTCGGTCTCCCGAAAGCGGAGGGCCCGGCGCCCGTCGCCACCAAGGGCCTGCGGATACCCATGCCCGACGGGGTCCACCTCGTGGCCGACCGGTACACGCCGGCGGGCCAGCGTTCGGGGCCGGTGGTGCTCGTGCGCACGCCGTACGGGCGCACCGGGCCGATCGCGGCGCTCTTCGGCAGCGTCTTCGCACGCCACGGCCTGCAGACGGTGGTCCAGAGCACCCGCGGCACGTTCGGCTCCGAAGGCGAGTTCCGCCCGTTCCACCTCGAACGCGAGGACGGCATCGCGACCGCCGAGTGGCTGCGCGCGCAGCCGTGGTGCGACGGGCGGCTGGCGACGGCGGGCCTGAGCTACCTCGGGCACACGCAGTGGGCGATGGGGCCCTACCTCGACCCGCCGCTCGAAGCCATGGCACTGGGCGTGACGGCTTCGGAGTTCGTGAGCACGTTCTACCCGGGCGGGGTGCTCGCGGCCGACAACATGGTGTCGTGGTCGGCCATGATCGGCCGGCAGGAGGAACGGTTCGCGGGCCTGCCGAACCCCGTGCAGAAGCGCAGGACGCGCCGCGCGATGACGCACCTGCCGCTGAACGCCGCCGACGTGGCCGCGATCGGCAAGCAGGTGCTGTTCCTGCGCGACGTGACCACCCACGCCGAACCGGACGACGGCTACTGGGCCATGTCCGACCACAGCGCGGGGGTCGCCGGGCTCGCCGTGCCCGTCAGCATGGTCACCGGGTGGTACGACCTGTTCATCCAGGGCCAGCTGCGTGACTTCCGGACGCTGCAGGACGCGGGGCGCGCGCCGCGGATCACGATCGGGCCGTGGGCCCACGGCGACCCGGCCAGCCTGCGGATCTCCGTGCAGGACCAGGTCGGGTTCCTGCGCGCGCACCTGCTCGACGACCGCGCGCAGCTGCAGCGCTCACCCGTGCGGCTGTACCTGCAGCAGGCGGCGACCTGGCTCGACTTCGACGCGTGGCCGCCCGAGTCCACGGCCACCGACTCGCACCTGCGGCCGATCGGCGGCCTCGGCGAGGTGGTCGACGGCGAAGCCCGGCCCACCGCGTTCACCTACGACCCCGCCGACCCGACACCCGCGGTCGGCGGTCCGCTGCTGACGGGCACCAACAAGCAGCAGGACAACAACGACGTCGAGGCACGCGACGACGTGCTCGTGTTCACCGGCGAACCGCTGATCGCCGACCTCGACGTGATCGGTGAGGTGAGCTCGACCGTGTTCGTGCGCACCGAACTGGGCCACGCCGACGTGTACGTGCGGCTGTGCGACGTCGACCAGGACGGGCGCTCGCTGAACGTCACCGACGGCATCCTGCGGCTGCGGCCCGGCGCGCCCGAGGCGGACGCCGACGGGATCGTGACCGCGCAGGTCCGGCTCGACCCCACGGCCTACCGGTTCCGCCGCGGCCATCGGCTGCGCGTGCAGGTGGCGGGCGGCGCGTTCCCGCGCTTCGCCCGCAACCACGGCACGGGCGAACCGGTGGCGAGCGCGGTCGACGGCAAGGCGAACCGGTTCGAGATCTTCCACGACGCGGCGCGCCCGTCGCGGGTCACGCTGCCCGTCTTCAGCCGCTGAACGCCACCACTCGCTGGTGGGTGGTGAGCCGGCCGTCGTCGAGCAGCACGTGCAGCAGCAGCGACGGCGGCCGCTCGAAGTCGATCGGGCCGCCCTCGGCCCACGAGCGGTCGGCGCCGGGCTCGACGGGCAGCAGACCACCGGAGACAACGCCGGGGGCGACGCGCACCGGCACGCCCGCGAACGTCGTGGCGGCGCCGGTGTGGACGTGGCCGCAGAGCAGCGCGAGCACCCGCGGGTGGCGCCGCAGGACCTCGGCGAGTCGGTCTTCGCCGGTCTGGCGGATGGCGTCCACGAGCGGGATGCCGACCTCGACCGGTGGGTGGTGGAAACCGACGAACGCGGGGCCGTCGTGGGCGGTGAGCGCTTCGTCGAGCCACGCGAGCGTCGCGTCTTCGAGGTAACCCGCGCCCTGGCCGGGGATCGTCGAGTCGCACATCGCCACGAGGACACCGTTCACGTCGGTGGCGACGTTGACCGGGCCGGCGCTCGCCGGCTCGCCGAGCAGGACCTCGCGGAAGGCCTCGCGCACGTCGTGGTTACCGGGACACGTGAGCACGGGCGCGGGGTGCTTGAGCAGCTCGGTCGCGCGGCGGTACTCCTCGGGCAGGCCGTGGTCGGCGACGTCGCCCGTGACGAACACGGCCTCGACCGCGAGCGCGCGCAGGTAGTCGAACACCGCGGCGGTGCGCGCTTCGGCGCGGTCACCGCCGTCCAGGTGGATGTCCGACAGGTGTGCGAAGACCTTCATGCGGTCAGCTCCGTTCGAGGTACGCCAGTGCCTTGACCCAGTTGCGGACGAGCAGCGCCGTCGCGCCGGGCACGTCGCCGGACCGCAGTGCGTCGGCGATCCCCCGGTGCTCGGTGATGCTCTCGGCAACCCGCTCGGGGCCACCGAAGTACACGGATTCGTAGCGTTTGAGCAGGGGTTTGGTCTGCTCGATCAAGCGCAGCAGGTGCGGGTTGCCGCAGCGGGAGAGCAACAGCTCGTGCCAGCGATCGTCCACAGCGGACAGATCGGCGCCGGCGGGCAGGACCGCCATCTCGTCGGCGACGGCGTCGAGCGCGTCCGGCAGCAGGGTCAGGTCCAGCGGTGAGGTCCAGCGCAGGGCGAGCGACTCCAGCTCGGCGACCAGCGGGTAAAGCCGCCGGGCCTCCTCCGGGTCGAGCGGCGCGACGAGGAACCCGCGGCCGGGCGCGGCGACGAGCAGCCCGCGGTCGGCGAGCCCGATCAGCGCTTCCCGAAGCGGCGTGCGGCTCACGCCGAGCTCGCGAGCGAGGTGCACCTCGTTGATCCGGGCGTCCAGCCGGCCGTCGAGCACGCGGGTGGTGATCTCCTCGATGAGCTCACCTCGCAGGGGTCGCTTGGTCATCCGCGCAGCATTACACACCAACCGGCATTGCATACAGACTGGCCCTACTGTATTCAGTTCACATGGTCAGCATCCAACCCGCCGACGTGGCCCGCGCCCGCGCCGAGACGCCCGGCTGCACCGGCGTCGTCCACTTCAACAACGCCGGTTCGGCGCTCCCGCCGGCCCGCGTCACCGACACGATGGTCGACTACCTGCGAGCCGAAGCGCTGGTCGGCGGCTACGAGGCCGCCGCGGCGGCGGCCGAGCGCACCGAAGCCGTCTACACGTCCCTGGCTCGGCTGATCAACGCCGCACCCGAGGACATCGCGATCACCGACAACGCGACGCGCTCATGGCAGGCGGTCTTCTACGCGCTGCGCTTCGGCCCGGGCGAGAAGATCCTGACCTCCCGTGCCGAATACGCGAGCAACGCGATCGCCTACCTCCAGGTGGCGCGCCGCACCGGGGCGCGGGTGGAGGTGGTCGCCGACGACGAGACCGGCCAGCTCGACGTGGCCGACCTGCGCCGCCTGATCGACGACGACGTGAAGCTCATCGCCGTGAGCCACGTACCGACGCAGTGCGGCCTGGTGAACCCGGCCGAGGACATCGGCAAGGTCGCGCGCGAGGCCGGGATCCCGTTCCTGCTCGACGCCTGCCAGTCGGCCGGGCAGCTCGACCTCGACGTCGAACTCCTGCAGTGCGACGCGCTGTCGGCCACCGGCCGCAAGTACCTGCGCGGGCCGCGCGGCACCGGCTTCCTCTACGTGCACCCGCGGCTGCGCGAGCGGCTCGAGCCGGCGACGCTCGACCTGCACTCGGCCAGCTGGGAGTCGCCCGACGAGTTCGTGGTGGACCCGACGGCGAAGCGGTTCGAGGTGTGGGAACGCGACTACGCGGCCGTGCTGGGGCTCGGCGCGGCCGTCGACTACGCGCTGGAATGGGGCCTGCCGGCGATCGAGCAACGCGTGGCCGAGCTGGGCGCGACGCTGCGCGGCCGGCTCGGTGAGCTCGACGGCGTGCGGGTGCACGACGTCGGCGCGCGCAAGTGCGGGCTCGTCGCGTTCAGCCTCGACGGCTTGGGCGCGGAGCAGGTGAAGGTGCGGCTTTCGGCCGCGAAGATCAACACGAGCGTGACCCACGCGACCTCGGCGCAGTACGACTTCACCGCCCGGGGCCTGCCCGAACTCGTCCGCGCGTCGGTGCACTACTACAACACCGAGGGCGAGATCGACCTGCTGACGAGCGAAGTGGCGAAACTGGCCCAGGAGTCGCGCTAGCCGGCGAACCAGCCCGCGACGTCGAGCCGGAAGCCGCCGCCGGTCATGGTGCGCAGGTCGGCTTCGAGGGCGCGGACGCGGTCGGCCCCGAGCTCGGCCACCCAGTTCGCGCGCAGCGTTTCGAAGATGGCGGCGGAGCGGGCGAGGGAGTCGATGCCGCGCGGGGTGAGCCGCACGAGCTTGCGGCGGGCGTCTTCGGGATCGTCGGCGCGCTCGGCGTACCCGAGTTGCTCCAGGCGGTCGACGGTCTTGCCCGCGGCCTGCTTCGAGACGCCGAGCCGCTTGCCCAGTTCCGACGCGGTGGCCCCGCGCGGCCCGATGGCCTGCATCGCGAAGCCGAACGCGGGCCGCACGTCGGGGTGACCCTGGCGGGCGAGCTCGGCGTGCAGGTCGTCGATGAGCGTGCGGAAGCCGGAGAACAGCAGCAACGGCAGCTCGAAGCCGGGCGCGTCAGCCATGCCGCTTGCCAAATTCGACAACCAGGTTTACCTTCTGAAATTCGACAACCACGTTGACGACTTTACCCCAGGAGGGTTCCGTGCCGCATTTTCCTGAGCACACCGCCGAGACCGCCCCGCCGGCCGCCCGCCGCGCCCTGGCGGCGACTGAGGCCCAGTTCGGCTCGCTGCCCGCCGCCGTCGCGCGGCTGGCGACGTCGCCGGAGCTGCTGAACGGGTTCCTCAAGCTGAGCGCGCTGTTCGAGACCACCACGCTGTCGCCGCTGGAGCGCGAGACGCTGATCCTGGTGGTGTCCACGCGCAACAGCTGCCACTTCTGCGTCGCGATGCATACCGCGAAGCTGGTACAGCTCGACGCGCCGGCTTCGCTGATCGCGGCGTTGCGCGCGGCGGAGCCACTGCCGATTCCGAGACTGGAGGCGTTGCGCCGCTTCGCGTTGACCACGTTCGCGACGACCGGTGCCGTGCCTGCCGCCGACCTCGACGCGTTCCTCGCCGCCGGCTTCACCCCGCGGCAGGCGCTCGAGGTGGTGCTGGGCATCGGCGCGTACACGCTTTCGACGTTCGCCAACCGGCTCGTGGCCGCTCCGCTGCACCCGAGCCTGGCCGAGCACGAGTGGACCGCCGCCTGAAGTTTCACCCGTTTGCCGCAGTGCTCGACGTATCCACCGGCTCCCGCCGGGCCTCCTACTCCACGTTCGCCCGCGACGCGCACCACGCGGTCGGGCCTGTCGAGGGGGCAGGCCCGGCCCCGGGCGCCGGCCTCGGATCGGCGGCGGCTCCACCGCGGTCCACTCCCGGTAGTGCTTGATCCCCTCGCGAATCGCGCAGGCCGCAGCCGCGATGATCCAGCCGGTGACGCCTTGCGGGAGGACTTAGTCGCCGTTCGGGGCGGCGAGGTAGCCGTAGACGTAGTTGCCGGCGAGGTACACCAGGCCTATCCACGGCTGGGCGCCGCGGGTCATGATGTTCAGACAGGTGGCGGAGCCGAGCAGCACGAGGCCGATGGCCGCCAGCGACAACGCTGAAGCCCCCATGGCGAGCTCGCCCCAGGTCGGGCGGTTGTCGTCGGACAACAGCCGGGGCACGATCGCGCCTGCGAAGAGCAGCGCGTCGACGAGCCACATCCGGGTGACCTTCATCGCCCGCGCGGCCCCGGCCCGACCACGACCGCGATCCCCGCCGCCTGCCCGCCACCGAGCTTCCGAGGGAGCCAAACCACCCAAGACGACCACCACCGACCGTGCGGCGGGGCGAGACCACCCAAGGCGACCACCGCGGGGGGACAGGGAGGCGAAACCACCCGAGGCGACCACCGCCGGCGGTCCGGCGGGGGGCGGAATCACCCAAGGCGACCACCGCGGGGGTCCGGGGGCGAAGCCCGCCGGGCGGGTTTTGGGGGTTGCACCCCCAAAAGACACCGCGGGGCGACCTGGTCCGCGCGTTCCGCGGACACACCCCACCCAGAGAACCGCGTGGGCGCAGCAGGGTTCGAACCTGCGACCGCTCGGGTGTAAGTCAGGTGGTTCCTGTGGCTGACCTGGGAGTACGCCGTTCACCTTTGTCTGCAGGCGCCGGGTTGAACCAGGTCAGTTCATAGCTGTTCACAGCCATTGATGTCGCCGACTGATGTCACCGCTTGATCTCTAGCCAGCCGCCAGCAGCCCGCCCGCGTAGCGAGTGCCACTCCTCGGACCATGCAGCGGTTGCCAGCTGCGCTCTTCTTTGGGTGGTGGCCTGACCAGGCAGACACAGGCGGTTGACATAGCGAAGGGCTCCCCGACCTGCACCGGCTCGTCTTCGGAGCCGGTGCCCAGCGCGCAGGCGAGTGCCGAGTCGAGGTCGGCCACGGCGGCTCTGCGTTCGCACACCGGCCGGCACCGCGCCCAGCGCCGAGGAGACGCCGACGCTACAAACCTCGTGCGCGGTGATCAACCGGTCTCGGGGCGAAGCTCAATCGCCGCACAGCCAGCCGTACTTGCCGAGTCGTGGCCGGAGGGCGCGGTCGACGCTCCACAGGGCGTTGCCCGGCGCGGCCAGCAGGGCCAGGGCAGCGATGATGTACCCGATCGACGGGCCGATGTCGGTAGCGCCCGCCGCGAACCACGGGAGGCCGAACGCTTCCGCCGCGGACCAGATCCCGAACGAGTACACGGCGCTCCCGACATAGACCACATTGGACAGTGTGCCGGTGAGGAGGCCGACCGCGATGAGCGTTTCGACAATGGCCGTCCCGACGCCCAGCCCCGCGGGCGCCACCGCCCCGATGTACTGCCACAGGTCGATCCACTGGCGGATGACGGGAGTGGTGACCTGGTCGTGGATGCCGAACTGGTGCGCGAACACCTGGCCCCGCAGGAACTCAGGCCGCCACTTGAACGAGGCGTCGATCGCCCACACCACCCCGAACACGATCCGCAGCACGCAGGCCAGCCGGCGACGCCCGGAGGACGCAGCCGCGGGCTGGTGCAGCTTCTGGTACTCCTGGGCCACCGCGTCCGTTCTGGTTTCTTCCGCGAAACCCCGACGACCGGCTCCGCCGTCGCGGGCGTGCGGTTCTTCGTGCGTCACTGCCGCTCACCCTCTCGACGCCCGCACCACACCCCCGCCGGTATGCCGAAGGACCACCTCAGCGACGGGTGGGCCCGTTTTGACGAGAAAGATGTGTTCGAAAGGCCGCATCCTCGCCATCCTCCATGGCCGCCATCCCGGTGTGTAGCGCCGTGACGCCGGGCGCGGCTCCGGCGGGGACCGATCGGTGCGCTCCGGCAAGAGGCTCGATGTGGCCGAGCAGGTGGTCAGCGGCGACACAAGGCCACTCGGCAGCGGTCAGGGCAGTGTTGAAAAAGGCGAGAAACGACCAACGCCTTACCGCGGTGATGGGCGCGCTCCGGACAGCAAGCAGATCCGGGCCGTGGAAGGCACTGCTTCGCCTCGCCGAGGTGCGGGACGCGCGGCTGCACGATCTCCGCCACACGTCCGCGACGGTCCTGCTCGAGCTCAAGGTCCCACTTCCCGCCGTGATGGAGCTGATGGGCTGGTCGAACGCTGCTATCGCGAAGCGGTACATGCACGTCACGAGCGAGCTGACAGCCGCGATCGCAGACCAGGTCGGCAACCACGTTTGGTACGCCGACGACGAGCGAGAGGACGAAGACGAGGACGAAGAACGGCAGAACGCCGGGTGTCCCGTCGCGGGTCACCCGGCGTTCTGCCTGTTAAGAGCGGGGGCGGTGGGATTCGAACCCACGGACGGGATTGACCGTCACACGATTTCGAGTTCCATTCCCGGTCGTTCGGGCTGGTCCAACGCGCTTGTATGGCCTGCTCAGCCAGCTTCGTTGACTCAGGGCAACGAAAGAGGGGCGTCCACTCTACTGTCGGTGGCCCTTGAGCTGCGGCGGAGCTGAGGGGAATCGAACCCCTGACCTTCTCGATGCGAACTATCAGCACGAAAGCCATTGCCGGTCTTTGCCGAGGTCAGAGGGTCGTCGCTGGTCGATCTCGGGTGCTGAGCGTCGGTGTGGTTGCTGTACTTCGCTGCTGTACGGCAACGAACCGACCCGGGAAGCAACTCGGGGTCGGACGCAGGTAGATGGGCGAGCTGCCCTGGTGACGCGGGTGGCCGGCAGGGTTCGAGCCATGGCGGGCCGAGTCACCGCCGCGCTGCTCGCCGTGTCGCCGGTCTGAGAAGCCCGGTGAACAACCGGGGATGTGGACAAGGCGTCGGTGATCACGACTACCCTCGGTGTGGCTGTGGCCACTCGAGGAGGAAGGCACGACATGCCGGCAGACGCTGCTGACTTGAACGCTCCGGTCGGGGTCGATCCGCATCGGGCCAGCGTTGCGCGGATGTACGACTACGCAATGGGTGGTAAAGACTGGTACGAGGTCGACCGGGTCGAGCTCGAGCGGCTCAAGGCGGTCATGCCGGAAGCGGTGGACCTCGCGTTGGAGAACCGGCGGTTCCTGATCCGGATGTGCCGGTTCCTCGCGGAGCAGGCGGGGCTCACGCAGTACCTGGACCTGGGGTCCGGTCTACCCACGGCGGAGAACGTGCACCAGGTGGTGCAGCGGGTCGACCCGCTGTCGAAGGTCGTCTACGTCGACCACGACCCGGTCGTGACCGCGCATGGCCGAGCGCTGCTCGAGGAGAACGAGAACACCCGCTACATCGCCGGCGACATCTTCGATCCGCGCGGCATCCTCGAGGACGAGACCGTGTGCAGCCACCTCGACTGGAGCCGGCCGATCGGGCTGCTGTTCATCGCGAGCTTGCACCACTTCAAGGGTGACCGGGCGCGCCCGGCCGAAGTCACGGCCGAGTTCATCGATGCGCTGCCTTCGGGTTCGTATGTGGCGATCTCGCATGCCTTCGACCCCGGTAAGGGTGCGGACAGCGAAGCGATGCGGGCGTTCGAAGCGGCCGTCGCCCGCGGCTCGCTCGGTGGCGTCACGGCACGGACCGCGGAGGAGATCGTCGAGCTGTTCCACGGGCTCGAACTCGTCGAACCCGGGCTGGTCGAGCTGGTCAACTGGTGGCCCTCTGGGCCGCGCCTGAAGCCGTTGAACGTCGCCCAACGACTGATGGCCGGAGCCGTCGCCCGCAAGGCCTGATCGGCTCCATGCCTGCTCTCTGCAAATTACGCCGCAGTCGGTCGAGGTGGTCGCACACTTTTGGTAGCCACCCTGAGACTTGATTTGCAGGGAGAGTGCCTCAGTGCGATGACCAGCGCATCGCAGCACATCCCCCTCGGTGCGGCCACACAAACGCAAACGCTTGTCATAGATGGTCGTCTTCGGGTAGTTGGAATCGAATTGCGGGGGTAAAGCGGTAATGGTCTCAGTCTGAATACGACGACCTGACCCTGCGCGGCGCGATGACCCGCACGGCCGGAAGGCGCGCACACTGGGGTCCATGGCATGGGAGTGGGTCGCCCCCGCAGCTACAGTCCTCGTCGGCGCCACAGCTACATGGGGGACCACAAGGGTCGCGGTCAGCGGGCGAAAGCACGCAGAGCAAATCGCCCGGACGTCGACTGAGGCCAGCATGCGCATTAGCTATCAAGAACGGCTATCAACATTCTTAATTGAAGCCTCAGAGACGATGGTTCTCGGGGTGCCGTCAATCGGCCGCCCTACTTCGCTGACGGTGCCCTTGGAGTCACGGCCAAGCTACGTGGAGCTCCAGCGCACATACGCTCGCCTGTTGGTTTACGCACCGCCGGAACTTGCGCAGGCGTACTGGGACTGGAAGTCGCTCTACCTCGCGTTGAGCGGATCGAGCGGAGCGACCGCTGAAGAGTGGTTTGCAGAGGCGGAGCGCCTGTCCGGCTTGCGACAAGTTTTCATTGGCCTAGCCAACGACCTACTGTCACCCAACTCCACAACCGACTGACGAGCGGTCCGATGACAGGCTGATCTGCCAGATGATTTCCGCCAGCACTCTCAAGTGCGGCCGTAGAGGCAGCGCTCACGTCGTTATGGAGTATGGCTCGCCGCAGTCAATCGGTCGTTGCTGGATCCAAGTCGTCCCCATAGTCCCTATCGCGGACACACTCCTGCGCTGCTGACATCGCAATCCGTCGCGTTGCGTGAGCTGTGCTCAACGACGATGCGGTAGTCGCCTGCGGAAGGCGGTCCGATGTCGCACATCAGGCCTGGACGAGGCGTCGGGGCCCACCCGCCCCTTGACTACTGTTCTGGTTTCGCAGCTGGCGTAGTGCACTTATTCGAACCGAGCGGTATTCCTTGGTTCTGAACGGCTGTCCACGCTGCTGGCGTTCTATAACTAGCCGGCCGAACACTGGATCACCTGCGCACGACCAATCCGATCGAGGCGACCTTCGCACCGTGCGCCACCGCACCAGACTTCCCAAAGGGGGCCCGGCTCCCGCGGGCCGGGCTGGCCATGGCGTTTAAGCTCATCGAGTCCGCCCAGGCCCGCTGGCGCGCAGTGAACGCATCTCACCTCGTACGCTCTTCTCCGCGCAGGCGTTACTTCAACAACGGCCAGCTCGTCGAGCGGCTGGGAGAGGCGGTGGCCTCGTGAGCACGCCATCCCACCCGACCAGCAGCACGCGTCAGTGGCCGACCGACAAGCTAACCGCGCTGCGACTCGGCCAGCGACTGGTCGCCGAGCGGCCAGTCTCTCGACCGGGCCGGCGAGCATTCATCGACATCACACCGCTCATCACCGCAGCGGACACGGAAGCCCGCCGCCAAGGCTGGAAACGAGCCGACCACGCCCGCACCTTCACACTCCAGCACTGGGACTACGCCGCTGACCGCCTCGACAGCTTCGACTACGACGTCGGCGCAATCCTGATCAAGACCGCGACCGTCGTCGGTGAACCGGACCTGACCTCCACCCTCGAAGCGTGGCACCTACACCCGGAACAATTCCTCTACCCCTGGCAGACCGGCGACCCACAGTAGCCACACGGGCCACCGGAATGTCGGGTCGGACAAACTCGCGCCCGATTGTCGCCCTGGATTCGTGTCGCAGGTCAGTGGCCTGTCCAGCTGGAGGGGACAACCGGGCGGGATCGGTTACGCTCCGCGGCGTTGCATCTAACACAACATCGATTCATCTAGTACAGGCAGGGGTGCTGACCAGCATCGCAGTCCGCTGCGGCCAACCGGCGGCACTGCCTGGTACGTTCCTTGACCAGCGAAGACCCGGTGGAAACCGAGTGCATCAATGTTGCATCTACTCGAATAAATCGTGAACGCGCACGACGGCCACTCGATGCCGGTATCGGCCCAGTTCGAAGGCTCGGTCCGCGCGTGCTTCGACCACCACGCCGGGTTCGACTGGCCAGTACGTGAAGTCCTCGGAACCGAGGCGGCCGGCGAGAATCCCGGAGGCTCGCTGCGGTCCGCTCTCGGTGAGCCGAAGCCGACCGGCCAGCGACGCAAGCGCTGTCCGTGACAGCGGCCCCGACAGACCGACCGCACGCACCCGCCCGCGCCGGTCGGTCTGGCCGAGCACCAGCGCGGTTGGCCGGGCGGGGCTGCCGGTCACGCCGAGCACAACGGCGTCGATGTCGTCGTAGTGGCGCACCTTCACCCACCCGGCGCGGCCACCGCGCAGCGGGTACCGGCTGGCCAGTGGCTTCGCCACGGCCCCCTCGATACCGACGGCCGCCTGGTCTGCACTGATCCACTCCCGACCCTGGGCGACATCAAGCGTTGAGATCATCAGCTGCACGCCGGCGTTGCCCGCGCCAACCACTGCGGCCAGCCGCTCACGCCGGCGCGACAGCGGCCACAACCGCAGGTCACGGCCGCGAGCACCGAGCAAGTCGAACGCCACGAACACGACGGCGATGCCCTCGGCGCGGCGCCGGCCCGGGCCGTACCCGAGCGCTGCGAACTCCAGCCGACCCTGCCGGTATGCGCACAACTCGCCGTCGAACACCACCCGGCCCAGCGCAGCCGCCGACTCGAGAATCCCCGGGAACCGGTCCGTCAGGTCACCGCCAGTGCGGGACTGCAGCACCCAACCCGGCACGTGCACCACACACCGCCACCCATCCAGCTTCGGCGAGTACTCAAACGCGCCCGTGGGCAGCACCGCGGCCGGTTCGACCACAGCGAGCCTCAGCGGCAGTTCCGGCACGGGCATGTGTCCATCGTGAACCCCGTTGACCAGCGGCGCAGCCCGTAGCATCGCACGCATGTTCGAAGCTCGGCGACCTAGCAGTGAGTTCGGCAGCACGGACCTCCCGGTGCGGCCGGCGCTGCGGCACGAGCTGAACCCCGACGGGTCGCTCACCATCCACCCACCCCGGCACTGCCCGCGCCAGCACCCCGTGCCCGACTCGGGCTCGTTCTCGTGGATCGTGGCACTGCACCTGCACGCGCTCGACTGCCACCGTTGCCGCGACGAGGGCAACACCGAGCACCAGTGGGCCCTCATCGACCCCGCCTACGAACAGGCCGACGTGGAGGAGGCCACGAGGGCGGGGTTAGAACTCCTCGTCGTGCCCCCAGACGAGGGAGCCAGACCCGGCCGGATCGAACTGCACCTGGACGGCTAAGCGATCGGTGCAGCCACCCTCGCCGTGTGTCCCCGCCGACGAGCACACCGCACTCGACCACGCCCGCCTCGGGCAGAACGAGAACCCCGGATGGACACAGGAGATCGCCGCATGAGCACACGACTGAACCTCCACGCCCGCGAGCAGCTGCGCGCCGCCGGGATCAGCCAAGCCCAATGGGCACGGCAGTACTTCGGGGACGGCCGGTGGCACGGCGACGAGTGCGGATGCCCCGACGATCGCTGCATCGGCTTCCACCACGACGCCGAAGACGACTGCGGATGCCTGCCCGCGTTGCTGGACGAGAACGGAGGCCGCTGATGTACACGATGACCGACCTGTTCTGCGGCGCCGGCGGCTCCGGGCTCGGGGCCACGTCGGTGCCTGGGGTGGAGCTGCGGATGGCGGCGAACCACAGCCCGCGCGCGATCGAGACCCACGAGACGAACTTCCCCGACTGCAAGCACGACTGCGCGGATATCTCGCAGGTGGTGCCGCGGCGTTACGAGCGGACCAACATCTTGTGGGCCTCCCCGGAGTGCACGAACCACTCGATCGCCAAGGGCCGCCGCCGCGCCGCGCCGGGGCAGGCGTCGCTGTTCGACGACGAGGTGCCCGATCACGTGGCCGAGCGGTCACGGGCGACGATGTGGGACGTGCCGCGCTTCGCCGAGGCCCACCGCTACGACGTAGTGATCGTGGAGAACGTGGTCGACGCGGTGAAGTGGGAGCCGTTCCGGGCGTGGCTGCTGGCGATGGACTCCTACGGCTACGACCACCACATCGTGTCGCTGAACTCGATGCACGCCCCCGCGATCGCCGCGCCGCGGGCGCCTCAGAGCCGGGACCGGATGTACGTGGTGTTCTGGCGCAAGGGAAACCCGCGCCCGAACCTCGACATCCGCCCGCAGGCCTACTGCCCGGCCTGCGACATGGTCGTCGAGGCGGTGCAGTCGTTCAAACCGGGCCGCGAGGTCGGCCGCTACCGGCAGCAGTACGTGTACCGGTGCCCGCGCTTCGCCAAGTGCAAGACCGTGGTTGAGCCGTTCGCGCTGCCGGCGGCGGCGGTGATCGACTGGTCCAACCAGGGCCAGAGGATCGGGGACCGCGACAAGCCGCTGTCGGACAAGACCCTTGCGCGCATCGAGGCCGGGCTGGCCCGCTACGGCCGGCCGATGACGTTCGAGGCCACCGGCAACACCTTCGTGCGCCCGGGCTCCGGGTACGCGCGGGCGTGGCCGGCGGACTGGCCCACCGCGACGCTGACGACCTCACACACCCGGGCGCTGCTCGTGCCCAGCGGCGGCACCCGCAACGAAGACGCCCGCCCGGTGGGCGAGCCGTTCCGCACCCGCACCACCAGCGAGTGGGAGGCCTGCTGGTGCCGCTGGAGGGCCGCGAGGGCAAACAGGCCGCGTCCACCGGGATGCCGATGCGCACGCAGACCGCACGGCACGAGACGGCGCTGGTGGTGCCCTACTACTCGACCGGCGTCGCGCACCCCGCCGACGTGCGGGCGATGCCGACGATGACCACAGTGGACACCGCCGGGCTGGCGTTCGTGGCCGAGCTGCGCGGCGGCGGCTCGACCGCGCGCGACGTGCGCGAGCCGCTGGCGACGGTGTGCGCGTCGGGCAATCACCACATGCTTGTGCGCCACAACTCCAGCCGCGGCCCGGGCGGAGAGATGTGCACCCCGGTCGCCGAACCCGCCCGCAAACTCACCACCACCGGGCACCAGTCCCTCGTCGGCTGGCCCGCAGCGGCGCCGGCGGTGGAGGACTGCTCGTTCCGGATGCTCACCGTTCCCGAGGTCCAGGCCGCCATGGCCTTCACCCCCGACTACGTCATCACCGGGAACAAGCGCGAAGCCATCCGCCAGCTCGGCAACGGCGTCACCCCGCCCGCCGCCGAATGGCTCGTCACCGCCGCCGTCGACTCGCTCGAACGCACCACCCGCCGCGCCGCCTGACACCGCACCCGTTGCGGTCGCTGTCGTCGCGCTTGCTCGATGGGAGATCCCCATTGTTCGTCTCGGACACCCGGCTGTGTCATCGCAAGACGTTGCCGCGGGCGATCGCGCCGGTGACCGGTGTGATCAGAACGCTACGGTCGGAGCCGTTCGAGCTGAGGATCGTAGCAAACCAATCCGTGGTCCGCAGCGAGTTGAGCAGCCCAGGCGGAGACCTCCTCACACCTGCTCCACACCATCGGGAAGTAGATCAACGGTCCGACTGCCTCGGTAAGCAGCGGCGAGGTCGACCAAGGGCTGTCTTCGCCGTCTTGCTCGCTGATATCCGGGTAGCGATCGAGCAGCGCCGAGACGAAAGCACGGATGCGGTCCGAGGGTGGTTCCTGAACGTCGGACTCGATGTGGCGCTCATACAGCAAACCAAAAGCGTCGCCGGCCGCCTGGTCACTGGGCGGACGGTCGCCCTCCCACACCGCCAAGTCATAACTCATACGTGGAGCATGCCAGCGGCACCGCGCACATTCATCAGCACCCACGCGAGCACCTGCACTGCCTACTCAGCTGGTGAGCCGCGCTCGCCGCGATGCTGCCCCGCCGTCAGGCCGAGCAACTCACGCTCTTGGACGACACGGCGGCCTGACCACCTCGCGCGCTCCGCTGCACTGCTCGATTGGAGATCCTCATGTCCAGCCAGCCGAATCCAGGCCGCCCGCTGTGGGCGGTGAATGCCGAAGGGCGTCCGCGCGTGCGGGTCGGGGAGGACCCCGAGGCGATCCGCGTGCTCACCGACGCGGTGAACCGCCGGATCATCCCCGAGACCTACGTCTCGGACGGGGCTCCGGTGGTGGTCGAGGAGATTTCCGGGGCCGCCGACCCCGCCACCGCCGAAGACGACGTCGCACTGCCGATCGTCGCCTCGGTGCTCAAGCCGCCCCTGCTGGCCGGGTTGCTGGCCGAGCATGCGGAGGTGTTCCGGCCGAAGAAGGTCGGCGAGAACTGGGTGGACACCGAGGTGACCCCGCCCGGGCCCGTGCTGGGAGCCGTTTTGGCGCGCCAGTCCTGGCCCGGGCTGCCGGTCTTGCGACGCATCATCTCCACCCCCGTGCTGCGCCCGGACGGCACCCTGCTGCAGGAACCCGGCTACGACCCGGCGACCGGGTTCTACCTCGCCGGCAACCACCACCTCGCCCCGATCCCGGACCACCCGACACCACAGGAAGTCGCGCAGGCCCGCGAGTTCCTGTTCGAACGGTTCCTGCGCGACTTCCCGTGGCGCACCGACGCCGACCGCGCGAACTACCTCGCCCTGCTGGTCACACCGCTGATCCGGCCGTTCACCCGCGCGCTGTCCCCGTTCGGGATGATCGAGGCCTCCATGCCCGGCTCCGGCAAGACCATCCTCGCCGGCTGCGTCGGACTCCTGGTCGGACAGCGGGTGCTGACCTGGACCGACTCCGAAGACGAACTCCGGAAATCGATCACAACGGTGCTGTCCGACGCCGTCGGGGTGATCGTGTTCGACAACCTCGCCGAAGGCGCCGTCGTCGACTCCGCCGTGCTCGCCCGCCTGGTCACCGAACGGACCTGGTCCGACCGCAAGCTCGGCACCAACGCCGCCGCGACGTTCCCGAACGACCGGCTGTGGCTCGCGACCGGGAACAACCTGCGCACCGGCGGCGACATGGCGTCCCGGTCGGTGTGGGTGCGGCTCGACCCGAACTGCCCCCGCCCCGAAACCCGCACCGGGTTCACCATCCCCAACCTCGACACCTGGATCCTCGACCCCGCCAACCGCGCCACCGTGCTACGCCACGTCCTGATCCTGATCCTCGACTGGACCGCCCACGGCGCTTCACCGGCCACCGCGGTCCCGCAGATGCGCCAGTTCACCCCCTGGGCCCGACACCTCGGCGGGTTCCTCGAACACCACGGCGTGCGCGGGTTCCTCACCAACGCCGACGCCACCCGCGACCTCGACGACGAAGACGCCGAATGGCGATCGTTCTTCCTCACCTGGGAGGAGCTCCACGGCGACCGACACATGACCGCACAGGACCTGCGGATCAGCGGCGAACCCACCGCCGGCACCGACCCCTGGGCCGGGACATTCCCGGTCACGCCCTCCGGAAAGCCGCTCACCACCAAGAGCCTCGGCAGGAAGCTGGCAGGGCAGGTGGACCGCTGGCACACCGACGTCGTGTTACGCAGCGAAGTCGACAGCCACCGCAACTGCAAAACCTACTGGGTAGTACGCAACGACTCCTAGAGCAACCGCCAAAAGAAACCCGCAAACCCGCAAAAGATCTTGTTGTAACTCTCTCACCAGGGAAAACAAGGTCTGACAGGGTTGCGGGTTTGTTCGATCATGAATCCCTCCAAACCCGCAAACCCGCGGGTTTGCGGGTTTCTCCCACCACCCCCGGATGAGAAACCCGCAAGCAAAACCCCAGGTCAACGGCCACTTTGCGGGTTTGCGGGTTTGCGGGTTTCTCCACGGCCCCGACGCCCCAGACCCGCCAAAGCCGCACCCCCCACCTGCCAGCACACAGCCGCCACGACCACGCACCGTGAGCAGAAAGGAACATCAGTTCGGACGAGACAGCAGAAGCCGCCGAGGTCGTCACGCTCGTTCCGCGACCTGCACTCAACCCCCAACCACGAATCCTGCTGACGGTCGAACAAGCCGCAGAACGACTGCCCGGTGGAGTCGCTCGGATGGCGGCTGTGCCCACCCCTCTCTGCCAGCCTGCCAGCCCGGCAGGCATCCAACGTAACCGCCCTGTCGTCTCGCAGCCGGCGCCGCCCGGCCATCTCGTCATGCCCGCTCGATCCGAAAGGTTCACCACCATGAGCACCGCTCCCACCGAGCATGAACCGCTGCTGTTGCGAGTCGAAGAGGCCGCCCGCTTGCTCAGCATCGGCCGAACTCGCGTCTACGACCTGGTCCGCAGTGGAGCGCTGAAGTCCGTGAAGGTCTTCGGCGCCCGGCGGATCCCGCGCGTCTCGATCGACAGCTACATCGCCACCCTGATGCAGGAATCGGAGGCCGCCTGATGCCACGCCGCGCCGCGAACGGCCTGGGAACCATCGTCAAGCGGGCGGACGGCCGCTACCAGGCCGCCGTCTACGTGCTCACCACGACCGGTGAGCGCAAACGCAAGTTCGTCTACGGGAAGACCTGGGAGGAGGTCAACGACAAGCGAGTCGAGATGCTCGACAACAACCGCAAGGGCGTCCCGTCGATCTCCTCGAACATGAAGCTCGGGGACTACCTCGACTATTGGCTGGAGGAGATCATCAAGGTCGACCGCGGGCCGTCGACCTACTCCGGCTACGAGATCGTCGTCCGCCGCTACATCAAGAAGCATCTGGGGACCAAACGGCTCAATGCGCTGACCCCCGCGCACGTCCGGGCGTTCGTGGCGAAGCTGCGGAAGGAAAAGACGGTCCTGGGCAAGCCTCTTTCGGACCGGTACGTGCAGAACGTGTTCGAAACGCTGCGCAGCGCGCTTAGCGCCGCGATGCGCGAGGAGCTGATCGGCCGCAACGTGGCCCGGCTGGTCGAGACGCCCTCGCGCGGTTCCTTCGAGGTGGAGCCGCTTTCGGAGGTGCAGGCCAGGGCGTTCGTGAAGGTGGCAGCCGAGCACTGGCTGTACGCCCTCTGGCTGATCCTGATCACCAGCGGCCTGCGCAAGGGCGAGGTCCTGGGCCTCGCCTGGTCCGACATCGACATGGAAACCGGCGCGTTCCGTGTCCGGCGGACCGTCCAGCGGGTGCGCGGCCGGCTGGAGTTCGGGAAGACGAAGACGAAGAAGTCCACCCGTTCGCTCTACCTCGGCCGCGTCTGCCTCGCCGCGCTGGCCCGGCACCGGGAGGAGACCGCAAAGCGCCTGAGTTCGACGCTGAACCCCGCGCCGGGTCAGCCGGATGACCTGATCTTCGTGACCAGCTCGGGGCGGGTGTTCGAGCCGAGGAACGTCAACACGATGCTCCAGCGGCTGCTACGCCACGCTGGGCTCGATCCAGCACGCGTGCATGACTTGCGTCACACCGCAGCCACGCTGCTGCTGATGGACGGCGCCACGATCCGGGAGGTGATGGAGCAGCTGGGCCACGCGTCGATCGCGACGACCGCCAACATCTACGGGCACGTCTTGGACGACGCCAAGCGCAGGATGGCAGCCCGGATGGACCGGCTGGCGGACGACGACTGATGTCAATCGGTGATGTCAGCAGGGCCCCCAATGATCTTGGGGGCCCTGTTTCCGCTGGTGGGCGCAGCAGGGTTCGAACCTGCGACCGCTCGGGTGTAAGCCGAGTGCTCTTCCGCTGAGCTATGCGCCCGGCGGCGGAACCCGGCGTCGGAGGCCGAGGCGGGGTTCCGCCGGAGGGTCAGGCCAGTTCGGCGACGGCCTTCTTCCACGCCGACTGGTCGCGGGCTTCGCCGGGCTGGTTGACCTCGGCGAAGCGGACGATGCCGTCGGTGTCGATGAGGAACGTGCCGCGCAGCGCCATACCGGCCTTGTCGTTGAAGACGCCGTAGGCCTGGGCGACCGCGCCGTGCGGCCAGAAGTCCGAGAGCAGCGGGAACTGGTAGTTCTGCTGCTCGGCCCACACCTTCAGCGAGAAGACCGCGTCGACGGAGACGCCCAGGATCTGGACGCCCTGGGTGTCGTAGTCGGCGAACTCGTCGCGCAGCTGGCAGAGCTCGCCGGTGCAGGTCCCGCTGAACGCGAACGGGAAGAAGACCAGCAGCACCGGCTTGTCACCCTTGAACGACGACAGCGTGACGGGCTGCTTGTTGTAGTCGTTGAGCGTGAAGTCCGGGGCTGGCGTACCGACCTCGACGGCCATACGGCGAATCCTCTCCGAAAGCGATCACGAAACCTGCGCCGACAAGCCTATCGTGTCAGCCGCGCAGGCCCCGGTTCACCGCTGTTTCGCCTTCGAGGACTTCGGCGACACCAGGCGGGTCCCGAGCCAGTCGGCTCCCACGCTGATGTTGGCGGTCTGCGACAGACCGACCTGCGGCACGGCTTCGGCGATCTCACTGGGCTCGACGTGCCCGGGCTGACCCGTCTTGGGCGTCAGTACCCAGATCACGCCGTTCTCGTCCAGCGGACCACGGGCGTCGACCAGGGCGTCGCCCAGGTCGCCGTCGTCTTCGCGCCACCAGAGCAGCACGACGTCGATGACTTCGTCGGCGTCCTCGTCGAGGAGTTCGGCGCCGATCGCCTCCTCGATCGCCGCGCGGACGTCGTCGTCGACGTCCTCGTCCCAGCCGATCTCCTGGACCACCATGTCCGGCTTGATGCCAAGGCTCTCGGCGACGCCGGCAGTGCCTGCGTCTCCCGCGGCGACCACTGCTTCCACTCCTCCAACTACGACGGAGCGCGGTGGTCGGTGACGCAGGTGAAGCTGCGCCGGCCACCACACTCGGGTACACGGTTGTCGATAGCGAACACTGGCGCGGCGCTGCGCGCAACCGTCCACACCGGATCTTTGACAAGTCGTGTCGCAGCGTGGAGGCCCCCCGGGGTCTTCGGTGCCCCCGGGGCAGGTGTCTGTGGGCAGTGTCGCACGACCGCTCCGGTAACCCCCGGAAACCTCTCCTCTAGTGTTGTGGAGAAGAAAACGCGCGCGCGATACACCGCACGCGGGGAGTGGTGCACTCGGGGCGACCCTTGTTACCGGACAGTAAAGGTGACGGGAGCCGGGCCGGGGACGACGATGGGAATCGGCGTGCACTCCCGCCCAGCAGCTACAACGGCTACAACCAGCTACAAGGAGACCCCTTGGCCCCGCAGAACGACGGCGCCTCCGGCAAGGAGACCCCGGCACGCGTACGCGTCATCCGTGACGGACTCGCGGCGCACCTGCCCGACATCGACCCGGAGGAGACCGCCGAATGGCTGGACTCCTTCGACGAGGCGCTGGCCAGGGGTGGTCAGCAGCGCGCGCGTTACCTGATGCTGCGCATCCTGGAGCGTGCCCGCGAGCGCAACGTCGGCGTGCCCGCGCTCACGTCCACGGACTACGTGAACACCATCCCCACGGAAAACGAGCCGTGGTTCCCCGGCGACGAGGAGATCGAGCGCCGCTACCGCCGCTACATCCGCTGGAACGCCGCGATCATGGTGCACCGCGCGCAGCGGCCGGGCGTCGGCGTCGGCGGGCACATCTCGACCTACGCCTCGTCCGCGGCGCTGTACGAAGTGGGCTTCAACCACTTCTTCCGCGGCAAGGACCACTCCGGCGGCGGTGACCAGGTCTACTTCCAGGGCCACGCCTCCCCGGGCATGTACGCGCGGGCGTTCCTCGAGGGCCGCCTGTCCGCGGAGCAGCTCGACGGGTTCCGCCAGGAGTACAGCCACGCCGGCGAGGGCGGCGGCCTGCCGTCGTACCCGCACCCGCGGCTGATGCCGGACTTCTGGGAGAACCCCACGGTGTCCATGGGCCTCGGCCCGATGAACGCCATCTACCAGGCGCGATTCAACCGCTACCTGCGCGATCGCGGCATCAAGGACACCAACGACCAGCACGTCTGGGCGTTCCTCGGCGACGGCGAGATGGACGAGCCGGAGTCGCGCGGCCTCATCCACGTGGCCGCGGGCGAGGGCCTCGACAACCTGACCTTCGTGATCAACTGCAACCTGCAGCGGCTCGACGGCCCGGTGCGCGGCAACGGCAAGATCATCCAGGAGCTCGAGTCGTACTTCCGCGGCGCGGGCTGGAACGTGATCAAGGTCATCTGGGGCCGCGAGTGGGACTCGCTGCTGCACGCCGACCGCGACGGCGCCCTGGTCAACCTGATGAACGTGACGCCGGACGGCGACTACCAGACGTACAAGGCCAATGACGGCGCGTACGTGCGCGAGCACTTCTTCGGCCGCGACCCGCGGACGAAGGACCTGGTCAAGGACCTCTCCGACGGCGACATCTGGAACCTCAAGCGCGGTGGCCACGACTACCGCAAGGTGTACGCCGCGTACAAGGCGGCCATGGAGCACCACGGCCAGCCCACGGTGATCCTCGCCCACACGATCAAGGGCTACGGCCTCGGACCGGCGTTCGAGGGTCGCAACGCCACGCACCAGATGAAGAAGCTCACGCTCGACGACCTCAAGCTGTTCCGCGACGCCCAGCGCATCCCGATCAGCGACGCCGAGCTCGAGCGCGACCCGAAGCTGCCGCCGTACTTCCACCCGGGCCCCGACTCGCCCGAGATCGAGTACATGATCGGCCGCCGCAAGGCGCTGGGCGGCTACCTGCCCGAGCGCCGGCCGAAGCACGCCAAGGCGCTCGTGCTGCCGGGCGACAAGGTCTACGAGGGCATCCGGAAGGGTTCGGGCAAGCAGGAGGTCGCCACCACGATGGCGTTCGTCCGGCTCGTGCGCGAGCTCGCGAAGGACTCGGAGATCGGCAAGCGCGTCGTCCCGATCATCCCGGACGAGGCCCGCACGTTCGGTCTCGACTCGATGTTCCCGACGGCCAAGATCTACAACCCGCACGGCCAGACGTACACGTCGGTCGACGCGAGCCTGATGCTGGCCTACAAGGAGTCCGAGAAGGGCCAGCTGCTGCACGAGGGCATCAACGAGGCGGGTTCCACCGCGTCGTTCACGGCCGTCGGCACCTCGTACGCCACCCACGGCGAGCCGATGATCCCGATCTACATCTTCTACTCGATGTTCGGGTTCCAGCGGACCGGCGACGGCCTGTACGCGGCGGCGGACCAGATGGCGCGCGGCTTCGTGCTCGGCGCCACCGCGGGCCGCACCACGCTGACCGGTGAGGGCCTGCAGCACGCCGACGGGCACTCGCTGCTGCTGTCGGCGACCAACCCGGCGGTCGTGGCCTACGACCCGGCCTACTCGTTCGAGATCGCCCACATCGTCCGCGACGGTCTGCGGCGCATGTACGGCGAGACCGGGCCTCACGGCAACGGCGAGAACGTCTTCTACTACCTGACGATCTACAACGAGCCCTACCAGCAGCCCGCCGAGCCGGAGAACCTCGACGTCGACGGCCTGCTCAAGGGGCTCTACAAGTACGCCGACGCCCCAGCGGGCGACGGCCCGGAGGCGCACATCCTGGTCTCCGGCGTCACGATGCCCGACGCGCTCAAGGCCCAGCAGCTGCTGGCCGAGGAGTGGGGCGTGCGCGCGGCGGTGTGGTCGGCCACGTCGTGGACCGAGCTGCGCCGCGAGGCCGTGGAGATCGACCACGACAACCTGCTCCACCCGGCCGACAGCCCCCGCGTGCCGTACGTGACGCAGGCGCTCTCTGGCGTCAACGGGCCGGTCGTGGCGGTGTCGGACTGGATGCGCGCGGTGCCGGACCTGATCCGCCCGTGGGTGCCCACCGACATGCTCACGCTCGGCACCGACGGGTTCGGCTTCTCCGACACCCGCCCGGCCGCGCGCCGCAAGTTCCTCGTGGACGCGCAGTCGATCGTGGTCGGCGCCCTCACGGCGCTCGCCAAGCGCGGCGAGGTCGCGCACGACAAGGTGACCGAAGCGGTGCGCCGCTACCGCCTCGACGACGTGTCGGCCGCCGGCCCGCAGACGTCGGACTCGGGCAACGCGTAAGCACTGGTCGCCGCAAGACCCTCCGGGCCGCACAATGGCCTGGAGGGTCTTGCTGTCTCCAGGCCCCAGCCCACTAAAGTAGACATCGGATGTATCTAAGCCTTGAGGTACCCAGCGCCTGAGGAAGGGTGATCGAGCGTGACCCAGCGTCGTCTGCCGCGGCCGAGCGAACTGAAGCAGATCCTGCGGCCGAAGCCGATCGTGCTCAACCCGACCGAGCGGCGCCTGTCGAGCGCGCACACGATCGCCGATCTGCGGATGATCGGGCGCAAGCGCACGCCGCGCGCCGCGTTCGACTACACCGACGGCGCGGCCGAGCTCGAAGACAGCCTGCTGCGCGCCCGGCAGGCCTACCGGCGCGTGGAGTTCCACCCCAACGTGCTGCGCGGAGTGTCCGATGTGGACACCACGCGGACCGTGCTCGGCAAGACCTCGGCGCTGCCGTTCGGCTTCGCGCCCACCGGGTTCACGCGCATGATGCAGCACGAGGGCGAGAGCGCCGTGGCCCGCGTGGCGCAGCGCAACGGGATCCCGATGAGCCTCTCGACCATGGCGACCACCTCCATCGAGGACCTCGCCGCGGCGGCCCCGGAGGCGCGCAAGTGGTTCCAGCTCTACGTGTGGCGCGACCACGGCGCCGGCGAAGATCTGATGAATCGCGCGTGGGAGAACGGCTACGACACGCTCCTGCTCACCGTCGACACCCCGGTGGCCGGCGCGCGCATGCGCGACGTGCGCAACGGGCTCACCATTCCGCCGGCGCTCACGCTCAAGACGTTCGCCGACGGCGCGATGCACCCCGCGTGGTGGTTCAACCTGCTCACCACCGAGCCGCTGAACTTCGCTTCGCTGAACCACTTCGACGGCACCGTGGCCGAGCTGCTGGCCCAGCTCTTCGACCCGACGCTCGACTTCGACGACCTCGACTGGGTGCGCCGCACCTGGCCCGGCAAGCTCGTGGTCAAGGGCGTGCAGAACGTGACCGATGCGCGGGACGTGGTGAAACACGGCGCCGACGGCGTGGTCCTGTCCAACCACGGCGGCCGCCAGCTCGACCGCGCGCCGACGCCGCTCGAGCTGCTGCCCGCGGTGCTCGACGAGATCCAGGGCAGCGCCGAGGTGTGGGTCGACACCGGCATCCTCTCCGGCGGCGACATCGTGGCCGCGATCGCGCGCGGCGCCGACTTCGTGCTCGTCGGCCGCGCGTTCCTCTACGGCCTGATGGCCGGCGGCGAGCGCGGCGTGCAGCGTTGCGTGGACATCCTGCGCACCGAGATGATCCGGACCATGCAGCTGCTGGGCGTGCGCCGCGTCGACGACCTGCGGCCTTCGCACGTGACCCTGCGCTAGCGCCCGCCCACCTCCGCCCCCCAATGCCCCAATGCCGCACTGGGGCATTGGTCCAGACGTGCGACACCGGGTTGACGTACCAGTGGGTCTGTGACGAGTATCTCAGCCACCTCGTGAAAGGCTGTTTCCGCGATCCGGAAACGGCGGTCCCCCCGGAGGTCGGCGTGTTCGTGCAGGAACTGGCTCCGCTCGGTGCTCTCGGGCTTTCGGCGCTCGTCGCGGTGGTGCCACTGGCCGTGGTGCTGGTGCTGCTGGGGGTGGTCCGGACCAAGGCCCACCACGCCGCGTTGATCGGGCTCGTCGTGGCGCTCGTGGTCGGTATCGCCGTGTACGGAATGCCCGTGGGGCAAGCGATTTCCGGGGCCCTGCAAGGGGCGGCGTTCGGGCTGTTCCCGATCCTGTGGATCGTTGTCAACGCGCTGTGGATCTACCGCGTCACCGTGCACACGGGTCACTTCGACGTGCTGCGCCGCTCGTTCGGGCGGATCTCCGACGACCCTCGACTGCAGGCGCTGATCATCGCCTTCTGCTTCGGCGCGCTGATGGAGGCGCTGGCGGGCTTCGGCGCGCCCGTGGCGATCAGCGCGGTGATGCTCGTGGCCGTCGGGTTCGGCCCGGGCAAGGCCGCCGTGGTGGCGCTGGTCGCGAACACCGCTCCGGTGGCCTTCGGCGCGATGGGCACGCCGGTGGTCACGCTCGCGCAGGTGACCGGGCTGCCGCTGGAGCAGGTGTCGTCGATCGTCGGGCGGCAGACGCCGTTGCTGGCGCTGTTCGTGCCGCTGCTGCTGGTGATCATCGTCGACGGGAAGCGCGGCCTGCGTGAGACGTGGGTGCCGGCGCTGGTGTGCGGTGTCGCGTTCGGCGTGGTGCAGTTCCTCGCGTCCAACTTCGTCTCGCCGCAGCTGGCGGACATCGGCGCGGCGCTGGCCGGCGCCGCCGCGCTCGTGGCGCTGCCGATGACGCGCCGCGCGGTGCCCGCCGAGGTCCGCGAGCAGGTGCTCACCGGCTCCCACACCGCGACACTCGACCGGCCCGACGAGCGGGGCGAGGTCGTGCGCGCCTACCTGCCGTATGCGTTGATCATCGTGATCTTCTCGCTCGCGCAGGTGCCGCCGATCAAGAAGCTGCTCGACACGGCCACGTGGAAGTTCCACTGGCCGGGCCTCGACGTGCACGGCCCGGACGGCAAAGCCGTGTCCGGCAATACGTTCTCGCTGCCGTTCCTCAACACCGGCGGCACGCTCGTGCTCATCGCGGGGCTGCTCACGCTCGTGGCGCTCAAGGTCGCCGCGGGCACGGCCGGGCGGGAGTGGCTGGCGACGGTGAAGGAGCTGCGGTTCGCGATCGTCACCGTGACCGGGGTGCTCGCGCTGGCCTACGTGATGAACCTGTCGGGCCAGACGACCACCATCGGCACGTTCATCGCCGCGGCCGGCGCCGGGCTCGCGTTCCTCTCCCCCGTGCTCGGCTGGTTCGGCGTCGCCGTCTCTGGCTCCGACACCTCGGCCAACGCGTTGTTCGGCGCACTGCAGGTCACGGCCGCGCACCAGACGGGCCTGCGCGCGGACCTGCTGGCCGCGGCGAACAGCTCCGGCGGTGTGCTGGGCAAGATGATCTCGCCGCAGAACCTGACCATCGCGTGCGTCGCGGCCAACCTGCCGGGCGAAGAGGGCAAGCTATTGCGCAAGGTGCTGCCGTGGAGCGTGGGGCTGCTGCTGGTGATGTGCCTGATCGTGTTCGGGCAGAGCACCCCGGTGCTCAGCTGGATGCTGCCGTGACCGCCCGGTGCACGGCCACGCGCTTGGCCGAACGGTTCCAGTTCCACCAGCCGTGCACGACCAGCACCGCGAAGACGAGGTAGATCGCGGCGGAGAAGTACAGGCCCGAGGAGATCTGCAGCGGCACCCCGATCGCGTCGACCACCAGCCACACGCCCCAGAACTCCACCAGTCCCGCACCCTGCGCACCGAAGGCGACGAGCGTGCCGACGAAGATCGCGGCGTCGGGCCACGGCGCCCACGACGCGTTGAGCGCCTGGAGCACCAGCGCCATCGCAACGGTGCCGACGGCGAACGCGCCGGCCATCGCCCAGCGCTCGGCGGGCCGGCCCGTGCGCACGACCACGCCGTTGACGGGGTCGGTGCGGCGGCGCCACGCCCACCAGCCGTAGAGCGAGATCGCGAGGATGGCGACCTGCCGGCTCGCCAGGCCGCCGAGGTGCGCGGAAACGTAGACGGAGAACAGCAGGATCGTCGCACCGACCTGCACGGGCCAGGTCCACAGCGTCCGCCGGTCGGCGAGGAACACGACCGCGAGCGCGAGCACCTGCCCCGCGAGCTCCGCGATCGAGATCCACTGGCCGAACACCGTGACACCGTGCTGCAACAGGAAGTCCACGTCCGCACCCTTTCTCGTCCCCCATGTAACTCTGGCGCCAACACCCGGGGCGGTCGCGGGATTCCCCGGAGTGTGAGGCGGGCGACACCGTCTCGGCACGCGGACAGGCCCGGTGCCCTCCCGATGCACCGGGCCTGTCCGAACCGCAACGGGATCAGCGATCGACGCGGTTGAACCCGACCGGCGGGGTCGGGGTGTCGTTCGCGGCCTGGTGGCCGTCTCCCGGCTGAACCGGCTGCGTGCGGGTCTGCGCGGTCTGCGGCTGCGCCGCCTGGGTGGTCTGGGCCTGGGCCTGAGTGGTCTGGGCCTGCGTTTGACCGCCGACCTGGCGCTGACCACCACCGTTGCCCGGGCTCAGCTGGCCCTGCAGGTTGGTGAGCCAGCCGCCCCAGCGGTCCTGGGCGGGCTTGATGAGACCGCCACCGAAGCCGACCACGATCACGCCGCCGATGGTCGCCAGCACCGTGATGAGCACCGGGCCGGTGATGGCGGTGGCGATGTTGACCTGGCCCAGCGCGGCGATGATGCCGAACGCCATGATCAGCCAGTAGGCGACGGTGCCGAGCAGCCGGCCCGCCGGCCGCGTGGACATCGCCGAGTTCACGACGTCCCGCACGACCTTCGCGATGGCCGCCGCCACGACGATGAGCACCAGCGCCACCACGATCCGCGGCAGGAACGCGATGATGTCGTTGAGCAGCTGGCTGACCGGATTCGACTCACCGAACACGCCGAACGCCAGCTGGAGCGCGATCAGCAGAATGAAGTAGTAGACCAGTTTCACGAGGATGCCGGTGGCGTCGACATTCGCCTGCTTCATCATTCCGGTCAGCCCCGTCTTCTCGACGAGCCGGGAGAATCCGAGTTTTCCGAGCACCAGTGACAGCGCTTTGGACACCGCTTTCGCGATCAGCCAGCCGATCAGCAGGATGATCAGAAAACCGACGAGTTTCGGGACGAACGTGGCCACCAGATTCCAGGCCTGTCCGAGTCCGTCCTTGAGTTGCTCACCCACGCTGGCTCCCTTCGTCGTGGATTCCCGGCTGCGGGCCGTTGCAGCGGGTCGATGATCAGGTACCCAGCCAGCGGGAGTGCGTTGCACCACGATCGAGTGAGACGACTGGCGCCGGAAGATCAATCGCGGCCATACTTGTACTACCGGTGGGGACCGGGGAGACGAGGCCGTCCGGCGCAGCGTAAACCGCAAGCGCCGGGCGGCCTCGAGCATTTGCGGGTATTACCACCGGGCGTATTCAGCGGGTGTTCGTGTCGTCGCCCTGCGAATACGCTTCAGGTTTCGCCGGATCCTTCGGGGCTTTCAGCGCCCTTCGAGGTTTCGGCGTCCTTCGGTTTCACAGGGCGACGACACGCGTTCACCGAACGGACACTCAGGCCGCGCGGAGCGCGTCGCGCAGTTTCACCTTCGCCCCGGTGCGCATCACGGCGTTGCGGTAGATCCGCGCGGCCAGCCAGATCAAAAGCGGAATCAGCAGCACCACGAGTCCCACCGACACCACGGCTTCCCACACGGGCACCCCGCCCATGGCCAGCCGCATCGGCATCAGCGTCGGCGCGAAGACCGGGATCACGGAAAGGACCTCGGCGAACTTGTTCGACGGGTCCGAGGGCAGCACCGAGATGCCCACGACGTACCCGGCGATCACCAGCATCAACGCCGGCGACACGGCACCGCTCACGTCCTCCTGCCGCGACACGAGCGCGCCGAGCGCGGCGAACACGATCGAATACATGAAGAACCCGAGCAAGTACCAGACGACCAGCCAGACGACGGTGCCGATGGCCGCGGACGCCGAGATGGTGAGCACCCCCGTCCCCAGGCCGGCGGCGATCCCGACGATCCCGATCACGAGCATCTGGATCAACCCGACCGTGCCGATGCCGAGCACCTTGCCCGCCATCAGCTGCCACGGCTTGATGGTGGACAGCAGCAGCTCGACCACGCGCGACGTCTTCTCCTCGACCACGCCCTGCGCCACGCTCTGGCCGTTGAGCAGGAGCGACATGTAGATGAGGATGCCCGCGATGATGCCGAGCACGAGCTGCTGGCCGTCGTAGTCGTACGGCTTCTCCAGTGGCGGCAGCTCGTCGATGCTCGCACTCGCGACGGCGGCATCCACCTTCGCCGGATCACCGTTCTGCGCGAGGATCTCCGAGTTCTGCGCGACGCGGCCCGCGAGCACGGTGAGCACGTTCTTGAGGTTGCCGTCGAGGTCCTTCTCGACCTGCACGTGCACCCGGTCCGCGCCCTGGGCCAGCAGCGCGTCGATCGAGCCGTCCTTCAGCTTCGCGATCCCGGCCTGCTCGTCGGCGACGGGCTGCGTGGCGATGTCCTGCCCCACCGACTTCCCGATCGCCGCGAGCGGCGCCGACAGCGGTGCCGCGGCCGGCACGTAGCCGACGGTCGAATCGGGACCGCTGCTGCCGCCGACCAGCTTCAGCACCACGACCGCGGCCACGATGAGGATCAGCAGCACGAGCGTGCTGATCCGGTAGGCCTTGGACTTCAGCCGCGTGCTGATCTCGCGCGAGGCGACCAGGCCGACTCCGGACAGCGGGCTCATGCGGACGTCGGGGGTGCTCATGCCGCCGCCTCCTCGTGGTGGTGCTCGGTGACGGCGGTCCGGAACAGGTCGGTCAGCGACGGGAGCTTCCGCGCGAACTCGCGCACCGGCCCGGTCGCCAGCGCCGCGCGCAGCACGACCTGGTCGTCGGCACCGTCGGCCAGCTCGAGCTCGGTCACCGAACCGTCGCGGCCCAGCACCGTGACACCGGGCAGGTTCGCCGCCCAGCCCTCGGCCGCCTGCGGCGCGTCGACGAGCAGCCGCACGGTGCCGCCGGCCCGCAGCTGCGAGACGGTGCCCATCGCCTCCATCCGTCCACTCCGGACGATCCCGATGCGGTCGCAGAGGCGCTCCACCAGATCGAGCTGGTGGCTCGAGAACACCACCGGCACACCGTCGGCCGCCTTCTCCTTGAGCACCTTGCTCATCACGTCGACCGCGACCGGGTCCAGGCCAGAGAACGGCTCGTCCAGCACGAGGATGCGGGGCTCGTGCACCAGGGCGGCCGCGAGCTGCACACGCTGCTGGTTGCCGAGGCTGAGCTTCTCCACCTCGTCGCCTCGGCGCGCGGCCACGCCGAGGCGTTCGGTCCAGCGCTCGGTCGACGCCTTCGCGTCGGCCGCCGACATCCCGTGCAGCCGCGCGAGGTACGTCAGCTGCTCACCCACCTTCATCTTCGGGTACAAACCACGCTCTTCCGGCATGTACCCGATGTGCCGCCGGGTTTCGTGCGTGATCGGCGAACCCGCGAAGCGGACTTCGCCCGCGTCCGCGCTCAGCACCCCGAGCGCGATGCGCATCGTGGTGGTCTTGCCCGCGCCGTTGCTGCCGACGAAGCCGAACAGCTCGCCGGGCCGCACGTCGAAAGTCATCTTCTCCAGTGCCACGACGGTGCCGTAGCGTTTGGAGACCGCGTCGATCTCCAGTCCGGGCTCTGGCATCGGCCCTTTCCCCCTTGTTGTCGGATTTGGTGACGTACATCACCGGTTACGGATCGTAGAGATCCCGCTTGACGGTGCCTAGCGCCCCGGGTTGCGTGTCCGCGGCCGAAAGTTGCCGATCGAATGTCCAACTAGGATTCCAGCGGAGGATCGGAACGAATGGCAGAGACGACGGGGCGCCGAGTCCCGAAGCACCACGGGCTGTCGGCGAAGACGCTGCGCTCGCTCGACCACGCCTCGGGGCGGCTCGCGAGCGCGAGCGTCGCAGTGATGGAACGCCGGCTGGTGTGGTTCGGGCGGCTGCCCGCCGACCAGCGCGCCAGCGTGCTGCTGATCACGCAGGCGGGCGCGGCGGGGTTCGTCGACTGGCTGCGCGACTCGAAGGAAGCGCTCAAGCTCACCACCGAGGCGTTCCGCGACGCGCCGGCCGAGCTGTCGCGCTACATCAGCCTGCGCCAGGCCGTGAGCATGGTGCGGCTCGCGATCGAGCAGTTCGAGGAACAGCTGCCGGAGTTCGCCGCGAGCGAGGCCGAGCGCGCGGCCCTGATCGAGGGAATCCTGCGCTACGGCAGGGAGATCGCGTTCGCCGCGGCCAACTCCTACGCGGCGGCGGCCGAGGCGCGCGGCGCGTGGGACGCGCGGCTGGAGGCGCTGGTCGTCGACGGCATCGTGCGCGGCGACGCCGAAGAGGCCGTGCTCTCGCGCGCGGCCGCGCTCGGCTGGGACCCCGCGTCGGCGGCGACCGTGATCGTGGGCAACCCGCCTTCGGAGGACCCGCCGACGGTCGTGTTCGAGGTCCGCAGCCGCGCCGCGCGCGTCGGCCGGCCCGTGCTGCTGTCGGTGCAGGGCTCACGGCTGGTGATCGTGATCGGCGGCCCGACCGAAGGCGGCGTGAAGGAACGCGAAACGCTCTCGCGGATGTCCGCGGTGTTCGCCGACGGTCCCGTGGTCGCCGGCCCGACCGTGCCGTCGCTCGCCGAGGCGCACCACAGCGCGGCCGAAGCGCTTTCGGGCCTGCGCGCGGTGGTCGGCTGGCCGGGCGCGCCGCGGCCCGTCCGCTCCGACGACCTGCTGCCCGAGCGCGCGCTCTCAGGTGATCCCGAGGCCGAGCGCCTGCTGGTGGAGCTCGTGGCGCGGCCACTGGAGGAGGCGGGCCCCGCGTTGCAGCGCACGGTGGAGACCTACCTCGAAAGCGGCGGCGTGCTCGAACGCTGCGCGCAGACGTTGTTCGTGCACCCCAATACCGTGCGGTACCGGCTGCGCAAAGCGGCCGAGCTCACCGGCCGCAACCCCACCGAACCGCGTGACGCGTTCGTGCTCCGGGCCGCGCTCACCGTCGGCCGGCTCGCCCGTGGCCGCGGCCTGTGGTGACGCTCGCGGCAGACTCAGCGGTGACGCGGCGTGACGCGCCGGCGTGCGACACCGGTCCCGTGACAGACTTCACGACAAGCGATGGTTGAATCCCACAAGGCATCTGGGTTAAGGGCAAGGTTCTCTCGCGGGTCTTTGGAGGTTTCCTCCAATAACCCCGCACGGACTTGGTGACCGCCCGCATCTGGGTGCGCACCCCCGCCCGTGGTGTCATAGACGACGTGACAGCAGCAGTCCTCTCCCCCGGCCAGGGCTCACAGGCCCCCGGCATGCTTTCCCCGTGGCTCGAGACCGACGGCGCACGCGCGCGCGTCGAGGAGTGGTCCGCCCGCGCCGGGCTCGACCTCGTCCGCCTCGGCACGGAAGGCGACGCCGAGGAGATCCAGGACACCGCGGTCACGCAGCCGCTGATCGTCACGCTCTCGCTGCTCTCGTTCGAGCGCCTGCAGCAGGTGGCACCGGTGGCCGACGACGCACCGGTGGCCGGCCACTCCGTGGGCGAGCTCGCCGCCGCCGCGATCGCCGGGGTGCTGACCCCGGCCGACGCCGTGGCGCTGGCCGCGGTGCGCGGCGCCGAGATGGCCAAGGCCTGCGCGCTGGAGCCGACGTCGATGGCGGCCGTGATGCTCGGTGACCCCGAGCAGGTCGTCGCGTGGCTCGAAGGTCAGGGCCTGACCGCGGCCAACCGCAACGGCGCCGGCCAGATCGTCGCCTCGGGCCCGGCCGACGCCATCGAGCGGATCGTCGCCGAACCCCTGGAGGGCACGAAGATCCGTGCGCTCAAGGTCGCGGGAGCCTTCCACACGCCGTACATGGCGCCGGCGGAAGACGCCCTTCGCGAGCACGCCGCCGGCCTCACCCCGGCCGACCCCACGCGCCCGCTGCTGTCGAACGCCGACGGCACCGTGGTCACCAGCGGCACCGAGTACCTGCGCCGGCTCATCGCGCAGGTCACCCGGCCCGTGCGCTGGGACCTCACGATGGACGGCCTCGTGTCGCTCGGCGTGAACAGCACCGTCGAACTCGCGCCCGCGGGCACGCTGACCGGCCTGGTCAAGCGGCAGCTCAAGGGTGTCGTCACCACAACCACCGCGCTGAAGACGCCGGCCGAGCTGGCGAAGCTGCGCGAGGAGGACGCCCAGTGACCGACCGTCCCAGCCTGCGCCTGACCGCGGGCCCCAGCAGCACCCGCATCCTCGGCGTCGGCAGCCACCAGCCCGAGCGCGTCGTGACCAACGACGACCTGTCCGAACTCATGGACACCAACGACCAGTGGATCCGCGAGCGCGTGGGCATCATCGAGCGCCGCTTCGGGAACAAGGACGAGCTACTCGTCGACTTCGCCGTCGCCGCGGGTCAAGCCGCGCTGGCCGACGCGGGCGTCGATCCGTCCGAAGTGGACACGGTCATCCTGCCGAACTGCACGATGCCCTCGCAGATCCCGAACGCCGCCGCGCAGGTGGCGGCGCGGATCGGCATCCCGAGCCCCGGCGCCTTCGACCTCAACGCCGCGTGCGCCGGCTTCTGCTACGGCCTCGGCGTGGCCTCGGACCTGATCCGCGCCGGCTCCGCGAAGAAGGTGCTCGTGATCGGCGCCGAGAAGCTCACCGACGTGGTGGACCCGACCGACCGCGCCAACGCGATCATCTTCGCCGACGGCGCGGGCGCCGCGGTGGTCGGCGGCTCCGACGAGCCGGGCATCGGCCCGGTCGTGTGGGGCAGCGCGGGTGACCTCGTGGACCTGATCTCCATGCGCGACGAGAAGTGGATCTACCAGGAGGGCCAGTCGGTCTTCCGCTGGGCGACCACGAAGATCGCGCCGATCGCGATGCGCGCGCTGGAAGCCGCGGGACTTCAGCCGTCCGATGTGGACGTGCTGATCCCGCACCAGGCCAACCTGCGCATCGTCGAATCGATCGCGAAGAAGCTGCGCGCCGCCGGCGCGCGCGAGGACATGGTCGTGGCCGACGACATCAAGTACTCCGGCAACACCTCGTCGGCGTCGATTCCCTTGGCACTGGACCACATGCGCAAGGCGGGCACCGCGAAGCCGGGTGACGTCGTGCTGGCGATCGGTTTCGGCGCCGGGCTCTCGTATGCCGGACAGGCCTTCGTCTGCCCCTGATGGATACTTCCCTCGCGGGCGCTGTGCCCGCGAGGTGGACCTGTAGAAGAACCGAGAAGGGAACAACTCCAATGGCTGACAACGCTGAGATCCTCGCCGGCCTCGCCGAGATCGTCGAAGAGGTGGCCGGTGTGGCTCAGGACGACGTCACCGCCGAGAAGTCGTTCGTGGACGACCTGGACATCGACTCGCTGTCGATGGTCGAGATCGCCGTGCAGGCCGAGGACAAGTTCGGCGTCAAGATCCCGGACGACGAGCTCGCCAACCTGAAGACCGTCGGCGACGCGGTGAACTACGTGTCCGCCAACTCGAAGTAAGTCCTCTTCGTACCCGGGCCGGGGATGCTCCCCGGTCCGGAGCCGACACCTTGGGGAGACTCCCATGAGCAACATCGACGTCGTGATCACCGGTATGGGGGCGACCACGCCCCTCGGCGGGGACGTCGCGTCCACCTGGGACGGCCTGCTGTCCGGCCGCAGCGGCATCCGCCCGCTGACCGCGGACTGGGTCGAGGAGCTCGGCCTGCCCGTGAAGATCGGGGCGACGCTGGCCGTCGATCCGTCCGAGGTCCTGCCGCGGGTCCAGGCCCGCCGGCTGGACCGGTGCGAGCAGGTGGCGATCATCGCCGCCCGCCAGGCCTGGGCCGACGCGGGGTTCGCCGAGCAGACCGACGAGCACACCGACGTCGAGCCGGAACGCCTCGGCGTGTCGATCGGCACCGGTGTCGGTGGCCCGATGACGCTGCTGAGCCAGAACGACCTGTTGCACCAGCAGGGGCTCCGCAAGGTGTCGCCGCTCACCGTGCCGATGCTGATGCCCAACGGGCCGGCGGCACACGTGAGCATCGACCTCAAGGCGCGGGCGGGGGTCCACTCCCCCGCTTCGGCCTGCGCCTCCGGCGCCGAGGGCATCGCCACCGGCTACGAGATGATCCGGTCCGGCCGGGCCGACGTCGTGGTCGCCGGCGGGACCGAGGCGTGCATCCACCCGATCACCCTCGCGGGCTTCGCCCAGGCGCGCACGGTGTCGACCCGCAACGACGACCCGGCGGCCGCGTCTCGGCCGTTCGACGCCGGCCGCGACGGCTTCGTGCTCGGCGAAGGCGCCGGGGTGGTCGTGCTGGAGCGGGCCGACCTCGCCAAGGAGCGCGGCGCGCGGATCTACGCGACGCTCGCCGGCTACGGCATCACGTCCGACGCCTACCACATCACGGGCAACCACCCGGAAGGCATCGGGCAGATCGCGGCGATGCGGGCGGCCATGAGCATGGCCGGCCTGTCCCCGGCGGACATCGGTCACGTCAACGCGCACGCAACGTCCACTGTGGTCGGTGACATCGGCGAGGCGGCGGCGATCCGCAAGGCCGTGGGCGACCACGCCGTGGTCACCGCTCCGAAGGGCGCGCTCGGCCACCTCGTCGGCGGTGCCGGCGCGGTCGAGGGCATCGCCACGATCCTCGCGCTCTACGAAGGCGTGGTGCCCGCCACGCTGAACCTCACCGATCCCGACCCGAAGGTGCAGCTCGACGTGGTGTCGGGCGAGAACCGCAAGGTCGAGCTCACCGCGGCGCTCAGCAACTCGTTCGGCTTCGGCGGGCACAACACCGCCCTGCTGTTCACGCCGGCCGCCTGATCGGTTCCACCGCAACGAATCAGGGCCCCTCCCGGCGTGGGAGGGGCCCTGATTCGTTGTCCGGGCGGGCAGGTTCAGCACTTCTCCTGTTCGGGCAGGGTCCCGGCGGTGACGGTGTCGATCTTGTACCCGCCGCCTTCGAAGATCATCGGCAGCACCAGGCGCCAGCGGATGCAGCCCTCCTTGAGCCCTTCCGGTGCCTCGTGGGACGACTGCGTGCTGGTGAAGCCCACGAGCACCCGCAGCGACGTGCCGGCGCCGGGTTCGATGCGGTACAGCAGGATGCTGCCGTCCTTCGTGGACCGGTAGTCATTGGTCCACGTCGTGCGGGGGTTCTCCGCGATGCGCGCCTTGCTGACCGAGCGCGCCCATTGGTCGTAATCGTGGTGGTTGATACCGTCGAAGTAGTCCTGCAGCACGGCGCGCACGGCGTCGTAGTCGGGGTGCCGGGCGCCGTCCTCGGTGACCTTGACGTCACCGGGGCCGGGCTGGTCGTCCTTGTCCACCGGTGTCGGCGTCGTGAGGGCGATGGGGTCGGCGGCGTCGACGACTGGGCGGCGGTACAGCTCGCGCGCGAGCAGGCCGCCGCCGACGGTGATCGACAACACCACGACGAGGACGGGTACCAGCCACCGCTGGCGAGCGGGCGCGGGCGGACGAGCGGTCACCCCCGAGAGGGTACCCACCCGCCCACGGGTGTCACCCGACCTGGTGCAGCCACGTGACGGGAGCGCCGTCGCCGGCGTGGCGGTAGGGTTCGAGCGCCTCGTCCCAGCTCGCCGCGAGCAGCTCGTCCAGTTTGTGCGCCAGTGACTCGCCGCCACGGGTCATGCTCACGAGGGCGCGCAGCTGGTCCTCGCCCACCACGATGTCGCCGTTGGCGCTGGTACGGCCGTGCCACAGGCCTAGTCCGGGCGCGAAACAGAACCGTTCGCCGTCGACGCCGGCGCTGGGTTCCTCGGTGACCTCGAAGCGCAGCATCGGCCACGCCTTGAGCGCCGAGGCCAGCTTGCCCGCGGTACCGGAAGGCGCGCGCCAGCCGCACTCGGCACGCAACTGTCCGGGACTGGCGGGCTGCGCCGTCCACTTCAGCTCGACTCGGGCTCCGAGGGTGCCCGAAATAGCCCACTCGACGTGCGGACACACCGCAGACGGCGACGAGTGGACGTACACCACACCTCGGGTGTTGCCACGGGTGCTCACTGCTGACCTCCGCTTGCTCGACGAGGGACGTCTTCCCCTACGACCTCTCGAGCTTCGCTTCGGCTGGTGGGCTCCGTATCACTTCCCGCTGTGTCGTTCTTGCTGTGTCACTTCTCTTGCTGCGCCACTTCCCGAACTGTGTAGCACATTCTGCACCCCAACCGTGCCGTTTGGCCACACGAACACCACAAGTCGCACGGGAATCCCCCTTGAGGAGGGAGGCTCGCCGACGCGTCCGCGTGTAGCACGGATCTGCGGGGTCGGCACGCTAGCGTGGGCCGCGAAACGGACGAGGTGAGGAGGGTTTCGGTGCGATTGGTCCGCCTCGGGCAGCAGCCGTCGCGCGTCGCCGAGGATGTGCGGGCGGCGCTGGCCTCCCTCGGCCGCGGCAGCACCGTGATCGGTGGCGTGGCGCTGATCGGCGCCCGCCCGGCCGGCGGCGACCGCGCCGTCGAGGCCGTGGTGGTGCTGCCGAAGGGCGTGCTCATCGTGATCGGCGTCGACCTCCCCGACCCCGCGCTGCGCCTCGAAGCGCCGCTCGGCGGCCCGTGGAAGGCCGACGGCTGGCCACTGGTCCACGGTGACGACGCCGTCAACCCCGCCACGGAAGCCCTCGACCTCTCGGCCGAGTGCGAACGCCGCATCGCCGAACTGGCGCCGGGTTCCGGCCCGGTGGGCACGATCGTGGCGGTGGGTCCGTACGTCGAGACGGTCGACCAGCCACCCGCGGACCTCGCCGGGCCCGTGCGCGTGCTGCACCCGACGCCGACCACCATGCTGGCCGCGACGGTATCCCTGGCGACGGCGCGGAGCCCGCGGTCGCTGGACCAGGCGCGGGCGCTGATCGGCGCGCTGGCTCCGGATGCGCCGGCGATGTCGGACGAGGTGCTGCTGGGTGAGGGGTTCGTCCGGTACACGGATGATCCGCCGGTTCCTGTGCCTGTGCCTGCTCCCGCTGCTGTCGCTCCTCCGGTTTCTGGTGTGTCGAAGCCTGCGCAGCGTGCCCGCATCACGTCGGTGCCGCCGCCACCTCCGGTCATCCCGACCACCCGGCCGGTGCCGCACGTCGCGGCGCCTTCCCTGGCGGGCGTCCCGGCCGAAGCGCCGGCTTTCCCGGGTTCGTCCACTTCGGCCACTTCCCCGGCCGCTGCTCCCGAACCGGAAGACCACCTCGCCACGGCACCCACCGAGTCGACGGCGGCACCGGGTTCGTCCACTTCGGCCACTTCCCCAGCCGCTGTGCCTTTCCCGGCGGCCGTTCCCCCGGCCGTCGGGGAGGCCCACGGCACCGAGCAGGACCAGGCGATTCACCTCGCCGATGCCCCGACGGAGTCCACCGCCGCACCGACCTTCCCCGGTGCCGAGGGTGCGGGTGCTTCGCCGGGCAACCCGCTCTTCCCCAGCACGGCGGGTGCGGCTGCTTCCCCGGCCGCCGCGGACTCGGCCACCGAGTCTGAGCAGGCGATTCCCCTCGCCGACGGGCCGACCGAGTCGACTGCCGCGCCGAGCTTCCCCGGTGCGCAGGAAGACGGTCCGTCCACTTCGGGCGGTGGCCGGGGTGGTGCGCTGGAGTCGGCGGTGACGGAGAAGATGACGTCGCCGAACCAGGGTGGGCCGAAGCAGAGTGGGCAGCGGCCGGCCGGGCAGCGGGCGATGCCTGCGCCGAGGCCGGGTGCGCCAGGGAATGGCAACGGCAGGCCAAGTGGTACCACCAATGCCACGCGCGGCGGAAAGCCGTCTGTCGCTCCTGCCGGAAACCCGCCTGTCGCCGCTGGTGGAACGCCTCCTGCCGCTGCTGGTGGTATTCCGCTTGTCGCTCCGGCCGGGCAATCTCCTGCCGCTGTTGGCGGAAAGCCCGCGGGTGGTCCTGGCGGCAATCCCACCGCAGCCGGCGCCAGCGCCGGACCAGGCAGCAAACCCACCACAGCCGGTCCCAACGCCGGACCAGGCAGCAAACCCACCACAGCCGGTCCCAACGCCGGACCGGGTGGCAAGCCGCCCGTGCCGGCGGCCCGGCAGGGTGCTGCGGCGACCGCGGCCGGAGCGACTCCGCCGCGGGCCGTGTCGTCGGCGTCGTCGGCTCCGTCGGCTTCCGGGTCGGTGGGAGTGCCCGCGGGTGGTGGTGCGCCGCCGCGAGCGAAGGAGCAGTCGCGGACCGTGCGGTGGGTGCCGGTGGCCGCGATCGGGCTGCTGGCGATCTTGCTGGTGACGGCGATCGTCGTGGCGGCGACCGGGGGCGGTGGGGGCGGCGAGGCTGCCCCGGCGCCGAGTTCGAGCGCACGCCCGGTGCCGCCGCCCGCGGCCGTGAGCAGTGCGCCGGCCGGTAGCGCGGCGCCGAGCCTGTCGTTCGAACCGCGGGCGAGCAGTTCCGACCAGCGCTGCGCGTCGCACGCGTTCGGCGACGTGCAGGCCAGCCTGCAGCAGACGAGCTGCTCCGCCGTCAGCCGCGCCAGCTACACGGCCCTCGTCGACGGGCGCGCCGCCGCGGTGACGATGGCCGTGGTCCAGTTCCCCGACGCCGCCCAGGCCACGCACTTCAAACAGGTCGCCGACACCCCGGGCGGCGGCGGCATCCTCGACGTCGCCACCGAGACCGGCAAGTGGCCGGGCCCACCGCCGCAGTTCGACAGCGCCGCCTACGCCAGCAAACTCGACGGCACCGGCGTGCGGCTGGTGCAGGTCGTGTGGCAGTCCGGTCCGTCCACTCCGGACGACCCCGGCCTCAGCCGCGCCGCCCAGGGCGCCCTCGCGCTCGCCATGCCCGCCTGACCGCAACCGAACCCCGACGAGAAATGCCTGGCACACCGCGATGTGCCAGGCATTTCTCGTCCGCCTGACCGCTGAAGCCCGCGGCGCCGTCGCGTTGACCGTGCCAGCGACCCACCACCCGAACCCCGCACGCAGGGCCATCGCACAGCCGGGCGCCGACACACCGCGACCCCGCCGGGCAACCGCGCGCTGCGGGCCCTGCACGGCAGACCAGGGAAACCCGCGACACTCTCGCGGGTCCAGACCTGTCCTGCCCCGCCGCCGAGCCCCGCCCCCGCCGCAAGCGGATGGTGAACCGCCGATACACCGTGGTGCCACCGGGCAGTCGCGCCGCGGCCGCCGGCAGGCAAGTCCGCGAAGCTCGCGGCGCCCTCTCGCTCGCCTGACCGCGACGGGCTGCGGAAACCGGCCGCATCGTCGCGTTGAACGAGCCTGCCGCCCCAACACCGAGCCCTGCAGGCAGCGCCGTCACAGCCGGGCGCCGACACACCGCGGCGCCGCCGGGCAACCGCGCGCGGCCGCAGGAGCTCGCCAGGCCGATGAATCCCGCGGCGCCGTCGCGTTGAACGAGCCTGCCGCCCCAACACCGAACCCCGCACGCAGCGCCATCGCACAGCCGGGCGCCGACACACCGCGGCGCCGCCGGGCAACCGCGCGCGGCCGCAGGAGCACGCCAGGCCGATGAATCCCGCGGCGCCGTCGCGTTGAACGAACCTGCCGCCCCAACACCGAACCCCGCACGCAGCGCCATCGCACAGCCGGGCGCCGACACACCACGGCGCCGCCGCGCAACCGCGCGCGGCCGCAGGAGCTCGCCAGGCCGATGAATCCCGCGGCGCCGTCGCGTTGAACGAACCTGCCGCCCCAACACCGAACCCCGCACGCACCGCCATCGCACAGCCGGGCGCCGACACACCGTGGCGCCGCTGGGCAATCGCGTTCGCCTGCCGGACCCGAGCTGCGGAAACCCGCGGCCGCCGCAAAAAAAGCGGGTCCCCGGCAAGAGCCGAGGACCCGCCGCCGCCAAAACCTTCCTACAGGCCGTATGCCTCCAACAGCCGCAGCCAGACCTCGCTGATGGTCGGGAACGCGGGGACCGCGTGCCACAGGCGGTCGAGGGGGACTTCGCCCACGACGGCGATCGTGGCGGAGTGCAGCATTTCCGCGACGTCCTGGCCGGCGAAGGTGACGCCCAGGATCACGCCGCGGTCGGTGTCGACGACCATGCGGGCCTTGCCGGTGTAGCCGTCGGCGAACAGGGCCGAGCCGGCGACCGCGATGTCGATGTCGACGACGCGGTCGGCCGAGCCCTCGCGGGCCTCGCTGAGACCGACGCACGCCACCTCCGGGTCGGTGAAGATGACCTGCGGCACGGCATGGTGGTCGGCGGTCGCGCTGTAGCGGCTCCACGGCGCGGTGGAGATGTCCTCGCCGCGCCCGCGCGCGGCGATGCTGTCGCCGGCCACGCGGGCACCGTATTTGCCCTGATGGGTCAGCAGCGCGCGACCCGTGACGTCGCCCGCGGCGTAGAGCCAGCCACCGTCCACGGCGGACACGCGGCCGCTCTCGTCGACCTCGAGCGGGCCTTCCGTGGGCAGGCCGAGGACCTCGAGCCCGACGCTGCCGGTCGCCGGCACGCGGCCCGTGGCCAGCAGCAGCTCGTCGACCACCAGGTCCTCGCCGCCGGTGAGCTTGAGCGAGGCGCCGCCGCCGTCCACAGCGGACACCTCGTCGATGCCCGAGCCGGTGTGCACGATCACGCCGTCGGCGCGCAGGCCCGCGAGCACCAGGTCGCCTGCGAACTCCGGCAGCCGCGGCAGCGGGCGCTTGCCCGTGATGATCAGGTGCACCTGCGCACCCAGGCGCGCCCACGCCTGCGCCATCTCCACACCGACGACGCCACCGCCCAGCACGCCGAGCCGCGCCGGCACGGCCGACGAGGACGTCGCGTCACGCGAGCCCCACGGCTTGATCGTGTCGAGGCCGGGGATCGGCGGGGTGAGCGGCACACTGCCGGTGCAGACGATCACGCCGTGGCGCGCGGTGAGCACCTGCCCGTCGGACAACGTCACCTCCCGTTCACCGGAAATCCGCCCGTGGCCGCGGATCGGCTCGACGCCGACCCCGCGCGCCCAGTCCACCTGGCCGTGGTCCTGCCCCTGCGGGTCACCGCGGCCGGTGAACGAGTCCCGTCGGGCGAGCACCTGCGCCGGGTCGAGCGCGTCGCCGACCACCACTCCTGGCATGCGCTTGGCCGCGGCGAGCAGGTTCCCGGGGCGCAGCAACGCCTTGCTCGGGACGCACGCCCAGTACGAGCACTCACCGCCGAACAACTCGTGCTCGATGAGCGCCACTTTGAACCCGCCCATGGCGGCGCGTTCCGCGGCCACTTCACCGACCGGGCCGCCCCCGATCACCACGACGTCGAAAGTCTGTCCTGACATGGGTTCAGCGCACACCACCGCGCGGCTTCACGCAAGCCAGCCGATACTCTCTGCCGCGAGCTGCAAGATATCGGCGACACCGGGTGACCGGGTCGTCGCCGTGCCGATTGCACGCACGACCACGATCGAGCACGGAGGGCTTTCGCATGGCCAAGAACACCGCCGTCCACGTGTTGGACGACCTCACCGGCGAACCCGCCGCCGAGACGGTGGGCTTCGGCCTCGACGGGCTCGACTACGAGATCGACCTCTCCGTGCACAACGCCGCGGCACTTCGGCAAATCTTCGACCCGTACGTGACGAACGGCCGCCGCACGGGTGGCCGCAAGCAGCGGCCGCGGATGGTGGCGGGGGCGAAAGCCGTGGAACCACAGGAAGTTCCGGCGAAGGCCAAGCCCGCCAAGCGCACCGCGGCGGCGAAGACCCCGGCCCGCCCGGCCGAACCGGCGCCGAAGACCACGCGGGCCAAGAAAACTCAACCGGTGAAAAACGCGGCCGCGGAGCCGAAAACCGTGGTGAAGACCACTGAGCCGAAGCCGGCCCGACGTCCGGTGAAGAAGATCCCCGCCGTCACCTTCTCCGCGAGCGAGTAGCGCTCACCGGCGCTGTTTCCCGTCGGCGTGCCAGCCGTCGTAGTGGTAGCGCGTGTCCAGCAGCACGCGCTGCCGCTCGAGCTCCGCGTCCGTCGGCGGCCTCGGCACGAGCGGGCCGAGCAGCCCCGCGGCGGCGGCGCGCACCACGGACTCCACCTCGCCCTCCGGCGGGCGCACGCCGTGGTCGGCCAGCGACGCGACCTCGCTGCGGTGCGAGTCGAGCGGCTTCGGGTCCTGCGGCGGCCCGGTGAGGTAGGCGCCGACGCGCGCGGCGTCGGTGTCGATCAGCAGCGTCGAGTGCGCCAGCAGCCCGTTCTTGGTCCGGAACACCGCGAACCCGCACAGCTTTGCGTCGCCCACGAACAGGCCGCGCTCACCGAGCCGCGGCGGCAGGCCGAGTTTCTCGACGGCCGCCGACATCACCAGCCCGAGCATCTCCAGCGGCCGGTCGGCGGGGCCAGGCAGCACGAGCGTGACGTTGAGGTTGCCCGGATCGTGGAACACCGTGCCGCCACCGCTGGCCCGGCGCAGCACCGGCACACCGTCGCGCTCGCACTCGGCCACGCGCACCTCGCGCGCCACCTTCTGCCCGCGGCCGACGACCACGCTCACCGGGTTGCGCCACAGCCAAAGCACCGGCGCGGCCGGGCCTTCCCGCAGCAGCGCCTCGTCGAACGCCAGGTTCTCCGCCGGGTCGCTGAACTCCGCACGCACGTCCGACCCGGTGTCCACAGCGCTCCTCCACGACCTCGCCCGCCGAAGATCCGGCGTCTCCGAAGAACAGGCTGGTCAAGGAAATCGTAGCTCTTGGGCGCCGGCCCGCGGCTAGGCGGACGGGCGCCAGTGGGGCACGCCGACGAGGATCATCCGCAGGCGCTTGCGGGCCAGCGCCAACGTGCGTTCGTCGGCTTCGCGGTCGCCGTGGCGGACCTCGAGCAGGTCGACGACCGTGGCGAGCATGGCCGTGACGATGAGATCGGCCAGGGCGTGGAGGTCTTCGGTGGGCCACTCGCGCAGGTCGTCGAAGCGGGCGAGGTCGATCGCCAGGTCGCTGGAGAACAGCCGCAGCTCCACGCCGATGGCGCGCGCCACCGGGCCGGTGCCGGCGTAGCGCTCGCGCGTGACGAAGCGGAAGTGGTCCTCGTGGGCGCGCACGTGTTCATACAGCGTGCGCACGGACGCGTCGATCATGCCGCGGTGACTCGCGGGCTCGGTCCGCGCGGTGCGGATCATCCCGCGCAACGTGCGTGTGGTCTCCTCGACCAGTGCGACGCCGAGCTCGTCCATCGAGGTGAAGTGCCGGTAGAACGCGGTGGGCACGATGCCCGCGCGCTTGGTGACCTCGCGCAGGGACAGGCTGCCGAACCCGCGGTCGGCGAGCAGCTCCAGTGCCGCGTCGAGCAGCGCCTGGCGGGTGCGCTGCTTGCGCTCCTGCCGGCTCACCGACGCCGGCATCTCCGCTTCGGACACGTCCGGCAGCGTACTGACGCCTTCGGCATGGTCCACGTCACATCACCTCGCTCCCGCGTTGACAGCCACCTGGGCCGTGCCCCCACACTAGTGAGTGTACAGATGTGCACTCAAATCCGGAGGGCGTGATGACAGCACTGCTCCAGCAGCGCCTGCGCGGGCTCGCCTCGCTCGCCGAGGCCCTGCTCACCCCGCACGGCGCCGACCGCTACCTGGAACTGCTCGACCCGATGCTGGTCCGCCGCGAGATCCGCGGCCGCGTCGTCGCCGTCCGGCACCAGACGCCGGACACGGTCACGTTCACCGTCCGGCCGAGCCGCGCGTGGCGGGGCTTCGAGGCCGGGCAGTACGTGCGCCTGACCGCGGAGATCGACGGCGTCCGGCGCACCCGCTGCTACTCACCGTGCGGGCCGGGCAGCGGCGACCTCGAGTTCACCGTGAAGGCCGACCCGCACGGCCTGGTGTCGCGCCACCTGCACGCCACCACCCGCGTCGGCACCGTCTTCGGGCTCTCCGCCGCGGACGGGGAGTTCACGCTGCCCTCGCCGCGACCGGAGCGGATCGTGCTGGTCAGCGGCGGTAGCGGCATCACGCCGGTGCTCGCGATGGCGCGCCGGCTCGTCGTCGAAGGCCACCGCGGCGAGGTCGTGTTCCTGCACTACGCCAACTCCGCCGACGACGTGCTCTACCGCACCGAGCTGGCCGCGCTCGCCGAGCGCCACCGCGGGTTCCGGGTGGTCCACGCGCACACCCACGGCCGGGGCGGCGACCTGAGCGGGTTTTTCTCGAAGCAGCACCTCGCCCACGCCGCGCCGTGGTTCCGCGACGCCGAGACGTTCGTCTGCGGCCCGAAACCGCTCATGGACTCGGTGCGCGAACTGTTCGAGGCCGAAGGACTCGGTGAACGACTGCACACCGAAGAGTTCACGGCACCGCCGCTGAACTTCGACACGGAGGCAGCCGAAGGGACCGTGCGGTTCGCGCGCAGCGGCCGCGAATGCGCCAACTCGGGCAAGCCGCTGCTGGAGCAGGCCGAAGACGCCGGCCTGTCGCCGGAGCACGGGTGCCGCATGGGCATCTGCTTCTCCTGCACCCAGGTGAAGACCGCCGGGCGCGTGCGCAACGCCCGCACCGGTGAGGTCTCCGGCGAAGAGGACGAAGAGATCCAGCTCTGCATCAGCGTCCCGGTCGGGGACGTCGAGATCAACGCTTGAGAGGCGTCGTGAGCACACCATGCCCCGCCCGATCGCGACGCCGACCGGGTGCGGGTGTCCCGCAAGACACAGGAGGTACGCCATGACAGGACTTCAGGACCGCCTCACGCCCGAACAGATCGAGGAGTTCGGCCGCGAGCTCGACGCACTGCGCCAACGCGTCGTCGACGACCTCGGCGAGGCCGACGTCGAGTACATCCGCACGATCATCAAGACCCAGCGAGGGCTGGAGGTCGCCGGACGCGGGCTGTTGTTCGCCGGTTTCCTGCCGCCGGCGTGGGTCGCCGGCGTGGCGGCGCTGTCACTGGCCAAGATCCTCGACAACATGGAGATCGGCCACAACGTGATGCACGGCCAGTACGACTGGACGCGCATCCCGGAGCTGAGCTCGCAGCGGTTCGAGTGGGACAACGTCGCGCCGGCCGAGAACTGGCGGCACTCCCACAACTACCTGCACCACACGTTCACGAACATCCTCGACAAGGACCGCGACATCGGTTACGGCATCCTGCGGATGGACGCGGCCCAGAAGTGGCACCCGTACTACCTCGGCAACCCCGTGTACGCGACGCTGCTCGCCCTGCTGTTCCAGTGGGGCGTGATGCTGCACGACCTCGAAATCGAGCGGGTTTTCAAGGGTGAGCGCACGTGGGCCGAGAACGTGCCGGTGCTGCGCAAGATCATGCGCAAGGCCGCGCGCCAGATCGGCAAGGACTACGTGCTCTTCCCGCTGCTGACCGGTCCGCTCGCGCCGCTGACACTGGTGGGCAACGCGAGCGCGAACCTCGTGCGCAACCTGTGGGCGTTTTCGATCATCTTCTGCGGCCACTTCCCGGCCGACGTGGAGAGCTTCACCCAGGAAGAGACCGACGAAGAGTCGCGCGGCCAGTGGTACCTGCGCCAGATCCTGGGGTCCGCCAACATCACCGGCGGTCCGCTGTTCCACATCCTTTCGGGCAACCTCTCGCACCAGATCGAGCACCACCTGTTCCCGGACATCCCGGCGCGGCGCTACCCGCAGATCGCGGCCGAAGTGCGCGAGATCTGCGAGCGCTACGGCCTGCCCTACAACACCGGGCCGCTGCGCAAACAGCTGTGGTCGGTGGCCAAGAAGATCGTGAAGCTGGCGCTTCCCGGAACGCCTTCAGGCGGCCCGGAGGTTACGGTGGATCCCGACCGGCAACTCCGAGCAGCCTGAGGAACCTCACATGGTGGGTCAGTTCGAAAGCGGCAAGGACACGGTGCAGGAGCTCACGGAATCCGCGGCCACTCACATCGGGGCGATCGCGACGATCATCACCGGCGCCGTGCGCGACATCGCGCGCGAAACCGGCAGCTGGCTCACCGACGTGATCGAGATGCGGGAAGCGTCGCAGCGCGCTCGGGAAGACAGCGTCCGTGAGCACCGCGCTCCCGATCCTGCGCAGCGCCCCGAAGAAGACTGACGCTCCGGGCCGGGCGGGGGAAATCCCCCACCCGGTCCAGGGCGAACCCGGTGGTCGGCCGGCCGTGCGGCGGGCAGACTTCGGGGCATGACTTCTCGGGCCGCGGACGCAGGCGCGCCGCGGCGCGCGTGGTGGCCTGGGCCGCTGCGCCAGACGCGGGTGGAAACGGCGTGGCTGGTGGTGGCCGGGGTGCTGTCGCCGGTCGCGCTCGTCGTCGTGCTCGCCGGGCTCGCGATCGGCGTCGCCTTGAGCCCGCTCGGGCTGGGGCTGCTGGTGCTCGCGGGGGTCGTACGGGGGATGCGGCTGCTCGGCGGCCTGCACCGGCGGCTGGCGGGCGTGCTGCTCGACGCGCCGCTGCGCGCGCCGGCGCCGGTGGCGCTGCGGCCCGGGCTGTGGCACTGGCTGGTCGCGCGGCTCGGCGACCGGCACGCGTGGCGCGCGGGCGCGTACCTCGTGCTCCGCGTCCCGATCTCGTTCGCCGGGTTCGCCGTGGCCGGGTCGGTCCTGGTGTTCGGCGTCGCGGGGGCGAGCTACCCGGTGCTGTGGTTCTTCACGCGCGACGTGCTGCCGGTCTACAACATCGTGAGCCGCACGTGGCCGGGCACGGTGCTGTGGGCGATCGGCGGCGTGATCGCACTGGCCGCGGTGCCGTGGGTCGTGCACGCGCTGGCCGTCCTCGACCGGCAGCTCGGGCGGCTGCTGCTGTCCGGTCCCGGGTTGCTGCAACGCCTGCGGTTCCTGGAGGAGACGCGGACGACGGCGCTCGAAGACGCGGCGCAGCGGTTGCGCCGCATCGAACGCGACCTGCACGACGGGGCCCAGGCGCAGCTCGTCGCGATGGCGATGAAACTGGGGCTGGCCAAGGAAGAACTGGCCACGGACACCGTCGACCTCGACCAGGTGCGCACGCTCGTCGAGGCCGCGCACGGCAACGCCAAGCAGGCACTGGTCGAGCTGCGTGACCTCGCCTGCGGCATCCACCCGGCGGCGCTGGACAAGGGACTCGACGTGGCACTGTCCACTGTGGCCACTTCCGTCGGGATGGTCGCGACGGTGTCGGTGCGGCTGGGCCGTCGGCCACCGCCGTCGTTGGAGGCCGTGGTGTACTTCGCCGCCGCGGAGCTGATGACGAACGTGGCGAAGCACTCCGGAAAGCCTTGCACCGTCCGGATCGACGAGCACGACAGCGGGCTGCGCCTGACCGTGGCCGACCCCGGCCCCGGCGGCGCGGCGGTGGTGCCCGGCGGCGGGCTGGCCGGGATCGCGGAGCGGCTGCGGCCGGTGGACGGCGAGCTGGCCGTGGTGAGCCCGCCCGGCGGCCCGACCGTGGTCACGGCCGAAGTCCCGCTGCCTCGCTAGGCTGGCGACGAGGGGGGAACGCATGCGGATCGTGATCGCCGAGGACTCGACCATCCTGCGCCAGGGCCTGGTCGAGCTGCTGGGGCTGCGGGGCCACGACGTCGTCGCGGCGGCGAAGGACGCCGAGGAGCTGCGGGCGGCCGTGCGCGCGCACCGGCCCGACGTGTCCGTGGTCGACATCCGCATGCCGCCTTCGCACACCGACGAGGGCCTGCGCGCGGCGATCGAGCTGCGCGAGGAGCTGGCGGGCTGCGCGATCCTGCTGTTCTCGCAGTACGTGGAGACGAAGTACGCCAAGCAGCTGCTCGCCGACCAGGCCGGCGCGGTCGGTTACCTGCTCAAGGACCGCGTCGCCGAGGTCTCCGACTTCCTCGACGCGCTGCGCCGGGTCGCGGCCGGCGAGACGGTGCTGGACCCCGAAGTCGTGCGCCAGCTCTTCGCCGCCACCGGCCGGTCGGGCCCGCTCACGGAGCTGACCGCCCGCGAACGCGAGGTGCTCGACCTGATGGCGCAGGGCCGGTCCAACTCCGCGATCGCCGCGGACCTGTTCCTGTCGGCGGGATCGGTGGAGAAGTACGTGACGAGCATCTTCGCCAAGCTCGGCCTGCCGCCGTCGGAAGGCCACAACCGCCGGGTGCTCGCGGTGCTGCGCTACCTGGGCATTTGACACCTGAGTGGTTGTTCGCGCTCTCGGTCCCACCTGGTTACCCACGCGAGATCGCGCCGGTTTCCGGATTGTGCGGTGCGATCGGCCGCCAGGCCGGTCCGGCCGCGCAATCCGGAAGCCGGCTCAAAGGCGATCTCGCACGCCCCGGCGGAGCCGGGGCAGACAACACTGAGACGCTGGCGGTATGTACTCCACCGAGCTCGAAGTGCACACCGGGAACACCGCCGTGGTCCACGACCTCACCCACGAGGCCGAGAAGTTCCTGCGCGACGCCGACGCCACCGACGGTCTGCTGCACGTCTGGGTCCCACACGCCACGGCCGGACTGGCGATCCTCGAGACCGGCGCCGGCAGCGACGATGACCTGCTCGCCGCCCTCGAGGAGATCCTCCCCCGTGACGCGCGCTGGCGGCACCGCCACGGCAGCCCGGGCCACGGCCGCGACCACGTGCTGCCCGCGCTGGTGCCGCCGTACGCGACGATCCCCGTGCTGGGCGGGGTACTCGCGCTGGGGACGTGGCAGTCGATCTGCCTGGTCGACACCAACGTCGACAACCCTGTGCGCAAGATCCGCTTCAGTTTCTTGTGTAGCTGAGTTTGGCCCCGGCTCCGCCGGGGCGTGCGAGATCGCCTTTTGCCGGTCTCGCGCTGTGGTCGCCCTCGGCGGGGTGGGTTGGGAGGGTAGGCGCGGGGTGAGCGGCGCCGACCTCAGGCGGCCGCGACCTCGATGGGTGAGGCCGTGGGCTGCGGTTCGGGCGGCTCGGGTCGTGAACGGCGCGGCCAGAGCGCCAGGGCCAGGCCGACCACGAGCAGCCCGGTCAGGACCCAGATGCCCGTCGTCACGTCCGGGGCGTCCGGTAGGCCCTGCAGGAGGCTGCGCAGGCCTTCGGTCGAGAAGCGGAACGGTGTCCACGACCACAGCAGCGCGCGGTAGGCCGGGTTGAGCAGCTCGGGCACCTGCCCGGCCACCGCGGGCGCCACGAGGTACAGCGGCGCCAGGATGGCCAGCGCCCACAGGCCGAGCAGCCGCAGCAGACCGGCTTGCAGCGCGGCGAACGCGGTGACCGTGAGGAACAAGTAGGCGAGCACGTCCCAGGTCAGCGGCAGCGTCAAGTCCCACAGGGCGGCGAAGCCCACGAGCACACCCGTCACCAGCACGCCGCTGCCCAGCACCTGCGCGAGGCGGATCGGAACGCTCACCCGACAGCCGGCGCTGAGCCGCACCAGCACGGCACCGGCGACGAGCGAGCCCAGCCAGGCGAGCGCGCTGGCGGCCAGGGGCACGACCCGGCCCGCGGCGCTCGCCGGGTGCAGCATCTCGAGGCGCGGCTCACCGGGCAACGCCTGGGCCGCCCCCGCGAGCACCTGCGTGCCCGCCGGGTTCACCGCGCCGGAGAGCCGACGGTGGCGGCGGGGCCAGGACGAAGCTCCAGCACGTCGTAGACCTCCTTTTCCGCCAACAGGTTCCGCGCCTCGGCCGGGTCGGCGACGCGCCAGTCGAGCTGCGTGCCGCCATGGGCGGCGACCTGGCGCGCCAGCCCGGCCATCGACGGGGGTGCCGAAACGGCGACGGGTACGTGGTCAGGCGCGACCGTGGCCTGCGCCCCGAAGGTCAGGAACCCCAGCACCACGGCGGCGAGTGCGCCCGCCAGCACCGCGACCAGGTCGAACGCGCCCGCGGGGCGCCGAGCAGCAGCCGGCATGACGGCTTCCCAGTTATTCTTCATATATTGAATTACGGCCAAAGTAGGTCGTCACCGGAAAGTCAACAGACGTTGAATACTTCCGCCGGTACCCTCACGGCCGTGACGACGCACGCGCACCGGCTGGTGCTCTGGGACATCGACCACACGCTCGTGGACCTCACGGGCGTCGGCAGCAGCTGGTACGCCACGGCGCTCACCGCCATGGGCACCGAGCTGCGCACCCACCCCGACTACGGCGGGCGCACCGAGCGCGCGATCACCGCCGATGTCCTTTCCACGCACGGCATCGAGGCGACCGAGGAGAACATCCAGCGCCTGTGGAGCGAGCTGATCGCCGTGGCCGACGAGGCCCGCGGCACGCTGCACGAAGCCGGCCGGGCCCTCGACGGCGCGGCGGCGGCGCTGGCCGAGATGGCCGGCCACGGCGCCGTGCAGACCCTCGTGACCGGCAATCTGCCGGAGATCTCGGTGCACAAGCTCGCCGCGTTCGGCCTCGACGAGCACTTGGAGCTGGAGATCGGCGGCTACGGCTCGCTCTCGGCGCATAGGCCCGACCTCGTCCCCCACGCCGTGGCCGCGGCGGCCGCCAAGCACGGCACGGCGTTCGCGCCCGGCGACGTCGTGGTGATCGGCGATACCCCCAACGACGTGAAGGCGGCCCTCGACAACGGTGCCGTCGCGGTCGCCGTCGCCACCGGGCACTACAGCGCCGAAGAGCTCGCCGCCTCGGGTGCCCACACCGTGCTGCCCGATCTCGCCGATCTCGACTCGGTGCGCAAGGCAGTGCTCGGCTGAGCGGTCCACCCCTGTTTTTCGACCCGCACGGCGGTTTCGGCCGCGCGCCGAGGCCGCCGTGCGCGGTTCACCCCCTGGCCGAGCGGTGTTTCCCTGAGCCCGCATCCGCCTTCGGGTCAGGGTTTTCTCCCTCCGGAGTAGCACTCCCCTAGGCGGACAAGTCGCTCCCACGAAGGATGTCGGCTTTAGGCCCAGGCGCAAGACTCGGATCATGACGACCGCATCGCCGGCGGCGGGGACCGCCAGCGGTGCCGGCACGGGGGGACGCGGGCGGGCGGCCGGAAGGCCGAAACGCGAGCGGTTCGCCGTGCTCTGGCGCCGCCTTCCGTTCACCACCACCGTCGTGCTCGCGATCCTCGTGGCCGGGTCGCGAGCCGCACGCTCTGGCAAGCCGCCGAGCACCAGCCGTCGTTCGCCTACTACGCCTACGGTTTGCCGTCGCTGGAACACGGCCGCTGGTGGACGCTGGCGACCGGCCCGTTCTTCGCGCTGCGGCCGCTGTTCTACCTGCCGATGGCCGGGACTTTCGCACTGCTGACCGGGTTCGCGGAGTGGCAGCTCGGCACGCGCCGCACGATCCTGGTGACCGTCGGCGGGCAGCTGGTCGCGGCCGCGGCGGCGATCCAGTTCCTCGTGCTGTGCCGCCACTCCGGCTGGACGTGGGCCGCGCACATCGCGACCACGCTCGACGTCGGCTTCTCCGGCGGCACACTCGCAGCCATCGCCGTGGCCAGCGCGACGCTGCGCGCGCCGTGGCGGCTGCGGCTGCGCGCCGGGTTGTGCGTGTATGCGGGTGTCGCGATCGTGTACGTCGGCACGCTCGCGGATCTCGTGCACTTCTTCGCGCTGGTGCTGGCGTTGCCGCTCGGCCACCGGCTCGCGGGCAGGGCGCGCCTGGCCGAAGCCGTGCGGCCCAGCGTGCGCGAGTGGCGGCTGCTGGCGTGCGCGGGACTGCTGCTGCTCACCGTGGCCGAGGTGGTGATGTGGCTCGTCCCGGGTGACGGCCCGTTCGGCCCGTCCGACGCGGTTTCGCTGTCGGCGCCGGAAATCCTCGTCATGGGTGTGCTCGTGGTGCCGATGCTCAATGGCCTGCGCCGCGGCTCGCGCCTCGCGTGGCGCTGGGCCGTGGGGCTGTGCGTGTTCGCGGTGTCGCAGATCCTCGTGGTGAGCGGGGTCCTGGCCGTGGCGAAGCTGGTGCGCGCCGAGTACGACAGCCACGGGCTTTCGCTGTTCTTCGTGGACAATCTCTTGTGGACGGTCGAGCTGGTGCTGCTGATCGCGGCCGGCGGCGCGTTCCGCGTGCCGTCACGCCGGCGTCGCCGCAAGCTGCTGCGCGGCGGACCGGACGGTCACTTCGCCCGGCTTCTCTTGGGGCGCAACGGAGGCAGCACGATCTCGTGGATGACGACGTGGCCGCAGAACGCGTACTTCGTCGCCTCCGACGGCGCGTCCTACCTCGCGTACCAGCGCCACGCGGGGGTCGCGATCGCGCTCGGCGATCCCGTGGCACCCTGTGGCTCGGCCGCTCGCGCGCTCAGGGAGTTCCGGGAGATGTGCGAGAACTCCGGGCTGGTGCCGTGCGTTTTCTCCGCGACGGCCGCGACCGTCGGGGTGACGCGGGAGCTGGGCTGGCAGCACGTGCAGGTCGCGGAGGACACGCTCGTGGACCTCGAAAACCTGGAGTTCCGCGGAAAAGCCTGACAGGACGTGCGTTCGGCGCTGAACAAGGCGCGCCACGACGGCATCGAGTTCCACCTGGTGCGCCTCGCCGAGCAGCCGCCCGCGATCCGCGAGCAGGTGCGCGTGCTGTCGGAGGAGTGGATCGGCGACAAAGGCCTGCCGGAGATGGGATTCACCCTCGGCGGTGTCGCCGAGGCGATGGACCCGGCGACGCGCGTGGGGCTCGCGATCGACGCGTCGGGCAGCGTCCAGGGCATCACGTCGTGGCTGCCGGTGCACACGGGCTCGGGCACCGTCGGCGGGTGGACGCTCGACGTGATGCGCCGCCGGCCGGGCGGGTTCCGGCCGGTGATGGAGTTCCTCATCGCGTCGGCGTGCCTGGCGTTGCGCGAGGAGGGCGCTCGGTTCGTCTCGCTTTCGGGCGCACCGCTCGTGCGCGGCCGCGACACCGCGCCCGCGCGTGCGGTGGACCGGGTGCTCGACGCGGTGGGCGCGCTGATGGAGCCGTACTACGGGTTCCGCTCGCTGCACGCGTTCAAGGCGAAGTTCCAGCCGCGGCGCGAGCCGCTGTACCTGGCCTACCGAGACGAGGCCGATCTGCCGCGCATCGGCCTCGCGCTCGGGCGCGCGTATCTGCAAGGCGCCGGGCTGAAGGACTTCGCGAAGCTGGCGTTGCGGCGTCAGCGCGTAGTCGGCGGCGGGGTGGTCGTGGACCGGTCGGCGGCCGGCACGCCGCGGTAGCTCCGCAGCAGCCGGACGACGTCGGCGCGGCTGGTGGTGTCGTCGGTGTAGGCCAGCAGCACCACCGACCGGGTCGCGGTGGCCAAGGCGAGCGCGCCGACGGTGACGTGCTTCTGGATGCACCCGTCGGTGCCGTCCTGGGTGACGTCGGCGAGCACCAGCCGCGCGGGACGGGTGGTGGTCTCGAGCGGCACGGTCGCGTCCTGCGCCGGCGCGTACGTCACTTTCGCGCCCGGGGCGTACGCACTGCCGATGAGGTCGCCGACCGCTTTGCGCGCGGCGGCTTCGGCGTTGCCGCCATCTTCCGTCGTGACGCCGGACCCGCCGTGGCGGCTGTCGCTGCCGCAGTAGCCGCGGCCCGCGGACGCCGTGGTGCTGAGCAGGATCCCCGGCGAGGTCGCGGTGCCGTCCCAGCCGTGGACGACGCCGGGTTCGGGCGTCCAGCCCGGCGGGACGTCGTAGGCGAAGCTGCCGTCACGCGCGGCCACCGACGACCAGCCGTCGACCACCGCGGGTACGACGACGTGCGGCTCGGGCTGGAAGGTGACCGGGCCCCGGCTGGGCGTCGACGGGCTCGCCGAGTGGTGGCGGGCGGCGCCGAAGAAGTTCATCGCGGCCACGCCGAGGGCGATCACGGCCACGAGGATCCACAGCGCCCGCGACGGCCGCCCCTTCAACCGTGCAGGCGGCCGGCCTGTCGGCCGGATGCGCCGGGGCTCCGCGCGTGGCGCGTGCCCGGTGACGGCGGGATCTTCGGCGTACCAAGGAGTTCCGCCGGACTTCTCGCCTTGCGCCGACCACGGGCCGGCATCCGGTTCGGCCGGCCCGGCAGCGGGCTGCCCGGAAACCGGGGAGCCCGTGCCGTAGCCGGCGGCCGGGAAGCCGGGTGCGTCAGCGGGTTCGTACCCGCCGACACCGGTGAGAGCGGCGTTGTCCTCGTAGCCGCCGTCGTCCTCGCGGCCGGACCGGCCGAAGAGCCCCACCGGCGGGTGCCGTCAGGAGCGGACGAGCTTGACCAGGTGGCCGACCACGGAGTCGACCGGGATCTCCTCGCGTTCGCCGGTGCGGCGGTCCTTGACCTCGACCAGCCCGTTGGCCAGGCCGCGCCCGACGACCAGGATCGTGGGCACGCCCACCAGCTCCGCGTCGGCGAACTTCACGCCCGGGGTGGCCTTGCGGTCGTCGAACAGCACGTCGACCCCGGCCGCGTCGAGCTCGGCGACGAGCTTCTCCGCACCCGCCGCGATGGTGTCGTCCTTGCCCGCGACGACCACGTGCACGTCGTACGGCGACACCTCGCGCGGCCACACCAGACCGGCGGTGTCGTGGTTCTGCTCGGCGAGCACGGCGACCAGCCGCGAGACACCGACGCCGTAGGAGCCCATGGTGATGCGGATCGGCTTCGAGTCGGGGCCGAGGGCGTCGAGCTCGAACGCGTTGGTGTACTTGCGGCCCAGCTGAAAGATGTGGCCGATCTCGATGCCGCGCGCGGCGACGAGGGTGCCGTGGCCGTCGGGCGACGCGTCGCCCTCGCGGACCTCGGCGGCCTCGATCGTGCCGTCGGGCGTGAAGTCGCGACCCGCCACGAGGTCGAGCACGTGGTGCCCGTCCTGGTCGGCGCCGGTCAGCCACGCGGTGCCGGTGACCACCCGCGGGTCGACGAGGTAGCGAACGCCGTTCTCCTTCAGCGCCTTCGGACCGATGTAACCCTTGACGAGGAACGGGTTCTTCGCGAAGTCCGCCTCCTCCAGCAGCTCGACCTCGGCGGGCTCGAGCGACGCTTCGAGGCGCTTCATGTCGACCTCGCGGTCGCCCGGCAGGCCGACGCCCAGGAGCTCCCACTCCTTCGCGCCCGGCTGGCGGATCTTCAGCAGCACGTTCTTGAGCGTGTCCGCCGCGGTGAACTCGCGGCCGAGGCCGGCGGCGTTGAAGAACGCCACGAGCGACTCGATGGTCGGCGTGTTCGGCGTGGCGTGCACCTGCGCGGCGGGCAGGCCCTCGATCGGACGCTCGGCCGGCGCGGGGGTGACCACGGCTTCGACGTTGGCCGCGTAGCCGGACTCCGTGCTGCGCACGTAGGTGTCCTCACCCGTCTCGGCGACGGCGAGGAACTCCTCCGACGCCGAGCCGCCCATGGCGCCCGACGTCGCGGCGACCACCACGTACTCGAGGCCGAGGCGGTCGAACAGCTTGGTGTAGGCGTCGCGGTGCGCCTGGTAGGAGCGCTCCAGGCCCTCGTCGTCGAGGTCGAAGGAGTAGGAGTCCTTCATCACGAACTCGCGGCCGCGCAGGATGCCGGCGCGGGGGCGCGCTTCGTCGCGGTACTTCGTCTGGATCTGGTACAGCGTGACCGGGTAGTCCTTGTACGAGCTGTACTCGCCCTTCACGGTGAGCGCGAAGAGCTCCTCGTGCGTCGGGCCGAGCAGGTAGTCGGCACCCCGGCGGTCCTTGAGGCGGAAGAGGTTGTCGCCGTACTCGGTCCAGCGCCCGGTGGCCTCGTAGGGCTCGCGCGGCAGCAGCGCGGGGAACTGGATCTCCTGCGCGCCGATCGCGTTCATCTCCTCGCGCACGACCTGCTCGACGCGGCGGAGCACCCGCAGGCCCAGCGGCAGCCACGAGTAACCACCCGGGGCGACCCGGCGGACGTAGCCGGCACGCACCAGCAGCCGGTGGCTGGGTACCTCGGCGTCCGCCGGATCCTCGCGCAAGGTGCGGAGGAACAACGACGACATCCTGGTGATCACGGTGGACTCCCTGCGCTGAGCGGCTGTGAGCGGGGGTTGACCGACACAGCGTAGTCAACCGCCGTCCGGGCACTCCACCCGGTTATCGCGTGGTCGGCGTTTTGTCGGTGCCCCGCGCTAGCGTCGCCGCCATGGCACTCGAACTGGGCATGATCACCATCGACTGCGCGGACCCCCGGGTCCTCGCGGACTTCTGGACGCAGGCGCTCGGCGTCGCGGTCGAAGCGGACTACGGACCCTTCGTGATGCTCGCGCGCCCCGGCGGCGGCGGGCCCGCGCTGGCGTTCCAGCAGGTCCCCGAGCCGCGCACGGTGAAGAACCGCGTGCACATCGACTTCTCCGCGCCCGACCGCGAGGCGGAGGTGAAACGCCTGGTCGGGCTGGGTGCGAGCGAGCAGGAGCGGCACGCGCAGCCGGGCATCGAGTGGACGGTGCTGGCCGATCCGGAGGGCAACGTGTTCTGCGTGGCGCAGGCGGGCGCGCACTGAGCCGGCGGCGCTAGGTTGGCGGGCATGAGCGCGCGAGTTCTCCTGCCCTGGACCGACATCGAGCTGCCCGGCGGGCTGGCCGCCGCGTACTACGACGGCGTGACCCTGCCCGGCGACGACCTGTCCGGCGTGGAGTTCTACGTGCTGCCCTACGACGCGGGGACTGAGCCGCCGAAGCTGATCGGGAAGCTGCCTTCGCTGCGCGCGGTGCAGGCGCTGTCGGCCGGGGTCGAGGCGCTGGTGCCGCTGGTGCCCGAGGGCGTCGCGCTGGCCAACGGCCGGGGTCTGCACGACCTCAGCGTGGCCGAGCACGCGCTGGCGCTGATCCACGCGGCGCAGCGGGACCTGCCGCGGTGGTTCGCGCAGCAGGCCACCGGGTCGTGGGAGCGCGAGCACACGCGTTCGCTTGCCGACAGCCGGGTGCTGCTCGTGGGCTACGGCTCCATCGGTCACGCGATCGAGCGGCAGCTGCTGGCGGCCGAGGCGGTGGTCACGCGGGTGGCGAGCCACGCGCGTGAAGGCGTGCACGGGATCGCCGAGCTGCCGGGGCTGCTGCCCTCGGCCGACATCGTGGTCTTGATCCTGCCCGAAACCGAGGCCACGAAGGGCCTGATGGGTGCCCGTGAGCTCGCGTTGCTGCCCGAGGGCGCGCTGGTCGTGAACGTCGGGCGCGGCTCCGCGATCGACACCGCCGCGCTGCTCGCCGAGACGACCACCGGCCGGCTGCGGGCCGCCCTCGACGTCGTGGACCCCGAGCCGCTGCCGGCCGACCATCCACTGTGGAGGGTGCCGTGCGTGGTGATCACGCCGCACGTCGCCGGCGGGTCGGCGTCGTTCTACCCGCGCGCGAAGAAGCTGGTGGCCGAGCAGCTGCGCCGCTTCGTGACCGGGGAACCACTGCTGAACCGTGTTGAGTGAGGCTGTCGAATAGGGCTTCAGATCGGCAGCACGTGGCCGTAGTAGGTGTCGGCGACCTCGTAGCCGCAGCGTTCGTAGATGCCGACGGCGCTGTAGGCGTTGTCGGTGTCCACGGACAGGGCCGAGCGCTCGAACCCGGCGCCACGGGCGTGGGCCAGCGTGTGGCCCAGCAGCGCCGTCGCCACACCACGGCCGCGCAGCTCCGACAGGGTGCCGACGTAGTCCACGTACAGCTCGCGCACGCCGGTGCCCGCGAAGTCGGCCGGGTGAAACGCGCTGAGCACGAACCCGACCACCGCGTCGTGTGCGGGAGTCAGAAGCAGGAACGACAGGTCGCCACGGAAGTCCTTCGCGCCCGTGATGCGGTGGCGCCAGGCTTCGGGTGACAGCTCGGCGCTGCCCCAATGGCCGGAGAAGGTCGCGTTGCGGGCCACCCGGGTGAGGTCGTCGTAGCGCTCGTCGAACGCGACCACCTCGTACTCGGCCGGCAGCGGCCGCGCGGGCGGCAACGAGCGCAGGTCGGCGCGCATCTCGACGAACGACCGCGCGCGCCGGAACCCGGCCCGGGCCAGCGCGTCGAGGTACCAGTGCTCGTTCTCGTGCGCGCCCGCGTGCAGCTCCAGCGGCGCGTCGGGGAAGGCGCGCTCGTGCACGCGCTTGCCGGCGTCGAGAAACCAGGGGGTGAGGTGCGCGGCGACCTCGGCCGTGCGGAACTCGGGGTGCGTCATCGCCTCGACGCGCGGCATGTGCACCGGGTCGGCGGCGTCGCGGCGGCGGATGGCCGCGTAGCTCACGAGGCGGTCGCCGGCCCACGCGCCGGTGCTGGCCAGCGCGAGGTCGAGGTCGGGCCCCTGCATCTCCTCGCGCAGGTCGGCGGCGGTGTAGTGCTCGCCGGTGCGGTCCACCTCCTCGGCGGCCGCGAACACGGTCGCGAGCTGCTCCGCGTCGCCGAGGGTGAGCGGGCGCCAGGTGAGCTCCATGACGTCAGCGTAGGCGGGCGCTGACGGGCGCCGCACCCCGATTACCCTCGTCGTGTGCTGGTGCTCCTCCCTCCTTCCGAGACCAAGGCCGACGGCGGCAAGGGCGCGCCGCTCGACCTCGAGACGCTGTCGTTCCCCGAGCTCAACCCCGTGCGGGCCAAGCTCGCCGACGCGCTCGTCGAGCTCGCGCAGGACGTTCCCGCGAGCCTCGCCGCGCTCGGCATCTCCGAGCGCCAGAGCCACGAGGTCGCGCGCAACGGGAGCCTGTGGACCTCGCCGACGCTGCCCGCGTTGCGCCGCTACACCGGCGTGCTCTACGACGCCCTCGACATCGGCAGCTTCACCCGCGCCGGCCTGGAGAAGGCCCACCGCCGCCTGGCCGTCACGTCTTCGCTGTTCGGGGTGGTCTCGGCCACCGACCCGATCCCCGCGTACCGCCTCTCGGGCGGCAACAGCGTGCCCGCGCTCGGCACCGTGCGCAGCCTGTGGAAGCCGGCGCTGGAGCCAGTGCTGCAGGACATCGAAGGGCTCATCGTCGACCTGCGCTCCGGCACGTACTCGGCGTTCGCGAAGCTGCGCCCCGGCGCGGTGACCGTGCGCGTGGTCACGGAGGACGCCGCCGGCAACCGCACGACCGTGAGCCACTTCAACAAGGCCTACAAGGGCCGGCTCGCCGCCGTGCTCGCGACCTCGCGCACCGAACCGTCCACTGTGGACGAGCTGGTGAAGGTGATCACCAAGGCCGGTCTCACGGTGGAGCGCACCGGCGAGCACGCCCTGGAACTGCTCACCGACGACTGAGCCCGAGTACTGAGCTTCAGCCGAACCGCGAAGGCGAGCACGCCGTCAGCAGATCCGCCGGCAGGTCTTCGCCGAGGACGAGTGCGGCGATGAGCTTGCCCGCGTACGGCGCCAGCGTCAGGCCGGCCGGCCCGAAGCCCGTGGCCAGGAACAACCCGGGCGCGGCCTGGCCCAGCAACGGCAGCGTGTCCGGCGTCGCGGGGCGGAAGCCGACGCGGGTCTCGGCGAGCGTCGCGTCGGCCAGGCCCGGCGCGACGGCCAGCGCCTGGTCCAGCACCTCGCGCTGGCCGGCGGCCGTGACGCGGTAGTCGAAGCCGGAGTCCGTCTCGCGCGTCGCGCCCGCCACGACGCGGCCGCCCGCGAACGACAGCAGGTAGTGGCTCGACCGCGGCAGCACCACGGGCCACGCGGACGTGTCGGTGTCCGGCAGGTCGAAGTGGCTGATCTGCCCGCGCTGCGGCGCCACCGGCACCGTGATCCCGAGCGGTTCGGCCAGCGCCGCGGACCACGCGCCCGCGGCGAGCACCACGGCGTCGCCGGTCAGCTCCTCGTCCCCCGCGCGCACGCGCGAACCGGACAGAAAGGTTGCCTCCGCCGACACGAACCGCGCGCCCCGCTGCTCCGCGGCGGCCACGAGCGCCGCCCGCATCACGCGGCCGTCGACACGGCCGGCGCCGGACAAGTGCACGGCGGACAGCTCGGGCGCCAACGGCGGGAAGAGCTCGCGCGCCTGCGCCGGGTCCAGCCTTTGCACCTCGCCGGCCCCGGGGGCGTCCGCGACGCGCTCGACCAGCCGCCCGTGGGCTTCGTCGAGCTCGGCCGGGTCCGCCGAGACGACCATCCCGCCGACGACCTCGAACGACGAGTCGTGCCCCTGCTCGCGCAACGCCGCGGCCAGCTCCGGGTAGTACGCCCCGGCGGCGGCCGCGAGCGGGTAGATCGTGTTGTCCCACCGCGAGGTCCAGGGGCTCACGATCCCGGCGCCGGCCTCCGTCGCGACGCCGGGCAGCCCGCCGTCCACCACCACGACGTCGGCCCCGCTGCTCGCGAGGTGGTAGGCCGTGGCTGCTCCGGCGATCCCGCCGCCGATCACGATCACACGCATGTCTTCACCCTGCCCGCACTTCGCCGCGCCGTCGAGCGAGCACCGCCATCGCCGCGTTGTGCCCGGGGATCCCGCTCACGCCGCCGCCGCGAACGGCACCGGCCCCACAGAGCAGCACCCGCTCGTGTGAGGTCTCGACACCCCACTTCCCCGCGTCGGCCGGATCTTCGGCGAAGGGCCAGGACAGGTCGCGGTGGAAGATGTGCCCGCGCGGCAGCCCGAGCTCGGCCTCCAGGTCCAGCGGTGTCTTCGCCTCCACGCACGGGTTGCCCGCCGCATCGCGCAGCAGGCAGCTCTCGATCGGCTCGGCGAGCACGCTGTCCAGCGAGGCGATCGTGGCGCGCAACGCCTCGGCCCGCGCCCGCTCGTTGTCGGCCTCGAACAGCCGCGCCGGCATGTGCAGGCCGAACAACGTCAGCGTCTGCACGCCCGCCGCGCGCTCGGCCGGGCCGAGGATCGACGGGTCGGTGAGCGAGTGGCAGTAGATCTCGCACGGCGGCAGCGTCGGGATCCGGCCCGCCGCGGCCTCGGCGTACGCGGTCTCGAGCTGCGAGTAGGTCTCGTTCACGTGGAAGGTGCCGCCGAACGCGTCGCGCGGGTCCACGGCCGCGTCGCGCAGGCAGGGCAGCCGCGAGAGGACCATGTTCACCTTGAGCTGCGCGCCTTCCGGGCGCGGGCCGGGCACCGCCTCGCCGAGCAGCCGCGCGAGCGTGGCGGGGGCGACGTTGGCGAGCACGTGAGAACCGACGGCCACGCGCTCGGTGCCGTCGAGGGTGTAGCGCACCTCGCCGTCGGGCGACACCGACCGCACCTCGGCGCCCGTGACGAGCGTGGCCCCGGCGCGGCGGGCTGCGTCGGCGAGCGCGCCGGTCACCGCGCCCATCCCGCCGACGGGCACGTCCCAGTCGCCGGTGCCGTTGCCGATCAGGTGGTAGAGCAGGCAGCGGTTCTGCCGCAGGTCCTCGTCGCCGGCGCCGGCGAAGGTGCCGATGAGCGCGTCGGTGAGCACCACGCCGCGCACGGTGTCGTCGTCGAACCGCCCGGTGAGCGTCTCGGCGATCGGCCGTTCGAACAACGTGGCCCACACTTCGTCGTCGCCGATGCGGGCTTTGAGGTCTTCCCGGCTCGGCAACGGTTCGGTGAGCGTGTCGAACGTCGCGGCCGCCACCCGGCCCGCCTGCGCGTAGAACTCGCGCCACGCGTCGAAGTCCTTTGTGGACCCGGTGACGGCGCGGAAAGCCGCCGCGGTGCGCGCGTCGTCGCCCGTGTCGACAAGGAGACCCGTGTCGCCGGACGGCGTGTAGGACGACATCCGGCGCCGGCGCAGCTCGACGTTCAGCCCGAGGTCGGCCGCGATCTTCCGCGGCAGCAGGCTCACCAGGTAGGAGTAGCGCGACAGGCGCACGTCGACGCCGTCGAACGCGCGGAACGACACCGCCGCTCCCCCGATCTCGCCGCGCCGTTCCAGCACCAGCACCGAGCACCCGGCCCGGGTCAGGTAGGCCGCCGCGACCAGGCCGTTGTGGCCGCCGCCCACGATCACCGCGTCGTACTTCCCGCCACCGTTCATGCCGCCGAGGCTAGGGGTATTTCGCGGGGCCCGTTAATTCGGTTGCGCGAGGCCCGCACGCCCCGGCATGCTGCTGGCGAACCGGCGGGGTGCCGGTGGCCGACGGAAGCGAAGGAGGTGCGTCATGGCGAATGTCCGGGCGCTGACCTGCCCACTTCCGTCCGCCCCTCTCGGCTAGAGCCTGCGTGCTCGCCCGGTGGGGCACCCCGATCGAGGAGAACCCACCAGTGCGCGAGCACGACTACGAAGACCTTCACGCGTCCGATTTCGAGCGTCCCCGTCGCGGGCGGAGCTTCGGCGACGAACCCGAGCCGACCCGCCGGGGCCGGCTCACCGAGGGCGAGCGCATCCGGCTCGCCCAGGCACGCGACGACGCCTACACCGAGACCGACCTCCCGGACGGCGCCGATCGCTGGACCAACTGGGACGACGCCGACCAAGGCCCCCACCCGAGGCCCGACTGGGTGATCACGGAGCTCGCCGCCGTCGACACCGACCTCGGTGTGCTCAAAACCGGCAAGGAGGCCGACGTCCACCTCCTGCGCCGCAACCTGCCCGAAACGGACGGCGTGCTCCTGGCCGCCAAGCGCTACCGCAGCGACGAGCACCGGCTGTTCCACCGCGACGCCGGGTACCTCGAAGGCCGGCGCATGCGGCGCTCACGCGAGATGCGGGCCATGGCGGGCCGCACCTCCTTCGGGCGCAACCTGATCGCCGAGCAGTGGGCGGTCGCGGAGTTCGACGCGCTGAGTCGCTTGTGGACGATCGGGGCACCCGTGCCCTACCCCGTGCAGCGCCACGGGACCGAGCTGCTGCTGGAGTTCCTCGGCGAGCCCGACGGCACGGCCGCGCCCCGGCTGGCGCAGCTGCGCCCGGAGCACGACGAGCTGACCGAACTGTGGGAACAGGCCGTGTCGGCACTGGAACTGCTCGCCACGCAACGGCTCGTGCACGGCGACTTGTCCGCGTACAACCTCCTGGTGCACGAAGGGCACCTGATGGTGATCGACCTCCCGCAGGTCGTCGACCTCGTCGCGAACCCCCGCGGCCGCGACTTCCTGGAGCGCGACGTGCGCAACCTCGCGGGCTGGTTCCAGGCCCGTGGCCTGCCGGAACGCGTCACGAACGTCGAGGATCTCGTGGCGGAGCTGGCCTACGCCGGAGGGGTGGGCTGACCTGTCGGCGGTACTGTGGGTGGCGTCGCAAAACTGGGCCATTCGGCTGTGACATCGACTGTGGCCCAGGACACGACTGCGACGCCGCCCACAACCGGACACCTGGGTGTGAAGCAGAAGCCCTGACTCCGGTACAGTGAACACAGACCGCAACCGGCGGCGTGGATGAGTTGGTGTCCGTCGCCTCCAAAGCCCACTGACGGGCTCGCGGTGAAATCCGAAGCATTTCCATCGGCGCTCGATGGCGGGAACTCCTGAGTGCGCCGGGTCCGTCCCTGTGAAAGCCCATTGCACACCATCTTGCCCTGCCTGCGAGCGGGCAGCCCGGGCCTCCTTGTGACGTGCCACGTCCGAGAGGCATAAGTGACAGTCACGTTCAACTCCGGCCATTCCGCTGCGTCGTCCCACTCGGGGCCGGGCCGCGGGGACCGTCCCGACCGCAAGCCGCGGCAGCGCCCGGCTCGCGAGGATTTCCTGCGCGACGACGCCGTCGAGACGGTGGCCACCAAGACCTTCGCTCAGCTCGGCCTGCCCGACGAGCTGCTGCGCGCGCTGGCGGAGGCCGGCATCAACTCGCCGTTCCCGATCCAGTCGGCGACGATCCCCGACGCGCTCGCGGGCCGCGACGTGCTGGGCCGCGCCCAGACCGGTTCCGGCAAGACGCTGGCGTTCGGCCTGGCCATCCTGGCCCGGCTCAACGGCGGCAAGGCCCGCCCGAAGCACCCGCGCGCGCTCGTGCTGGTGCCGACCCGCGAGCTGGCCATGCAGGTGGCCGACTCGCTGACCCCGCTCGCCAAGTCGCTCGGCCTGTGGTGCCGCACGGCCGTGGGCGGCATGGCCTTCACCCGTCAGGCCGACGCGCTCTCGCGTGGCGTCGACCTGCTCATCGCCACCCCGGGCCGGTTGTCGGACCACGTCCGGCAGGGCACCGCGTCGCTGAGCGACTGCAACTTCATCGCGCTCGACGAGGCCGACCAGATGGCCGACATGGGCTTCATGCCGCAGGTGCGGGAGATCCTCGACCTCACCCCGCCGCGCGGCCAGCGGCTGCTGTTCTCGGCGACGCTCGACGGTGACGTCAACAAGCTGGTGAAGCAGTACCTCGCCGACCCGGTCACGCATTCGGTCGCGCCGTCGACCGCGAGCGTCGACACCATGGACCACCACGTGCTCCAGGTTTCGCACCAGGACAAGCAGGACATCGTCACGCAGATCGGCGCCCGAGAGGGCCGCACGATCATGTTCGTGCGCACCAAGCACCACGTCGACCGCCTCACCGAGCGGCTGCGTGAGCAGGGCGTGCACGCGGCGGCGCTGCACGGTGGCAAGACCCAGGGGCAGCGCAACCGCGTGCTGGCCGACTTCAAGGAAGGCCACACCCCGGTGCTGGTCGCCACGGACGTCGCCGCGCGCGGCATCCACGTGGACGACATCTCCCTGGTGCTGCACGTGGACCCGGCCGCGGACCACAAGGACTACCTGCACCGCGCGGGCCGCACGGCGCGCGCCGGTGCGTCGGGTGTCGTCGTCACGCTGGTGACGCACGATCAGAAGCGCACCGTCCGCCGGATGACCGACCGGGCCGGCGTGCGCGCCGAGACCACGGTCGTCCGCCCGGGCGACGCCGAGCTCTCGCGCATCACGGGTGCGCAGGAGCCGAGCGGCGAGCCGGTGATCGAGCGTCGCCGCGAGTCGCCGCGGCGCGGCGGTGGCCGGGGCTTCGGCGGTGGCCGCGAGCGCGGTGAGCGCAGCTACGGCGAGAACCGCGACCGCGGTGGTTACGGTTCGCGCGAAGGCCGCCCGAGCTTCGGCGGCCGTGGGCGTCAGCCGCGGACCGGGTCCGGCAACGGTGCGGGCCGCCCGCAGCGCCCGAGTCGGCCGCAGCGCCGTGGTTACGACAGCTGAGTTTCCGTTCGAGGAAAAGCCCCGCCTTCGTGCGGGGCTTTTCCTTTGTGTGGCAGGGCCCACGCTTTCCCGCGTGAGGCGGGTGGGACACTGCGGGACGTGAACGCCATCCCGCAGCTGCCGCCCGAGAACGTCTTCGACTGGCTCGACACCGAGGCCGAGAAGCGCGCGGACGCGGGCCTGGTGCGACGGCTGCGGGCGCGGCCCGCGCAGGCGGACGAGCTTGACCTGGCCGGCAACGACTACCTCGGCCTGGCCCGCGACAAGCGCGTCGTCGGCGCCGCCGCGGCCGCCGCCATGCGCTGGGGCGCGGGCGCCACGGGCTCGCGGCTCGTGACGGGGTCGACCGAGCTGCACGCCGAGCTGGAGCTCGAGCTGGCCCGCTTCTGCGGCGCCCAGGCGGCGCTGGTGTTCTCCTCGGGCTTCGCCGCGAACCTCGGCGCGGTGACGGCGCTGTCCGGCGCCGAGTCGGCGATCGTCACGGACAAGTACATCCACGCGTCGCTCATCGAGGGCTGCCGCCTGTCGCGCGCCGACGTGGCGGCCGTGGCCCACGCGACGCCGTCGGCGATCCAGCACGCGCTGTCCACCCGCCGCAAGCCGCGCGCGCTCGTTGTCACGGACTCGGTGTTCTCCGTCGACGGCGACCTCGCCCCGCTGGGTGAGCTCGCGGAAATCTGCCGCGGCGCGGGTGCCGCCCTGCTCGTCGACGACGCCCACGGCTTCGGTGTCCTCGGCGAAGGTGGCCGCGGCGCCGTCCACGCGGCCGGCCTGTCGGCCTCGCCGGACGTCGTCACCACCGTCACCCTGTCCAAGTCCCTCGGCGCCCAGGGCGGCGCCGTCATCGGCCCGCGGCGTGTGATCAAGCACCTCGTGGACACGGCGCGGAGTTTCATCTTCGACACCGCCCTCGCACCCGCCAGCGTCGCCGCCGCCCTCACGGCGCTGAACGTGCTGAAGGCCGACCCGTCGCTGCCCACGAAGGTGACCGACAACGCCGGCAACATCGCCATGCAGCTCAAGGCGGCCGGCCTGCGCGCCAGCCTCCCGGACGCCGCGGTGATCTCGGTGCAGGCTCCGTCCGCCGAGGCCGCCGTCACGTGGGCCGAGTCCTGCGCCGACCAGGGCATCCGCGTCGGCTGCTTCCGCCCGCCATCCGTCCCGGACGGCATCTCGCGCCTGCGCCTCACCGCCCGCGCCGACCTCACCGAGGCGGACGTGGACCGCGCCGTGAAGGTCATCACCGCGACGGCTCCGCGAGGAGCTGCTGCTTAGGAGGCGGCAGGGTCCTTCGCCGGGCGGCGCATGGTGATGTGCGGGATGCCGTCGTCGAGGAACTCGTCGCCTTCGGGGATGAAGCCGAAGCGCGCGTACAGACGCTGGGCGTAGGTCTGCGCGTCCAGGACGAACTCACCCGAAGCGCCGGCCAGCGCGGCCTCCATCAGCGACGCCGCAAGGCCATGGCCGCGGGCTGAAGCGGCCGTGACGACGCGGCCGATGCGGGCGACGCCATCCGGATCGGCGAGGACGCGCAGGTACGCCGTGACCTCGCCGGCGGGGTCGGTGAACCACAGGTGCCGCGTCGACGGGAGCAGGTCACGCCCGTCGACGTCGCCGTAAGCGCATTCCTGCTCGACGACGAACACGTCGGCGCGCAGGCGGAGGATCGCGTAGAGCTGGGCGGCGGTGAGTTCGGGGCCGGTCGCGTGGTGCGGGGTCGTCACGACCCCTGCTTAACACAGCTCAGCCGAGGACCCGCCGCGGGGACAGCTCAGCCCAGGATCCGCGCCTGCGACTGCGCCGCGATGTCGTCGGCGTACGTCGAGACGCGGGTGTACACGCCGGGCTTGCCGGCCTTCGCGCAGCCGTCGCCGAAGGAGACGATGCCGATGAGAGTGTCGCCGACCACGAGGGGGCCGCCGGAGTCGCCCTGGCAGGCGTCGATACCGCCGTCCGGGTAGCCGGCGCAGACCATGCTCGACGGGTCGTACGTGTCGTACGCCGTCTTGCACGTGGAATCGCTGACCAGCGGCACGACGGCGCTGCGCAGGTAGTCGGAACGGTCGCCGCCGTCGGCGACGCGGCCCCAGCCGAGCACGGTGGCCTGGGTGCCGTCGGCGTACTCCGCGCGGTCGCTCGCCGCCGCGATCTTCGCCGGCCGGTACGGCAGCTGGCCGCGCACGCTCAACACCGCGACGTCGGCACCCTTAGTCGGGTCGGAGAAGTCCGGGTCGACCCACTCGCGCGACACGGTGAGCACCACGCCGTCGTTCGTGCGCTTGTCCTGGCGGCCCGCGACCACGCGAACGTTGTTGCTGGGCAACGCCGCGGCGCAGTGCGCGGCCGTCGCGACCGCCGTGGAGCTCACGATCACGGCGCCGCAGAACTGGTTCCCGTTCTGGTCGGCGAGATACACCGCGTACGGGTGGTCGGACAGCGTGGCCTCGTCGCCGCCGACGATCCGCGGCTGCGCGCCGGAGGGCGGCGTCGGAGCGTCCTGTGCCGACGCCGTGCTGACCGCGATCGGCACCGTCACCGCGGTCACGAGCAGGGCCCCGGCCGCGAGAAGGAGCGGACGACGGAACTTGGCGGGCATGCGATTCCCCTTCGGCAGAGCATTCGACCAAGGCATTCGACCAAGGCATTCGGCAGGACATTCGGCAAGGCAATTCGGCATGAGCGAGCAGCGGGATCGCGGCGCGTGAACGAGCAGCCGCGATTACCCTAAACGGAGCAGGCCCGAAATGGTGTCACTGGAACGGGTGGACTCAGCGCTCACGGAGCGCGTTTGATTGGCTGGTTCCATGCGACGGAGAGCGACGGCCGCGGCCGGCACCCTGATCACGTTCCTGCTGGTCGGCTGCAGCCCGCCGGCCCCGGCCGCGCTCTCGGTCGCGCCCGAACCACCGTCACCGAGCGCGACGAGCCGGACGAGCGCCCCACTCCCGACAACCCGGACAGCGACGAGCACACCGCCCGTCACCTGGCAGGTGGGTGCACGCCCGCTCCCCCGCCGTCCCGACGGCTTCGGCGAAATCCTCCCGACTCCACCCGAACTGGTGAACCGCGCCCTGCCGACGCGGGATTTCCTGCCGCCGCCGGCCGGCAGCGCCTACTCGTCGAAGATCGTCCCCGTCCCCGCCGACGTGCTCGCGCGCAGCACCTGGCAGGCCGCGTGCCCGGTGAAGTCGACGGACCTGCGGTACGTCACGCTCTCCTTCTGGGGCTTCGACGGCCGCGCCCACACCGGCGAGCTGCTCGTGAACCGCACCGGCGCGCAGGCCGTCGTCACGGCGTTCGGCCGGCTCTTCGCGGAACGGTTCCCGCTGGAGGAGATGCGCGTCACCAGCCCTGAGGAGCTCGACGCGCCACCCACCGGCGACGGCAACGACACGAGCGCCTTCGTCTGCCGTCCCGTCCGCGGGGAGACGAACTGGTCGGCCCACGCGTACGGGCTGGCCGTGGACGTGAACCCGTTCTGCAACCCGTACACGAAGGGACCGCTGGTGCTGCCCGAGCTGGCGTCGGCATACCTGGACCGCTCGCGCGTGCGGCCGGGCATGGTCGTCGCGGGCGGACCGGTCGTGCGCGACTTCGCCGCCGTCGGCTGGAGCTGGGGCGGCGCGTGGACCTCGCCGGTGGACCGGATGCACTTCACAGCCACGGGGCACTGACCGCGGGAACACCCAGTGGGGCCGCGCAGTTGACTAGGCTGGGGAACGCCCGTTCTGCAAGCTTCGGAGGAGACAGTGCCGCACTACGACTTGGTGGTTGTCGGAACGGGGTCGGGCAACTCGATCCTGGACGACCGCTTCACGCACCTCAAGACGGCGATCGTCGAGAAGGGGGCGTTCGGCGGCACCTGCCTGAACGTGGGCTGCATTCCCACCAAGATGTTCGTCTACACCGCCGACGTGGCCGCGACCCCGTCGCACAGCTCTCGATTCGGTGTGGACCAGGAGCTGAAGGGCGTGCGCTGGCCCGACGTGCGCGACCGCATCTTCGACCGCATCGACCCGATCTCGGTCGGCGGCGCGGAATACCGCAAGAGCCACGCGGACAACGACCACGTGGACGTCTACGCGGGCGAAGGCCGCTTCACCGGCATGAAGGAACTGCGCGTCTCCTACTCCGACGGGCGTCCCGACGACGTGCTCACGGCCGACCGGTTCGTGCTGGCCGCCGGTGGCCGCGCGGCCGTGCCGGACATCCCGGGCCTCGCCGAAGTCGGCTTCCACACCTCCGAGTCGATCATGCGGCTCGACGTCCTGCCGAAGCGCATGACCATCCTCGGCGGCGGGTACATCGCGGCGGAGTTCGCGCACGTCTTCGCGTCGTTCGACGTGGAGGTCACCGTGATCGTGCGCTCGGGCGCCATGCTGCGCAACGAGGACGAGGACGTGAGCTCGCGTTTCACCGAGCTGGCCGCCAAGCGGTTCGACGTGCGGCTCGACAGCATGGTGGTCAACGCGCGCCGCGAGAGCACCGGGATCAAGCTCGACCTCGAAGGTCCCGCGGGCACCGAGACGCTGGAAACGGACGCGATCCTGGTCGCCATCGGCCGGCTGCCCAACACCGACGTGCTCGACGTCGCCGCCACCGGCGTCACCACGATGGCCAGCGGCCACGCGATCGTGGACGACTACCAGGAGACGGTGGTCCCGGGCATCTACGCGCTGGGCGACATCTCGTCGCCGTACGAGCTGAAGCACGTGGCCAACCACGAAGCCCGGGTGGTGCAACACAATCTGCTGCACCCGGACGACCGCATCAAGGCCGACCACCGCTTCGTGCCGCACGCGGTCTTCACCTCCCCGCAGATCGCTTCGGTCGGCCTGACCGAGCAGGACGCGCGCGCTCGCGGTGTGTCCTACGTGGTGTCCAAACAGGACTACGCCGGCATCGCCTACGGCTGGGCCATGGAGGACACGACGGGCTTCGCCAAGCTCCTCGCCGACCCCGCCACCGGCCAGCTGCTCGGTGCCCACATCATCGGCCCGCAGGCCTCGTCGGTGATCCAGCCGCTCATCCAGGCCATGAGCTTCGGCCTCGACGCCCGCACCATGGCGCGCGGCCAGTACTGGATCCACCCGGCGATGCCGGAGCTGATCGAGAACGCGCTGCTGAACCTGCCGTTGAACTGAGCCCATGGCACGACAAAGGCCTCCCCGCGCGGGGAGGCCTTTGTCGTGTGCTCAGACGAACCGCGGCCGTCCGGCGAGGAATCCGACGGACATCTGCGCGCAGGTCACGGCGATGAGGACGATGAGCGAGACGGTCCAGCCGCCCGTGGCGTCGTGGAGGAGGCCGAAGACGAAGGGGCCTACGGCGGCGAGCAGGTAGCCGTATCCCTGGGCCATGCCGGACAGGCGCGCGGTGTCGGCGCCGGTGCGGGCGCGCAGGGCGATCACGGTGAGCGCGAGCGAGAAGACGCTCATGCCGATGCCGATCAGCACGCTCCACAGCAGCGGCGAGAACGCCGGGGCCACGAGCAGGCCGAGCATGCCGGCCACGCCGCACACGCCCATGCCGAAGATCCACCAGCTCTGGCTGCCCTGGCGCGCGGCGACGGGCGGGATCACGAGGCTGATCGGCACCGCGATCACGGAGATCAGGCCCAGCAGCAGGCCGGCGTCGCCCTTGCTGACGCCTGAGTCGATGAAGACCTGGGGAAGCCAGCCCATGACCACGTAGGCGATGAAGGACTGCAGGCCGAAGAAGATCGTGACGATCCAGGCGAGCGGGCTGCGCATCAGGGATCGCCCGCCGGCAGCGCTGGCGGCCGGCTTCGCGGCGCGGCCGGTGCCGCGCACGGCGAAGAGCCAGACGCCCAGCGCGAGCGCGGCCAGCACCGCCCACGAGCCGAGCGACAGGCGCCAGCCGCCGAGCGTCGTCTCCAGGGGCGGGCTCGCGGCGGACCCCGCGGCGCCGCCGCCTTGCAGCGCGGCCGTGTAGACGCCGGTCATCATGCCGACGCGAGCCGGGAAGGAATCCTTGATCACCACGGGGATGAGGACGTTGATCAGCGCGATGCCGGCCGTCGCGACGAGGGTGCCGCCGAGCACCACGAGCTGACCGTCGACGACGCGCAGCACCAGTCCGGCCGTGAGCACCGCCAGTGCGAACCCGATCGCCGAGCCGATGCCGAACCGGCGCGAAAGCAGCGGCGCCGCCAGGCCCGCGCCGGCGAAACACAGGCCGGGCAGCGTCGTCAGCACGCTCGCCCAGATCGCCGACGCGCCGAGGCTGCCGCGCATCTCCGCGAGCAGCGGGCCGACGCTCGTGATGGCCGGGCGAAGGTTCAGCGCCGTCAGCACCACGGCGACGGCGAGCAGCGCACCGCCCGCGATCACCCCGGGTCGGCGCACGCCACCGGGCTCCTCGTCTTCGATGCCGCCTTCGAGTTCGAGCCCGAGGCGGTCGGAGTAGGAGGCAGGGCGTGGGGTGCGATCCCAGGAATCGACGGACACGTCCGCTACTATCGCATACGTAGGATGATTGGATGAAGGGATTAATCCTGTGCCTCTCGCCACCACCCGGCGCGCGGGCCTGGTCGACCAGGTCATCGACCAGCTGCGCGACGCGATCGCACAGGGGGAATGGCCGGTCGGACAACGCATCCCCACCGAGACCGCGCTGGTCGCCCAGCTCGGCGTCGGGCGCAACACGGTGCGCGAGGCCGTGCGCGCACTCGCGCACACCGGCATCCTCGAAGTCCGCCAGGGCGACGGCACCTACGTCCGCGCCACCAGCGAAGTCTCCGGCGCCCTGCGGCGGCTGTGCGGCACCGAGCTGCGCGAGGTCCTGCTGGTCCGCCGCACCCTGGAGGTCGAAGGCGCGCGCCTGGCCGCCACCGCTCGCACCGACGCGGAACTCGAGAGCCTGCGCGTGCTGCTTCAGCGGCGCGACTCGGACCAGCTCGACGGCCGCGTCGACGACTTCGCCCGCACCGACGCGGAGTTCCACCTCGAGATCGTCCGATGTGGACACAATGGCCTGCTGTTCGAGCTCTACCGCGGCCTGATGGAAGCCATCACCGCCAGCGTCGCCTCCACCTACGACCACCCCGATCACGCCGAGCTCGCCCAGCACCGGGCCATCGTCGACGCGATCGAGGCCCGCGACGCCGCCGGTGCGGCCCAGGCGGCCGGTGACTTCCTCGACGAAATCCTGGCGCGGGCCGAGGAGTCGGGCAAAACGGCCGACTGACCACGTCTTCCCACAGCAAGCCCGGTCCACTGCGACCGCACCCGACGAACCGCCTCACCCGCCCGCGGGGCACTTGAACGTGAAAGTCTCTCAGATAAGTTGCGGCATGCCCGCGACCGCGCGAGAGTTCGATCACCATCCCCCGGACGAAGAGGTCACCTCGTGCGCCGTTCGCCCCTTGTCGTGTTGCTCGTGGTCGCCGGGCTGGTCGCCGGTGCCACCGCCGCGGCCGCCAGTACTCCCTCGTTCCGCAAGTACGTCGCGCTCGGCGACTCGTACACCGCCGGGCCGCTGATCCCGTGGCAGCAGCTCAGCTGGTGCTTCCGCTCGAACAACAACTACCCGTCCTGGCTCGCGACGCGGCTGGGGATCTACGACACCGCCGGCGCGTTCACCGACGTCAGCTGCTCGTCGGCCGACACGTCGAACATGACGCAGCCGCAGGTCACGCCGTCGCCGAGCATTCCGCTCTCGACGCAGCAGCCGCAGTTCGACGCGCTGCACGCCGACACCGACCTGGTCACCATCGGCATCGGCGGCAACGACGACAGCGTCTTCGGCGATCTCACCGGCAACTGCCCGACGCTGCGCGCCGACGACCCGACCGGCGCGCCCTGCCAGGCGCACTACACCGTGGACGGCGTGGACACCATGGCCACCGCGGTGCAGGCGACCGGCCGCAACGTCGCGAAGGTCGTGCAAAGCGTGAAGGGCCGCTCCCCCGCCGCGACGATCGTGCTCGTCGGCTACCCGCGCCTGCTGCCGCCCACGGGCACGTGCCCGAGCGTGATCCCGTTCGCCGACGGCGACTACGCGTGGGCGGACGGCATCGAGCAGAAGCTCAACGCCGCCATCGAAGGAGCCGCGCGAAGTGAAGGCGTGCACTTCGTCGACACCTACGGCCCCAGCCTCGGCCACGACGCGTGCGCCGGCAGCGCCGCGTGGGTCAACGGCCAGAGCACCAACATCCTCGAAGCCGTGGCCTACCACCCGTTCAAAGCCGGGATGGAAGCCGACGCGAAGCTGATCGCGCAGGAGCTCGGCGTGCACAGCAGCGCCAAGGAACCGGCACCCAAGAGCAAGGCCGATCCCGCTCAGCTGGCCCGGACCGCGCACCTCACGGGAGCGTGAGGATCTCCGCGCCGTCGGCCGTGACCACGAGGGTGTGCTCGAACTGGGCCGTCCACTTCTTGTCCTTCGTGGTCACGGTCCAGTTGTCGTCCCACACGTCGTAATCGATGGTGCCGAGGGTGATCATCGGCTCGATCGTGAAGGTCATGCCCTCCTCGATCAGCGTGTGGACCGAGGGCTCCTCGTAGTGCAGCACCGTCGGCGCGGTGTGGAACGCCGGGCCGACGCCGTGGCCGGTGAAGTCGCGGACCACGCCGTAGCCGAAGCGCTTGGCGTACGCCTCGATCACGCGGCCGATCACGTTCAGCTGCCGGCCGGGGCGCACCGCCTTGATGGCGCGCGCCGTGGCTTCGCGCGTGCGCTCGACGAGCAGCTTCGCCTCCTCGGAGACGTCGCCGGCGAGAAAGGTGGCGTTGCAGTCGCCGTGCACGCCGCCGATGAAGGCGGTGACGTCGATGTTGCAGATGTCGCCGTCCTCGATCACGGTCGAGTCGGGGATGCCGTGGCAGATCACCTCGTTGAGCGAGGTGCAGCACGACTTCGGGAAGGCGCGGTAGCCCAGCGTCGACGGGTAGGCGTGGTGGTCGAGCAGGAACTCGTGCACGACCTTGTCGATGTCGTCGGTGCTCGCGCCGGGCTTGACGGCCTTGCCGCCCTCCTCCAGCGCCTGCGCGGCGATCCTCGACGCCACGCGCATGGCCTCGATCACCTCGGGTGTGCGCACGCCGTTGCCGGTGTCCCGCTTCGGCGCCGGCCGGTCGACGTACTCGGGGCGGGCGATGTCGGCGGGAACGGCGCGGCGCGGAGTCTGGACGCCGGGCTTCAACGGGGCACGAACGGACATGCCCTCCAGACTACGACGTCACTTCGCGGCCACGCCCGCGAGGAACCGGTGAGCGGCGTCGACGGCCGGTTTCGACGACCCGGCGTCGGTGAGCAGCACGGCGAACGCCAGGTCGCCCTGGTAGCCGACGAACCAGCCGTGGGAGTGCGTGCCGTCGCCGAACTGGGCCGTGCCGGTCTTCCCACACACGTCCGGCAGGTCGCGCAGGGCGGTGGCCGTGCCGGTGGTCACGACGTCGCGCATCATCGAGCGCACAGCGTCGAGCACCTCGGGCCGCGGCGCCGGGCCGAGGCCGCTCACCTTCGCCGGGCGGCCACGCACCAGCGTCGGCACGGGGACCTTCCCGGACTGCACGGCCGCGGCGGCGAGCGCCATCCCGAACGGGCTCGTGACCACGATCCCCTGCCCGAATCCGTTCTCCGCGCGCTGCACCACGGAATCGGCCTGCGGCGCGGACCCGGTGACGGTCGTCAAGCCGGGGATCACGAAATCGGCGCCGATGCCGAGCGAGCGCGCGGCGTCGGTGAGCGCCGTCGGCGAGAGGTCGGCCGACAGCTCGGCGAACGTCGTGTTGCACGACTGCGCGAACGCCTTCGCCAGCGGCACCGTCCCCAGGTCGAAGCGGCCTTCGTTGGGCACCACGCGGCCGGCGAACGTCACCGTTCCCGGGCAGGCGACCGGTGAGTCGACCTTCACGCGCCCGGCCGTGAGCGCGGCCGTCGCGGTGACGATCTTGAACGTCGACCCCGGCGGGAAGCGGCCGGTGAGCGCGAGCGGTCCCTGCTCGTCGGCGGGCTCGTTCTGGGCGACGGCCAGCAGCTGCCCCGTCGACGGCTGCAGCGCCACGATGGCGGCGGCCGTCTTCACCGGCGCCAGCGCCTGCTCGGCGGCGGTCTGGATGTGGGTGCTGAGCGTGCTGGTGACGGCCGGCGGGTCCTTCGGGGGCACGGCGTAGAGCTCGCCGGCCTCGCTGCCGGTCACGTCGAGCGAGACGATCCGCCAGCCCGCGCCGCCCGCGGCCTGCTGCTCGACCATCGACCGCAGAGCGGGCAGGATCTGGCGGCCGATGTCGCGGTCGTCGGGCAGGAGACGTTGCTGGCTCGTGAAGCGGACGCCCGGCAGGTCGTAGATGCTGGGCTTGACCTGTTCGTAGTCGGTGTCGCGCAGGGAAAGCACGGCGTAGGCGGCGCCCGGTTTGGTGGCCTTGATGCCGTCGAGCACGGAGCGGCCGGTCACCGTCGGCTCGAAGCGATGCAGCGCCGAGCCGAGCTTGGTGGCGACGGCTGTGGTGTTGCCCGTCTTCGCCGGGTCCACGACGACGCCGATCACGGTCTGCGGGCGCAGCAGCGGGAAGCCGTCGCGGTCGAGCACCGGCGCGGGTTCGGCCGGGTCGGCCACGATCGCGATGCTCTGCGACGGCGCCAGCTGCGGGTGCACGACGGTGGGCTGCCAGTGCACCTGCCAGCCGTCCTCGGCCGAGCGCAGCTGCGCGTCGGAGGTGTAGCTCCAGGTGCGGCCCTTCGGGAGGTGCCAGGTGAGGCGGTAGCCGCCGGTGGCGTTGTCGCCCGACTGCTTCACGGTCTCCTCGCTCGCCTCGATCGACTCGGGCTCGAGCGCGGCGCGGGCCTGGGTGAGCAGGGTCTTCGCGGCGTCGGGCGAGTCGGTGCGCGCGGCGGCCGCGGCGACGTCACCGGAGCTGAGGGCGGTGAGGAAGGCGGCGAGCGAGTCTTGCGGCCCGTCGGAGGAGAACAGGCCGCAGCCGGCGAGCGGCAGAGCGGTCGCGACGGCGGCGGTCAGGGCCGCTGCGCGGTGTCGACGGTGCGGGTGCCGACCAGGTGCCATGCACCGGATCGAACCAGCCCGGCGGGCGGGTCCCGGGCCGAAACGCCGACCCGGAAGGGCGAATCGGGTTCAGAACAGGACGGTCGCGTACTGGCCGACCTGCTGGAACCCGATCCGGCGGTACGCGGCAAGCGCGGGACTGTTGAACGCGTTGACGTAGAGGCTCGCGGTGCGGCCGAGGCCGTGCACGAGCCGGTTCACGACCGCGGCCGTGCCCGCGGTGCCCAGGCCCGCGCTGCGGCGCTCCGGGTGCACCCACACGCCCTGGATCTGGCCGACGCCGGCCGACATCGCGCCGATCTCGGCCTTGAACACGACTTCGCCGTCTTCGAACCGCGCGAAGGCGCGTCCGGTGGCGATCAGCTCGCTCACACGGGCGCGGTAGCTGGCGCCGCCGTCGCCGCTGCGCGGGTCGACGCCCACCTCCTCGATGAACATCGCGACGGCCGCGGGCAGGTAGCGGTCCAGCTCGTCGGGCCGCACCGCGCGCACGTGCGGGTCGGCTTTCACGTGCGGGCTGCCGTCGAGCGCCATCAGCGGCTGGTCACCCCGCACTTCGCGCGCGGGCCCCCACTCGCTCGACAACTCGTCCCACAGCCCCAGCACCTGCTCGGCGGGCCCGACGAGCGACGAGCACGTGCGTTGCCTGCGCAACGCCCGGTCCGCGAACGACCGCAACGCCGACGCGTTGCCGCGCAACGGAATCAGGTTCGGGCCGGCAAAACACAACCCCTGGAACCGCGTGGACCGCCCCGGGCGGCCGTCGGCGGCCCAGAGCTCGCCACCAAGCCGCCACGGGTCGAGGCCCGCGGCCTCGACCCTGGCGCTGACCATGCAGCTGCTCACCGGGTCGGCGGCCAGTGCGGCGCGCACTGCCGGATAGTCCCGATCGTCGAGCAGCCGTGCACCTGCAAGCCGCAACACAGTGTCCAGAGTGCCAGATGACGCGGATGAACGGAACGCAAGCCCACCGACACGCTCAGATGAACGGCACAATCGGACACATGCAGCGCTATACGTACAAGGTCGTCGAACTCCGCGAGAAGATGCTCGGCGGCAAAATGTCCGGGGACAAGCTGGAGCGCCTTCTCAATGACGCCGCCCGGGACGGGTGGCAGTTGAAGGCCATCACCTCGACGGAGGTGAAGGGGCGGGTGGGACCTGGAGGGGTGGACGGCCTGTTGGTGACGTTCGAACGGCCGGTTCAGTAGTCACGCGCCCCGGTAGGTGCCGATCGTCCAGCTGTTGCCCTCCGGGTCGCGCAGGCTGAAGGTGTGCGAGCCGTAGTCGGTGTCGTGGAGGTCGAGGGTGATGTCGCCGCCGGCGGTGCGGACGCGGGCGTGGATGACGTCGACGTGGTCGGACACGACGTAGACCGCGCCGGTGCCCGGTTTCATGGCGTCGTGGACGTTGTCGGCGGGGCCGTCGCAGCTGCCGAGCATCACGCCGCCGCCCTCGGGCCAGCGGAGCTCGGCGTGGGCGATGGCGCGCTCGGCGCCGCCGGGGACCACCAGCGTCTCCTCGAAGCCGAGGACGTCGACGAGGAAGCGCACGGCCGTGGGGGCGTCGTCGTAGCGGAGGGCGGGCCAGACTGTCGGTTGAGGTGTCATGCCCCCGAGTCTGGCTCCGCGGTCGCTCCGCCGTCTTGGAGGAACGGGAGCTCCTCCGCGATCCACGTCCGCGGTGAGCACCCCGCCAGGGCTCGCCATTCGTTCGACAGGTGCGCCTGGTCGTAGTAGCCGGCCTCGACGGCCACCGAGGCCAGGTCCGAAGACCCCGCGCGCAGCAGTCGGCCGGCGCGTTCGAAGCGCAGCACCCGCGCCACTTGTTTCGGGGCCAGGCCGACCTCCGCGCGGAAGCGTTCGCCGAGGTGGCGACGGCTCCAGCCGACCGACGAGGCCAGGTCCGTCACCCGCACACCGCCCGAACGCACCCGCAGAAGCCGCCAGGCCTCTCCCAGCTCGGGAGCCGGCGGGGGCGCCGAAGCAGCCGAAGAAGCCAGCACCTCGTCCAGCACGGCGAACCGCGCAGGCCAATCCGCGGCCTCCGAAAGACGCGAAGGCAGCAGCGCCCACGGCCGGCCGAACGAGGCCAGGTCCACGACCCGCCCGCTCAGCTCCGCGGCCGTCACACCGAGCAGCGCGCGCACGCCCAGCGGGTCAAGCTCGATGTGCAGGCCCCGTTGCACGCGGTCCTGCGTGATGAGCGCCGGCGACGTGTGCAGGCCGCCGACCAGCGACTGAAGGGTGCCCTCGCCGGGCAGGCCGGCGAAGCGGATCGGCTGCTCCAGGCTGATGATCAGCGTCAGGTGCCGGGAGGGCAGGCCGCGGTGAACCGACAACGTGACGCCGTCCTGGGCGTAGCCGATGTAGCGCGTGACCAGCGGCCGCAGCACGGGGTGCGGCAAGCGGGTGGCCCAGCTGTGACTCACCTGACCAGCGTAGGCCGGAAAGGGCCGGTTTCTGCTACCACGGACAGCGGGGGCCACCGGAGAAAGGACGCGGCAGTGACCATCCAGGAGCAGGCCCAGCAGCTCGAACTGCTGGCCGACTCGGTGCCCACCGGCATCGCCCTCGCGACGAAGGGCGAGCTGGAGGACCTGCAGTCGCAGGTGCTCGGGCTGCTCGGCGAGACGTCCACCGCCACGTCCATCCAGGGCGCGATCCAGCTGGCCGGCCAGCAGATCGACGAGGTCGCCGCGGCTCTGGAGAACGTGCGCATGCAGATCAAGGACGCCGCCCAGCACCATCTGCAGGGCTGAAAAAACCGGCCCCGCACCTGAGGCGCGGGGCCGGTCTCAAAACCGAAAACTCAGCCGACCGTGACGCTCGGCGAACCCTCGCCGATGCCCTCGCCGGCTTCCTCGGCGATGCGCATGGCCTCCTCGATCAGGGTCTCGACGATCGCGTGCTCGGGCACGGTCTTGATGACCTCGCCCTTCACGAAGATCTGGCCCTTGCCGTTGCCGGACGCGACACCCAGGTCGGCCTCGCGGGCCTCGCCGGGGCCGTTGACGACGCAGCCCATGACCGCGACGCGCAGCGGGATCTCCATGCCCTCCAGACCGGCCGTGACCTGGTCGGCGAGCGTGTAGACGTCCACCTGCGCGCGCCCGCACGACGGGCACGACACGATCTCCAGCTTGCGCGGACGCAGGTTCAGCGACTGCAGGATCTGCGTGCCGACCTTGACCTCTTCGACCGGCGGGGCCGAGAGCGACACGCGGATGGTGTCACCGATGCCCTGGCGCAGCAGCGCGCCGAACGCGACGGCCGACTTGATCGTGCCTTGGAACGCGGGCCCGGCCTCGGTCACGCCGAGGTGCAGCGGGTAGTCGCACTGCTCGGCGAGCAGCTCGTACGCGCGGACCATGACCACCGGGTCGTTGTGCTTCACCGAGATCTTGATGTCGTGGAAGTCGTGCTCGGCGAAGAGCGAGGCCTCCCACATCGCCGACTCGGCCAGCGCCTCGGGCGTGGCCTTGCCGTACTTCTCGAGCAGGCGCTTGTCCAGCGAGCCGGCGTTGACGCCGATCCGGATCGGCGTGCCGTGGTCCTTCGCGGCCTGCGCGATCTCCTTGACCTGGTCGTCGAACTTGCGGATGTTGCCCGGGTTCACGCGCACGGCGGCGCAGCCGGCCTCGATGGCGGCGAACACGTACTTGGGCTGGAAGTGGATGTCGGCGATCACCGGGATCTGCGACTTCTTCGCGATCGCGGGCAGCGCCTCGGCGTCGTCGGCGGACGGGCACGCGACACGGACGATGTCGCAGCCGGCGGCGGTGAGCTCGGCGATCTGCTGGAGGGTGGCGTTGACGTCGGAGGTCAGCGTCGTCGTCATCGACTGGACGGAGATGGGGAAGTCGCTGCCGACACCGACGGAACCCACGTGGAGCTGGCGGGTTTTGCGGCGCTCGGCGAGGACGGGGGGCGGCAGTGCTGGCATACCTAGCGCGACGGTCACGTCCCCAGCCTACCTACTCCATCCGGCCCCGCTTCAACGAAGTCAACCGTCACGGTGAGCAGTGTTACCCCCGGTCGGGGGCTCACCGGCCGGGTAATGACCCGACCGGTGGGACCGGTTACTGCAAGCGAATCGGGTTCACGATGTCCGCTGTGACCGTCAGTAGAGTGATGCCGCCGCCGATCACGACGAGCACCATCGTGACGGCCGAAAGCTTCGTGTAGTCGACCGGTCCGCCCGCCGCCTTGCCGCGCAGGCCGCGCAGCCAGTCGCGCACCTTCTCGTACCAGACGACGGCGATGTGCCCGCCGTCCAGCGGCAGCAGCGGCAGCAGGTTGAACACGCCGATGAAGAAGTTCAGGCTGGCCAGCAGGAAGAAGAAGATCTGCCACAGCCCCTGCTCCACGGCCTCGCCGCCGATGCGGCTCGCGCCGACGACGCTGACCGGGGTGTTCGGGTCGCGCTCGCCGCCGAAGATCGCGCTGACCACGGCCGGGATGCGCTGGGGAACTCCACGAGGCGCTGCGCGGTCTGGGCGAACATGTCGCCGGTGAAGGAGAACGTGGCGCCGATGCCGGTGATGCCGTTGTAGTGCAGGTACGCCGGCGGGATCACGGTGGAGGCACCCATCATGCCGACCTCGTGCACCTTGCCGTCGGTGCCCAGCCGCTGCACGCGCGGGATGTCCACCTGCACGTTCACGGTCTGGTCGCCGCGCTCCACCGTGATCGGCGTGAGGCCCTTGGCGTTCTGCACGACCTGCAGCACGTCGGTCCAGCTCGCGGTGGGCTTGCCCGCCACGGAGACGATCTTGTCGCCTGCCTTGATCCCGGCCGTCTTCGCCGGCGTCGGCGCGCCGGGCGGGCACGACAGGTCGCTCAGCTGCTGCGTGGTGGTGGCCGGGCGGGCGCACGACGTGCTCTGGATGATCGGCCGCACCGGCTCCGACGCGGCCGCGATGTTCGGCAGGCCCATGGTGACCGACATCAGGTAGAGCACGATGAAGCCGAGGATGAAGTGCGTGATCGAGCCCGCCGACATCACGACGGTGCGCTTCCACGTCTTGAACCGCCACATCGCGCGCGGCGCCTCGTCCGGGGTCACCTCGTCGAGCGCCGTCATGCCGGCGATGTCGCAGAACCCGCCGAGCGGGATCCACTTCGCGCCGTACTCGGTCTCGCCGCGGCGGAACGAGAAGATCGTGGGCCCGAAGCCGATGAAGTACCGGCGGACCTTCATGCCGAACATCTTGGCCGTGACCATGTGGCCGGCCTCGTGCAGCGCGACGGAGATGCAGATGCCCAGGGCGAACAGCACCACCCCGATGATGTAGGCGAGCACGCGCTACTTCCCCTTACCCAGCATCGATCCTGCGCGCCCTCGAGCCCAGCGCTCGGCGGCGAGTACGTCTTCGACGTCGCGCGGTTCGCGACGCCATTCGTCGGCGGCTTCGACCACCTGGGAAACAGTGTCCACAATCGACGTGAAACCGGTGTTCTGCGCGAGGAAGGCGGCCACGGCCTCCTCGTTCGCCGCGTTGTAGACCGCCGGCAGGCAACCGCCCACGGTGCCCGCGTGGCGCGCCAGCTCGACCGCCGGGAAGGCCTCGTTGTCGAGCGGTTCGAACGTCCAGCTCGCAGCTGTGTCCCACGAGCACGCCGCGGCGGCGCCGGGCACGCGCTCGGGCCAGTGCAGCGCGAGCGCGATCGGCAGCCGCATGTCGGGCGGGCTGGCCTGGGCGATCGTGGAGCCGTCGACGAACGTCACCATCGAGTGGATGATCGACTGCGGGTGCACGGTCACGTCGATGCGCGCGGGCTCGATGCCGAACAGCAGCGCGGCCTCGATCAGCTCCAGGCCTTTGTTGATGAGCGTGGCCGAGTTGATCGTGATGACCGGGCCCATGGACCACGTCGGGTGCGCCATGGCCTTCTCGATGGTCACGTCGGCGAGGTCCTCGCGCTTCTTGCCGCGGAACGGCCCGCCCGACGCGGTGAGCACCAGGCGCGCGACCTCGTTGTCCCGGCCGGCGCGCAGGGCCTGCGCGATGGCCGAGTGCTCGGAGTCCACCGGCACGATCTGCCCCGGCTTCGCGGCCGCGAGCACGAGCGGCCCGCCCGCGATGAGCGACTCCTTGTTGGCCAGCGCGAGTGTCGAGCCGGTGGCCAGGGCTTTGAGCGTGGGCCGCAGACCCTGCGACCCGGGCAGGGCGTTGAGGACGACGTCGACGTTCACGGCGTCGATGAGTTCCATCACGGCGTCGGCGCCGGCGAAGATGCGCGGGATGCGGAACTCGCCTTTCGAGTAGCCGCGTTGCTGCGCCTCGGCGTACAGGGCCAGCTGCAGGTCTTCGACCACCGTCGGGCGGCTCACGGCCACGGCCTCGACGCCGTGGGCCAGGGCCTGCGCGGCGAGCGCCTGCGGGTCGGAGCCACCGGCGGCGATGCCCGCGACGGTGAACAGGTGGGGGTTACGAGCGGTGACGTCGAGGGCCTGGGCTCCGACGGACCCGGTCGAGCCGAGCACGAGGACGCTTCGCGAGGTAGTCATCGCGCGCCATTATCGCCCGCCGAGCCGCGGCCCGTCTCCGCGGAGCACTCGGGGGTGTGGGATCATTACGGCGTACGAGGTTGAGCGGGTCAGGAGGAGTGATCGTGGCAGGCAAGGCGATCGAGAAGCGCCCCGAAGTGGACCCGCGCGACGAGCCGTCGGCGGAGTGGGGCTGGCACGGCTCGTTCCCGAAGGCCACGCGCATCGCCGGCTGGGTCAGCGTCGTCATCCTGCTGCTCATGATCAAGGGCAACCACGAGAACAACACCGAGAACGTGTGGCTCATCGGCCTCGCCGCGTTCCTCGCCCTTTTGCTCGTGCTCGACTTCCGCAAGCGCCGCACGGCCTGGCGCAAGTAGGTCTTTCGTCGCTACCTTGCGGGGCTATGAAGTCACGCTGGGTCGCTCTCGTTCTTTCGGTCGTGGCCGGCGTGGCGTTGTTCGCCGCCCCGGCCACTGCTGCTCCTGCTGCCTCTCCGGTCGTCCGCTGTGAGTTCACGCCGACCCCGGACAACCCGGCGGCTCGCCCGGTGGTCCGGCCCCTGCCTGTCGCCCTGACGCGCGGCACGGTCGACGTGACCTTCCACTTCAACTACGGCCCGGTCACCGTCCGCCTGAACCGCGCCGGCGCCGCTCCGTGCGCCGTGGCGAACATGGTGTCTCTGGTTCTGCAGCGGTTCTACGACCGTTCCCAGTGCTGGCGCCTGTCCGATTCCGAACGACTCGGCGTACTGCAGTGCGGCGACATCTACGAGGTGGAAAAGGGCGGCCCGGGCTACCGGTTCGCGGACGAGGTTTCAGGCGCGGAAACGTATGAACGCGGCACCGTCGCGATGGGCAACCAGGGCCCGGGGACGAATGGGAGCGAGTTCTTCATCGTCCATTCCTTCGCGCACATTCCCGCGCAGTACTCGGTGCTGGGCAAGGTGGTGCGCGGCATGGACGCGATCGACCGGATGGTGCAGGACGGCATCGTTCCGACCGATCCGAACGGGCCGCTGGACGGTGCGCCGAAGCACCCGGTGAAGATCGCGACGGCGTCGTTCGGCCACTAGGACCCCAGCCTTGGGCAGCTCATAACCACCCCTGACCAGCACGAGTCACCCCAAAGAGTGAATATCGCTCAAGTCCGATTACAGTACGCGAGCAGTCGGGCGGCGGACCGGGGGAGCTCATGCTGATGACGCACGAAACCTACCTCGCCACCAGGCGGTTCCCGGCGCTCGACGGGGTGCGGGCGATCGCCGCGGTGCTGGTGGTGGTGTTCCACTTCGGCGGGGCCGCGTGGGTGCGCGCGAACGGGTGGATCGGGGTGCACGTGTTCTTCGTGCTGTCCGGGTTCCTGATCACGACGCTGGCGTTGCGCGAGGAGGATCGCGCCGGCCGTGTGTCGCTCAAGAACTTCTACCTGCGGCGGGCGTTCCGGATCCTGCCGGTGTACTACGTGGTGCTCGGGATCTTCGTCGTGGTCACGGCGGCCAGGGGTGAGCTGAGGTCCAGTGGGCTGTTCGGCGCGCTCCCCTGGTTCGCGACGTTCCTCAACGAGTTCCACGTCGTCGGTGTGTTCGGGGTGGCGTGGACGCTCGGCGTCGAGCAGAAGTTCTACCTGGTGTGGCCGCTGCTGGCGTTCGGCGTCGCGGGGCTGGGCTTCCTGAAGAGGATCGGGCTCTCCGCAGGGTTGGTGGTCGCACTCGTCGCGCTGGTGCCCGTGCTGCCCTACTCCGGCGCGTACGCGTCCATCGTCATCGGCTGCACGGTGGCGATCGTTCTCCACCACCGCAAGGGGTTCGCGGTACTCAAACCGTTCACGCACCCGGTGGCGGGCCTCGTGGTCGCCGCGGTGATCGTGGTGGTGCAGGTGTTCTTCACCGACCTCACCGTCGCCCTCCACGACGACGGTGGCGTCGCCGTCGGCACGGCCTACGCGGTGCTCGTGGCGCTGCTGCTGCCCTCGCTCGTGGCCGGCGGACCGCTGAGCCGGGTGCTCTCCCTCAAGCCGCTGCAGTTCATCGGGGAGCGGTCGTACTCGCTCTACCTCATCCAGTCCATCGCCGGCTGGACGCTCGCCGGCCTCGTCCCGCACCTGGCGCACCCGCGCACGCTCACCGCGGTCGGCGTCACGGCCGTCGCGCTGCTGATGGCCGATCTGCTCTGCCGCTGGGTGGAGCTGCCGATGATCGCGCTCGGCCGGCGGGTCACGGCGAAACGCCCCGAGCCGGCCCCCGTCAAAGAGCCGGTCCCCGCGTAAAAAGGGCCGCCCCGGGAACGAATCCCGGGACGGCCCGTGCACCCGAAATGGTCAGCGTTCGCTGGTCGGAGCCACCAGCTCACTCGGCCCGCCACCGGACTCCCCGGCGACCGCGGCCAGTTCCTCACCCACCGATTCCGAAGCCTTGCCCCTGTCCTTCGTGAGCAGCGACGCGACCGCGCCGATCAGGCAGACCACGATGGCGAAGCCGAAGGCCACGGCCAGACCGTCCTGGAACGGACCCGAGATCAGGTTCGGGAAGAAGCTGCGCCCGGTCAGGAACGACGCCTGGTCCGGCGGCAGGCTGCCCAGCTGGCCGCCCAGCAGCTGCTGGATCGGGTTGTAGCCCAGGAACGCCGCGAACAGCACGGCCACCGCGGGCAGGTGCGCCACCTGGTTGGCCGGCCCGGCCGCCACGCCGTGGGCGGTGAGGCCCTGGAACATCGCCGTCGGGAGGTTGTCCGACAGGCCGGCGATGATCAGGCTGAAGAAGAAGCCGATCGAGAGCACCATGGCCGCGTTCTGGAACGTGGTCATCATGCCCGCGCCGGACCCACGAGCGTCGGCCGGCAGGCTGTTCATCACCTCGGCGCGGTTGGGCGAGGAGAACATGCCCATGCCGATGCCGTTGACGAGCAGGATCGCCGCGAACGCCCAGTAGTTGAAGTTCACCGGCAGCAGGATCAGCAGCAGGAAGGTGATCGCGGTGATCACCAGGCCGCTCGACGCGAGCAGCCGGCTGCCGATGCGGTCGGACAGGATGCCGGCCGTCGGTGCGGACACCAGGAAGCCGACGGTCATGGGCAGCATGTAGATGCCGGCCCACAGCGGTGTCTGCTCGAAGGTGTAGCCGTGCTGCGGCAGCCAGATGCCCTGCAGCCAGATGATCAGGATGAACTGCAGCCCACCACGCCCGAGCGACGCCGTGAGGTTGGCCAGGTTGCCCCAGCTGAACGACCGGATCCGGAACAGCGACAACCGGAACAGCGGGTTGGCCACCCTGGTCTCGATGATCACGAACGCGATCAGCACCGCGACGCCGCCGATGAGGCACGAGAGCACCATCGGGCTGCCCCAGCCGGTCGGCGAGGCGCCGTAGGGCTGGATGCCGTAGGTGATGCCCACCAGCACCGCGATCAGGCCGACCGCGAAGGTGATGTTGCCCCACCAGTCCATCTTCGCGTGCTTGCGCACCCCGGTGTCGTGCAGCTTCACGTACGCCCAGATGGTGCCGACCACGCCGAAGGGCACCGACACCAGGAAGATCAGGTTCCAGTCGACGGGCGCGAGGATACCGCCGACGACCAGGCCGAGGAACGAACCCGCGATCGCCGCGACACCGTTCATGCCCAGCGCGAGACCGCGCTGGTTGGCCGGGAACGCGTCGGTGAGGATGGCCGACGAGTTCGCCATCAGGAACGCGCCGCCGATGCCCTGCACGATGCGCCAGCCGATCAGCCACAGCGCCGCCGCGTCACCGTCGAACCAGGTGATGGCCAGGAAGATCGACGACACGGTGAACACCGCGAAGCCGAGGTTGTACATCCTGGCCCGGCCGTACATGTCCCCCAGCCGTCCGAAGCTCACCACCAGTACGGCGGTGACCACCAGGAAGCCCATGATCATCCACAGCAGGTAGCTGGTGTTGGCCGGCTCCAGCGGGTTGATCCCGATGCCCTTGAAGATGTCGGGCAGCGCGATGAGCACGATCGACGAGTTGATCGTCGCGATCAGCATGCCCAGCGTCGTGTTGGACAGCGCGATCCACTTGTATCGCGGACCCAGTTCCGCGAGTGAATACGTTCTGCGCTCGGCCACAGTGAAACCTTTCTCTCGTTCCCTTAGCTAGGCTAAGCAAGTTGCTTGCCTGTGGCAACCAACTTCGTAAATCGGTTACGAGAGAACCGTCACAGGTCGATCACTGTCCTTTGAAGACTATTTACTTTCACTCGACCGTGTGAATAGCGAAAACCTTCCCGGGGTTGAGGATTCCCTGCGGGTCCAGCGCGTTTTTCACAGCCTGGTGCATCTGCAGAACCGCCGGTCCGAGCTCGTTTTCCAGCCCCGGCAGCTTGAGCAGGCCCACGCCGTGTTCGCCGGTCACGGTGCCGCCGAGGGCCAGCGCATCGGCCACGATGTCGTCGAACGCGGCCTGCGCCCGCCGCCGCGCGTCCTCGTCGCCGGCCGGCGTGCTGAGCAACGGGTGGAGGTTGCCGTCGCCGATGTGTGCGACGTTGGCGATGAGCGTGTTGTGCCGCTTCGCCGCGAGGTCGATGCGCGCGAGCATCTCGGGCACGAGGTGGGTGGGCACGCAGACGTCCTCGGTCAGCAGCGGGCCGAGCCGCTCCAGCGCCGGGTACGCCAGCCGCCGCGCGGCGAACAGCGCGTCGGCCTCCGCCTGGTCCGACGACTGCGCCGCCCAGGTGGCGCCGGCCTTCTCGAAGCACTCGAGCATCACGGCGGCCTCGTGCTCCCCCGCCGCGCCCGGCGCGTCGCTGCGGCCCAGCAGCACCACCTCCGCGTCGGCCGAGAGACCCATGTTCTTCCACTCGTCTACGGCAACGAGGCAGTGGCGGTCGACCAGCTCGAGCGCCGAGGGCACCACGCCGGACGCGCGGATCGCGGCGGCCGCCTCACCCGCGGCGACGGTCGAGTCGAAGTAGCCCGCCACCGTGCTCTCGGGCGCGCGCTGGGCCCGCAGGCGCACGGTGATCTCGGTGATCACGCCGAGCGTGCCCTCGGAGCCGACCATCAGGCCGGCGAGGTCGTAACCCGCCACGCCTTTCGCGGTGCGGCGCCCGAGCCGCACGAGCTCACCCGTGCCCGTGACGACCTGCAGGCCGAGCACGTAGTCGCGGGTCACGCCGTACTTCACGCAGCACACGCCGCCGGCGTTGGTGGCGACGTTGCCGCCGATCGTCGACCACGGGGAGCTCGCCGGGTCGGGCGGGTACCAGAGACCGTGCTCGGCGCAGGCGGCACGCAGGTCGTCGTTCACCACGCCCGGGCCGACCACCGCGAGGCGCTCGACGGCGTCGATCTCGTGGATCGCCGTCATGCGGTCGGTGACGAGCACGACGCAGCCGGCCACGGCGTTGGCCCCGCCGGACAGCCCGGTGCCGGCGCCCGCGTGACCACGGGCGTGCGGTGCTTGAGGCAGACCTTCACGGTGGCCTGCACGTCTTCGGCCGAGCGCGGCCGGACCACGACCTCGGGCAGCGCCCACGGAGCCCATTCGGCCTCGTCGTGGGCGAAGCTGCGCAGCACGTCGGGGTCGCGCACGAGGACCTCGGGCGGCAGGACGGCTTGCAGGTCTTCGATCAACATGGGCGCTCCCGATCGCGTTGTGGCTTCTCCCGCCAGGTTAAGGCGCTGCGACAGCAAGGGGCTGGGATGTCGAAACGGCGGCCGCTGCTTCGACGTAGGAGTAGAGACCGACTTCAGGAGGCAGCCATGGGTACCAGCTCACGCGGGATCGCGATGTTGCGGGCCGTCGCCGCCGGGCGCGCGAGGGTGACCTGCAGCGCCGAACCGGACCTGTTCGTCGACGGTCTGCCGTGCTGCGACCAGTTCACCGCCCACGCCCTGGCCCACGAAGGTCTCGTGCGCCCCGCGCGGCTCGGGCTCGTCGGACAGCAGGTGCCGGCGGAACTGACGCCGGCGGGCACGACCCTGCTGACGACGGTGGCCACGGCGGCGTGAACCACAGCGGCATGACACAAAGCAGGGCCCTGTCGTCTCGCCCGAGCGCGAGACGACAGGGCCCTGGTCCGAGGACGCCTACGTGTTGAGCGAGCCGTAGACGATGATGTTGTCGAGGTAGCTGTGCGCGGCGGCGTCGAACGCCCCGCCGCACGTGATGAGGCGGATCTGCGGGTCGGTGGTGTTGCCGTAGACCGCTTCGGTGGGGAATTCCTTCTTCGCGATCTGGTCGACCTTCGTGACGGTGAAGGTGGCCTTCGACCCGTCCTGGCGCCCGATCACGACCTGGTCGCCCTTCTTCACCTCGTGCAGCCGCCAGAAGATGCCCTTCTGGTGGTTGCCGTCGATGTGCCCGAGCACCACGGCGGGGCCGACCTGGCCCGGCGTCGGGCTGTTGGAGTACCAGCCCGCCTGCAGTGGTTCGGTCACCGGCGGGACCTGCACGGTCTTGTCGGCGTTGAGCCCCAGCGACACGAGCGACGAGTGCGCGTCGATGCTCGGCACGTCGAGCGACACCGGCACCGACCGCGCGAGCCCGACCACGGGTGCGGCGCTCGCGGGCGCGGCCGGCTGCCGGGCCGGCGTCGATTCCGCGCCACAGCCGGACAGGGCGAAAGTGGCGACGAGGGCCAGCAGCAGGGCGAAGAGCCCGAACCGGCGCCGGGGCACTCCACGAACACTCACTGCACGATCGCTCACTGAGCGAACACCGTGGCGAGCGAGCCGTCACCGGTCTCCGGCGCACCGGCCGGGATCACGGTGACCTGGCCGGGCCCCTGGGCCGGCGGCTTGGCCGGGGCGGTCGGCTGGGTGGGCGTGCTCGGGGTCGCGGCGACCTTCGCGCAGGTGGCGGAGGCGAGGACGATGTCGCCGCTGCCCAGCGCGCCGGTGGCCTTGCCGCCGAGGAGCTTCACGTGCAGCGCGTTGACGGTGAGGGAGCCGTCGTCGTGCTTGATCTGCTCGTTCACGATCACCTGCACCACCCCGGGCACGCCGATCTTCTGGTTCGGCGCGGTGCCCACGGGCAGCTTGCCGATGCGGCCGAGGTCCAGGCCCGCGAGCTCGGACGACGCGGTGATGCCGTCGGGCGTCGACGTGCACTCGGAGCTGATCACGCGCGCCTTCGGCGTGGCGCCCGCGAGCGGGGCGAGCACGGGCAGCGTGGCGTCGACGATGGAGGCCTTCGAGGCGACCTTGCCGTCGGTCTTCTTCGCGGAGCTGCTGACCGCCTTCGCCGTGACCAAGCCCTTCAGCGGCACGTTGACGACCTCCGCGGACGTGGGGCCGTCCGTGTTCGACGGCGCGATCTTGCCCGTCTCCACGGAGATTCCCTTGTCCCCCAGCACTCCCGCCAGCAGCGAGACCGACGCGGACGCGCCGTAGGCCGACCCGGCGGGCGCGTCGGCGGCTATCGCCGAGGGGGCGGCGGTGGCGAGCAGGGCGAGGGCTGGAGCGGCGACCACGAGGGTCCGTCCGCGCAGCAGGGCAGAACGCATGAATTGTCCTTTCGAACACCAAGAATGGAACCGCCCGCGGATCCCCGAATCCACGCGTGACCCGACGCAACTGTCGATCACCGGCGAGAACGCGACGCTATCAAGGGGGCCCGGAATTGCAAAGCAAGATCCACTGCGCAGCGCGTCGATCAGCCGAGTCAGTGACCACGTTTTCCGCAATTTCACCACTAAAGAGTGATGTAACGCTGGGGTTTTGGCCGGGTGTTCTCACTCTGCGCTAGGGCGTTCCTGCACCTACTTGGCGGATTGCTCGCGCCGCCACTCTTCGGGGTGATCCTGAGGATGGGTGATCGGCCGGTACTCAGCGTCATGTGACCGCTACGGCGGCCCGTGGGTTTTTCGTAAACTCCACACGGGAAATCGTCGCGCGGAATTGTCCACTATGGAGCGTGGGGTGGCATTCACGAGCCGCCGGTCAGCACCACGTCGTGATCCGCTGTCGTGCCGGCGACCAGAAAAAGGAGGTCGCTCTCGACCGCGCGGCCGGGAACCTTCAGCAGGTAGTTGCCCGCGCGCAGCCCGGACAGCCGGTAGCTGCCGTCCGGGCCGCTGACCGCGGTCCAGGTCCGGTCGAGTGTCGCGAGGCTCTGGCTCGCCGCCACGACGGTGACGCCCGCGACCGGCTTGCCGTCCTCGACGACGTGCCCGGTCACCGGTACCACTGGTCCGACCACGTCGGCCGCCGCGCCGCCGCGCATCGTGAACCGGCCCGCGGTGACCACGCACGTGGCCTCCAGCCCGCCGCGCCGAACGCCGTCCTCGGTCACCCGCCCGGTCAGCGCCGTCGTCACGGTCTGGTGCGCTCCGAGGGTTCCGGAGAAGCCGCCCTGCAGCGGCTGGTTCGTCTGGATCCCGTTGAGCGCCAGGCGATCCGCGGGATCAGCCGACGCGCACGTCACGTGGACGCCAACGACCGGCCGGCCGGTGTCGTTGGCGAGCGTGAGCGTCCCCTGGACCGCCGCACCCGGCTCGTAGGTCGTGCGGTCCAGGCTCAGCACCGGGTCGAGCTTCACCACCGCCGCCACAGCCGCGCCCTCGTCGAGCGGCGCGGCGACCACTGCCGCCACGACCACGGCCGCGGGCAGCGCGAACCACCAGGACTTCCGCATGACACCCCCAGAGAGCCAATCGCCCGAGAATACCGGGGATCCCGTCGCCGGAGAGCGGTTTTGCCGCTCAGACTCCCGCGCCGCCGTCGACGCGGAGGATGGCGCCCGTCACGTAGGAGGCGCGGTCGCTCAGGAGCCAGGCCGCGGCTTCCGCGATCTCCGCCGGCTCGGCGCCGCGGCGCAGGGGTGTCGCCGAGACGAGGCGGTCCTGCAGGCCCGGCGATTCCGCTTCCCACGCGCGGATCATCGCGGTGAGGGTGTTGCCGGGGGTGATGGCGTTGACGCGGATGCCTTCCGGGCCGTAGGTGACGGCGGCGGACTCGGTGAGGCTGTTGACGGCTCGCTTCATGGCGCCGTACGCGGGCAGCTGGGGGTTGCCCCGCAGGCTGCCGACCGACGACGTGTTCACGATGGCGCCGGTGCCCGCCGTCGCGCGGATGACGGCGACCTCCGCGGCCATGGCGAGCCACACGCCCTTGAGGTTCACAGCGAAGACGTGGTCGAACTCGGCCTCGGACAGGCGGTCCATTGGGCCGGGTCGCTGGATCGTGGCACCGTTGTTGAAGGCGATGTCGAGGCGGCCGTAGAGCTCGGCCGTGCGGTCGACGGCGGCGCGAACGCCGGCCGGATCGGCGAGGTCGCAGAGCACGTAGTCGGCCGTGCCGCCCGCGGCGCGGATCTCTTCGGTCACGGTCTCGAGCTGGGTTTCCGTGCGGGCCGCCAGCAGCACACGCGCGCCTTCCCTGGCGAACAGGCGCGCGGCGGCGGCACCGATGCCCCGGCCCGCGCCGGAGACTAACGCGACCTTGCCGGCCAGCAGGCCGGGTGTTTCGTGGAGTTCCATGAACCCAGGCTGCGACGCCGTGCCGGGCTTAGTCAGGCATCGGCGGTACCTGGCTGAGCCCCGTGCGACAGGGATACTGGAAGCCGTGGACAGGCGAGAACTGGCCGGCTTCCTGCGCAGCCGGCGCGAGCGGATCACCCCGGCCGACGTCGGGCTGCCCGCGGGGCCGCGCCGCCGCACGCCGGGGCTGCGCCGCGAGGAGGTGGCGCAGCCGGCGTTCATCTCGACCGAGTACTACACGCGCCTCGAACAGGCGCGCGGGCGTGCTTCACGACGTTGTGCACCGCCTCGCAGACGATCCGGTACAGGTCCTCCTGCACGTCGAGCCCGCCGGTCATCCGCAGCTCGTCGGCCGTGACCACGTCGATGACCAGCCCGGTCCGCACGCGAACGCTCTCCGCGTGCGCGTGAACGGCGGCCACGAGGCCGTGTTCGGCGAGGTCCAGCGGGCGCAGCTCGAACACCAGCAGCCGCAGGTCGGTGAGCGCGCTGGCGGACAGCTCGGCGAGCTCCTCGGCGATCGGGCGGATGTGTTCGAGCTCGGCGTCGCGACCGTCGAGCCGGCCTCGCAGTGCCCTGGCCTGCATGCGCATCGAGAAGAGCTGCTGGACCACCGAATCGTGCAGATCGCGGGCCAGCCGGCGACGTTCGTCCGACTGCGCGCGCGTGCGGGTCTGGGCCAGCAGCGACGCCGTGTCGATCGCGACGGCGGCGTGGTCGGCCATCGCCTGCAGGAACGCGAGCGAGCCCGCACCCGGATCCTCCCCGGCGCGGTAGTAGGCGTTGATCACGCCGACGGTGCGGGCGCGGACCACCATGGGCATCGCGACGAAGCCGTCCCAGTCCGGCCGGTTCATGATCTCGTGCAGCGGCTCCCACGTCGGGGTCGGCCATGATCGCGGCCTTGCGGTGCACCTGCATCACCGGCTCGCCGCCGACGAACGCGTCGAAGAACCGCACGTGCGCCCCCAGCCGCCGGCACGCGCTGAGGCGGTCGACGAAATCCGCGGCCGGACCGAACCCCGCCATGCCGAGGATGCGCAGGTCGGCAGCCGGATCGTCGAGCGCCAGGATCTGCACGGCGGCGATGTTGGCCGTCATCACCATCTCGCGGGCCACCGCGTCGAGGGTGGCTCGCAGCGAGAACGCCCCGGCCACGCTGGACGCCGCGCGGGCGATCGCGGTGAGCCGCTCCTGCTGCCGCCGGACATCCGTGCGGTCGCTGAACCAGACCGCCTGTCCGCCGTCGGACAACGGCGACAGCCGGTACTCGAGATCCCGGACCCGTCCGCCCGGCGCCGGCCAGCGCACGGTCCGCCGCCCACCGTCCGGCGCCACGGCGCCGGGTTCCGCCGAGCCGGGCTCCACGGGCTCGGGCGCGAACGGCGCCGGCTCGCCGATCAGATCGGCGGCGGCCGAACCGAGCAGAGCCGCGGCCGAGTCGTTGAGGGCGGCGAAACACCCGGCGGCGTCGAGCACGGCGAGCCCGTCGGCGGACACCGAGACCAGCGCGTGCAGAGCTTCCGACGACAATCCCGGCCTGGTTCCGCTCGGACTCCATTGCCCTGGCATGGCCCCATTATGCGGTGCCGCAGCGGAAATCACGCCGACGGCCGCACCGGCGCAGCGGAACGGTCTTCCGGCACGGTGGCGCGCCGGACGCTCAGCCCGACCGCGGCCACCAGGCTCACCAGGGACAGCGCGGCGACGTAGAGCGCGACGGCGGTCGACGATCCGCTCGCCCCGAACAGCGCGGTCGCGACGATCGGCGTGACGGCGCCGCCGACCATCCCGCCGAGCTGGTAGGCGATCGAAATCCCGCTGTAGCGCACGCGCACGTCGAAGATCTCCGTGAACAGCCCGCCCTGAGCCCCGGCCATGATGCCCTGAACGAGCGCGGCGACGGCGAAGGAGAGGAACGCCGGACCCGCGGCGCCGGTGTCCACCAGCAAGAACATCGGCACCGGCCACAGCACGGCGGTCACCGCGCCGAGCACGTACACCCGCCGGGAGCCGAACCGGTCGCTCGCGAGGGCGGCCAGCACGATCGCCCCGATCCAGATCGCCGTCGAGGCCAGGATCAGCCACAGCAGGGTGGTGCGGTCGAACCCGACCGCGGTCGTCCCGTAGGTGAGCATGTAGACCGTCACGGTGTAGCCGATCGCGGGCGGCGCGATCGAGGCCAGGCTCGCGAGTACCAGCGTCACCGGCTGCCGGCGGACCAGTTCGGCGAACGGCGCCCGGCTCGTGGCCCGCTCCCGCTTGGCCTTCGTGAACTCCGGCGCGTCCTGCAGCCGGCTGCGCACCAGCAGCCCACCCACCACGAGGACGACGCTGAGCAGGAACGGGATCCGCCAGCCCCAGGCCAGGAAGTCGTCGTCGGACAGGCCGGACACGGCCAGGAAGGCGAGGTTGGAGGTGAGCACCCCGACCGGCACGCCGAACTGCGCGAAGCTGCCGTAGACCGCGCGACGGCGCGGGCTGGCGTGCTCCGAGGCGATGAGGACCGCGCCACCCCATTCCCCGCCGACCCCGAAGCCCTGGAGCACCCGCAGGAGCACGAGCAGCAGCGGAGCGCCGACGCCGATCGCAGCGTAGGTCGGCAGGACGCCGATGAGCGTGGTCGTCCCGCCGGTCAGCAACAGGGTGAGCACCAGCATCGACCGACGCCCGATCCGGTCCCCGAAGTGCCCGATCACCGCACCGCCGAGCGGGCGGGCGACGAAACCGACGGCGAAAGTCGCCAACGCCGCGAGCGTGCCCGCGGCGGAGGAGAACTTCGGGTAGAACACCGACCCGAACGCCAGTGCCGCCGCGGTCCCGAAGATGTAGTAGTCGTACCACTCGATCGACGTGCCGACGAGGCTCGCGGCGAAGAGGGTCTTCTTCGACGGACGCGTCGACGGTGCTGGTTCGGCCATGGATCCGTACTCCTCGCGGGCGGCTCGGCCCGTGCGGCGCACCGGACGAACCGGACCGCACGTCCCACCGAGGAAAGCAGAGAAGGGCGCAGCGGGCACGGCCGCGGCGGCTCATCCGGTCTACGTCTTTTGTCGCGGTGCCACTGGACCGGGATCGTCCTTTGAGGACAGTCACACCGCCGCTGAGCCGATTTCCGGCCGCGTGGCCGAATACGCCGAACGAGTGCGTATTCACGGCGTTGATATCGCGTATCCCGACTTTCTGCTTCCGCGGGGTCAGGCGGCTACTTACAGTCCGAACCGTGAAGATAGTCGTTTCGCGACTCGACGAGTTCCCGCCGGGCGAGCGCCGGATCGTGCAGGCGGGGCGCAGGTCGATCGGCGTGTTCCGGGTCGGTGACCGCTTCTACGCGATCAACAACCACTGTCCGCACATGGGCGGGCCGCTGTGCCTCGGCCGCACGAAGCCGTGGGTCAGCTCCACCGGGCCGGGCGAGTACGCGATGGCCGAGGAAGAGGCCCTGGTCGCCTGCCCGTGGCACGGCTGGGAGTACGACCTCGAGACCGGCCAGTCGTTCCTCGGCCCCGGCGAGCCGCCGGCCCGCGCGTACACGGTGTCCGTGGAGCCTCGCGTCGAGGAGGGCACCGTCGCGGCCGATCAGGTCTCGGCGCCGGAGCCCGGCGCGAAGGGCGGGCGTCGCCCCGGCCCGTACGTCACCGAGACCTACCCCGTCCACGTCGAAGACGCCTACGTGGTGGTCGAGACCAGCCCCAGCCCGGCGGTCAAGCCGGACCCAGTCGGAGGTGCGTCATGACAAGCACGCTGCCCACCGGTGCGTCGTCGCCGGGCACCGCGGCCGCGCGGGCCGGGTACACGATCGTCGACACCGACATCCACCCGAGCGCACCGGCCGCGGAGATCCGGGCCCGGTTGAGCGGAGCGCACCGGGAACGCTGGGACATGTTCGGCGGCCGGGTGCCGAACCCGCCGGAGTTCTACCCCCGCGTGCGCAACGCCGGCTTCCGGCTCGACTCGTGGCCCGAAGCCGGCGGTATCCCCGGCAGCGACCTCGGTACGACCCAGGCGCAGCTGCTGGACGAGTTCGGCATCGACCACGGCGTGCTGATCCCCTTGCAGGGACACACCTTCGGCGCCGAGGAACCGCGCTACTCCGCGGCCCTCTCCGGCGCGCTCAACGACTGGCTGGCCGAGGAGTGGCTCACGCCCGAACCGCGCTTGCGCAGCTCGATCGCGATCCCGACCGAGTCCCCCGACCTCGCCGCCGAGGAAATCGCGCGGCGCGCCGGCGACCCGCGGTTCGTCCAGGTGCTCCTGCCCACCGGTGGCGAGACCGGGTTCGGCTCTCGCCGCTACTGGCCGATCTACCGCGCCGCGGCGGAGGCGGGCCTCCCGGTCGCGGCGCACACCGGCGGGATCGAGCAGCACCGCGGCGCCGGGTGGCCGTCGTTCTACCTCGAGGAGCACGTCTGGAACGGCAACGTGATGGCGGCGCTGGTCACGAACCTGCTCTGCGATGGCGTGTTCGAGGAGTTCCCGTCGTTGCAGGTGATCTGCGTGGAGGGCGGGGTCGTCTGGGCCGCGCCGCTGATGTGGGCGCTCGACGAGGCGTGGCCGCGGCTGCGCGCCGACGTGCCGCACCTGCGCAAGCCGCCTTCGGAGTACCTCCGCGAGCACCTCTGGTTCACCACGCAGCCCATCGAGGAGCCGGACGACTCGCGCCACCTCACCACCGCACTGGAGCACGTCGGGATGACCGATCGGATCATGTTCGCCTCCGACTACCCGCACTGGGATTTCGACTCCCCGCGGCTGGCGCCACGGCTGTTCCCGTCCGACGCGCGGGAACAGATCATGGGGGCCAACGCCTGCCGGCTGTACGGGCTGCCGGCGCGAGCCACGGAGGCGACGCGATGAGCGTGTCGACCTGGTCTGCTGTGTCGGCTGTGTCGTCCGGGGGGACCGCGATCGGCACCGGCGCCGTCGACACCGACGTGCACTGCGCGCCGACGTCGCTGGCCGAGTTGGCCCCGTTCCTCGACGAGTACTGGCGCGAGTACCTCGTGGACGGTGGGCAGTCGCTTTCGCCGTCGCAGGGCGGGGCGTACCCGCCGCTCGCACCCACCAGTGCCACGCCCGCCGCCCGGGCCGCCGGTCTCCTGCCCGCGACCGAGGTCGAGCAGCTGCGCTCCGCGGTGCTGGACCCGGAGTCGCTCAGGCTCGCCGTGCTGAACTGCACCACGTCCTTCCACTGCAATCGCAACCCGTACTACGAGGCCGCGCTCACCCGCGCGGTCAACGACTGGCTCGTCGAGAAGTGGCTCAGCCGCGACGACCGGCTGCGGGCGAGCATGGTCGTGCCGACACTCGACCCCGCGGCCGCGGTCGCCGAGATCGAACGCCTCGGCAGCCATCCGCAGATCGTGCAGGTGCTGCTCCCGGTGCGCACCGACGCACCGTGGGGCAACACCCGCCACCGCCCGCTGCTCCGCGCCGCCGCCGAGCACGGTCTCGTCGTCGGCCTGCACGCGTGGGGACGGATCGGCCAGGCGCCGACCCCGAGCGGGCTCACCCACACCTACCTCGAGGACTACCTCGCCAACTCGCAGATTCTCGTGCAGGCGCAGATCACCAGCCTGATCACCCAAGGCGCCTTCGCCGATCTGCCCGAGCTGCGGGTGACGTCGCTGGAATGCGGGTTCTCGTGGCTGCCGGCCCTGCTGTGGCGCTTCGACAAGGACTGGAAGGGCGTCTGGCGCGAAGTGCCGTGGCTGACCGGCAAACCTTCGGAGGTCGCGCGGCGGCACCTGCGGCTGACCACCGCACCGGCGCACCTGCCGCAGGACCCGCTCCAGGTCAGGCAGGCGCTCGACCTCTTCGACGCCGGCACCATGCTGATGTACGCGAGCGACCACCCGCACGACCACGGCACCGGCGGGCAGCGCCTGCTGGCGGCCCTGACCGACAGCGAACGGGAGCGGGTTCTGGCCGGCAACGCCGACGCCTGGTACTCCTTCGGCTCGTGATCGCCGAGATCAGCCGGTGGCGCCCCAGCGCGCGAGCAGCGCTTCCAGATCCGCGTCCGACAACTCCCGCGGGCTTTCGCCGAAGCCCTGCCGCCGCGACGCATCGCGCGCGGCGCCGAAGTCCACGGAGTGCCCGATCCCCCAACCCTCCGGCGAGGGATCCGTAATCCGCCGCACCCCGCCACAGATCGGTGAACTGCCGGCGGGCTGGGGCAAGCAGCGCCGCCGGCAGTTCACCCGCTCGGGTCGACCAGAACTACTGCAACGGCTCGATGGCGCGCGTGGAACCGCTCGCCAGGGGGCCTCCGTGGCCGCCTGAACTGCCGGGCGACCAGACGCTCGACCCGCCACCGGCGCTGGTTGGATTCGTTGCATGCCGCGTAGCGCCCGCCTGGTACTGGCCGTGGTCCTGTTTGTCCAGTTGGCGTGGTCCGTCCCGCTCGCGGTGGTGTTCGGCAACGAGTACCTCGCCACGCGCGAGGCGGATCTGCTGGTGCCGTCGGCGATCTTCGCCGTCTTCGTGGTGGGTTTCCTGGCAGCCACGGTGACGTTGCTGCTGAGCTGGCTGCTGGCGGGGCGGCGGCGCAAGCGGCTGCTGGCCACCGGCTCACGCGTCCCCGCCTTGCTGGTCGACGTGGCCTACACCCACACCCGCGTGAAACGGCGCACGGTGCGGAAGCTGACCTTCGAATCCCGGGCCACCGGCACCCCGGTCCGCGCTGAGGCGCACACGACGGTGGACCTGCCCGAGGGCACGCCCGCCACGATCGCCTACGACCTGGCCGATCCGACGAAGGCCGTCGTGGTCGACGACCTCACCGCGCTCGCTGCCGACCTGGCCGGGCGCGCCGAGCGGCAGCGGCAGGCCCGGATCGACGAGATGTTCCGCCACCAGCGGGGCGGCTCCTGGACGACGTTCGAGCAGGACGGCCCGTCGGTGTTCACCACCAGCACCGTCACGGTCTCCGGCGCCGACGGCCTACCGGTGGACCTGACCTCTCACGTCAAGGACGCGGCCGGCCAAGGCTTCGGCACGGCGCTCGACCAGCTGCGCGCGATGGTCGCCGACGGCCGCCTCAGCCAGCAGCAGTTCGACGCCATCGCCCGGCAGTTCTCCGGCCTCTTCGATGAGCCCGGCCGCTGAGCAACCCGGCGCGGCTCTCAGGTCAGCGCGTGGCGAGCCAGGGCGCGAGCAGCACTTCCAGATCCGCGTCCGACAACGACCGCGGGCTTTCACCGAAACCCTGCCAGCGCGAGGCAACCCGCGCAGCGTGAAAGTCCACCGAGTACGCGCGCATCAGCACGTACATGAAACTCTCCGAGTCGAACCGCTCACCCAGCAACGTGCGAGCCGCGCGAGCAACCGCCACCCCACCGCTGATGTCGCGCAGTTTCAGTTCTTCGGCAGCCGGGTCCAGCAGACACGGGGTTGAAATCACAGGAACTTTCCCATCACTGAAACGAAAACTCAGCCTTCGGCAGCCAACTGGCCACACGCCGCCGCGATGTCCTGACCACGGGTGTCACGCACCGTGCAGGCTACGCCCCCCGCGTTGACCAGCCGCACGAACTCCCGCTCCACCGGCTTCGGCGACGCATCCCACTTGCTGCCCGGAGTCGGGTTCAACGGAATCACGTTCACATGCACCAACTGACCCAAGTGCTTACGCAGCCGCTTCGCGAGGAGCTCGGCCCGCCACGGCTGGTCATTGATGTCCCGGATCAACGCGTACTCGATCGACACCCGCCGACCCGACGTATCCGCGTAATACCGCGCCGCAGACAACACCTCGTCCACCGACCACCGGTTGTTCACCGGCACCAACGTGTCCCGCAGCTCGTCATCCGGAGTGTGCAGCGACACCGCCAGACGCACCTGCATCTTCTCATCCGCCAGCTTCCGGATCGCCGGCGCCAACCCCACCGTCGACACCGTCACCGAACGCTGCCCGATACCCAACCCCGACGGCGCCGGCTCCGTAATCCGCCGCACCGCCGCCACCACCCGCTTGTAATTCGCGAGCGGCTCACCCCTGGCAACAGACTTAACACAAGTTGCCGACAGAGTCTCCGCAGGTCAAGCCGACAACAAGTTACGTGAGTGACCGGAGTCACACGACTTTGCATCGTTCGTCGAAGCCGGTGGGCGGCAGCCTCCAGCTTCTTCCCAGCGGGAGACACCTCGAGCGATTCGTTGTTACCGTGCGTAGCAGACCGCCTAGGCCCACGCCGAATTTCACGAGCGTCTCGGCAAGAAGGCGCTGAGGTTTATATCGAAGCCGGTCAGAGCCGTTCGTGATCGCGGCGATGTGAGCGGCGGCTTCGTAGCGGACCGCGAGTTTGTCATATCGGGTGGCCACGGCGCGGTGACGTTTGAGCTAGTTGATACCGCACTCCACGACGTGGCGCTGCCTGTGGACATCGGGGTCGAAGACCGGTGACCGCCCGCCCTTGGCCCCTTCGCTTTGCGGCGCGTGTCCTGGTCTGCCTTGCTCGGCACCAGCGCGTTGACAGCGCCGGAAGAGCCCATAAGCCGCCGCCCAGGACCCATAACTTTCCGGGGTGTCACGGCACGGCGCACCGGCGCGCACCCCGCCACCGGATCTCGTCGACCAACTGCCGCTTGCTCCACGACGACGTTCGACCCGGCCGCGACGGTGCAGGCAGTAGCGCTGCCCACTGCTCGCCGGTTAGGTCGAACCGCCCCGCCACCATTACGGTACCCACGAGGTCGCCGGTGGTGTTCGGGTTCTTCTCGGTCGACGAACCAACTTCCGGAGACCTCGCCTCTTTCGGTCGTTTTACATCATTCATCAGAGCTTCGTCTATTCGCCCGGAATCCACCAAACTCTTTTGCATACTAAGCCATGCTCGCGACTGAAGACTGGAACCAGTGGACCACAACTGACGATGATCCGCTCTTGCCATTCGTGCAGCTGGACCACTGTACTTGGAAATTCGCGATGTGGAGGCATTTTGTGGCATATGGTTGATCTCATTGCCACTTCCGGCAAGCTGCAGGTGGCCGTATTTTCCTCCGTCTTCGCCGCAGTTATGGACAAGAACGCCGACCCTGCCGGCGAGGATGTAGTAGGTGTGGACGTCGTCGACGGTGAGGTTGTAGGTGATGATCGCGGCGGTGTAGCGGCGGGTGGCCAGGACGGTGATGTGGCCGTTGTCTGGGGTGTCGACTTCGTCTCCGACGCGGAGGTTGTCGGCTTCGCGCCAGGCGGAGCTGCCTAGCAGGCCCCGACCCGCTGAGTGACTCCCATCGCGGCAGACGGTACGCAGTGCACCCTTCCAACTGACGAGCAACTTCATCAAGGCGTCTGCGAGTCCTTCTCACTCAAGCGTCCACTCACCCAACAGGATTGGTCGAATTCCATCTTTCATCATCGAGAACATCGCATTGCGATCTTCCCCATATTGATAGACCGATGAATCGAACCCGGCATAAAATGCTCCGTCACTTCCCGAGTATACGGTCACATGGAAGCTATCCACTCCAATCGGGCACAGAACGGTGCCAGCCACCCCTGCGCATCGGCGAGCCACGTCCGCATCACGGGTGGTACACACGGCAGACGGATCGAAATGCGTCCAACTTGAGATCCTCTCCCCCGCGATAAAGAGGGCTGGAGGGTGGTCGATCTTTAGGCCGAAGCATTCACTCAGGAAGTTCTTTGCCTGCTCGTGACAGACGAAGCCGACACGCTCCAAACCTACCACGATAGCATCCGCCTCACGGCGCACCCTGCCCGCCTCCCAGCCAAACGAGCTAAGAAATTCCTCCAGTTCCGATTCGCGCATCCTTCTCACCTCGATAGGTCCGTCACTCCACGCCGAACAAGAACACTCTGACAGGATAGACAAGCGGATTCTGGGGCGCCCGTGGCACTGCGAACGGTCAGAAGTTCGATGTCACTCAACCGTAGCGAGCGTCCGACTTGATCCTCGAAATCGGCTCCATGTTCGGCGATCAGAGCATTGCAGGCCCGGATCTCGGCACAGTTATCGGCTCCGCGGCCAGCGATCTGCCCACCATCGGCGAGAGCGGAATCAATCTCGGGCTCGAAGTAGGCCGGGCGGGACAAATGGCCAGAGTGACCGGTTGAAACCATATCGGTACCCTTGAACCGGGCTGCTGCGCTCATCGTGGCGTCCGCGGGTGCCGATTGTGCTGCCGCTCTAGCCTCAGGTCCACAATTGTGGACGAGTACCGGCGTACCCCCTGCCAGCACATAGTAGGTGTGGAGCTCGTCGACGGTGAGGTTGTAGGTGATGATCGCGGCGGTGTAGAGGCGGGTGGCCACGACGGTGATGTGACCGTTGTCCGGGCTGTCGACCTCGTCGCCGACACGCAGGTTGTCAGCTTCACGCCAAGTGTGGAGAGTGACATCCCAGAACAGATGCTGCGCGGTAGTGGTGATGGTCGCCGACCCGTCCGGGGTGCTGAAGGTGAGGTCATCGAAGGACTTGTCGGTGGTGGTGACGTGCACCGCCGTCACCACATGCTGTTCGGCGTCGTGACTGTCGGGCTCGGAGTTGGTGACCTTGTCGCCGACGTGGACCTGGTCGATCGCCTTACTCGAGCCATCAGCCATCAGGACGCTGGTGGCGCCGGCGAAGCTGTTACACCCAGACGAGGCCTTGGCCGGGCTGGCAGCGGGGGCTTCCTCGGCAGGTGCGCTCGCCGCCGGAGCGCTCTTCGCAGCAGCGGGAGGCGGCGGCGGGTCCGCGGGTGTGGGCGCAGCGCCTGCTTCGCCGGCCGACTCTCCGGCGGACGCTTCTGCCCCTGCTTCGCCACCGGTTGCTTCACCGGCCCCGTCGCCGAGCATCTCGCCGGCGACTCCGGCACCGGCTGTGGCACCACCGGCCGCGGCCAACGCACCAGCACCCTCCGTGACCGCTGCGGCCGCGGCGCCGGCCGCAGCCCCCGCACCTCCGAACAAGGAGCCTTCGGTCGCGCCGGCTGCGATCGCGCCCAAACAGAGACCATCGGTGGCGACGACGCAGGCCACCGCGCCGACGACCGCGGCGACCGTGCCGACAACGATCAGCCAGTGCGGCAGGTGGAACGAGTGATCGACCGGAGCCGCGACCGGCCCACGTGCCGGCGGCGCCCCGCCCCCAGACCTGCCGCCCCTCGCGTTTGAGCTCGCGTGGCCGGATGCGGTATGCGCCGGCGGCGAAGGAGGCGGAGGCGCCACTTCCGGATCGAAATAAAGTGCGGGGCTCCAGACGGCCAACCCGCTCGGGTCGCTGCCGGTGACGGGGTCGTTGCCCGCGTAGTCGTACCCGCCCATCTCGTTCGGGTCGGTCTGCTCGAACACCGGGTCCGCGGACAGGAACCGGCCACTCGCCGGGTCGTACTCACGGGCGCCCAGGTTTTCCAGCTGTGTGGTCGGGTCGGGCGTGCCGCCGACGTAGCCCTTGTCGCCGGGCCAGGTGCTCGGTGCCGTTCCTCGTTCCTGGCCGAAGGGCAGGTACTGGCGGCGCGTGGTGGCGAGGGTGGAGGAGTTGAGCGTGAGCTGGTCGGTGCCTTGCCGATCAGGCACCAGGTACTGCACGGCGCCCGACGAGCTGCGCACCGCGACCGTCGCCCCGCCGAGGGAGTAGTAGCGCGTGGCCGTCGTGGTTTCGGACACGGGATCGAGCACCAGCTGCATGTCCCCGAGGAAGAACGTGGTCTGGCTGGGGTCGCGGCGCACGATCAGGTTTCCGCTGTCGTCGTAGACGTAGGAGGTGGTGCCTGATGCAGTGACGTCGGTGCTGGGCTTGTTCTGGTCGTTCCACGTCAGTGTTTGGTTGCCGGTGGAGCCGCCGGTGATCGAGGTCGTGTTGCCGGCCGTGTCGTAGGTGTAGGAGGCGGTGCTGGCGGTGGCGTTCGGTCCGGTCGCGGTCGTACCGGTCAGGGTGTGCGGCTGGTCGGTCGCCGAGCCCTGTGCCGGGTAGTTGAAGGTGGTCGTGGTGTCCCCGGCGGTGTTGCCGGAGGTGTTGTGTTCGGTCTGGGTCAGCCGGTCCCCGGCTGCGTCGTAGGTCCAGGATTGCCAGTAGGGCGTGGGGCCGCCGACGTTCGCCGAGTTGCCCGGCGCGGGGGTGGTGGCGCAGTTGTCGGTGGCGGTCCAGGCCTGGGAGAGGCGGTCGGCGGAGTCGTAGCCGTAGCACTGGGTGTCGACCGTGGCGCCGCCGTTCTGGCGGTCGGTGGACGAGACGAGGAGGCCTGCGCCCTTGGACACTCCGGGTCCGCTGTAGGTGTAGCTGGTGTCGTCGACGACCACGCTGTTGTTGGACGTGGTGGTCTGAATGTCGGTCAGCGCGTGGGTCTGCGGGTCATAGGTGTTGGTGGCCCACACCTGGCCGCCGGTGGCCGGCATCGTGTACTGCAGCGGTTCGCCGAACTCGGAGTACCCGACCGCTTGCACGTAGGTCGTGACGTTGCTCGCGAGTGAGGTGGGTTCGCCGAAGGCGTCGTAGCCGACCGAGACGCTCTCCGACGGCAGCCCGTCCAGCGCAGGCTCGCTGTGGCCGGTGAAGTATCCGGTGAGGCTGTAGCCGAACGACACGGTGTAGCCGGCCGCGGGGATGAGGCTGGTGCCCTCGCCGGTCAGCGTGGTGGTGACCGCTTCTGCCTGCGCTTGCGCGTTGTATGCCCGGATCGTCTGGGTGTAGACGTCACCGCCGGAGTGCGACGTCTGCGACGTCGGGTAACCCTTCTTGAGACTGTCGTAGGTCCACCCCGCGATCTCGTTGCCGCTCGAGGGCGCAGCGTTCCCCGTGGTGTCGTAGTCGAACGTCTTGCGGCCGTCGGCGTCGTAGGCGTGGGTAGTCTGCTTGGCCCGCGCGTCGGTCGTCGTGAGGAGCTGACCGGCGTGGTCGTATGTGCTCGTTGTCGTGCCGGTGTCGGGATCCTGGGCCGAGGTCTGGTTGCCGAGCAGGTCGTACTGGTACGACCAGGTGTTGCCCGCCGCGTCCTTGACGCTCTGCTGCTTGCCGTTCGGGTAGTACGTGTAGTGGGTGGCGGAGTAGTCGCCCGGCGGATCGGTCGGATTCGCCGGCGCGCCCGCGTTGTAGCGGTAGAGGTCGGTCGTGTCTCCCCTGGCATCGGCCAGCGTGGTGGTCGCCGGAGACCCGGCCGGTGGGATCGTGGTGACGAAGTTCCCGCCGTAGACGTAGCTGGTGCGCCAGGTCTCGTTGCCCAGGGCGTAGGCGATCGCTGCGGTCTTGCGGCCGGCGCTGTCGTAGGAGGTGCCGGTCGACGACGGGACGTCACCCGCTGGTGCCTGGACGTAGGTCGGGGAGACCGCGTCGGAGTTGAAGTAGGGGTTGGTGGTCTCGGAGACCCAGCCGTCGGTGTTGTAAATCGTGTCGGTGATATCCCGGCCGTTGTCCGGCGTCTGGTTCTGAACCTCCCTCGAGCGCAGCAACGCGTCGTAGAGAGTCTCCGAAAGCCGATAGGTGCCATTGAAGTTCAGCGTGTAAGTGTCCACAACGGACGGGGCACTGTTCGAGATGGTGTAGGTGTACTTCAACGACGGCGCCGAGATTCCCGGCTTGAGCACTGAGGTGAGACGGCCGAGCGCGTCGAACTGCTCTTTGGTCACGAACCCGCCGGCATCCGTGGACGAGGTCGGCAGATCTCGCACGGGGTCGTTCACGGTCGTTGTGGTGAACGTCAGCGGGTCCTTAACCACCACCTGCGTCGGTTCTGCCCCTGTCGCGGGGGTGTACGTCGTCTGGGTGGTGCGGTTGTCCGGGTCCGTCGTGGTCAGCGGTCGTCCGTACTCGTCGAAGGAGGCAGTGGTCGCCGAATACGTCGAAGTCGCCGCCGATCCCGTGTAGGTGATCGCGCCTTCGGTTTCGGTGGGATCCCCGACTGTGGGTGCAGCCCCCGAGGTGGTCGAGCCGTCGTAGAAGGTCAGCTGGTCGGAGACGGCGTCCTGGGGATACACGGGCGTCGTGCCGCAGTCGGCCGATACGGTTTTCTGCTCGGCCGGCCTGTCCAGGATCCACGCGGTCGTGTTGTCGGCGAAACTCGTGGTGCTGCACAGGTCATCGGCCGGTGTCGAGACGTCGCCGTGGTCGTCGGTCGCCGTGACCCGGCCATGACTGTCGTGGGTGTAGTCGGTCTCGGTTTCCCGATCGCCACCCGAACTCAGTGGCGTGTAGACCTTCGTGTCCGCAGTGTCGAGCAGGAAGGATTGCAACGGCTTCAGGCCCGAGACGGCCTGCGTTGCAGTGGCAGCCGACGACCAGGGATCGCTGATGGTGTCGGAGACGACCGCTGATCCGTTGTAGACGACCGTTTCGTATGTGCCGCCCGCGAACTGGTCGCTGTCGGTCACCGGTGGATCCCCGCGCGAGTCGGAGATCGCGGCCGGTCTGGTTCCTCCGTTGGGCAGGGTGTCCCCGTCCATGCCCCGGAAGTAGGTGTACTGCGTCTTGGTGACGGGGTCGGGCGCCGTGCCGGTGGTGACGATCATGCCCTGGAAGCCGCGCCACTGGTCCCAGGTCCGTTCGTCGGGTTGACCGGTGGGGTCCTCCGTGTAGTGCCAGGCGGGTGTTCCCACGGGTGTGTACGTCGTGGCGATCGTGTCGTGGGCCGAGCCACCGGTCGGATCTTCTTCGGTGACCCCGGTGACGATGAACTTGTTGAACCAGTCGAGAACCGGCTCGGTCTGGTTCGGCGGCAACCAGTAGGCGGGATAGCAGAGCGTGGTGTTCTGGGAGGGATCCGCAGGGGTGCCGGACGAGCAGCCGGGCGAGGAGTAGCCGACCGAGATGGTTTCTCCGGTCTCGGTGGTGATCGTCGTCAGCCGCTGCCGGGTGATCGGCGAGTAGCCGTCGCTGAGATCAACCCTGTTGGACAGCGGCGTTCCGGAGAAGACCACCGGCGGCAAGGTGATGGCCGCCGTCGAACCACCGGCCGAGGTGTCCTGCCCGGTACGGGCGATCGACGAGAGCCACAGCGAGGGGCTAGTGGAATCGTCGGTCGCCGGGTACGTGTGGGTCAGCGCCCAGTTGTCCACATTGGTCTCGGTGGTGCCGACGAGCACCTGCGTCTGGATCGACTGCAGCGCATATTCCGACCAGAACGACGGTGACTGCACCGAACAGCTGGCGTTGTTCGCGCAGTTGAGGTCATAGGGCACGTCGGGCCAGTTGGACGCGGTGGCCGACGACAGTGTGGCCGGATCGCAGCTGGCCTGATTACACCGGCCGGTGGTCGTGAACAGCACCTGCGCAGCCGGCTGCGTCGAGTAGACCTGCCCCGCGCGCTGCCCGTACTGGATCTTCGACAGGTAGGCGCCGCGGTTGTACGGGGTGTTCGCCGTGCTGCCCAGGTCGCGGGAGTAGTAGTTGTTCTCGGTGTTGTAGAAGTACGAGACGACGTCGGAGTGGGTGTCCACGACGTAGTCGAGGTTCCAACGGTAGGCCTGCTGACACCAGGAGTTCGCGAAGGTCGCGTTGTAACAGGGCTGTCCGGCCGCGGCGGCGAAGACCGGTTCAGTCAGCACCGAGTTGGTGGTCGGATTCCCGCTGCTCCAGCCGGGCAGCTGGTTGAGACCGAAGTAGTACTGGGTCCCGTCCGCGGTGGTGACGACGAAGTGCTCACCGTTCTGCGCCCCGTTCGCCGCGCCGGTGACGTACTGCACCCGCTCACTGGCATCGGAGCGCGCGTGGTACGTCCCGGTCGCGTCGTCCTTGATCAACGGCACCGTCTGGCCGTTCAACGACAGGATCAACGTGTTGTTCGCCGACCAGCAGTTGTCCCAGGTACGCGTCGGTCCGGCCGGGTTCTCGTGACAGGACTGGTAGCTCCGCTCGACGTAGCCGGGCGAGTAGTCCCAGCCGTCCCCGATCCACGACGGTTGGTTGTTCGTCGACGGCGTGAGCCCGTCGACTGCTTGCGAGTCGTAGGACAGCGTCACGTTCGGGGTGAGTCCGCCGGGCACGTTGGGCACCGGGACGGGGTAAGACCAGTTGAAGGAGTCGCTGGGGCCGCCGGCCTGCCACGAACCCGACGAGTGCAGTGACGTCGCGGCGAAGTCACCACCGCCGCCGGACGGTGCCGACGTCGCGGCGAGCACCATCATCGACGCAGCGCTGTCTGCGGACTTGGCCGTCGGAGCCGCTGGCACAACGACATCCCCGGAAAGGGTCCCGGCCTTGGCATCGCGCGTGAACGGGACCGGCGTCTGGGTGCGGCACTTCGGTTGATCCGGGGTGGTCGCGGCGCAGCCGGGCAACGCGACCAGCTGAAGCCTGGATGCCCAGTCCCCGCCGAACGCGTCCTCGAACTGGCCGTAGCCCATCGTCAGGTGAACGCTCGAGGAGCCGGCACCACTGGTGTTGTGGCGCAACGACATCATCGGCCCGGTGATCCCGGCTGCGGCGGCCTTCGCCTTGGTGGCGAGGTCGACGTGGATGCCGGCCGGGCTCTGCGCCGTGCCGGCCTTGGCGGACGGGGCGTGCCCGCTCGGCGCGAGCCACACCGGCAACGCTCCAGCACGAGTTGGCGCGGATTCCGTCTCCGTCACGGTGACGTCCGCCCCGCCGGAGGGCCATGAAGGCGGCGACGAGTGCGACGTCGGCATGGCAGGCGGCTTCCGGTACTTCCCCTGCACCGGGTTCACCGGGACGGATTTCGTCTGCTGGACGTGAGGCGCGCTGCGCCCCGTTGCCGCATCGGCAGGGGACGAGACAGCAGTGCTCAGCCCGGCGAGCAGCACGACGCCCAGCGCCCACGCGACACCTCGATGGGCTGACGCGCGCCACCCCGGCCGGCCGCCGACCGCCCGACTACCCGCCACAAAACGTCGATTTCCCCAGATTCCGGACACCGTGATACCGCCCTTGCACTATCCGATGATCACGCAAACGAGGGCGACAGTAGCAGTTGAATTGAGTTCATCGGAAGAATTTTCTCTGCATTCCGAAAACGTGATAGGCGACGAACGTTGGAGCTTATAGCGCAAGCTCCGAACACTTCGGAAGTGTGAGCCGAGCCATTTCGAGACAAGTATCGGGACGAACACGATCAAGGCGTCTAAACGGGCAATTCCCTGCAGTTGAGCTATCCGAGTGACGCCGGTACCGGCGCCGTCGATGATCACGTAAATTCCCGAAACGTTGCCGCTGCGCTGCGGAATTGACGGAAAACCCTTGGCCGATTGAGGACGATTCTCGTGGGAAAACGACGTGCGTTCACCAGCCGGACTATCTCCGGTAGACCGTTCGGCCGATTATTGCAGCGTCTTTCTGCGCCGGTCGCCGTTCTTCTTTTTCTGGCGCTTCTGCTGACTCCGGGTCTGAGCGCTGCGCCCGTCGCCGCCGCGGCCGGGCAGGACTCCGGAGTCGGGCCGGGCCCGACACCCACGACGCCGCCACAGCCCGGGAACATCCCCACTCTCGAGGACGGCTACGGCGCGACCCCGGACCAGCAGAAGGCGATGTCCGCCGCCAGCGCACAGGCCAAGTCCACCGGCAAAGCCGTCGTGGTCGCCGGGCTGACCGACGAGACGACACAGGTCGAGGCCAACGCCGCAGGCGGGTTCGCGCTCACCACCAACGCGCAGCCCGTTCGCACCCTGCAGGGTGGCGCGTGGAAGTCGATCGACACCACGCTGCACCGCAACCACGACGGCACCTACTCCCCCGCCGTCACCGCCTACGGCAGCGTCACCCTGTCCGGCGGCGGGCACGGGCCGCTGGCGACCACTACGGCGAAATCCGTTCGCTACACCATGTCCTGGCCTGGTCCGCTGCCTGCTCCGCAGGTCTCCGGCTCCACCGCGACCTACCACGACGTGCTGCCCGGAGTCGACCTTGCAGTGTCCGCCGGGCGCACGGGCGGCTTCTCCGAAGTCCTCGTGGTGAAGAACGCCGCCGCAGCGAAGAACCCCGCCCTTGCCACCCTCGCTCTCCCGATCACCGCCTCCGGCGGTTCGGTCCACGCGGGCAACCTCGGCGGACTCACGGTCTCGGGCAAGGCCGACGCGCCGGTGCTCGACGCGCCAACGCCGTTCATGTGGGACTCCAACACGGCGGTCACCGCCGCCACGGGTGGCGGAAAGGTCGCGGCGGATCCGTCGGACACCACCCACCCCGGGCTCACTGCACGCCAGGCCGTCGTGGCGACTAAGGTCACGCCCTCGACGTTGTCCCTGGTGCCCGACGCACACCTGCTCACCGCACCGTCGACCGTGTTCCCGGTCTACATCGACCCGAGCTTCAACTGGCACCCCGCCAGTGGCGGAACCCCCGCGTTCGATGAGGTCAAGCAGGGCCAGCCGTGTCCCAACACGTCCTTCTACAACCGGACCGGGCCCGACGGTGACAACGGGCTGCTCGGCGTGGGCTACAACAACTGGGACTCCTGCATCGGGATCCAGCGCACGTACTACCAGTGGCAACTGCCCTCGGTCATCTGGGGCGCGCACATCGGCAACACGAGCGGCCAGCCGGCCGCGACGGTCAACGTGTCCAAACTGTACTCGGCGGCCTGCGGCGTGAGCTCGACCGACTACTTGCACTTGACCGGCGGCATCGGTTCGGGCACCAGCTGGAACAACCAGCCCAGCCCCGGACCGGTCATCGGCTCCGCAACCCTCCGGCCCGCCGCCGGCAACAACTGCGTGAACAACTCCGCCGTCCCCTTCGGCTTCAACGTCAGCAGCCAGATCGCCACCGCAGCGGCCAACCACTCCAGCCAGTTCACCGTGTCTCTCACGGGAAACGAGACGCGGGGCAGCCTCGAGTTCAGCCGGTTCTCCGACAACCCGTCACTGCAGATCTTCTACAACCTCATCCCCAACACACCCGGCCCGCTCACCGCCGCGGCCGGCTCGGACAACCTCGGCTGCGCCACCGCCGCGCCCTACCCGTACCTGGGCAAGACCATCGCCACCAACACCCCCGTGCTGAAGGCGACCGTCACTGACCCCGACGCCGACCACCTGCAGGCGACCTTCAAGTACTGGATCGACGGCACGACCACGACCCACACCGGCACCAGCGCGGACAACATCGCCTCCGGCACCACGGCGAACTACTCCCTGCCCTCGTCGTTCACGTCCTCCCTCACCAACGGCCAAGTAGTCGACTGGCAGGCGCAATCCACCGACGGCCAGGACACGAGCGCCTGGTCGCCCATCTGCCACTTCATCGCCGAACCCACCGCGCCCTCCGAGCCCTCGATCAGCTCGGCCGACGGCGCCTTCCCCGATGACCTCACCGTCGGCAAGCCGGCGAACTCGCCGGGTCAGTTCACCGAGGCGTCCACCGGCGGCACGGTGTCGAAACTCGTCCGAGGGCTCGACCAGGCACCCCCGACCACCAACCCGCCCGCAGCGGACGTCGTGCCGTTCACCGGAGGCGGGGCGATCACACCCGCCGGACACTGGACACTGGCCGACGGCACCGGCACCACGGCCAAGAACTCGGCCGGCAGCGACGCGATGACCCTGTCCGGCGGCGCATCGTGGACCACCGACCCCAGCCGCGGCAACGTACTCAGTTTCGACGGATCGACCGGCGGCGCCGTCACCACCGGCCCGGTGGTCAAGAGCGACGGCAGCTTCACGATGGCCGCCTGGGTCGACCTGACCAACAACAGCGGCTACCAAACCTTCCTCACCCAGGAAGGCTCCGCCGTCGGCGGGTTCTACCTCGAGTACGAGTCTGACGTGAACCAGTGGGCGTTCGCCCGGTTCGCCACCGATTCCCCCGCGACCGGGATCCGGGCGCGGGCCTCCGTCGCACCCGTGCTGAACACGTGGACCCACCTGGCCGGTACGTTCGACGCCGCCACCGGCACCATGACGATCTACATCAACGGAGTCGCCGCCGGCACCGCCGTCGACAGCACTCCCTGGAACGCCACCGGGCCGCTCGTCATCGGCCATGGCTTCTACAACTCGGCGGCGAACAACTATGTGCACGGCTCGATCAGCGACGTCCAGCTGTACCAGGCGGCGCTGGGCAGCCAGGAGCTGAACCAGGTCGTCAGGCAAGGCGGGGTCGTTCAGCCGGCAGGCCGCTGGCGGATGCTCGACGGCAGCGGCGGCACCGCCGCGGACGCCACCTCAGGTGCCCACGCCGCGACTCTTGCCGGAGGCTATACCTGGACCTCGACGCCCACGCCGGCGGTCAAGTTCAACGGCTCGACGGGCTACGCGGCCACTGCACAGTCCGTTGTGGACACCTCACACAGCTTCACCGCGTCAGTGTGGGTCAATCCCGCGACGTTGTCCGTCGCCGTGCTGGTTCCGCGTCATCTGGAAGCTCAGTGTCACGATCGACAACCACGACTGGCACGTTGGGTACATCCGCCAGACCGGTAAAGCGGCGACGTGGACTCCCACAGGCAGAGACGGAAAAGGCGCACTTACTCCGGGCGAGGACGCCTCCCTCCTGGTCACGCTCGCTCCAGGCACTGACGCCGATAACGAGTCCAGCCTCGGTCGTGTTGAAACCGCACCGCTCTGATCAAGCACAAAACACGGGACGCCCTGAGTCGACCCGGCTCCGCGGTTGAGGAACTGCAGCTGGCCCCCTGAGCCTGCTTGAGAGTTGAACTGCCAGGCCGACGAAAGCGCGCCATCGTTTTCGCCCGCAGCCTGCTACAAGCCGCGGTGAAGTCCACCCGCATGTTCTCGATACCAGCCGACTTTATGGCCGTCACGTCGACAAGTTTCGTTGCGTGGGGCGCTCTGATCAGCGGGTTTGCGACAACTGCGTGGCGGGATTCCGTCCAACCGACGCCAGCCAGGACACCAGGCGGGCTCATGATTCCCTCCCGGGCGACAGCACACGCTCACCGCAACCGCTCAGCGCAGCCAAAACAGCTGGTCCCGGCTGCACGGCGGCGACCCACTGCCCACTTTGATCTTGAGACCAGCCGTAGCCAAGTAGCGTTTCACCGCCTCACTCACACCCTCTGAGCAGCACCTTTCCGCTGCCACCCGCCCGTCCGTTGCCGAACCATGCAGGTAAGCCACCGAACCCCGAACCGCGCGAGTGCCCGCACCTCGCCCGACCAGCAGAAACGGCCCGCCCGCCGACGATACACGTTGGTACAGCAACGAATCCCGAGCCGAACATGTGCCCGCAACCTTCCGACCAGCAGAAACGACTCGACCGTTGCCCAATCATGTTGACACAGCAAGGAATCGCGGGCAGCCTCAGCGCGCGTACGCCGCGAGACCAGCAAGAACGGTAGCGAGATCCGAAAAACAACTCCTGAACAGGCGTTTCCGCGCGCGCGATGCCCCGAATCCACCGGTTTGGACGTAGATTTGTCCATCGCAACCGAACCCGAAACACTGCTGGTCAGAGCCCTGCAGTCGGGCGCACCGCGCCGACGGCCCGTACCCTTGATCATCGGGCTTGAGTGGGCGCCGGAGCCGGCCGTACCCCGATTTGAACAGCGGAAACGGCACTCCGGCCACCGCGAACGGCACCCGGCCAACCGCAGGCAGCGCCACCTCCACGGTCAGCCGTTGGTCACCTCTGCTCACCCCGGCATTTGTGGCGCAAGTCACAGCATTGAGAGTTGGTTTCCATTTCCGTCGAGCTGTTCGCGGTGGCCAAGATGATGGGACATCCCGGCGCGCCATCCCTGCGGTTTCGAATTGGAATCGGGCGGTCTGCGCCATCTCCCCCCTTCGTTGCAAGGAGTCGTGTTGCCCGTCCTGCTGCCTCAGATTCGTCTCCGCCCGCGGCTTACCTGCGGCACTGCCGCTGCTTACCCCGGGTTGGTGTGGTTCCTCGCGGTGGCAGCCTTTGTGGTTGCGCTCGTCGCCTTGGGACAGCCGTTGTCGGCGACGCTCGGCGCTGCCGCCGCCATCGCGGCAGTGGCGTCGAGGCGACACCCGCTCGCGACGAACCCGGCTATCCGCCGTGCGCTCGAAGCCGCGCTGACTTCGTTTGCCGGAGTTCAGCGATGACACCCGCAGAGGCGCAGCGCGTGGCCGCTGAGGTCCATGAACGGCTCGTCGCTCTGCACCACGCACGGTTCCCAGAGCTAGGGCGTGTCTGACAAACGTCGTGTGTGGCGGCTGGGATGCTGTCGGTCGTGTCGCGGTTTGAGTTGCTGTCGGATGAGCAGTGGGTGTTGATCGAGGATCTGTTGCCGGTGCGTACCGGTAAGCGGGGTCGTCCGTTTTCGGACGCGCGGGCGATGGTGGAAGGGATCATCTACCGGTATCGGTGCGGGATCGCGTGGCGGGATGTGCCGGCGGTGTTCGGTCCGTGGCAGACGATCTGGACCTGGCACCGTCGCATGGCCGGTGACGGCACGTGGGACACCGTGTTGCAGCGGCTGCTGACCGCTGCGGATGCGGCCGGGATGGTGGATTGGGCGGTGTCGGTGGATTCCACGATCGCGCGGGCGCATCAGCACGCCACCAACATCAGGCGTGTCACAGGGGGCTGGGTCGAACTACACGGATCTGCTCGCCGAGCCGCCTGATCATGCGATCGGCCGCTCGCGCGGCGGCTGGAGCACGAAGGTCCACCACCTCGTCGACGGGAACGGCCGACCACTGGTGACGTTGGTCGGTCCCGGTCAGGCCGGCGACGCACCGATGTTTCCGCACCTGATGCGGCACCTGCGGATCCGTCGGGCTGGGCGTGGTCGGGCACGTACTCGTCCCGACCGGGTCCGGGGCGACAAGGCCTACTCCTCGCGAGCGATCCGCGGGCACTTGCGCACCCGCGGCATCACCGCCGTCATCCCCGAACCTGCCGATCAGGTCGGGCACCGCACACGCCGGGGTTCACGCGGCGGCCGCCCACCAGCGTTCGATGTCCTCGACTACCGCGGCCGCAACGTCGTCGAGCGCGGCTTCAACCTGCTCAAACAATGGCGTGGCTTGGCCACCCGCTTCGACAAGCTGGCCATCGTCTACCGCTCCGCCGTACTCCTCCACGCCGTGATCACCTGGACCAAGGCTTTGTCAGACGTGCTCTAGGTCACCTCAGCGACGGTGCGATGGCGGCGATGATGGCTGCGGAAACAGGGATCGACGTCGACACGATGAAGGTCGTGATCGACCCGGAGTCGCGCCTGGCTCCGTGGAGCCGATATGAAACGGTGCTTACCGCACTCGACGCCACCCCGGACGCCACCCGGTGGTTCGCGCGTGCTCACGACGACCTCGCCCGCACTCTTCCGGAATGGCGGGCCCCGTCGCCGGACATCGCCGACATCACCACACCCGCCGATTTCATGGGCGCCCTACGCCGGATGCTGGAGGCACCTCATCCGATATCCGTGGTCGCATTGGCCCGGCAGATGGCTAGTCGAGACAGCCGCAATACCTGGCGGCGAACAGCGCTGGGCGACATCCTCAAGGCAAGTACGCTGCCGCCAGCGAGCAAACGTGAATCGGTCCGCAACCTGCTCGCGACTCTGTGCGCGAACGACCAACGCCCGATGGAGGACGTCGACTACCTCTTCGACACCTGGTTACGTCTGCAACCCGACGCCAGTAGGCCACGACCTGCCGTCTTCGTTCCCCACCGGCCACCATCACAGACTCGGACACCGATCCCACCCCTGGGCCTGCCCCAGGGCCAGGCAGAGTGCAGCTACCGCTCTGAGCAGGACACACCGCGAACGCGTGCCGCGGGGGCGCTCGTCATCACGGGCATAATCCTCGTCATCGTCATCGTCATCGTCATCGTCATCGCCCTGCTTCTGGCTGTGTTGTAGGACCAATCCGCGAAGACTGCGGCGGCCACGAACAGCGGCGCAATACCTTCGCTAGCGCCAGGGCGAGTCGAACGGCTGTCGTCGCCGCAAACGCCGGCCCCGCGGTCGTTGGCTAGATCGTGCGGCCTTGGCTTAGCGGTTCAGCTGAGGGCTCGGCGCAGGAGGCCAGCCGCATGGGGGCATATCGGTGGGCGTGCCGTGTCTCCTCGCGAATACTTGGCACGTCAGCCGCAGGCTGTCCTCGAACACGGTCGAGTCCCGGGAAATCACTCCAATGTTTGACAGTGTCTGGCGCACCCACCTGTCGAACTCCGTGGTGCGCGAAATCGTGAGTGCCCGTGCGGCGCTGGCACAGAGTTCGTCGAAGTCGACTGCGGTGTGGACGTCGTTGAGGGTCTCCGCGAAGTAGGTGGCGAGGGTCAGCCGTTGCTCATCTCCTCTGGTCGGTGCCGGGCCGAAGAGGTCAAAGGGGATCTTCTGCTTTCGGCTGACTCGGCGTACTGACTGGAGCGCGGCGCCAGATCTGCTTGTCCCACCGCGGCTGGGATAGACCTTGTCGACCTGCACATGCCACAGGCTGCCGTCGGTGTCCAGGACTTTCACGCCGTGGAGGCGGCCGACGCATCCGTAGCTGCCTGCGCCAATCCGCTCACTGATCCAATTGCTGGGGTCGTCGCCGATGACCTCGCTGAGTTGACGTCGTGACGTGCGCTCCTTGGGGAACTTCAGGAAACCCTCTTCAGCGAGAACGTCCGCAGGCAAACGAACGTGGTCGCCTACATCGGCCGCGAGCAGTGTGGCAGCCCGCCGTCCTGTGAATACCCAGCCCGTGAACCAGTAGCCGACCTTGAGATCGGACAGGAGGCGCCGAAACATCTCGCGAGGGTCGATCGGAGAGTTCTGCACCTCTACGGCATACCTCAGCGGCAGTAGTGGATACGGCACGGTGACCGCAATGTCCACCCTGCGGTCCCCGGAGTGCGGCGCCTCCAGCGCGACCTCGTACCCCAGCGCTCGGAAGCTCGCCGCCAGCACCTTCTTGGCCTGCAGATGCTCGACGCTCTCGCGGGCTGACGGGCAATCTGATCGGGCAACGTGCGCGAAGTGTGAGACCTTAATGCGCCCGGGTTTCACGACCACAGATGCACCGCACGTTGGACACTGGTACTGCCCTGCTGCGGTGTGCCGGGACGCCTCAACACGCAACCCGGCCGAATCATGCGCGACCAGCACCCCGCTCCTCCGCTCCGCTTCCTCAACCTCAGCCGTAACCAGCTCCGGCCCTTGCGGAGGAGACCCTAGACGCACCCCCCGACAGAATCGGTCTCCCGACCCGACCGCGCGCCGCCCACCCTGCAAGCCGTGACAAGGCCGTGGTCGTGTGAGCCGCCTACCAGATCCGTTGTTCCTGAATCGGAGGCCAAATCGAAACTGCTACCAACGTCGGGCTTATGGGCCCAGTGCCGGTGAGTCCAGTGCGGTGCACTGGATGCTGCCGCTCCCCGGGCAGGATAGAGCCGTGAAGATCGTAGATCCGGCCTGGCCGATGTGGGCCGACAGAACCACTGCCGACAACGACGGCCCAGTCTGGGTTGCAGCCGACGAGTCAGGCTCGTCGGGCGAAAACCTGATCGACCCGCAGGGCACCTTCGCGCACGCCGCCGTCCGCATCGACGACGAAGCCGCGACCCCGATCCTCGCCGAACTGCGACAAGAAGCCGGCGTCACCCAGGCCCCGGAAGCCAAATTCGCGCAGTTCCGGCACCGCCGCGGGCGGCAAGCGCTCGCCGCGGCATTCGCAGCTGGCGGCCCCCTTGCCGACCGCGTCGTCATCACCGTCGCCCACAAACGCTTCCTGATTACAACGAAAATGATCGACCTGCTCATCGAAGAAGAAGCCCACGAACAAGGCATCGACCTCTACGCGAACGGCGCCGCACGCGAGTTGGCCGTCACGCTCTTCGCCGACGGCCCGCGCGCTCTCGGCCCCATGTGGGACCCCCTGATGACCGCCTTCGTCAGCCTGGCGCGAGCCACCCAGCGAGGAGGAACGCAAAAGGAGACCGTCGAGTCCTTTTTCGCTCTCCTGGAGGAAGCGCGATGGCGGAGCCATCGACGCAACGTCGAGCATGTTCTGCTCGCGCTCCTCGGGACCCGCGTGCACGCCGACGCCCTCGTCGAGTCAGTAGCTCACCGCAGATCAGCGATCTTCCCTGGTCTCGACCCGCTGATCACGATGCTCCCGATGACGATGAATCACATGTACACCCGTTATGGACCTGTTCGTTTCCTCCACGACGAGCAGAAGATCTTCACGCCCGCGTTTGCGCAGGAACTCTTCCAAACGATGTGGCGCCTACCAGAGATCCTCAGCCACGCCCCACGCACTCGCGTGGCAGAATTCTGGACAGGAGATTCACGCCGGCACCCATCCATCCAACTCGCCGATCTTGCCGCCTCGGCCGGCCGCGTCGTCACCGAAGCACACCTCGGCGAGCCGACTGACGTCGCCGATGCTTTACGTCCGGCCGTCTTGCCACTGATCAAGGATTACGTCCTGGCCACCGAGCCAACATGAGTCGTCAATACCCCGCAACAGGGCGATTGCCCAACGTGCTCGCCGCCGCAGATGTCACGTACGCCGACACAACCACGGACACGCGGGCGTCGCAAGCGCGGTCGCAGGCCACCTGGCTGACGAACGCCTCAATAGCTCGCCGAGCACGTCCCGGTGGTGGTCGTGCCAACTCGTCGGGCTGGTGGCGTTGTACCGGGTCGTTTCGCTGACACCTAACCGCCGTGTCGCTCCATCGTCCGCCTTGTCACCTACCAGCGCGCCGAGCGAGATGTTCGACGGGACGAGGTGCAAAATGTAGCGGTGGAGGTGCCGTGGAACGAGCTGGCTGAGTCGCCGAGGAAAGCAGAGCGGCTGTTTGACATGCTCCTGCACCGCCTCTATCCCAATCGAGTCCGGACGATCAACGGTGCGGGCGGCGACGGCGGCGTTGACGCGTGGCTTGATCGGCGACATGCCATCGAGTTCAAATCGTTTACCCGCCTCGGCAAGGTTCAGCAGCGGCAGATCGAACGTTCGCTGGAGCGGGCAGCGGAGCAGGGTCCCTCAGCATGGACAGTGATCGCGCCGGTCAGTCTCACTCCTGCGAGCCTGGCATGGTTCGACCGCCTGCAGGAGAACTATGACTTTCCGCTAACGTTCCGCGACCGTGCGTGGCTAGACGAACGACTCGCGATGCACGACGACATCGTCAAGTTCGTGTGCTTGAGCCCCAGCGACGCGGTGGTGGGCGTGCTGCGCGAACTCAATGCGGAACAAGCCGCGCTGACCGGCGGAGTTCCTGACCTGGCCCAGCGGGTCACCGCGTTGCAAGCACGCGCCGGTGGAGCCTCGCCGTTCTGGCAGCTGAACTTCACCGCCATCGATGGCCAGGTTGGCGTGCAACTCTCTCCGAAACCGGGAGCCCGACCTGAACCGATCAGCGTGACGCTCGCCGTGCCCTCGGGTGGCAAGGAAGCGGACCTCGTCGCCAGACTTACCGAGGCCGTCGACTACGGCGCCGGCGTAGTCGTCAGCCCTGAACTTATCCACTCCATCGACAGTGAATCTTTGACAGCGCTCGGGGTGTCCGCAGGCGAAATCGGATTCACCCTGCCCGCCCGGCTGGAGACCGCGCACTACCCCCGCTCCGCCGTGTTGCGCGCCGTCGGCCAGCCGAATCCCCTCAGACCACCGTTACAGCTGACCCTGATACACGCCACGGCCGGCCGGCGTGGCGTCGTTGTGCACGGCACCGACAGCACCGGACTTCTCCACCTACAGGTCCGCATCGATCATCCTTCCGACCCTGACGACCGGTCAGAGCTCGGAGTGCACTTCTCCTACGGCCACGGCGGCGCGCCAGGCGGCTTTCTCCACGTCGATCCGGACGCTTTGCTGCGCACGGCGCGCGCTCTCGGCGTGCTCGCGGACGCGGCCAGCCTCCAGTTGTTGATCGACGAGGCGCCCGAACCGATTCCTCTCACTGATCGCTCACCGAGTGGCAATGGCGCGTTTTTCGATCGACTCGCTGACGCACTCCAAGACCTCCTCGACGTTCGCGATGCGCTCGGGCTTCCGGTGAGGGTGCCGGAGGAATGGCCCGGTCGAGATCTAGTGGAGCTCCACCTCGCAGCCGAGCTGTTACGAGGCAAGACTGTCGAGCTTCCCGTGCGTTTGGGACTCGCCCACCAGTCCTGCTCAGCAGACGAGACGCGCCGCCTCATAGAACTCGTCGAGGCCGGCGACACCGACGCGATCTTCCCGCTTGAGGGCATGACGTTCACGGTTACTGGGCGAGAGATACCCGTCTCCCCTCTCTATCTTCGTATGCGGCCCGCAATCACAAATCTGCCTGAGGTTCGTGCGGCGCTGGAACGCGGCGCCAGCCACATCGACATCGATATCGCGCCGGACGAGGCCGCACCGATCCAGGCACAGATGAAGCCCTTCGCCGATCGCAGCTCAGGCAGCTCGCCCTTGCCATCCTCCCGCTCGTAGCCGTGCCGTGAAACTTTCCATACGGACATCAAGAAAGCGCAGAGGTAGCGAACAGCGCCCACCGCACACAAGTACCATCGGCGGGACACCCCTCATAAAAGCATCGTCTACCTCTCAAGAGGTCAGGGATCGACGAATCGAATCGGGCGCACAGTCATCGAATAGCGTCGTTGCAGCTCAGACAAACCGCCGGGCAACGCGATTTCCAGATCGCCAGTTTCGTGTAACTTCGCAAGTCGACGAAATACTGTCTCCGCCAAGTCTCCGAGAGCCCACAAGTTCACCCAGGTCGCATTGTTTATCCTGCAGTTACCCCCGATTCCATCCCAGCGTTGCCGGGGAAGCCTCACAATAGTCCCGGTTTCATCGGGCGCAGTATGCATGAAATGATGCGTACGCAGCTCACGTACCGCTTGACTCCCCTGCGAGGGGACGTTCACTAGTGAATAGTCGTGGACAAACGAGCACCGCAACGCATACAGCGCTTCCCGCTCAGCCTCACCGATCTCGGGAGCAAAGTACCTCAACGCCTTGATAAAGGTGGGCCCAAAGACGAGTTCTGGTACATTCCCCGGCCGGTACGCGCTGCCGATCTGATCGAAAAACGTCATGTACCCCACAGCGCCGAGCCAACGCCCCGCCAGGTCTTGCTTGTCCACCTCCACCTCGCCAGTCGTCACATCCCGCCCAGTGACGACGCGCGCATCACGCAGCAAGGCGATCAGGCACGACACCCAATGCGCGCCGTCCTGTGGCTCGCGATACTCAAGGAACGCGGATAGCGTCTCAGGTTCCGTCCAGTTCACGTTTCCCATGCACGTGGGTCGCCGAGCTCCGCAGCGCGTTACGGGCTCGCCCCGATGGTTATTCCATCGAGTCGTTTGTACCCGTGCGGTGGGCACGACGCGATCATATCGGCTACAAAAGCAGTATTTTGTAGCCGAGCTCGCGACGGACTCGTCGATGTACCGGCGGCCTCGTGGCCTTGGTGCGTGTCCGCGGCCGCACCCTCTTCACTGAGTATCGCTACAGCCCTCTCGACGCCTGGATCGAGCGGATCGAAACGCGCCGGAGGAGCTGAGTGGCGTCGAGTGCCACGAGCGGTACGTCCTGCGCTACAACCAGTTCGTAAAGCGGACGAAGCAAGCTGGGAAGTACGAAACGGTTCCAATCTCCCGATGTGGGCTGGTCGGGTGAACCCCGCCTGCATGCCGGTCTTGTCCATGATCGACCTGGCACGATCCCCTGTGCGCTCGCGATCTGGCGGGCCGGTTCTTGGGGAGGAACTCGCATGTCGATGAAGGCGAAGGCCGTGCTGTGCGCTGCTACCGCTGTCGCTGGGCTGGCGCTCGCTGCACCTCAATCCAGCGCCGCGACCTATCCCACCACCCCGTTCACCGTGTCGTACGGTGCGACCTACGCTCAGGGCACCATTACCTGGTATGGCCGGTCCGCGGGCGTATCGGGTTCGTTGCGATCCCTCGCCAGTAGCGACTGCCGCTCGGTCTACGCATGGACGACCGACAAAGCCATCAGTGAACCGCCATTGGGACAGGGAACCAGTCCCGAACAGTGCGGCGACGCGATCAAGCCGTTCAGCCTGGTTCTGCCAGCCGACGTCCCCGGCGGCGCGGCTTACACCTGGGTCTGCCTCGCATACGGCAACGGGGTTCCAATCACGCCCGACTCGCCCGGCTGCAAGCATTACCTGCATCCCTGATTGACCAACGCGGTACCGCCATCCAGGCCGGGACAACTACCACGTCCGCCCGGTCCTGGTTGGCGGGACGCCAGGCACGCCGGTTACCGCTGTCGCGAGCGTCAGTGCACAGCGGGAAGCCCGTCGTCGTGCTCCCGAAGCAGCGCTTGCAGGTGCGTGTGCTCGATGGTCTGTTCCGTCGGCCTGATTCAACGCACGACTAAGGATGCCACAGGTCAGCGGGGCGATTCTGCGGCGCGGGCGTGCGCCACAGGCGTCTTGCACGCATCTACGGGTAACGGACGGTGGGAGTCGACGCGCGGGCCAGCACAAAATCGGGTTCGGCGATCAGCGCCGGGTCAGCTCGCTCGGTACCAGTCTGGGCCGCCTGCCCCGAACGTATCGTCGGCGGTCACGCGCCGCGGTGCGGCTTCGCCAAAGCGGCGCCAGCGGCGCCCGTCGGCGTCGGTGAAGCCGAGGATCACCTTCGTGCGGAGCGGGTAGTCGTCCTCCGTGACCGGTGGGTCGTACTTCAGCGCCACCGGGATCACGTCCTCCTTTCCTGTGCCCAGCACGGACGGTGCAGCCTCGTAGCCGCCGGGGAACTCAGCCTCGACGTCCCAAGCGATCGTCCCGCCGTTCTGGTGCAAGAACCCCTCAATGCGAGGGTTGAACACGTGACGGGAACTGAAGTTGGTGATGCGGACCGCATCCAGGGGCTCAAGTCCGGTCTGCCTCTTGAAGTTGAGCTCTTCGTCGATGGTCGGGTACTCGATGGCCGCGACCACCAGGCGTGCCTGTTCGAGTTCGCGTTCTTCCTTCTCGGTGCGTCGTTGCTCGGCTTCGCGTTCGGCGTCCAACTGAGCGAGTTGCCGGGCATTATCGGACTCACGCTGGGAGATCCGCAGTGCGACGGTCACCGCGAGCACCGAGCCGAACGCGCCGGCCCATTGGCCCAGCCCGGCCCACGCGTCCGTGTCGTCGAGCCAGACGGCCGACAGCAGCGCGATAACCACGACCACAGCGGAGGCGATGACGGGGCCGCGGTGCGTATTGAGCCGCGCCAGCTGATCACGAGCCTGCCGATTGAAGTCCATCCGAGATCCCCTCAGGTACGTCCTGCGTGGCCTCGACATCCTGCCTCAGGGCACGGCGCGGTTGAGCTGGGCCATGAGTTCGCGGTTGGTCGCGCAGGCGGCTTACAGTTCGCCGGTGTGCTCGGCGCGTTGCTGCCCGCACGACCCACTCTGGCAAGCCCTCTGCGACCGCATGGCGTCCACCCTGGTCTGGCCCGACGCACTTGACCGAGTACTCAATCTCGTGGAGAGCAACCAAACCCCTACCCGCCCGGCGACGATCCAGTGTCTGGGCATCGGTGTTTAGCGATGCACTACGGCCAGGCTCTTGTCATCGTGGCGCTTCGCCCGGGGAAGTTGCGCCGCGATCGGGTCAGTGAAAGCTTCCCAGACCTCACACTGGTGCAAGACGCGCTCCAGGTCCGCCTTCTCGCTCCCGGCCAGCATCGGCCAGTCTGCGAGTCCTAGGTACTGCATCGGCTTGTACGCGCCGTCGGTGGCCAGCACCGCCCATGGGACGTCGCCGACGGGAAACCGGCTGGTGACCGCGTGCTGCGCAGCGGCGGGGTCGGCTTCAGCGATCCAGTAGCCGCCTTCCTGGTTTCGCCGCGCGGCCTGTTGGCTCTGCAGTTGCCGGAGCGTTTCGCGGTGAGTCTCGTCGAACCCGGCGCCGCGTGCGAGCCGGTGGCGGTAGTGCCGGCTGGGTGCGAGGTCGAGGCGGCTCAGTCGATCGTCGGTGAGGGTGGTGCCGGGGAGGGCGACGAGGTTGTCGCCCAGGATCAGGATGTCGATCGTGCCGGCGTGCTCGCGCAGAATCGTGACGGTGCTGGAGGGTGAGCGGCCCCGTTCAAGGCTCAGGTCCGTGGCGACATCGTGGATCGCGTGAGCCAAGATGCCCGCGAGGTCGTGGTCGGGCGCCTCCTCGAGCCGCTGACTCAGCCGCCGGCCTAGTTCGTGTGCATAGACCGCGGGTGGGACGGGCACGGGTACGAACGCGGAGGCGCCGTCGAGCATGACGATGGCGTGGTCGGTGACGAAGATCTTGTCGTCGCTGTCGTCGAACCCGGGCAGCTGGCAGGCGATGGTTTTCACGGCGTCACCAGATGAACGGACCCGCGAGGCTGCTGCTCGCGGTGACGCGGCGGTCTGCCAGCGTGGAACGGACGACGAGGGAACATTCAGCGTCGCCGATGTCGGCGAACAGCGAGGGCAAGTTGCTGGTCAGGTAATGCACGGCGCCGAGGGACCCGATGGTGTGGATGCCGGCGATGTGCACGATGACGCGCTGGTCGCGGATGCGCCGGGCGACGTAGGCGATATCGCCTGACCCGGCGGGCCGGTCGTCGGCCGGTGACCCGTGCCGCTGCCCGCTGGCCACCTCCTCGATCCACCAGCGCCCGCCGTCCTCGACCATGCGCAGGGCAGGGTCGGTGGCAAGCAGGCAGGCACCGATCGGTGCCGATTTCGGACCGCAGAGCACGACGGTGTCCCCGGAGGGAAGGGCCGTCTGGTCGGGCTCGACCTGGTATCGGGTCGTCACGAACATCATCGAGCTGAGCAGTTCGGCGATCTCGTCAGCGGCTTCGGCGTCCTCCGCGGCGATGAGCGGCCGCTCCCGATCCGTGGTCTGGTAGCGGAAGGGCACGCCGATGCCGACGGGGCCGTGTCCGAAGAACAGCCGCTCGGCGGCCGGTGCGGTCTTCAGCACCTGCGACAGGCGCCCTTTCGTCAGCCCGATCTGCGGCGCAATGTCGGTGTAGCTCAAGTGCAAATCGTCATGGGCCGCGTCGATAGCCTGGCGCCGGATCCGTGCAAGCTCGGCCGTGAGCTGGGCGTACTCGGTGAGCAGCTCAGTCGCGCGGCGCCCCCGGCGGAGCGGGTCGGGGTCGCCGCGCAGGTCATCGAAGATGCGGTCCGTACTCACCCGTCGGAGTTTAGACCCCTTGACTGCCCACGACGCCGACCCCTAGCATCGAGTTTAGACCCCAAAACTTCCGATCGAATATCGCTCGGTCGACGAGTTTAGGGGCCAAACACTTGGAGGGGTGATGAGCACACGACGGTCACGCGGACCTCAGCCCGCCCGTGCGCCGCGCGGCCGTGCAGGCGATGCGCCGCACGCCAACGCGCCGACGCACGGGTCGATCCGATGCCGCGCAGCGGCACTTTTCGGTGGCACTCACGTGGAGGCGACTTGCAGCCCGTGTCTCGGAGAGCGCTGATGGTGAGGCACGCTGCGAGCGCGACTCGCCCTGCACGCTGCACGATGGCCGTTCATGCCGGAGTGAACGCGGGCACGCTGTCCAGGCTGGTGATCGCGGTCATCGCCACCGGCGTGATCGTGGCCGTAGTCGTCCTCGCCGGCGGGCTGCTCTGCGCCGGCCTCGTGCCCCGGCAGATCCCATCCCCACCGAGCCCAGCAGGCTGCGCCTCCCCTCCTCAGGTGCAGCCGGGCGCGGTCCGGCACCCTCCCCCTTCGCCGCCGGACCGCGCCACCCACAACTCCCGGAGACCATTGTGATCACCGAACTGAACCGCATCATCAGCGCCATCAGCCGCTCTGTCCCACCGCACTCGTCGCACCGCGCCCGAGGCAACCAGCCGGTTCGCGCCGTCCCCACGGTGGCTCCCGGTGTTGTGGTGCGCGGCGACACCCCTGGGCGCATTGCACTCGGCCTGGTCGAGACCGCGAGCAAACGTGGCTGGGAAAACGCTTACTCCGACGACCCCCAGATCATCGCCGCAGCCTGGCGGCCGGACGACGTGGAGCCCGAGAGCCTGCACCGTCTGCTCGCTGCCGGCCGGCAAGCCCGCTCATGGCTGGAAAACCACGCCCTGCCCGACGGTTTCGCCCTGATCGAGCACGCCGACGCAATCGTCTGCGATCACCAGAATCCACAGCGCAAGCAGCTTTCCCAAACACTCCACAATGGACACGGGAACCTCGCCACCGGCGAGCTGGTACAGCCGCCGTTCCGGCGGCCGCAGCCTCGATCCACCGCAACGACAACCGCCACGGCCGACGCATGTCGGAGAGCAGCCGGCAACACGCCCGAGGCATCCGGCACTGACCGCTCCTGCTCGTCGTGATCGGCTGGAACGCGATCATGGCCTTCTTCGCGTTGCTGCTGGTGGGCGGCGCCGGGCTGGTCGTGGCGCAGTACAACCATCAGCAACGAGCATGCCGTAACCAAGACGGGGAGGCCTCAGGCCCGCTCGGCGGACTCGTCGCCGAGGCCGCCACCACGACCACGACATCCGCGACGTCGTCAGCCACGCCACGGCAGGACCCGTCCACCGACGCCTGGCCGCCTCCCGGCTCGACCGTCCCAACCGTGCCACTGCCGAAGATACGAGCCCGGCGAGTACGCGGATACATCACGCGCCGCCGCCCCGCGACTCGCCCAGCCACAGAGCGCAGTCGGCTCCGGCGGAAACCCGGCGAGAAGCAGCCGGATCACGCGCCCCAAACGCCTGCTGCCCAGCACGCATCCGCCGTGCACTGGCCCGACGATGACCTCGACAACCACACAAGTCAGACCCGGAGCCGAAAAGACCACACCGTCGGCTGACGAACCGCCAGAACCCCACACAACCAGTCCTGGCCCTCCCACTCGAGCCGCTTGCGTCGCCACAGTCACAACCGCGCTCGCCCCGGTCAACCCGCGCGATGCGGACCAGACCGGCTCGGCCGAGGCCCGCACTAAGCAACGCCGTGAAGCGGCACCAGCACGAAACACTGGTGGAGCAAACGCGGAAACGGCTGTTGGCGTAGCTTTCCCAGTGCGACCCGACGCCGAGGATCATCTCGCCGGCGACGCCGAGCACGGCCGACGACCCGTGGCAGCACGCGGCCGACCCCCTGCCCGGCCGTCAACCAGCAAGGTCAGGCAGTCGCGACCCAGGGCGCGAGCAGCACCTCAAGATCCGCATCCGACAACGCCCGCGGGCTTTCGCCGAAACCCTGCCAACGGGCCGCGTCGCGGGCGGCGTGGAAGTCCACCGCGTACGCGCGCATCAGCACGTACATGAAGCTCTCCGAGTCGAAGCGCTCGCCCAGCAGCGTGCGGGCCGCGCGGGCGACCGCCACGCCGCCGGTGATGTCGCGCAGCTTCAGTTCTTCCGCCGCCGGGTCGAGGAGGCAGGGCGTTGAAATCACAGGAACTTTCCCATCACTGAAACGAAAACTCAGCCTTCGGCAGCCAACTGGCCACACGCCGCCGCAATGTCCTGACCACGGGTGTCACGCACCGTGCAGGCTACGCCCCCGGCATTCACCAGCCGCACGAACTCCCGCTCCACCGGCTTCGGCGACGCATCCCACTTGCTGCCCGGAGTCGGGTTCAACGGAATCACGTTCACATGCACCAACTGACCCAGATGCTTGCGCAACCGCTTGGCCAGCAACTCCGCCCGCCACGGCTGGTCGTTGATGTCCCGGATCAACGCGTACTCGATCGACACCCGACGGCCCGACGTGTCCGCGTAATACCGGGCAGCCGAAAGAACCTCATCCACCGACCACCGGTTGTTCACCGGCACCAACGTGTCCCGCAACTCGTCATCCGGCGTATGCAGCGACACCGCCAACCGCACCTGCATCTTCTCGTCCGCCAGCTTCCGGATCGCCGGCGCCAACCCCACCGTCGACACCGTCACCGAACGCTGACCAATCCCCAAACCCTCCGGAGAAGGATCCGTAATCCGCCGCACCGCCGCCACCACCCGCCGGTAATTCGCGAGAGGTTCCCCCATGCCCATTAGGACGATGTTCGACAGGCGGCCCGGGCCGCCGGGCATGTCGCCGTCGCGCATGACGGCGGCGGCGGAGCGGACCTGGTCGACGATCTCGGCCGTCGACAGGTTGCGGTCGAGGCCGCCCTGGCCGGTGGCGCAGAAGGGGCACGCCATGCCGCAGCCGGCCTGGCTGGAGATGCACAGCGTGGCGCGGTCGGGGTAGCGCATGAGCACGCTCTCGAGCAGCGTGCCGTCGTGGGCGCGCCACAGCGTCTTGCGCGTGGCGCCGTTGTCGGCGGACAGCGCGCGGACCTCGGTGAGCAGCGCGGGCATCAGGTCCGCGACCAGGCGCTCACGCGCGGTCGCCGGGATGTCCGTCATGGCGGCCGGGTCGACGGTCAGGCGCGAGAAGTAGTGGTTCGACAGCTGCTTCGCGCGGAAGGCCTTCTCCCCCAGCTCCACCACGGCCTCGGCCCGCTCGGCGGAGGTGAGGTCGGCGAGGTGACGCGGCGGCAGGCCGCGCTTGGGCGCGTCGAAAACAAGGGGGAGGGCAGTCATAACCGATCCAGTATTCCACGTCCACCGGACACGCCGTCAGCACTCCCCCGGTCGTGTGCTGCCAGTCACCACCCGACCGAGGCGGCCGACCGCGAAGACGGCGCCGTTCGCCGTGCTCGCGGTCGGCTTGGCGTGTCCCGTGTGGACAGTCAGGCTGTCAGGGTTTCGAACCGCCGCAAGGTCTCGTCGCCGCCCAGCGCCTGGGTAATCGAGTGCAGGTCCGGACTGCGGGTGGAGCCGGTGATGGCGATGCGGATGATCTGCGACGCTTCACGGATGGAGCCCGGGAACGCGTCGGGGTCCTTCTTGAGCTCCTTGGCGTTCTTGGCGAAGCCGTGCTTGGCCGCGACGTCGCGGATCTGCTGGAACCACTCCTGGCCGTCGTCGAGCTGCCGGTAGTTCGCGACGAAGTCCGCCGCCACGGCGCGCACGACGTCCGGCGCCACGCCGAGGGCGGCGATGCGCTCGTCGTCCGGGCCGGTCACGGGCGCGTGCAGCTGCGGGAAGAAGAAGCCGTAGACCGCGCGGAACTCGCTCCACTTCTTGAGGTCCTTGCGCGGGTTCTCGGCGCCTTCGCGCTCGACGGCCAGCGCGCGCAGAGCCAGCTCCTCCGACGAGGAGAGCACCGACAGCAGCTCCGGGTCGAAGCGCTGCGCCCACGTGCGCACGGCGGCGAGAATCTCCGCGCCGGACATCGTCGCGATGTGGTCGGCGGAGATGTCGTCGAGCTTCACGAGGTCCACGAGCGGTCCCGCGACGCCCATCTCGTCGAGGTTGATCGGCTCGTCCAGCGCCTGGGCCAGCGGCAGCTCGGCGAGGCGGCCGTTGGCGAGCCCGCGCAGGTAGTACAGGACGGCCTCGACGGGATAGCCGGCCTCGATGTAGAAGTCGACCGACGCCTCGGGGTCCTTGCGCTTGGAGAGCTTGCGCTTGCTGCCGCCCTCCTGCTTCATCAGCGGGGCGATGTGCGCGTAGGTGATCGGCTCGAAGCCGAGCGAGTCGAACAGCTGCTGGTGCACCGGCACGGACGAGATCCACTCGTCGCCGCGGATGACGAGGTTCACGCGCATGAGGTGGTCGTCCACGGCGTGCGCGAAGTGGTAGGTCGGCAGCCGGGGGCTCTGGTCGGAGCTCTTGAGGATCACCACGTCGTTGCGGTTGGCCTCGGCCTCGATCGTGCCGCGGATGGCGTCGGTGAAGCGCACGCGGGCGCCGGTGTCGTCGGGCGCGCGGAACCGCACGACCCAAGGCTCGCCGGCGTCGAGCTTCGCCTGCACGTCGGCCGGGTCGGCGTCGCGCCAGATCGCCCACGCGCCGTAGTAGCCGGTGGGCAGCTTCGTGGCCTGCTGGCGCGCGGTGATGGACGCGAGCTCGTCCTTCGTGGCGAAGTCGATGTACGCGCGGCCTTCGCGCAGCAGCTGCCGCACATACGTGAGGTAGATCTGCTCACGGCCCGACTGCTGGTACGGGCCGTAGTCGCCGCCGCGCAGGGTGTCCTCGTCGGCCTGCAGACCGAAGTAGGAGAAGCCGCGCTCGAACTGCTCCAGCGCGCCCTCGACCTCGCGCGACTGGTCGGTGTCCTCGACGCGCACCAGGTAGCGGCCGCCGGAGCGGCGGGCGACGTCCTGGTCGATCGTGGCCACGTAGATGCCACCGATGTGCACGAACCCCGTGGGGGACGGGCCGAACCGGGTCACCTTCGCGTCGTCGGGCAGCTGCCGCGCCGGGTAGCGCTGCTCCCAGTGCTCCGGCTCGGGCAGGTCCGCGGGGAACAGGGCGTCGATGACCACTCGGTCCAGCATGGGGGGTCGGGTCTCCCAGGTCGGTTCAGCGCTTCTTCTTACTCCTTCGAGTATCTCCGACCACCGCAAACGTCCCTCGCGCAGGTCCGCGACAGTCGGTAGGTTGCATCGCGACCGTTTTCGATATATCGTGAACCAGTCGCAACCGTTCGGCGAGATCGCGGGCTCAAAGGCGCTCTCGCACGCCTCGGCGGAGCCGAGGCAGACAACACAGAAAGGAACATCGACATGAGGCACCCTCACCCCGGTGCGCGAGGCGCGCACCAACACGGAGAACACGGTCGTCCCGCTTTCGGCCCCTTCGGCCGCGAGTTCGGCGACTTCGGCTTCGGCCCCGGCGGCCCGATGGGTCGCGGCCGGCGAGGCCACGGCGGTCCCGGCGGACGACGAGGCCACGGCCCGCGTCGCGGCCGGCGCGGTGACGTCCGCGCGGCGATCCTGACCCTGCTCGCGGAACAGCCGCGGCACGGTTACGAGATCATCCGCGAGATCGGCGAGCGCAGTGGCGGCTTCTGGAAGCCCAGCCCCGGCTCGATCTACCCGACGCTGCAGATGCTGGCCGACGAAGGCCTGGTCGTGAGCAAGGACGAGAACGGCAAGAAGCTGTTCGAGCTCACCGACGAGGGCCGCGCGGCCGCGGAGCAGCAGACCGGCACCCCGCCGTGGGAGCACTTCGCCGAGGACGTCGACCCCGTCGAGGTCGACCTGCGCAAGGCGGGCGCCACGCTCGCGGCGGCGGTCGTACAGGTGATGCGCGCCGGCAGCGCGAGCCAGCAGGCTCGGGTGGTCGACGTGCTCAACGAGGCCCGGCGCTCGGTCTACTCGATCCTCGGCGAGGTCGAGGTCGACGAAACCGACGATTCGCCGGAAGAAGCAGAGTGACCCGGCAGGACGAGGCCGGTGGGCTTCACCCGCGTGTGCACGCGGTAGCCCACCGGCAGCGTCACCCCGGCCCCGCCGGCCGTGCTGATCGTGCGCTTGTGCACGTCGGCCACGGCCCGCGCGGCGACCTGCGCGCTGAACTCGATCTTCAGCACTGACTCCATGGCGGCGTGGTCGGTGAACAACCAGCGCGTCGCCACGCGCCGGAGGCTGAAGCCCTCGCCTTCGAAGAACTTCTCGATCTCCGCGGGGTCGTAATGCGGGATGTCCGCCCGCAGCCAGCCGCCGTAGGGCTCGCTCGTCGCGTCGAGATCGACGATCAGGATCGACCCGCCGGGCCGCAGCACGCGTTCCGCTTCACGCAGCCCCGGTTCGCAGCCGGGGCCGAAGAAGTACGCCGTGCGTGCGTGGACCACGTCGACGCTCGCGTCGTCGACCGGCAGCCGCTGCGCGCGGCCTTCGCGCACTGACACGTTCGGCAGTTCCCGCACGCGCTTCGCCGCGTCGCGCGCCAGTGGTGCATACGGCTCGACGCCGAGCACCGAGCGCGCGTCGCGGGCGAAGCGCGGCAAGTGGAATCCGTCACCACAACCGAGGTCGAGAACGTCGCGGCCGGTCCAGTCGCACTCCTCGCGAAGGACCCGCCAGATCTCGCCGTCGACGTCCTGCGCGCGGTTCTCCACCTCGTAGGCCTGCTGGTAGTACCAGATGTTGGGGCTCGGCACGACCTCGGTCGCGCGGGAGGAGCCGGCGGAGCGGGAGAACCATCGCACGAACGACTCCAACGACGTCGGCCGCGAGCCGGTTCCGGGGTTCGGGGCTCACGGCGAGAAAATCACGGGCACCGCATAGACTTCTTGCTCACCGGGAGGAGGCCGCGATGACCATCGGTTCGGCCAGCACAAGCGCGATTCCGGCCGGCCTCCCGTGCTGGATCGAGGTGGCCTGTCGCGACGAAGCGGTGTCGCAACAGTTCTACACGGGCTTGTTCGGCTGGCAGTACGACGTCCACCGCGACCCCGCCGCGCCCACCGGCCGCTACTGGGTCTCGTCGCTCGCCGGCGAGCCGACGGGCGGTCTCTACCAGGCCGGGGCGCAGAGCGCGCCCGGCTGGACGCTGCACGTCTCCGTGCCGCACACCGCGAGCGCGGCCGAATGGGTGGAGCACCTCGGCGGCCAGGTGACCTTGGGACCGGTCGCGATCCCCGACCGCGGCAGCATCCTGCACGCGATCGACGCGGCGGGCGCGCCCGTGGTGTTCTGGGAGGCGCCGCACGACTGGCGCTTCGTCACCGGGATCCCCAACACGTTCAGCGGCGCCGACCTCAACGCGCACGACGGCGCGGCGGCCGACCACTTCTACACCAAGCTCTTCAGCTACGCGAGCCACCAGATCGGCGACGGCGAGAGCGTCGACTACGCGGAATACCTCATCGAGCACACACCCGTGCTGTATCGCTACGTGATGGGCCCGGAGTACAGCCGCGACACACCCCCGCACTGGCTGGTCTACTTCGAAGTCGACCCGGCGCGTGGCTGCGACGCGACGGCGGGGCAGGCGCTGATGCTCGGCGGGGCCGTGGTGATCCAGCCGTACGACACGCCGTTCGGCCGCATGGCGATCCTCGCCGACCCCGACGGCGCGGTGTTCGCGGTGATCGACCACTCGCGCACGCTCGACGACGTCGGCCGCGCCGAGGTCGACGACCCGTACGACGACTGAGCCTGACAACGACTGGGGCTCACGACGCTGGGCCTTTAGGCTGGGGCCGCAGCAACCCCGTCAGCAGCACGATCCCGCCGTAGCCCCCGGCGACGACCCACATCGCCGTGCCCGGCAGCAGCCCGCCGACGAGCGCGACGCCCACCGCGCCGCCGGTCTGGCGCGCCGCGTTGAGCACACCCGCGGCAATGCCTGCCTTGCCGGGCAACGCGTTCATGGCCAGCGACGTCATCGCGGGCATCGCGAGCGAGCAGAACCCGAAGACCAGCGAGAACACCACCAGCAGCACCGGTGAGCGCTCGTTCGGCAGCAACGCCAGCCCCGCCGCGCCGACCAGCGCCGTGAGGCTGCCGGCCACGATCGGCAGGCGGGAACCGAACCGGTGCGTGAGCCGGCCGCTGACGAACGCGTTGAGCCCCACCGCGAGCGTGAGCGGCACGAGCGCGAGCCCGGCGACAAGTGCGCTGAGATGCCACACGCGCTGCAGGAACAGCGCGAGGCAGAACAGCGTGCCGTAGAGGCAGAAGTTGAACAGACCGCCGATCGCCGTCGCCACGGCGAAGGCGCGTACGCGCAGCACACCCAGCGGCAGCACGGGCGCGGCGATCACCTTTTCCGCGACCACGAACGCGATCCCGGCCACGATGCCGGCGCCGACGAGCACCAGCGTGGTCACGTCCGCCCAGCCCGCGTGGCCGGCCTCGATGAGCCCGGCGACCACACTCGCCAGCGCGGCCGTGCCAAGGACCTGCCCGACCACGTCGATGCGGGCTTGTCGACGCGGCGTGGTTTCGGTGACGTACCGGCGCGTCAACGCGATCGCGATCAACCCGACGGGCACGTTGACCGCGAAGACAAGCCGCCAGTCGGCCAGCCCGACCGCGAGACCACCGAGCATCGGTCCCGCCGCGAGCCCGATGCCGCTCATGCCGCCCCACACGCCGAGCGCGCGGGCACGCGCACCGGCTTCGGGGAACTGGTGCACGATCAGGGCCAGCGAAGACGGCAGCAGCGCCGCCGCGCCGGCGCCTTGCACCGCACGGGCGGCGACGAGCCACGGCAGGGAATCCGCTGCGGCGCAAGCGATCGAGGCGAAGACGAACACCGCAACGCCGATCTCGAAGACGCGCCGCGAGCCCCACCGGTCGCCCGCCTCACCCCAGGTGAGCAGGAACGCGGCGAGCGCGACGGTGTAGGAGTCGACCACCCACTGCAGCGCGGCCGTGGACCGTTCGCCGAACTCGGCGCCGATGGCGGGCAGCGCGAGGTTCACGATGGTCGCGTCGAGCGTGATCATCACGAACCCGAGGCACACCGCGGCGAGCGCGAGCCGGGCCGGAGAACGTTCGTGGGTCGAAGGTGAGGTCGAGGCCGTCATGACCTCGAGTGAACCGCGCCGACGCTTCGGTGGTCCACGAACTGTTCGCTACCGCTGGGAGGCCGAAGCTCCCAGCGCAGGTCCGCGCGTCGGGTCGATCAGGTGGGTCAGGCGCGTCACGCGGGGACGAACGCCGAGAGCAGCAGCCAGGAGACCACGGCCGAGGGCAGCAGCGAGTCGAGGCGGTCCATGATGCCGCCGTGGCCCGGCAGCAGCGTGCCCATGTCCTTGATGCCGAGGTCGCGCTTGATCAGCGACTCGACGAGGTCCCCCAGCGTCGCGGTGAGCACGATCGCCGCGCCGAAGACCGCGCCCTGCCAGGTGTGGCCGTGGAGCATCAGGCTGATCGTGAGGATGCCGGCCACGATGCCGGCGACCATCGACCCGGCGAAGCCCTCCCAGGACTTCTTCGGGCTGATGGACGGTGCCATCGGGTGCTTGCCGCCGAGCACACCGGCGATGTAGCCGCCGGTGTCGGAGGCGACCACGGCGATGAGGAACGTGAGGACCCGGCCGACGCCGTCCTCCGGCGGCACGAGCATCGCGGCGAACGCGCCGAACAGCGGCAGGTACGCGCTCGCGAACACCGACGCCGAAATGTCGCGCAGGTAGCCGTCGGCGCCGCCGGGCAGCCGCCAGAGCAGGCAGGCCAGCACCGTGAGGACAAACGCCGTGAGCGCTCCCGCGCGGCCGAACGGCCAGGCCAGCCAGATCATCGCCTGGCCGCCGACGAGTACGGGGATCATCGCGACCTTGATGTTCGCGACGCGCTTGAGCACGCCGGCGAACTCGAAGGTGCCGACCCCGATCGCGATCGCGATGACCCCGATGAAGATGAAGCGGACGGTGAGCAGGGAAACGATGATGGCCGCGCCGAGCACCAGGCCCACGCCGATGGCTGCGGGCAGGTTGCGCCCGGCCCGGGAGTCCTTCTTGGCCGGCTCCGGCTGTCCACCCGGTTCGGGCTGGTCAGCCGGCTCCGGCTGCGGGGTGTGCTCCACCCGCTCGTCTCGTTCCTCGCTCACCTGGCTCATCAGACCTCGAGCAGCTCGGCTTCCTTGTGCTTCACCAGCTCGTCGACCTGGTGCACGTAGGTGTCGGTGAGATTCTGCAGCTCCTTCTCGGCGCGTGCGACCTCGTCCTCACCCGCTTCGCCGTCCTTGGCGATCCGGTCGAGCTCTTCCTTCGACTTGCGGCGGATGCTGCGGATCGAGACGCGGGCGTCCTCGCCCTTGCTCTTCGCGACCTTCACCATCTCCTTGCGCCGCTCTTCGGTGAGCTGCGGGATGACGATGCGGATCACGTTGCCGTCGTTGCTGGGGTTGACGCCCAGGTCGGACTCGCGGATGGCCTTCTCGATGGCACCGAGCTGCGTCTGGTCGTAGGGCTTGATCAGCGCCATGCGCGCCTCGGGCACGTTGACACTCGCCAGCTGGTTGAGCGGGGTCATCGCGCCGTAGTACTCGACGACGATGCGCGAGAACATCGACGGGGTGGCCCGGCCGGTCCGCACCGACGTCAGGTCGTCCTTCGCGACAGACACCGCTTTTTCCATCTTCTCCTCGGCGTCGAGGAGGGTCTCGTCGATCACGGCTACTCCCGGTGTTGTGATGGTCGAACCTGTGCTGATCCCAGCAGGTCTAGGCCGACACCCCGTCGGCGGGGGTGCTGACCAGCGTCCCGATCCTCTCACCACTCACCGCACGGGCGATGTTCCCCTCGGTGAGCAGGTTGAAGACGATGATCGGCATGTTGTTGTCCATGCAGAGGCTGAACGCGGTGGCGTCGGCGACCTTGAGGCCGCGCTCGAGCACTTCGCGGTGGCTGATCTCGTGGAACATCGTGGCGCTTGGGTCGACCTTCGGGTCGGCGGTGTAGACACCGTCCACGGCCTTGGCCATGAGCACGGCTTCGCAGCCGAGCTCCAGCGCGCGCTGCGCGGCGGCCGTGTCGGTGGAGAAGTACGGCATGCCGACCCCGGCGCCGAAGATGACCACGCGGCCCTTCTCCAAGTGCCGCTCGGCGCGGCGCGGGATGTACGGCTCGGCGACCTGGCCCATCGTGATGGCGGTCTGCACGCGTGTGGGCAGGCCTTCCTTTTCCAGGAAGTCCTGCAGGGCCAGGCAGTTCATCACGGTGCCCAGCATGGCCATGTAGTCGGCACGGTCACGGTCCATCCCCCGCTGGGACAGCTCCGCGCCGCGGAAATAGTTGCCACCGCCGATCACCACCGCCACCTGCACGCCGGTGCGCGCGACCGCGGCGATCTGGCGCGCGACGGAGTGGACGACGTCGGGGTCGACCCCGATCGAGCCGCCACCGAACATCTCGCCGCCCAGTTTCAGCAGCACCCTTCGGTAGCCGCCGTCGACCCGGTCACCCATCTGTGTGTCGCCTCCTGTGTTCGATGGCCGCCGTTCCCCTTTGTGAGGGGGCGCCGGGCGGCTGGACCCGACTGTGCCCCCGTCCCCGCACCGCGGAGACGGGGGCACAGTGGCAGAACCTAGTCCCAGTACCTCGCTCAGGCCTGGCCGACCTCGAACCGGGCAAACCGGGTCAGGGTCACGCCGGCCTCGTCGAGCAGGGCCTTCACGGTCTTCTTGCTGTCCTTGACCGACGGCTGATCGAGCAGGACGTTGTCCTTGTAGTACGCGGTGACCTTGCCTTCGATGATCTTCGGCAGGGCCTGCTCGGGCTTGCCCTCTTCGCGCGCGGTCTGCTCGGCGATGCGGCGCTCGTTCTCGACGATCTCGGCCGGCACCTCCTCGCGGGTCAGGTACTTCGCGCGCAGCGCGGCGACCTGCATGGCGGCACCGCGGGCGGCTTCGGCGTCGTCACCGGTGAACTCGACGAGCACGCCCACGGCCGGCGGCAGGTCCGAGCCGCGGCGGTGCAGGTAGGTGGCGGTCTTGCCCTCGAACGCGACCACGCGGCGCAGCTCGAGCTTCTCGCCGATGCGGGCCGAGAGCTCCTGCACCGTGTCGATCACGGGCTTGCCGTCGAGGTCGGCGGCCTTGAGGGCCTCGACGTCGTTGGTCTTGAGGGTCTTGGCGACCTCGACGATCTTCGCGGCGAGCTGCTGGAAGTCGTCGTTCTTGGCGACGAAGTCGGTCTCGGAGTCGAGCTCGATGAGCACGCCGCCTTCGCCGGTGACGAGGCCCTCGGCGGTGGCGCGCTCGGCGCGCTTGCCGACGTCCTTGGCACCCTTGATGCGCAGGAACTCGACGGCCTTCTCGAAGTCGCCGTCGTTCTCCTCGAGGGCCTTCTTGCAGTCCATCATGCCGGCGCCGGTCATCTCGCGCAGGCGCTTCACGTCAGCGGCGGTGTAGTTCGCCATCGTGTTGAATCCGTCCGTTTCAGGTACGTGTGAGGTGATCAGCGCCCGGGCGGCCCTGCGCGGGCCGCCCGGACACGGTGGATCAGGAGTTGGCCGGGGCCTGCTCGGTCACGGCTTCGGGGGTCGCCTCCGGGGCGGCCTCGGTGGCAGCCTCCGTGGCGGCCTCGGTCGCGGCAGCCGCCTCGGTGGCGTCGGCCGCGGCGGTCTCCGAACCGGCGAGCAGCTCCTTCTCCCACTCGGCCAGCGGCTCGTCCGACGCGACGCCCGGCTCGGGCTTCGTGTCGGCCGACCCGCCGTTGCGGCTCGACCGGGCCATCAGGCCGGCGGCGGCGGCCTCGGCCACCACCTTGGTGAGCAGCGCGGCCGAGCGGATCGCGTCGTCGTTGCCCGGGATCGGGTAGTCGACCTCGTCCGGGTCGCAGTTGGTGTCGAGGATCGCGACGACCGGGATGTTCAGCTTGCGAGCCTCGCCGACGGCGATGTGCTCCTTCTTCGTGTCGACGATCCACACGATGCTCGGCACCTTGGCCATGTCGCGGATACCGCCGAGGGTCTTCTCGAGCTTGTCCTTCTCACGGGTGAGCGTGAGGATCTCGCGCTTGGTGAGGCCGGCGAAGCCGCCGGTCTGCTCCTGGGCCTCGAGCTCCTTGAGGCGCAGGAGGCGCTTGTGCACGGTCTGGAAGTTGGTCAGCATGCCGCCGAGCCAGCGCTGGTTCACGTAGGGCATGCCCACGCGCGCGGCCTCGCTGGCGATGGCTTCCTGAGCCTGCTTCTTCGTGCCGACGAACATGATCGTGCCGCCGTGCGCGACGGTTTCCTTGATGAACTCGAACGCACGGTCGATGTACGTCAGCGTCTGCTGCAGGTCGATGATGTAGATGCCGTTGCGCTCGGTGAAGATGTAGCGCTTCATCTTCGGGTTCCACCGACGAGTCTGGTGCCCGAAGTGCACGCCGCTGTCGAGCAGCTGCTTCATGGCGACGACGGCCATTGCCGGAATCACACCTTCTCTGTAGTAGCGCACCCCCGCGGTTCGCGCCCGCGGACGTGCTCATTCGGTTTGTCGCGCGCGGCCGGGTGACCGCTCGCCCTGGTGCTCGTGCCGGCATCCGGACCCCGGTGTTCTTGATGTGCCAAGAACCCCAGGGACCGCCGGGCGCCGTGCGACTTTTCCGTCCGGGGCTCCGCTGGTGTTTCAAGCGGAACCGGCCGGGCCGCGCGCACGAGCACGCGAAGTCAGCCCAGCGAGTGGGCTGCGGGAAAGATTCTACCCCCTGCCACCAGCGGCGCCCCCACCGGCAGCGCTCCCGCCCGGCAGAGTTGTCCACAACTCGGGGCCGCCTGTGGATAACTCGCCTTGTTGGCAGGGTGCCGGTCCGGGGGTGCCCCATGATCGAACCCGTGACGACGACCTCGTGTTCCTCGATCCGCACTTCGACGCTGCGGCCGGTCTTTGCGCTGGGGCGTGGCGATTTGCGGCCAATGGGTGCGGTGAGTGCTTCGGGCGGCGTGGGCGCTTATGGTGCGCTCGACGCTTCCGGTGTTCTGGCCGCTTCAGGCGCCTTGCGTGCTTCGGGTGCTCTCGACGCTTCGCATGGCCTGGCCACTTCTGGTGCCTTGCGTGCCCCGGGTGGCCCGCGCGCTTCTGCTGTTCGGGCCTCTTCAAGTACCTCGCACACTTCAGGTGCCCTGCGCGCTTCAGGTGCCCCGAGTGCTTCAAGTGCATCGCGTGCGTCAGATGCCCCGCGTGCTCCAGGACGCCTGCGCGCTTCAGCTGTGTTCAGCGGCCCGGGTGCGCCACGTGTCCTGGGCGCTCTGCGTGCAGCGGGCGCTCGCTGGGCGCCTTGGGTTTCCCGAGCTGCCTCGCTCAGCGGTTCTGACGTGGCCCGCGAATGTACCTTGCTCGGCGGCACTTCCTCGCCTGGCCGGCCGACACCGTCTGGCCCGGCCGCAGCGCCAGGCAGGGCCGCGGTGTGCGACCGGCTGTCCCCGCCCGGGCGGTCTCGGCGGGGCCGCCACCGGCGCCCGGCCCCGCCGTTGTGGATGCGCTGGCTCGACGTGCTGCGCCGAGCTGCGGCGCGGACCCGGCTCGTGGTGGTCGCCGCGTTGGTGCTGCTCAGCGTGTTGCCCGGCGCGTGGGCCGGGCGGGCACTCGCCGATGTCCCGCCCGCGCCGAATGTCGGCGCGCAAGCGGGGCGGTTGGCCTGGCCGCTCACGCCTCGGCCGAAGGTCACCCGGTTCTTCGAGCCGCCCGCCACGGTCTACGGGCCCGGCCATCGTGGCGTCGACCTGGAAGCCGCTGCGGGGCAACAGGTTCTCGCGGCCGACATGGGCGTCGTGATCTTCGCGGGAGAGGTCGGGGGCCACGGCGTCGTCGCGGTGGACCACGACGGTGGCCTTCGCACGACCTACCTGCCGGTCACTCCGGGCGTGGCCACCGGCGACCAGGTCTACCGCGGCCAGCCGCTGGGCACGGTGGCCGCCGGGCACCCCGGCTGTCCCACCGCCACGTGCCTGCACTGGGGTGCCCGCAAAGGAGAGGAGTACATCGACCCGCTGGCCCTCGTCGGCGTGCCGGGCCGAGTCCGGCTGAAACCGTGGGCCGACCCGCCGTGACCAGGCCGCGCTCAGGTGCTGGGCTGCTCCGTGAGCTTGGCGCGCAGCCGCATCACGGCGCGGGTGTGGAGCTGGCTCACGCGGGACTCCGTGACGCCCAGGACCTTGCCGATCTCGGCGAGCGTGAGGCTTTCGAAGTAGTAGAGGCTGACCACGATCTTGTCGCGCTCGGTCAGCTGGGCGATGGCCTCCGCGAGCTGGCGGCGGTTGTCCTGGTCGACGAGGACGGCGACCGGGTCGACGGCGCCGTCGTCGGGGATCGTGTCAACGAGCGAGCCGCTGTCCTTGCCCGCCGCGACGAGGTCTTCCAGCGCGACGACGCTGGTGAGCTGGAGCTGGCCGTAGAAGTCGCGCAGGTCGTCGAGGCCGATGTTGAGCTCGGTGGCCAGCTCGGCGTCGGTGGGGGTGCGGTGCAGGCGCGCGCCGAGGCGTTCGAGGGCGCGCTCGGCCTCCTTCGCCTTGCTGCGCACGGCGCGGGGCACCCAGTCCTGGGAGCGCAGGTCGTCGAGGATCGCGCCGCGGATGCGCTGCATCGCGTAGGTCTCGAACCGCAGCCCGCGCGCGGGCTCGAACTTCTCGATCGCGTCGACGAGACCGAAGATGCCTGACTGCACGAGGTCGCCGACGTCGACGTGCGTCGGCAGGCCCGTGCCCACCCGGCCGGCGACGTACTTCACCAGGGGCGCGTAGTGCAGCACCAGCCGGTCGCGCGACGCCTGGTCCGGCTTGTCGGCGAACTGCTGCCACAAGGCCTGGATGCCCGCGTCGACGTCATGACCGGGGCGCCCGTCCTCGCTGACGGCGCCCTCGCCTCCGGCAGTGCTCAGCCCGGCGTCCGTGACTTGCGGCGTGGAGGTCATTGCACGGTCGTTCTCGGCATGCGGCTCAGTATGGTCTCCGTGCTCGTGCGGATGCGCGTGCGTCGGCGGTTCGGCCCCGGGTTTACCGGCCGAGCCGCCACCGGCCTCGTCAGGCCCGTGGGTGTGCTCGGTCATGGATCGCCTTCAGCCGATCGACGGTCACGTGAGTGTAGAGCTGGGTCGTGGCAAGCGTAGCGTGACCGAGCAGTTCCTGAACGCTCCTGAGATCGGCACCTCCTTCCAGCAGATGGGTCGCGGCGGAGTGGCGTAATCCGTGTGGCCCCATGTCGAGTGCTCCGGGCACCGCGGCCACCGCCTCGTGCACCACGCGCCGCGCCGCGCGGGGATCGAGCCGGCTACCGCGAACCCCCAGGAACAGGGCCTGTTCCGACTTCGGGCCGGCCAGTTCCGGGCGCCCCGCGTCGAGCCACGTGGTGAGCGCCTCGGCCGCTGGAACGCCGAACGGCACCGTCCGCTCCTTGTCCCCCTTCCCGATCACCGAGACGACACGCCGCCCGAAATCGACCGCGCCGACATCCAAACCACACAGCTCCGACACCCGGATGCCACTCGCGTAGAGCAGCTCGACGAGCGCACGGTCACGCAGCGCAACCGGATCCCGCTGCTCGGCTCCCATCGCGGCCGCCTGCATCAACTCGTCGGCCTGATCGGCTCGCAGCACACCCGGCAACGTCCGGTGCGCCCGCGGCGCCGCGAGCCGGCCACCCGGGTCCGCTGTCAGCGCGCCTTGGCGGTGGGCCCACGCGGTGAACGTCCGCGCCGCCGCCGCCCGCCGCGCCAAAGTGGTCCGGCCCGCACCGTCGGCCCGCTGGCCGGCCAGCCACGCGCGCAGCAGCCCGATGTCGAGATCGGCGAGCCCGCGGTCCCCGTCCTCCGCCGCGGTCAGGAACCCCAGCAGCGAGACCACGTCGCCCACGTACGCCCGCACCGTGTGCGGAGACAGCCCACGCTCCAGCGCCAGATGCCGTTCGTACTCGGCCACCAACGCGCGCTCCGGCCCGGGCAACCCCTCGCGCACCGCCCGCAGATCCGGCCGCTGCGGCCCTTTCCGATGCCCCGACGCGCGCGAAGCGGCGTCCCGGCGAGCGCTCGCTGACGACATGCCGATCACGCTGCGCGAACCACCGCCCGAGGTCAAGCATCGCCACGCCCTTCTCCTCGGCGCCGCACGCACATTCCGACGCCACGCGGACGGCGGGCCGCGGTTGTTGGCGCTCACCGAGGCGCGAGCCGGTGGTGCGGCGCCGGGGTGCCACCCGCGCATTCCGACGCCAACGCGGGCGGTACGCCGTCAGGCCGAACGCCGCGGCCGTTGCCGTTCACGGACGTGCGAGCCGTCGCACGGCGCTGGCGGGTGCCGCGCGCACATTCCGACACCGCGTGAGCCGTGCGCCATCTGGCCGAGCGCCGCAGTCGTCGCCGTTCACCGAGGTGCGAGCGGGTGCCGCACCACGCGACCGAGCGACGTGTCCGGCGCCGATCAAGGTCCTGCCGACCGGCGCGGATACCGCGTGGCCGAGTGTGGCGGCCGACCGATCCGGCACCGAGGGCGGGACCACGAACGAAACTCGGCACCGTTCGACCCGACCGGTCCAGGGCCGGGCGCAGCCGTTCGCCGTGCGGCTGAGCGCGGCGACCAGCGCCGTTCACCGAAGCGTGGGCGGGTGGCCGACAGGCGCCGCACGCATAGTCCGGCGACACGCGGGCGGAATGCCGTCCAGCGAACGCCGTGGTTCGTCGCCGTTCACCGACGCGCGAGCGGGTGCCGCACCACGCGACCGAGCGACGTGTCCGGCGCCGATCAAGGTCCTGCCGACCGGCGCGGATACCGGGTGGCCGAGCGTGGCGGCGGCCGACGCGATCCGGCACCGAGCGGGCGGGACCACGAACGAAACTCGGCACCGTTCGACCCGACCGGTCCAGGGCCGGGCGCAGCCGTTCGCCGTGCGGCTGAGCGCCGTGGCCGACGCCGTTCACTTCGGTGCCGAGCGGACGATGCGGCGCCAGCCGGTGTCGCCGCGGACGGCGAAGCCGTCGATTTCCAGCTCGGGCAGCAGGGCGCGCACGCGGTCGACCGGGACGCCCGATTCGGTGGCGACCTGGTCGGCCGAGCGGCCGGCGCGCGGGACGAGTGCTTCGTAGACGCGGAGGGCTTCCGGGGCGAGGACGTCGGTGGGGCGACGCGGCCTGGGGTTTTCCGGTTCGGGTGCGGGGCCGAACCGGCCGACGGTGTCGATCACCTCGTCGACGGAGGTGACGAGGGTGGCCTTGCAGTCGCGGATGAGGGCGTGGCAGCCGGCCGAGTTGGCGGATTGGACGGGGCCCGGCAGCGCCATCACGACCTTGCCGAGTGCGCCCGCGGTGGTGGCGGTGTTGCGGGCGCCGCTGCGGATGCCGGCTTCGATGACGACGGTGCCGTCGGTGAGGCCGGCGATGAGGCGGTTGCGGACGAGGAAGCGATGGCGCGCGGGCGGCGTGCCGGGGGCGTACTCGCTGACGACGGCGCCACCATTGTCGGCAATGCGCTTGAGCAGGTCGACGTGGCCGGCCGGGTAGCCGATGTCGACGGCACAGCCCAGCACGGCGACCGTGACGCCGCCGGCGCCGAGGGCACCCCGGTGGGCGGCGCCGTCGATGCCGAGGGCGGCGCCGGAGAAGACCGGGACGCCGCGGGTGGCGAGGCCGTGAGCGAACTCGGCGGAGTTGTGTTCGCCGTAGTTGGTCGCGAGGCGCGCCCCGACGACGGCGACCGCGCGATCGGCCGCTTTCGCGAGGTTCGCGCCGCCGCGGACCCAGAGGCCGAGCGGGGCCGCGACGTTCTCGACTCCGCGTCCACTCGCGACCGCCAGAGAGAGCAACGGCCACGCCGGCCATTCGTGATCCTCGGGCACGACCAAGCGGGCTTGAGTTCTCGCGGCCGTCTCCAGGTCTTGTTCGGCCAGGTCGACTTCGCGGCGGGCGGCGGTTTCGCGGCGGACCTTGTCGGGGCAGTCGCCGCTGCGCACGCGGGCCGCGGCCTCGACCGGGCCGCGCTCCCCCACGAACGCGACCAACGCCGGCGCCGGGGGCTCGCCGACGCGCAGCAGGTACGCGCGGGCGAGGCGCTCTTCGTCGGTCGCGGTGGCGACGGGCTGTTCGGTCGGCAAGGCCGTCATGCCGCACCTCTCAGTCTCACGAGCGACAGCCGGCGCGGCGCGAGGACGGCGCGGACGCAGGCCGGATCAAGTTGGGGCGGGTTGTGGGGATTCGGGATGAGACGCAGATGGCGTTTCACGGCGGATTCCTTTCGGGGGCGGGTCATGCGGCGGTCCTTTCGCGGAAGTCGAGGGCGGCGGCGACGTGGTCGGGGGTCGGGTGGGGTGTGGCGGAGAGGTCGGCGAGCGTCCAGGCGATGCGGAGGCAACGGTCGGCGCCTCGGGCCGTGAGGAGGCCGCGATCGAGGGCGCGGTCGAGCAGAACGGTGGTCGCCGACGGCAGCACGAACTCACGACGGAGAACGGGACCGGGGACGTCGGAGTTGGCGCGCCAGCCGTGCGTGCGCCAACGGTGGGCGGCGCGGTCGCGGGCGGCCAGAACGCGGGTGCGGACTGTTTCGGACGATTCGGGTGCCGCGGACTGATGAGCGGAGATCGCGGTCAGCGGACGCAGGCGCACGCGGAGGTCGACACGGTCCAGCAGCGGTCCCGAGATCCGCCCGAGGTAGCGCCGGCGGACGATCGGCGAGCAGATGCAGTCGGTCTCACGCGGCGGCGCGCAGGGGCACGGGTTGGTGGCCAGGATGAGCTGAAAGCGGGCCGGGTAGCGGACGGAGCCCTTGGTGCGGGCGATGCGGACCTCGCCTTCTTCGAGGACGGTGCGCAGTGAGTCGAGGCGGTGGCCGCTGAACTCGCAAACCTCGTCCAGGAACAGCACGCCGCGGTGGGCCCGGCTGATGGCGCCGGGCGTCGCGATGCCGCTGCCCCCGCCGACGAGCGCCGCGACGGTGATCGAGTGATGCGGTGCGACGAACGGCGGCACGGTCACCAGCGGCGACGCCTTCGACAGGGAGCCGTCGATGGAGTGAATGGCTGTGACCTGCAGAGATTCTTCCTGGGACAGCGCGGGGAGCAGGCCCGGCAGCCGTTTGGCGAGCATGGTCTTGCCGACGCCCGGTGGACCGGTGAGCAGCAAGTGGTGTCCGCCTGCGGCGGCGACCTCCAGTGCCCAGCGGGCTTCGGGCTGGCCGACGACGTCGGCGAGGTCCGGTACCTCCGGCGGCTCGGCTGCGATCGGCTCGGGGCTCGACTCGAGCTCGCCTTCACCCTTGAGCCACGCGACGAGGTCGGCCAGGCGCGAGACGCCGGCGACTTCGAGGCCGTCGACGAGCGCGGCTTCGTAGAGCGACTCCGACGGGACGACGGCTCGCTCGTAGCCGGCAGCTCTCGCGGCCAGGAGCCCGGGCAGGACACCGCGGACGGGGCGGACGCGGCCGTCGAGGGCCAGCTCGCCGAGGAGGATGGTGCGGAGGAGTTTTGTGGCCGGGACAGCTCCGTTCGCCGCGAGCACCGCGGCGGCGATGCCGAGGTCGTAGCCGGAGCCGACCTTGGGGAGGTTCGCGGGCGAGAGGCCGAGGGTGACTTTGCCGTCGGGCCAGGGCTGGCCTGAGTTGCGGACAGCTGAGCGCACGCGGTCCTTGGCTTCTTTCAGACCGGCGTCGGGCAGGCCGACCAGGGTCACCCGGCTGAGCCCGCCACCCAGGTCGGCCTCGATCTCGATCACGCGGCCTTCGATGCCGAGCAGCGCGACGCTCCAGGCTTTGGCGATGGGCATCAGGCCACCTCCGCCGCTATCGCCCGGGCCGCTTCGCCGAACTCGGCGCGGCGGCGCCGGAAATCGAGCAGCGCACGGCAATGGGGCCTTGCGATGGACACCACGCCGCACCCGGAACCCACACAGGTCACCGAGCCGATTTCGGCATGGCGATTCACCGGCAGCGCAAAACAACGGGTTTCCTCGCTGGGAACCCCATCGCTCGCAGCGATTGCGCAGGTCGCCGGGGCAGGCTCGGCACGGTGGCTTCGCCGCGCCGCAAAGTCGCAGCCTGTCTTGGTGGAGATCAAGCCACCGCCAGAGACGGTAAAGCGGGCCGCCAAGCCGGGCTCGACACCACAGATCCGCACTAGTGCACGACCGTTCGTCTCGTCGATGGACAAGACGCCGCCCGCAACAGAGACGCTGGCGGGGGCGACGAAGTGGCTTCGGGACAGCGCAACGCGGGGCGACTCCGCGAGGAAACCGGCGCCACGTGGGTCGCGAGGCCCGTCGGGGTGGGCTCGGTGCAGGTTCGACCGCAACGGGACGCGGTGGGCGGTGTTGATGGGCATCAAGCCGCCTCCGAGACGGTTGCCTGGGTAACGTCGCCGAGCTCGGCGCCGGACATCGAGCGACGCAAGCAATGCGGGCTGATCGGGGCGGCGTGGCAGAGATGGAGCGCAAAGAGCGAAACTGGGCATCAGAAGGCTCCCGCGATGTGGTGGACTTGCGGGTGGGCCCCGGCGGGGGCGAAGACGGTCACAACGTCGTAGCGGGTGCGGCACCAGCCGACGCGGTGGGCGCGCAGCCAGCGTTGGGCGGCGCGGTGGACGCGGGTGATCTTTTCGGCCGTCACGGATTCCGCGGGGGTGCCGTAGGCGTTGGTGGCGCGGGTTTTGACCTCGCAAAAGACGACCTTGTCGCCGTCGGCCAGCACGAGGTCCAGTTCGCCTTCGCGGCAGAGCCAGTTGCGGCTGAGCACCACCAGGCCCGCGTTCTGCAGGTGCCGGGCCGCCAGGTCTTCGCCCCAGCGGCCGAACGCGCGGCGCCACTGGGCACCCGGGTCCGGGCCGTCGTTCATCGCTCCCCCTCGCCGCGCCGTCGCCGGGCCTTTGCCGGCTGTCACGGTGCGTGTGCGATCAACCGTCGCAGAGTGACGAGGAGGGCACCAGCACCGAAAAGCCAAGTTGTGGACAACTGGGGGGTTGTGGATAAACGAGGCAAGCGAGGTGGCGGGTGGCGTGAAAATGTCGGTGCCGACTGCTAGCGCCAGGCATCGACATTTTCATCGGGCAACAGAGCCGCTCGCGACGCAAGGAATCGACTGGGCCGATACCAGCAGGGTGGCGAAGCGGGCTTGCCACACCAAACGCCGAGACGCCGGGCTTCGAAACATCGAGATGGTCGCCCGCAGCCCACGTGCACATAGTCGCCCAGCTGGTAGCCAATCCGAAATCAGCGATCCCGCAGGGATGGCTGACCAAGGCGACACAAAACGGCCACCCAGGCGCAAGCCCGGGTGGCCGGTGAAACCGAGAGGGACCTCAGCCCGAGAAGGGGCCGTCCTCAGGGAGGCGCAGGTCGGGTTTGTCGAGTTCCTCCACGTTGACGTCCTTGAACGTGATGACGCGGACGTGCTTCACGAAGCGGGCGGGGCGGTACATGTCCCAGACCCACGCGTCCGACATGCGGACCTCGAAGTACACCTCGCCGCCGCCGTCGCGTACCTGTACGTCGACTGCGTTGGCCAGGTAGAACCGCCGCTCGGTCTCCACCACGTACGAGAACTGGCCGACGATGTCGCGGTACTCGCGGTACAGCGAGAGCTCCATCTCGGTCTCGTACTTCTCGAGATCCTCTGCGCTCATGAAATCCGCGCCCCTCCTCGCGTTCGTCTTGCTGCTCCGGCGGCGGAGCGTTCATTCTTACCCACCGAGCGGGCCAGGGCACGGACCGGCGCGCTCGGGTTTTCCCGAGAACCATTCTCCTCTGTGGCGGCTTCCGAAGCCGCGCTCTCCAGAGCAGCGTAGGTGAGCACGACCGGGTGCGGTGGGGTGAGTCCGTGTGCGAGGGCCACCGTGGCCACATTCGTGTAGGACCAGCGGTGCGCTGGGCTCGGGCCGTGCTCGGTGAGAGCGCGCAGGTGGTCGGTGGTGCTGTAGCCCTTGTGCACGTCGAAGCCGTAGTGCGGGAGCTCGTCGTGCAGGCCGGCCATGATGCGGTCGCGCGTCACCTTCGCGAGGACCGACGCCGCGGCGATGCTCGCGACGCTGCGGTCGCCCTTGATGACCGCGACGTTGGGCGCCGGGATGCCCGGCACCGGGAAACCGTCGGTGAGCACATACCCGGGATGGTCGCGCAGAGCGGCGACCGCGCGCCGCATCCCCTCGAGGTTCATCACCCGGATGCCGAGCAGGTCGACCTGTTCGGACGGGATCACGATCACCGCGTAGTCGAGAGCGCGCTTGAGGACCAGGTCGTAGACGCGGTCACGGGCCTTCGAGGTGAGCAGCTTCGAGTCGGTGAGCTCCGGCAGCCGCGCGCCGTCGCCCGGGCGCAGCACGCAGGAGGCCACCACGAGCGGGCCCGCGCACGCACCGGCGCCGGCCTCGTCCACCCCGGCGACCGGCCCCAGGCCACGGCGTTCGAGAGCACCCTGCAGACCCCAGAACAGCTCGCCACGCACGACGGCGCGCGGCGGCCGGAGGGGTTCGGCCGGGATTCGGGGAGCGGGAACGGTCACAGCTGCAATACCCGTCTGACGGACCTTCTCGGGTGGAGCACCCTAACGTCTCGCCTTGCCCAGGCCCGCCTTCACCCGCCGGCCGACGAACAGTGTGGGCACGGCGGCGGCGAACCCGAGACCGAGCGGCAGGCCGTCCTGCCACGCCGGGGCACCGAGTGCCACCGGCTGGGCATCGGCCTGCGGATCGTGGTCCGAGACCCCGCCCCAGCGGCCCGGCGGGAAGACGATGATCCGGGCCTTGCCGATCACGTCGTCCACGGGCACGGCGCCGTTGGCACCGCCCCCGCCCTGGTAACGCGAGTCTTCGGAGTTGTTGCGGTTGTCGCCCATCACCCACAGGGTGCCCTGCGGCACCTTGACCGGCGCGAACGAGTCCTGCATCGCGTGGTCGGGGTTCTCCCAGTGGATGTACGGCTCGTCGAGCGCCTTGCCGTCGACGATCACGCGGTTCTGCGGATCGCAGCACTGCACGGTCTGGCCGCCGACGGCGATCACGCGCTTCACGAAGTCGCGCTCGTCCGGCGGGGCAAAGCCCACCAACGAGCCGAGACCCCGCAGGCCGCGGACGATGATGTTGCCGGATTCCTGCGGCGCGATCTCGTTCTCGGTCCACGCGGGCGGACCCTTGAACACGACCACGTCACCCGGCGAGGGGTCCGTGAAGTCGTAGGTGACGCGGTCGACCAGAATCCGGTCGCCCGTGCAGCCGGGGCAGCCGTGAAGCGTGGCCTCCATGGATCCCGAGGGGATCATGAAGACCTTCGCCAGGAAGGCCTGGATCAGGATCGTGAGCACCAGGGCGATCGCGATCAGGATCGGCAGTTCCTTCCAGAACGACCGCTTCTTCTGAGGCTTGCCCCGCCGGTGAGACCCCCGACGATCCTCGGAATGAGACTGCTCCGAGTCGTCGGGGTCGTCCTCAGCGGCGCTTTGGGGCACGGGGTCGACCACGTCGCCAGGCTACCGGGTGCCGCGTGGGCACTCAGGAAGCAGAGGTGGTCTCGCGGTTCTCGCGGCGCTCCTTGATCTTCGCCTTCTTGCCGCGAAGGTCGCGCAGGTAGTAGAGCTTCGCGCGTCGCACGTCGCCGCGCTTGAAGACCTCGACCTCGGCCAGGTTCGGCGAGTGCACCGGGAAGGTGCGCTCGACGCCCACGCCGAACGAAACCTTGCGCACGGTGAAGGTCTCACGGACGCCGCCGCCTTGGCGACGGATCACGACGCCCTGGAAGACCTGGTTGCGCTCGCGGTTGCCCTCGATGACGCGGACGTGGACCTTGAGCGTGTCGCCCGGGCGGAAGTCCGGGATGTCGGAACGCAGGGAATGCGCGTCCAGCGCGTCCAGGGTGTTCATCGGTGGTCCGTCCTCGTCGATTCGTGTAACTCGGGTACTTCTCCCCGGGCGCGCAACAGCGCTGCTGCGACCACACCGGGGGCTTGATGGCGGGCTCGTGAACGAGGCGGTCCACTCACGCCAACCTGTCGATTATGGCAGAGGCGCTGGTGCTCGCTTCGCGTGGGGTCTAGCCGAGGTTCTCGCCGAGCCGGTCGAGTACCTCGTGATCTCGGCTGTTCAGACTACCCTCCGGCAACCGGGCCAGGAGATCCGGGCGTCGCAGGGCCGTGCGTGCCAGCGCTTGGTCGCGCCGCCAGCGCTCCACGAGCGCGTGGTTCCCGGAGCGCAGCACGTCCGGCACCGCCAGGTCACGCCACACTTCCGGGCGGGTGTAGCTGGGGCCTTCGAGCAGCCCGTCGGAGAACGAGTCCTCGGCCGCCGACCGCGCGTTGCCGAGCACGCCCGGCAGCAGCCGGACCACGGCCTCCACGATCACCAGCACCGCGGCCTCGCCGCCGACCAGCACGTAGTCGCCGATCGACACCTCGTCCACGGGCATGCGGCGCGCGGCGTCGTCGACCACGCGCTGGTCGATGCCCTCGTAGCGGCCGCAGGCGAAGACCAGGTGCTTCTCCTCGGCGTACGCGTGCGCCAGCTCCTGCGTGAACGGCTTGCCCGCCGGCGTCGGGACCACGAGCCGGGTCTCCGGCCCGCAGACCTCGTCGAGCGCCGGGCCCCAGATCTGGGGCTTCATGACCATGCCGGGGCCACCGCCATACGGGGCGTCGTCGACCGCGCGGTGGACGTCGTGGGTCCACTCGCGCAGGTCGTGCACGCCGATCTCGATGAGGCCGCGGTCGATCGCCCGGCCCAGCAGCGCGGCGCGCAGCGGGTCGAGGTACTCCGGGAAGATCGTGACGACGTCGATGCGCATCTAGGCCTCGTCCAGCAGGCCTTCGGGCGGGTCCAGCACCACGCGCCCGCCCGCGACGTCGACCGTCGGGACGATCGCGCGCACGAACGGCACGAGCACCTCGCGCCCGGCCACATCGAGCTCCAGCAGCTCGCCCGCCGGCGAGTGGACGACCTCGACGACCTTGCCCACGACCGTGCCGTCGGCCAGCTCGGCGCTGAGGCCGGCCAGCTCGTGGTCGTAGAACTCGTCGGGGTCGCCCGTCGGCGGGAGTGCGGCGGTGTCGATGAGCAGCAACGCGCCGCGCAGGGTCTCCGCGACGTCGCGCGTGAGGACCTGCTCGAAACGCACCAGCAGCCGCCCGCTGTGGTCGCGGGCGGCTGCGATGGTGAGATCCCTCTTGCTGCCGTCACGCAGCTGCGTCTTGACGACCGCACCGACGGCGAACCGCTCTTCGGGCGAATCCGTGCGCACGTCCACCGCGAGTTCCCCGCGGATGCCGTGCGCCTTGGCGATGCGGCCGACTACGACGTCCATCCTGACCGTTTCCGAAGAGGCTCAGCGATCGGTGTCGACGACGTCCACACGGACGCCGCGGCCACCGATGCCGCCCATCACGGTGCGCAGGGCAGTCGCCGTGCGACCGCCCCGGCCGATCACCTTGCCGAGGTCGTCGGGGTGCACGTGCACCTCGAGCGTGCGGCCACGGCGCGTGGTCAGCAGCTCGACCCGGACCTCGTCCGGGTTGTCGACGATCCCGCGCACCAGGTGCTCGAGGGAGTCAGCGAGAAAACTCACTCGGACTTCTCGCCCTCAGCGGCTTCGGCCTTCTCGGCCTCGGCCTTCTTGGGGGCGGACTTCTTCTTCGGCGTGGTGGCCTCGGCGGAGGGCTCCTCGCCGGCCGCGGCCAGCGCCGCGTTGAACAGGTCCTGCTTGGACGGCTTCGGCTCGGCCACCTTCAGGGTGCCCTCGGCGCCCGGCAGGCCCTTGAACTTCTGCCAGTCGCCGGTGATCTCGAGGATGCGCTGGACCGGCTCGGTCGGCTGGGCACCGACGGACAGCCAGTGCTGGGCGCGGTCGGTGTCGACCTCGATCAGGCTCGGCTCTTCCTTCGGGTGGTACTTGCCGATCGTCTCGATGGCTTTGCCGTCCCGGCGGGTGCGCGCGTCGGCGACGATGATGCGGTAGTACGGCGCACGGATCTTGCCGAGGCGCTGCAGCTTGATCTTGACGGCCACGGGTGTGGGTACTCCTCAGTGCTCTCTGGTGCAGGGTGGGCGTACGTCGACCGCGTGGGGACACGATCACGGGCACCCGAAGGTCAGGAGCTCCCGAACGGTGAGAGGGTCCGGACGGAAGCGGGCAAGCGAACATTCTGCCAGATGGCTCGAAGTGCCTGCGCAGGGCCTCGCAACAGCGGCTCGGACCTACGCGACGCCGAGCGCGCTCAGCAGGATCGCGACCGAGGGCAGGAAGTTGTTCATCGAGTGCGCCACCACACTGCCCGGCAGCCGGCCCGTGGCGAAGCGCGCGAGGCCGATCGGCACGGCGATGACCAGCAGGAGCGTGGTCCGCAGCGGTTCGAGGTGGCTGGCGGCGAACACGGCCGTGGACAGCAGGAAAGCCGCCAGGCGACCCCACCGTTCGCTGCGCCACTGCAGCCGTTCGACCGCGCCCCAGAGCAGGCCGCGGTAGATGATCTCCTCGCAGATCGGCCCGAGCAGCCAGAGGTAGACGAACGTCACGATCGCCGCCGACACCGACATCTTCCGGTCGTCCACCAGCGCGCTGATCGCCGAGGTCGCGTCGGCCGAGCCCACGATCTCGGTCCACGCCCAGGCGCTCAGCGACGTGAGCACCAGCCCGAGCAGGCCGAACTTGAAGCCGATCTTCACGTCGGACCAGCGCCACTGCAGGCGCAGGTCGACCTTGGGCCCGTTGCCGCGCACGACTGTGGCGAGCAGCGCGACGCCCGCGGCGATCATCGCGGGCAGCATCGTGCCCAGCAGCACCGTGCGGATCGGCAGCGGCTGCCCGGCCGGCGGATCACCCAGCAACGCGCTCACGAACGCGGCCGACGCGATCAGCACGGCCTCCACGAGCAGGAACGCCCCGAAGCCCCACCGGTGCGGCGGGAACTCGCGCGGGGCGCTCACCAGGTCCTCCGGACGGATCGGCGTGGCACCCGGAATCGGTTCCCGGGGCTGGGAAGTGGTCACGCCCGCCCTCCGGTGATCGCTCGGCTCACCGGTCGAGCCTAACCGCCGAGGAGACTTCGCACAGTACTCGGGCGATCACCGGCGAAGAACGTGTTTTCAGCCGAAAACTGTGCCACGCAGGACGATGTGCGACGGGTGGCGCAGCACCGCGAGGTCCTTCCGCGGGTCGGCCGGGTACACGATCAGGTCGGCCGGAGCGCCGTCTTCGATGCCGGGGTGGCCGAGCCATTCGCGGGCGGCCCAGGACGCGCTCGCCAGCGCCTGCTCGCGCGTCATACCGGCCCGGTGCAGCGCTTCGACCTCGTCGGCGATGAGGCCGTGGGCGACCATGCCACCGGCGTCGGTACCCGCGAACACGCGCACGCCCGCCTCGACGGCCGAGGAGACCATGTCGGCGACGCCCGCGTGCAGGGCCCGCATGTGGGCCGCGTACGTGGGGTACTTCGTGGCCTGGTCGGCGATGCCGGGGAAGTTCTCGATGTTGATCAGCGTGGGCACGAGCGCCACGTCGCGGCGCGCGAGCTCGGCCAGCTGGTCCGGGTTCAGCGCGGTGCCGTGCTCGAGGCAGTCGATGCCCGCGTCGATGAGCCCCGGCAGGGCGGCTTCGCCGAAGACGTGAGCGGTCACACGCGCGCCGAGGTCGTGCGCGACGCCGACGGCCTCGGCCAGCACGGCGTCGGGCCACAGCGGCGCGAGGTCGCCCTCGCCGCGGTCGATCCAGTCGCCCACCAGCTTCACCCAGCCGTCGCCGTCCCGCGCTTGTTCCGCGACGGCCTCGGGCAGCAGGGCGACATCGTCCAGCTCGATGGCGAAGCCGGGGACGTAGCGCTTCGGCAGGGCCAGGTGGCGACCGCAGCGGATGATCGTGGGCAGGTCGGCGCGCGCCTGCAGCGGTCGCACATCGAGCGGCAGGCCGCAGTCGCGGATCAGCAGCGTGCCCGCGTCACGGTCGGTCGCCGCCTGCTCGGCGGCCTCCTCGACCGGCACCGCACCGTGCGGGCCGAGGCCAGGGTGGCAGTGCGCGTCGACGAGGCCGGGCACCAGGAACCCGCCGGTCGCGAGCGTTTCCGCGCCGGGGACGGGCTCGAACGAGATGCGCCCGCCGGTGATCCAGAGCTCACGCGGCGAGCCGTCGGGCAGGACGGTGCCGGAGAGGTGCAGGGCGCTCGACTGTGCCGAGCTCAATTGTGCCGCGCTCAATTGTTCTTGGGGTCCTTCGGCAGCTTGAACTTCGTCGGGTCGAAGCCCGGCACGTCGTTCATGCCGCCGAGCTGCGACAGGTCGGGCATGCCACCAGAAGAGGGCATGCCACCCGGGGGCAGCATCGGCATGCCGCCGGGGAAGCCGCCGCGGACCTTGGGCTGTGTGGGGCCGCGCCCCTTGCCCTTCTTCCCCTTCTTGCCCTTGCGCGTTTTGCTGCCGCCGCCACCACCGCCGAAACCGAAGCGGCCGGCCATCTGGGCCATCATCTTGCGAGCTTCGAAGAAGCGGTTGACCAGGTCGTTGACCTCGCGGACGGTGACGCCGGAGCCGTTGGCGATGCGCAGCCGGCGCGAGCCGTTGATCATCTTCGGGTCGTCGCGCTCCGCCGGTGTCATACCCCGGATGATCGCCTGCAGCTTGTCGAGGTGCTTGTCGTCGACCTGCGCGAGCTGGTCCTTCATCTGGCCCGCGCCCGGCAGCATCCCGAGCAGGTTGCCGATCGGGCCCATCTTGCGGACCGCGAGCATCTGCTCCAGGAAGTCCTCCAGCGTCAGCTGGCCGCTGGTCAGCTTCGCCGCGGCCTTCTCGGCCTGGTCCTGGTCGAAGTGCTGCTCGGCCTGCTCGATGAGGGTGAGCACGTCGCCCATCCCGAGGATGCGCGAGGCCATCCGGTCGGGGTGGAAGGTGTCGAAGTCCTCGAGCTTCTCGCCGTTGGACGCGAAGAGGATCGGCTGGCCGGTGACCTCGCGCACGGAGAGGGCGGCACCACCACGGGCGTCGCCGTCGAGCTTCGTGAGCACCACGCCGGTGAAGCCGACGCCGTCGCGGAACGCCTGGGCCGTGGTCACGGCGTCCTGGCCGATCATGGCGTCGACGACGAACAGGATCTCGTCGGGCTGCACGGCGTCGCGGATGTCCGCGGCCTGCTTCATCAGCTCTTCGTCGACACCCAGGCGGCCCGCGGTGTCGACCACCACGATGTCGTGCTGCGCGTGCTTGGCCTCTTCGATGGCGCGGCGGGCGACGTCCACCGGGTCGCCGACGCCGTTGCCGGGCTCCGGCGCGAAGGTGACGACACCGGCGCGCTCGCCGACGACCTGCAGCTGCGTGACGGCGTTCGGGCGCTGGAGGTCACAGGCCACCAGCATCGGCGCGTGGCCCTGCTTCTTCAGCCACATCGCGAGCTTGCCGGCGAGTGTCGTCTTACCGGCACCCTGCAGACCGGCCAGCATGATCACCGACGGCGGGTTCTTCGCGAGGTTCAGCCGGCGCGTCTCGCCGCCGAGGATGCCCACGAGCTCCTCGTTGACGATCTTGATGACCTGCTGCGCGGGGTTGAGCGCCTGTGAGACCTCGGCGCCCTTCGCCCGGTCCTTGATCCTGGCGATGAACTCCTTGACCACCGGCAGCGCGACGTCGGCCTCCAGCAGCGCGATGCGGATCTCGCGTGCGGTGGCGTCGATGTCGGCGTCGGACAGCCGGCCCTTGCGAGACAGCGTCTGCAGGGCGGCGGTGAGCCGATCGGAGAGGGTGTCGAACACGGGTGTGCACGCTCCAGCTGGGTCGTCGTTCGCGTACCGGGTTTCGCTGGGCGACCCCGGCAACCTCCCAGAGTAGCGGTCCGGGCTCGGCCGCCTCGCGGGTGCGCGAACCTTCGGCAGAAGGTTAATACGCACATGTGTACTAACCTGGACGGAACACTTGAGTCAAGCTAAGAAAAACGCTCGACTGCGGCGGTCGAATCGGTAAACATCTGCGTATGACTTCAGTGACGACGCCGCGCCCTTCGCTGGCCGAACCGGAGGCGGACACCGACGAGAAAGTGCCGTTCAGGCGGATCGCCGTGCTGTTCCGGCCGCACCGGGCGCAGATGGCCGGGTTGTTCGCGCTCCTGGTGGTGCAGGCCGGCCTCGGCGTCGTGTCGCCGTTCCTGCTGCGGGCGATCCTCGACGACGCGCTCCCCCACCGCGACGCGTTGCTGGTGAGCGTGCTGGCGCTGGGGATGATCGCCGCGTCGCTCGGTTCGGGGGCGCTCGGCGTGGCGACGACCGGCCTGTCGAACACGATCGGGCAGCGCGTGATGAACGAGCTGCGCGTGTCGGTCTACGGCCACCTGCAGCGCATGTCGCTCGGCTTCTTCACCCGCACCAAGACCGGCGAGATCCTCTCGAGGGTGTTCAACGACATCGGCGGCGTGGACAACGTGGTCACGACCACCGCGGCGTCGATCGTGCAGAACGGCACCACGGCCCTGGCGATCGCCGTCGCGATCCTGATCATGGACTGGCAGCTGGCGCTGCTCTCGCTCGTGGTCGTGCCGTTGTTCCTGCTGTTCACGCTGCGGCTGGGCGGCAAGCAGCGCAAGCTCGCTCGCGGCCGGACCCGGCGGATGGCGCGGCTGACGACGATCGTCGAGGAGTCCCTGTCCGTCACGGGTGTGCTGCTGGCCAAGACCATGGGCAACGAGCGGCAGATGCGGGAGCGCTTCGCCGCGGAGTCCCGCGAGGTCGCCGCCCTGGAGCGCAGCGCGGCGCTGGCCGGGCGCTGGCAACGGGCCTCGCGGACGATGAGCCTCACGATCATCCCGGCGCTCGTGTACTGGGTCGCCGGGCTGGAGCTGGCCGGCGGCTCGGCGCCGGTTTCGCTGGGCACGGTGGTGGCGTTCACGAGCATGCTCAACCGGCTGCTCGCACCGGCCACGGCCATGCAGACGGTGAGCCAGAGCGTGGGCGCGGCGAAGGCGCTGTTCGGGCGGATCTTCGAGGTGCTCGACCTGCGCGTGGAGATCGACGACCGGCCGGGGGCGCGGGAGCTGGCCGTACGCGAAGGCGAGGTGTCGATGCGGTCGGTGTCGTTCCGCTACGACGACGACGGGCCGTGGACCCTGCACGAGATCGACCTCGACGTGGCGCCCGGCACGACCACGGCGCTGGTCGGCTCGACGGGCTCGGGCAAGACCACGCTCGCGTACCTCGTGGCACGGCTGTACGAGGTGACGGAAGGGCGCGTGGCGATCGACGGCACGGACGTCCGGGACGTCACGCTCGCGTCGCTGGCCGCGGGCGTCGGCTTCGTGTCGCAGGAGACGTACCTGTTCCACGCGTCGGTGCGGGAGAACCTGCGCTTCGCCAAGCCGGACGCCACCGACGCGGAGATCGAGGAGGCCGCGAAGGCCGCACACATCCACGACACGCTCGCGAAGCTGCCCGAGGGCTACGACACGGTCGTCGGCCAGCGCGGTTACCGGTTCTCCGGCGGGGAGAAGCAGCGGATGGCGATCGCGCGGATCCTGCTGCGCAACCCGCCCGTGCTGATCCTCGACGAGGCCACGAGCGCGCTCGACAACCGCACGGAACGCTCGGTGCAGGCGGAGCTCGACCGCCTCGCCGCGGGCCGCACGACGCTGACCATCGCCCACCGGCTGTCCACTGTGGAGAACGCGGACCAGATCGTGGTGCTCGACGCCGGCCGGATCGTGGAACGCGGGACACACGCGGAACTGCTGGCGCTCGACGGCCGGTACGCGCGGCTGGTGCGCGGGGAAACCGCCTAATGTGGCGGCATGCAGACCGAAGCCGACACCCACCGTGCCGACGAGCTGGCCGAGCTGGCCCGCCACGTCCGGGAGGGAGTCGGGCGCCTCAACTGGCGCATGCGCTCGGAGGCGGACACGCCGTCGCCGGGCCCGACGGTGCTGGCCGTGCTGTCGCGGCTCTACCGCGCCGGCACGCACACGCCGAGCGAGCTGGCAGAGGCCGAGCGGATGCATCCGCAGTCGCTGACGCGGGTGCTGGCTTCGCTGACGTCTCGCGGGTTGATCACGCGGACCGCGGACCCGTCGGACGGGCGGCGATCCTTGCTCGACATCACGCACGCCGGCCGGGTGGTGCTGCGGGAGTACTCGATCTCGCGCGAGCAGTGGCTGGCGGCGGCGATGGAGCGCGCGTTGAGCCCGACGGAACAACAGCTGTTGCGCATGGCCGCGGACCTGATGCTGCGGATGGCGGATTCCTGAGCGCCCCCAGGGGTTCCGGGACGAGGCCGCTCCCCACGGCCGGCCCCGGAACCTTGGCGGAAGGGCTCACCTCCCCGGGAGCCTTCCGCCGCGTGCACGCCAGGCGGCTACCCCGTCCCCCGCTCGCCAGACCCCCAGTACCGGGCGAACGCGTTCCGCCTTGCGTTGGGGAGAAGTCTGCCGGGGCGCGGGCCGGCGGGGCAGTGTGAAGACCCCCAACCGGAGCTACGTAGAACTACTCAAGCCGCGGTTCTTCGCCGCGCGTCCGGCTCGGGAACGGGCGCTCGCGGCCTTCTCGGCGGCGGCGCGGGCCGTGGCCACCACAGTCCTCCGGTGGAGGGCTTTCAGCAACCCGGTGACGCCTTCGGCCTGTTCGCGTTCGGTGGGCGTTCGACGTCGCCGCCCGCCGGCTTCGCGCGGACGACGGCTTCCAGGGCGGCGCGGTGGTCGTCGGTGTAGGGGCTTTCCTCGGGTGCGAGGCCTTGAACGAGGCGGACAGCGTGGTGCAGCTCGCCGTGGTGCGGCTCGACGTCCTCGTGCAGGAACGGAATGTCCGGCCGACGGATCCGGTCGGGCCACAGGAGCGGTTGAAGGACGATCGTCCGGTCCCGGACCCGCAGCGCCGCAAGGGTTTCACGCCGGCGCAATGCGACTCTCGCGACGGCCACGCGGCGCGTCCGGGGCAGCGCGGCGGCGAGCAGCACGTACGGCCTCCGTGGCGCTGTACGCCTTCACTGGAATGGCGTAGTCGCCGAATCCGATCGTGCCCCGCTACACCGCGCGCATGGTGTCCAGGCTAGAGATCACCTGGTGTGGCGTGACAGCTACAAACGGGTGTCGGGCCCCGCGGATTCGCTCACACATTCGAACGATGGCTCGGCCTCGGCCAGCGCTTCTGCCGAACAGCCCACCGCGCACGCCGCCGCCTGGAGCACCTCGGTGACCACCTGGACGTCCACGGACGGCGCGGCCGCCAAGGCCCCGTTGCGCACGTCCACGCGCCTCGCCAGGCCGGCCAGCGCGTGGGCGAGCGCGTGCTGGCCCGCGACGAGCTGGGTGACGACTTCGGCGAGCTCGCCCAGGGTCGCTGTTTCGCCGTCGGTGCGCAACGAGCCGGCCAGCTCCTCCGCACACGACCTCAGGTGCGCCGCGACCACGGTGGGCGGCAACGAAAGCCTCGGCAGGTTCTGCTCGGACCCCAGCACCCCACACCCCGCCCTCCGCACAGCCGCTCCGGACTCGCGCCATATTGCCACCGGGGGTCGAGTTCGCTAGTGCGACACCCCGATCGTGTGATGGGTGGGGTGGGCGGTGGGGCTGGTCAGCCGGGTTATGGGAGGTGGGTGGGGTGTTTGCGGGTGGGGACGGTTCTGGTGTTTCGGTGGGTTACGGGTCTCGCGCGGCGTGTTGCGGAGGGGCTGTGGGGTGATGCGGTCCTCGCGAGGGCGTGTTGCGGCAGGCGTGCACCCCGAAGCTGGATTGTGTCGACGGCCGGTGAACCCCTGTCAAGGCGGGAAAGCATGCCTTGACACGGCTCGCCGCCCGCAAAGACGCTTCGGATCGGAGTGCCGGGGCGGGACTGGGTGCAGGTTCCGCAGGTGGGTCGGCGGCGGTTGCGCAGGCAGACGCGACCTGGATGCGTCGTAAGTTGAGCAGGCGGGTGCGCTTGGGTGGGGGCCAAAGCGCCCCAATGTGGCGTTCGGTGCGCGGAGCGCACCCAATGCGGCGTTCGGTGCGTTGAACGCAACCAACGCCGCATTGGGGCCACCAGGGGCGGGCAGGCGGGTGGCGGTGGGGAGGGTGGATGCGGACTGGGTGGGTGGGGTGTTGGCGGGCGGGGACGGTTCAGGAGGTCGGGGCGAGCTTTTCGAACCAGTCTGCGAGGGTGGTGAAGTCGGCTTCGGTCAGGCCGGCGCGGGGATCGACGCGGTGCAGCAGTGCGGCGGCGGGGTGGTGCGCGGAGACCCACGTGCGGTCGGCGGCTGAGATTTCGTCGTCGGCCCAAGCGAAGGGGCGGCCGGCGGCGAAGGTCACCAGCGGCTGGGTTTTCCAGTGCAGGCCGTCGATTTCGGAGTCGGCCGGTTCGTCGACGAGTGGCAGGGGCGGCAGGCCGAGGCGCGGGGCGACGACGTCGTTGGCGTCGGTGAACCAGGTCGTGGCCCAGACGAGCTCGCACGGCAGCGCGGCGAGACGCGCGCCGTGGGCAGGGTCGAGGCGCGCCAGGAGCGGGTGGTCGGCCGGGCCAGGCAACGGTGGAAAGAGAGGGTAGTCCGGAGCGCCGAACGGGATGAGGGGACCGTCGACGTCGAGGAAGAGGAAGGGGCGGGCCACGGGGGAACCGTAGCCCGCCCCCGCGCTTACGAAGCGGCGGTCAGCACGGCGTCCTCGACTTGGGCGCGCCAGGGCGAGTCGATGCGGCCCGTGGATGGGCTGACGGCGAAGGAGTCCACGACGGCGCCGCCCAGGGTGGTGGCTTTGGCCCAGTGCACGGAGGCGCCCGAGCGGCTCAGGGCGCGGGCGACGCGGAAGAGCAGGCCGATGCGGTCGGTGGCGCGCAGTTCGAGAACCACGGTGTTGGGGCCGCTGGTTTCGTCGTCGAACCAGAGGACCTTGGGGGCGACGACGGACGACGCGGTGGTGGCGTAGTCGCGTTCCTTGGCGGCGAGGCGTTGGGTCAGGGGCAGGGTGCCGGCGACGGCGCGGGAGAACTGTTCGCGCAGGAGGGTCGAGTCGGGCAGGGAGCCGAACTTGGGCGAGGCGGTGAAGACGCCGACGCGGTCGCGCAGGACGGCGGCGTGGACTTCCAGCGAGTTGAGCGCCAGGACGCCCGCGGCGGGCGCGAGGAGCTCGGCGCGTGACGGGACGGCGAGGGTCACCGTGACGACCTTGCCGTGGGCGGTGATGCGGACCTCGCCGATTCCCGAGCGGACGGCTTCGGCCATGAGCTCGCGTTGTGAACTGTCCAGGGGATCCGGTGCGGTGAAACCCTTGCCGTGCAGGGCTTCCTCACCGGCGGCGACCAAGTCGGCGAGCAAGCGCGCCTTCCAGTCGGTCCAGACGCTCGGGCCGGTGGCGAGGGAGTCGGCCTGCGTCAGGGCGTGGAGCAGGTCCAGCAGCACGATGTCGCCGTCCAGGGTTTTGGCGACGCGGGACACGGTGGCGGGGTCGGCGATGTCGCGGCGGGTGGCGGTGTGCGGGAGCAGGAGGTGGTGGCGGACCATCGCGGCGACCGTCTGCACGTCGGCCGACGGCAAACCGAGGCGCGCGGCCACCTGCGCGGCGATGTCGGCGCCCAGTTCGGAGTGGTCGGCGTCGCGGCCTTTGCCGATGTCGTGCAGCAGCGCGCCGATCAGGAGCAGGTCGGGGCGAGCGACGGTCGTGGTCAGGCGAGCAGCCTCGACGCACGTCTGCACGAGGTGCCGGTCCACCGTCCACTGGTGCACGGGCGAACGCGGCGGCAGGTCGCGCACAGCGCCCCATTCCGGGAACAGGCGGGCCCACAACCCCGTCCGGTCAAGGGCCTCGACGGCGTCGACCAGGCCCTCCCCCGCGCCGAGGAGCTCCACCAACGCGTTGCGGGCCTCGTCCGGCCACGGCGCGCGCAGTTCGGGCGCGGAGTCGGCCAGCGTGCGCAAAGTGCCGTGCGCGATGGGTTTGCCCGTGCGCGCCGAGGCAGCGGCGACGCGCAGCAGCAAAGCCGGGTCCTTCGCGGGTACGGCGTCACGGGCGAGCGACACCTCGTCGCCGTGCAGCACCACGCCCTCGGCCAGCGGGGTGCGCGAAGGCCGTCGCCCGAACCGCGGCCGGGAAGGCTCCACAGTGGACCGCAGGGCGACGTCGACGGCGTAGGCGATCGTCCGTCCCGCACCGGAAAGCTTGCGCGCCAACGTGAACCGGTCGGCGAGCCCGAGCTCCGAAGCCACGACCTCGGCTTCCGGCGCGCTCAGGATGTCCCGCTCCCGGCGAAGCTCCCGGCGCAGCTCCGTGCGCACGTCGAGCAGCAGCGCCTTGGCCGCCAGCAGCTCCTCACCCGGACGCGCGGTGAGCTGCGCGAGCGCCAGGGCCTCCAGCACCGCGAAATCCCGCAGTCCGCCACGGCCGTGCTTGAGATCCGGTTCCGCCGACTGCGCGATTTCGCCGCTGCGCCGCCACCGGGTGCGCACGGAGTCGGCCAGCTCGTCGAGCCGCTTGCGGGCCGTGCGCCGCCACTGGTCGCGTGCGGCGGACGCGAGCCGCGAGGTCAGCTCGGCGTCGCCCGCGAGGTGGCGGGCGTCCAGCAAGCCGAGTTGCGTACGCAGGTCCTCCGAAGCGACCTTCAGCGCTTCACCCGGCGTACGCACCGAGTGGTCGAGCCCGAGTTTCGCGTCCCACAGCGGATACCACAACGCGTCGGCGAGCTCGCCGACGCGCGGGTTCCCGTTGTGCACCAGCACCAGGTCCAGATCCGAGAACGGCACCAGCTCGCGCCGCCCCAGGCCGCCGACGGCGACCAGCGCGACACCAGCGGTGGCAGTGCCGTCTACGCCGGCCGCCGCAGCGCCCTTCGCGAGCCAGAATTCGTACAGGTCCACCAGAGCCGCCCGCAGCGCGGCCGGACCGTGGCGGCCCGTCAGCAGCTGCTCTCGAGCCCGGACCAGTTCACCCCCGTGAGTGCTCACCTAGAGCGCATCCGCTCCGCGCTCGCCGGTGCGCACCCGGATCACGGTCTCGACCGGCGTCACCCACAGCTTGCCGTCGCCGATCTTGCCCGTGTGCGCGGCGGTGGTGATCGCGTCGAGGACCTTCTCCACGTTCGCGTCGTCCGTCACGACCTCGATCTTCAGCTTCGCCACGAAGTCCACGGAGTACTCGGCGCCGCGGTAGACCTCGGTGTGACCCTTCTGCCTGCCGTAGCCCTGGACCTCGCTCACCGTCATGCCGAGCACACCCAGCTGCTCCAGCGAGGAGCGGATGTCGTCGAGCGTGAACGGCTTCACGATCGCGGTGATGAGCTTCATGCCTTGGTCTCCTCGAACTTCGCAGGGGCGATGGCGGACTTGACCGGGATCGTGGTCGGCTGGCCGAGCCCGCCGCCCATGCCGGTGAAGTCGTAGGCGCTCTCCGCGTGCTGGGCCTCGTCGATGCCGCTGACTTCGTCTTCGGTGCTGACGCGGAAGCCGCCCGCCTTCTTGATGACGAACCCGATGATGGCCGTCAGCACGAACGAGTACCCGAACACCGCGCCCGCCGCGGCCGCTTGGCGACCCAGCTGGGTGAAGCCGCCGCCGTAGAACAGCCCGTCGGCGCCGAGGGAGTTGACGGCCGTGGTGCCGAAGAAGCCGATGAGCAGCGTGCCCACGATGCCGCCGACGAGGTGGACACCCACGACGTCAAGCGAGTCGTCGAACCCGAAGCGGTACTTCAGCGACACGGCCAGCGCGCACAGCACACCGGCGATCACGCCGATCGCGATGGAGCCGAGCGGGCTCACGAACCCACACGCCGGGGTGATCGCGACCAGACCCGCGACGGCGCCGGACGCGGCACCCAGCGTGGTCGGCTTGCCGAACTTCAGCTGCTCCACCAGCAGCCAGCCGAGCACGGCGGCCGCGGTGGCCACGGTCGTGTTGGTGAACGCGACGGCCGCGAGGTCGTTGGCGGCCAGCGAGGAACCGGCGTTGAAGCCGTACCAGCCGAACCACAGCAGCGAGGCGCCCAGCAGCACGAACGGCACGTTGTGCGGGCGGCCCGTGTCCTTCGGCCAGCCCTTGCGCTTGCCGAGCACGATCGCCAGCGCCAGGCCCGCCGCGCCGGCGTTGATGTGGACCGCGGTACCACCGGCGAAGTCGAGCGCCTTGAGGTTGTTGGCGATCCAGCCGCCGACGGAGTTCTCACCGAGGAAACCGTTGAACGAGAACACCCAGTGCGCCACCGGGAAGTACACGACGGACACCCAGATCACCACGAACAGCGTCCAGCCCCAGAATTTCGCGCGATCCGCGATCGCGCCGGAGATCAACGCCGGCGTGATGATCGCGAACATCAGCTGGAACATGCAGAACGCGAGCAATGGCAAGGCATCCGGGCCCGGCCACGGAACGGCCGGCGCGGAATCCGTGGCGGCCGCGGCGAAGCCGACCAGCTTGCCGAAGGTGTCCGACAACCCGGCGAGGTCGAAGTTACCGACCAGGCCGCCGAAAGCGTCGTTGCCGAAGGACATGGAGAAGCCGAAGAGGACCCACAGCACCCCCACCACGGCCAGCGCGATGAAGTTCATCATCAGCATGTTCAAGACGCTCTTCGCGCGGACCATGCCGCCGTAGAAGAACGCCAGTCCCGGTGTCATGAGCATGACCAGCGCGGCGCCGGCCAGCACCCACGCGGTGTCTCCTGCGTTCAGCACAATCGTCCTCCCGTGCCCTGGGTAGATGACCCGGAAGTCTTGGTTCCGGGTGTTTCACGGGGCGGCGCCGAAGGTTTCGCGGGCGTGAACTACTCCGTCGGGCTTGTTACGAGAAGGTTTCCCGCCACGCGGGGTGGGGTGTCCGATTGCGAAACGTCATGGTCGAATAGCCGCATGACCTCGGCCGGACCCGGAAATGACCCACTGCCACGACGGGTCGTGGACGCCCTCCGGTGTTCGGTGTGCCTTGCCCCGGTCGGGTTAACGGGCCGCACGGTGCGTTGCGAAGACGGTCACTCGTTCGACTTGGCCCGCCAGGGTTACGTCAACCTGTTGCACGCACGCATCCCCGCCGGCACCGCCGACACCGTGCCGATGGTGGAAGCGCGTTCGGCGCTCCTGAATTCCGGCGCGTACGCACCCCTCGCCGACGAGCTCGCGCGTGTCGCCGCACCCGCCGCCACGGGCCTCGTGATCGACGCCGGCGCCGGCCCCGGTTACTACCTCGCGCGCGTACTCGACGCCGCGCCGGAGGCGACCGGGCTCGCGCTCGACGTCTCCGCCGTCGCGCTGCGCCGGGCCGCCCGGGCACACGAGCGGCTGGGCGCCGTGGTGTGGAACCTGTGGGAGCCCTGGCCCGTCGGCGACGGCGTGGCTTCCGTGGTGCTCGACGTGTTCTCCCCGCGCAACCCGGCGGAGTTCCACCGCGTGCTCGAGCCCGGGGGTGTGCTCGTGGTGGCCGCGCCGCTGCCCGGGCACCTCGCCGAGCTGGGCGACCTGGTGCTGTCCGTGGACGAGCGCAAGGAGCAGCGGCTCGAAACGGCGCTGGGCGACCGGTTCACGCGGGTGTCGCGAGTGGACGTGGTGCACACGGCGCCGTTCACCGCGCGCCAGGTGCACGACGTGGTCGCCATGGGTCCCGCCGGCTTCCACCTGGACCGCGACGGCCGCCGCGAACGCCTCGAAGCCGCTGAAGGCCGGGACGTGACGCTCGCGGTCGGGGTGAGCGTGTGGCGGAGGCAGCCGTGACACCGGCCGCGCTGCTGGCCGACGCGCCCTGGGTGCGCGCCCGCATCGACGGCGCCGCGAAGCTCTACGGCTCCGCGGTGCCCGAGGTGATCGGCACGATCTGGTGGTACTCGCTGTCGTCCGTGCTCGTCGCGCCGACGATGGAGTCGCTCGCCGCCGGTGGCGAGGTGCTGGACCCGTCGCTCGACGCCGTCGAGCTGGACCTCGGGCCCGACGGGCGGTTCCTCGGCTCCCGTTCGACACGGGCGCTGAGCGGGCCGCTCGGACCGGCACTCGGCGCGGCGCTGAACACGGCCATCACCACCATCGCCGAGGTCACCGGCGCCCGGCCGCGAGCGCTGGGCGCGATCGCGACGGACTCCATCGCCAACCGACTGCTGTGGGCTTCCGCGCCGCAGCTGGCAGCCGACGTCGTGGCGTCCACCGGCCTCGGCCTGCCCGCGCCGCGGTACGTCACGGTCGGCCGGGTGCAGGCGGTGAAGCGCGCGTCGTGCTGCCTGATCTACGAAGTCGGCAACCCGAAGTGCGTCAGCTGCCCGCGGCAGACGCCCGAAGACCGCGACGCACGGCTGCGCAGGGCCCTCGGCGGGTAAGGCTCAGTGACCCGGGCTCACACCCCGACCTGGCGCCACAGCGAGCACTTCGACTGTGTCTGCGGGTCGATCGGCCCGACCTGGTCCGGCGCGAACCGCTGCACGCGGGCGCCTTCGGAAAACCTCGGCCACGTGGGCAGGCCCGCGCCGTTGGGATCGCCGGTGCGGGCGAAGTTCGTCCAATACCCGATCATCGTGCGCGACAGTTGCTGCTGGGCCGCGTTGCCCTTGGCCTCCCAGAACAGGTAGCCCATTTCCAGGCCGTGGGCCGCGCCGAGCGGGAAGCCCGGCGGCACGGCGTAGCCCGGGATCGGCGGCGCGTTCTCGTCGGCGAAGAAGTACGTGTACACCGGCCGTCCGGCGGAGGCGAGGGTCTCGGCGTCGGCCGCCGGTCGGGCAGCCCCAGCCGTCGTCCGTGGTGGCGGCCGCCCAGGACAGCGACGCGGCGAAGGGCCCGGTGCCCTGCGGGGTAGGCGGCGGCGATCTTCGCCGCGGAGGCCGCGCCGTAGGTGTCCGCGAGCAAACCCTGGTACGTCGGCTGGTCGAACTTCATCCCGCCGGCCATCGTGGCGGCGACGTAGAGGCGCAGCTCGTCGCGGTTGGAGCCGAACAGCACGGGGATCGGCAGCGTCCGGCCTTCGCGCATCGACGTTTCCGGCGAGCCGGGCAGCGCGGACGTGCCATAAGGCGTCGCGGTGAACACCTCGGTGTAGCCGCCGTCGAGCCACTGCTTCACCGGCACGCAGGCACCCGAGCACGTCCGGGTCCTTGCCGCAGCCGAACTTCGCGACCGCGGTGGTGCCGGCGGCCTGCGCGTCCTTCAGCGGCGTGAACAGCGTGTGGCGGCCCAATCCCGTGGCCAACGCATTCTTCGCGAAGTACGCCGGGCACGAGCTGCTCTCCATGATCGCGCGCTCGATCAGCCCCTTGGCCTGCGGCGCGGACAGCAGCGCGCAGGTCGCGAACGCCCCCGACGACTCGCCGAACACCGTGACGTTGCCCGCGTCGCCCCCGAACGCGGCCGCGTTCTGCTTCACCCAGCGCAGCGCTTCGAGCTGGTCCTGCGTGCCGAAACTGGCGTTGTCACCGAGCTGCGGCAACGCGAAGTTGCCCATCGCGCCGATCCGGTAGTTCACCGTCACGACCACCACGCCACCCTGGTCGACGAGGCGGGCGGGGTCGTAGTCGGCGCCCGCACCGGTGCCGTCGCCGCCGTGCAGCCACACCATCACCGGGCGCGAGGTGCCGGATTTCGCGGGCGTGGTGACGTTGAGGTAGAGGCAGTCCTCGTTCAGGCTCGGCTGGCCACCGGGCGAGCCGGCCGCCTGCAGGCACCGGTTGCCGGGCTTGTCCGCGGCTCGCGTGCCCTGCCGCGGCTGCGGCGGCCGGGGTGTGGCCCAGCGCAGCGCACCCACCGGCGGCTGCGCGTACGGCACGCCCTGGAACTGGTGTACCGCGCCGTTTTCCGTGCCCTTCAACGTGCCCGAGGCGGTGTGCACCTCAAGCCCGCTGTCCGGCGAGGACGCGCCGCTCCCGCCCGCCGAGCACCCGGCAGCCAGCAGCGCCGCAGCGGCCACGATGGTCAGCACCTTGCGCACGTCCGGCCTCCCGAGTCGAAGATCACCACGAACGGTAGGCGGTTCGTCTCCGTCCGGCATCACCAGGAAAAACGACCCAGGGCCCGACCAAAGCACGAGCGAGCCCGGCGATCACAAAACGTCCCCTCGACCGGATGTCTTCGGGTGCCCGACGGCTCCGAGCAGCTTGAGGAGCGACGATCAAGCCCTGCCGCCGGAGGCCCAGTGCCGGATGGCCGTCCGCATGGGCGGGGAAGTGCACGAGATGGATGCGAGTCACTCGCCGTTCCTGTCGAATCCGCGAGCGGTGGCGGCGATCCTGAAGTCGGTGTGACGATCACAGTCCGGGAGAGATGGCCCGCGGAGGCCTCGCTGAGTAGCGTGGCGGCTGATGAGTGAACGCACCTGGGGCTTCCGCACCCGCGCCCTGCATGCGGGTGGCACGCCCGACCCCGCCACCGGCGCGCGCGCCGTGCCGATCTACCAGACCACCAGCTTCGTGTTCGAGGACGCGGCCGACGCGGCCAACCTCTTCGCGCTGCAGAAGTACGGGAACATCTACAGCCGCATCGGCAACCCGACCGTGGCCGCGTTCGAGGAGCGGCTCGCGAGCCTCGAAGGCGCCATCGGCGGCGTGGCGACGGCGAGCGGCCAGGCCGCGGAGTTCCTCACCTTCTCCGCGCTGGCCGAGGCGGGTGAGCACATCGTGTCCGCGAGCGGCCTCTACGGCGGCACCGTCACGCAGCTCACCGGCACCCTCAAGCGCTTCGGCGTCGAGACGACGTTCGTCAACGGCGGTATCGAGGACTACGCCAAGGCCGTCACCGACAAGACGCGGCTGATCTACACCGAGGTGATCGGCAACCCGTCGGGCGCCATCGCCGACCTGGCCGGGCTCGCGGACCTGGCGCACTCGCACGACATTCCGCTGGTCGTCGACGCGACGCTCGCCACGCCGTACCTGTGCCGCCCGATCGAGCACGGCGCGGACATCGTGCTGCACTCGGCCACGAAGTTCCTCGGCGGCCACGGCACCACGCTCGGCGGCGTGGTCGTGGAGTCGGGCCGCTTCGACTGGGGCAACGGCAAGTTCCCGCGCATGACCGAGTCCGTCGACTCGTACGGCGGCCTGAAGTACTGGGAGAACTTCGGCGAGTACGCGTTCTGCACGCGCCTGCGAGCCGAGCAGCTGCGCGACATCGGCGCGGTGCTCTCGCCGCACTCGGCGTTCCTGCTGCTGCAGGGCGTGGAGACGCTGCCGCAGCGGATGGACGCGCACGTGGCCAACGCGAAGGCCGTGGCCGAGTACCTGAACGCCGACCCGCGCGTGGCCTGGGTTTCCTACGCCGGGCTACCGGACCACGCCGATCACGAGCTGGCCCGCAAGTACCTGCCGGCCGGACCGGGCGCGGTGTTCTCGTTCGGGGTCAAGGGTGGCCGGGCCTCGGGTGAGAAGTTCGTGGAGTCGGTGGAGCTGCTGTCGCACCTGGCGAACGTCGGCGACGCCCGCACGCTGGTGATCCACCCGGCGTCGACCACACACGCGCAGCTGTCGGACGACCAGCTGGCGGCCGCGGGCGTCGGCCCGGATCTGATCCGGCTTTCGGTGGGGCTGGAAGACGTCGAGGACATCCTGTGGGACCTCGACCAGGCGCTTGACAAGGCGGTAGCGGAATGAGCACGGCGGTGAGTTACGACGTTTCGGCCGTGGAGCGGCGGCGCATCCTCGGCCGCACGCGGTCGGTGACGGTGATCGGCGCGTCGGCCAACCCGGCGCGGCCGAGCTTCTTCGTGGCGACGTACCTGACGTCGTCGACGCGGTACGAGGTCAACTTCGTGAACCCGCGCCTCGACACGCTGCTCGGCAAGCCCGTGTACCCGACGCTGGCCGACGTGCCGGGTGAGATCGACCTGGTGAGCGTGTTCCGCAAGCACGACGACCTGCCGCAGGTCGCCGAGGAGGTCATCGCGGCGGGCGCGCGCACGTTGTGGCTGCAGCTGGGCCTGTGGCACGAGCAGGTCGCCGACCGCGGCCGGGAAGCCGGGCTCGACGTGGTGATGAACCGCTGCGTGAAGATCGAGCACGCGCGTTTCGCCGGTGGCCTGCACCTCGCGGGCTTCAACACAGGCGTGATCAGCTCGCGGCGCCAGACCGCTCCTTAACGAACCACCAGCGGCACGGTGATCACGGCGGCGATCAGCACCACGAACCCGCCGATCGCCACGGGATTGGCGAAGTTGAGCGTCCAGCCGATGCCGAAGCGCTTCGGTACGAAGACGGCATGGTCAGCGCGGTTGACGTAGAGCAGGCCGCCTTTCCAGAAGCGGTCGTCGTCGCGTTCGACGGCGTCGCGGGGCGGTTCTTCGTCGGTCGCCAGCCGGCTGCCGCCTTGGCCGACGCGCACCACGAACCCGAGCAAGCCCAGCGCACCCACCACCGTCGGCAGCAGGATCGGCACGATCGAGGTCGGGTTCGCACCCGACCAGATCTGCCATGAAACCAGGAGCACGGTCAGATTCACGCACGCGGTGAACAGGAGCAGCACCCGCGCCAGGTACGTCGCGAAGACGCGGTGCTGGGCGGCGCTGCCCCGGGGCCGGGACGGGTCGAGGTCGGGCCGCAACCGCGGCGTGGCGTAGGCGAGGCCCAGCATCAGCACGGTGAGCCCGGCCTGCACGAACACCGTCCCGAACGCGCTGCCCACCGACTTCGCGGCCGTGCGGTCGGGTGCGCCGGAGGCGTTGTAGTGCAGCGTCAGCGTCGCGGGCAGGTCCGGATAACGCACCACGCCGAGCACCACCGTCGCCGCGAGCACGAGGAGCGCGGGGACCGCCCACAGCCACGGGAACGGCGGCCGCACGGCCCGGGACGTGTCCGCGCTGACCGTCTGGCGCAGGCCTTCGTACCAGTCCTCGCGCTGCTTGGCCGACCGGATCACGGCGCGGGCCCGCACGTAACCCGGCGCGACGACGCCCAGCAGCGCCACCACCACGAGCACCGGCACGAGCACTTTCTGCACGACCAGGGCGGCCACCAGCCCGCCGAGCACCAGCGCCGTGCCGGCCGCGCCCACCCACCAGCGGTAGATCCGCCGCTGTTCGACGATCAGAGGGTCGCCGACGCGCTCAGGCGGCACGCGGACGCCGAACGGCACGGTCGGCTTCGCCACCGACGGCATCACCCACGCCGCCGCGAGCAGCAGCACCGGCAGGAGCAGGTCCAGCAGCACGATCTCCCCGATCATGCCGTCACCTCCTCGAAGGTCTTCAAAGTCTCCTCGCAGTGAGCCAGCACCGCGCGCTCGTCGAGGCCGTGGGCGATCGCCTCGGCCAGCAACGTCTTCAGCCTGGCCTGCCAGGCGGCCGCGAAACCCGCGGTCGACGCGCGCCGCACCACCGCACCGCTTTTTCTGGTGATCAGCAGCAGCCCGTCGCGCCGCAGCTGGTCGTAGGACTTGTTCACGGTGTGGAAGTTGATCCCGAGGTCCACGGCCAGCTGCCGCGTCGAGGGCAGCGGGTCACCGTCGGCGAGCTCCCCCGCCGCGATCGCCTCGACGACGCGGTCGTGGATCTGCTGGTAGATCGGGACCTCGCTGGTGAGGTCGACGTCGAGGATCATCGGTGCTCCAGAAAGGTGCGCAGGGCGGTGACCACGCTCGGGGCGAGCACCTGGTCGTTGACCGGCGTGCCGGGCGCGTGCTGGAAGTGGTCCACGGGCAGTGGCCGCGGCAGCGTACGGAGCGCGACGGCCAGCGGCGGGGTGGTCCGGCACGGCACCTGGGTGTCGGAAGTGCCGCAGGTCAGCAGGACACGCGTGCCGGGCCGCGCGACGGACGGCGGGTAGACCGCGTCGTCGCTGCGGACGAACTTGACGTTGCCGGGGCTGAAGATGGCCTGCTGCAGGAAGGTCGTGAGCTGCGTGCTCATCCCGGTGTAGTCGAGCGGACGCCCGGCGCGGAAATCGGTGATCACGCGGGCCAGCGCAGCCTGGTCGGGCGCGGTGACCTGCGCGTCGAGCTGCATCTTCAGCAGGTCCAGCAGCCGGAGGTCCTGGGGCGCGAGCAGCACGAGGCTCGCCACGCGAACCTGCCGCGCGACGAGCATCGCCTGCAACCCGCCTTCGCTGTGGCCGACGATCGACACGTCATGCGCTCGCACCTCCGGCTGAGCCTGGAGCGTGGTGAACGCAGCCGTCGCCTGGCGTGTGAACGTCGCCAGGTCCAGCGTCGCCGGATCGATCCCGCCCAGCCCGGTGCGGCCCGTGCCGTACTTGTCGAACCGCAGCGTCGCGACGCCGTCTCGGTCGAGCGCGCCGGCGAGCAGCTTCAAGGTCGCCGGCGCGACCGTCGGCGGCTCGTTGCCGTCACGGTCGGTGGGGCCGCTGCCGGGGATCAGCAGCGCCGCCGGGACCCGCGCGCCGGCCCGGTGCGCGGGGACGTGCAGCGTGCCGTAGGCGGTGACCCCGTCGGACCCGAACTGCACTTCCCGGTCGGTCGCCGCGACCGCGGCGGGCGCGGCGGTGGCCCCGCTCGCGACCAGCACGGCGGCGGTGAGGATGGCGGTAAGGCTCATGTATCTGTTCTACAACTCATAGAACAGACGTGCAAGCCTCCCCACTGCGACCTGCGACAGACCACTGCGCCCCAACGCAACCAACGCCGCATCGGGGCAGGTCCTGCCGCGAAGGGCTGGTCAGGCCCATGAGAAAGTGGCTGCATGGCCAAACCGACCCCGCTGCAGATGCGTAACGCCCTGGCCGCCGTGTTGATGGCGGCGGGGTTCATCTGGAACGTCGTGACCGGCGGACCGTGGTGGCTCGGGGCGATCTTCGCCGTCGGCACGCTGCTGTCGTGTGCCTCGATCTACCTGAACCGGCCCGGCGCGAAATCCTAGAACCCGTCAGGCCGTCGTTTCGGTGAAGCGCGAGGTGACGGCTTCGCGGCCGCGTTTGGTGAGCTCGCCGTAGAGGCGCAGGCGGGCGAGGCCGCCGTCCGGGTAGATGTCGAGGCGGGCTTCGGTGATCTGCGGGTCGTCTTCGAGCGCGAAGCGGTGGCGGGTGTCCGGTTGCAGGCGGGTGCGCGGAAGCAAGGAAACCCAGTCTCCGTCGTCGAGGCGGCCCGACAGCGCGGCCCAGCCCGGCGCGTTGCCCTTGAGGTTGCTCGTGTCGACCTCGGCGAAGCGGACGATACCGGCGCCGGCGAGGCGCACGGTCACCCAGTCGTTGCCGTCGTCGCGGCGGCGCGCGGTTTCCCAGCCCTCGGCCTGGTGCGCGGCGAGCCCGGGCGAGAACAGGTTGTTGGGCGACGAGTAGAACATGTTGCTGCAGCCCGTGACGACGCCGCCGTTGGTCAGCGCCGCGAGGTCGAGCGAACGCGGGTCCAGCAGCGCCGGGTCGGGCACCGGCGAGCCGTGCACGCGCAGGCGGGCCACGCCGCCATCCGGGTGCTGCGTGAGGCGGACGTGGGTGAACCGCCGGGGCGAGGAGACGTTGAAGAAGTTCTCTGCGTCACCGACCACCGGCTCCTGGTCGACCAGCACTTCCCAGTCCACTTCGGACAATTCTGCCGCGCTCGGGTAGCCGGGCACCGACACCGCTTCCACCGAGACGAACGGCGGGTAGTTGCCCTTGAAGAACGCCGTGTCCACCACCACGCCCGACACCACCCCGGCGACGCCGAGGCGCAGCACGGCCTGGTCGTCACCCGGTTCGCGGTGCCGGCGCGTCTCCCAGCCGTCGTAGACCTGCCCCTTCGGCCCGAACGTCTCGGCCCGGTGCGCGGGGCGCCACGGGTTGACGAGGTTCTCCTTCTCGGCGAACAGCTCGTCGCTCGCCCACATCACCGTGCCCCCGAACACGCGGGAAGCGAGATCCGGCTGGGCTGTCCACTCGGGACGGTCATGCGACACGTGGTCCTCCATCTCTAGCAGTTCCCCCTGGTCAACAGCTCTCCCCGCGGCTCGTCGCCGGTCACCGGCGCACCCCGCAGCCACGTGCCGCGCACCACGCCGGCCAGCGGCCGCTGGTCGTACGCGCTCACCGGGTTGCGGTGCTTCAGCGCGGCGACGTCGACGACAAACGCCTCGTCGGGCGCGAACACCGAGAAGTCCGCGTCGTAGCCCACCGCGAGGTGGCCCTTGCGCGTCATCCCCACCTGCGCCGCCGGGCGCTCGGCCATCCACCGCACCACGTCGGCGAGGCCGAACCCGCGTTGACGCGCCTGCGTCCACACCGCGGGCAGCCCCAGCTGCAGGCTGGAGATCCCGCCCCACGCGAGGCCGAAATCACCGGTGTCGAAGCGTTTCAGTTCCGGCGTGCACGGCGAGTGGTCGCTCACGATCGTGTCGATCACACCGTCGGCGAGGCCCTGCCACAACAGTTCCCGGTTGGCCGCCTCGCGAATCGGCGGGCAGCACTTGAACTGCGTGGCGCCGTCGCGGATCTCCTCTGCGACGAAACTCAGGTAGTGCGGGCACGTCTCCACCGACAGCGCCACACCCTCGCGGCGCGCGCTCGCGATCAGCGGCAGAGCGTCCGAAGAGGACAGGTGCAGCACGTGTGCGCGAGCACCGGTGCGCCGAGCCGCCTCGATCACGTGCGTGATGGCCAGGTTCTCGGCGCCGCGCGGGCGGGAGCCGAGGAAGTCGGTGTACTTCTCGCCGTGCGGGTCGGGTGCGGCGTCGATGGCCTCGGAGTCCTCGGCGTGCACGATCATCAACGCGTCAAAGGAGGTCAGCTCGCGCAGCGCCGCCTCCAGACCCGCGGCGTCGAGTGGCGGGAACTCGTCGACGCCGGAGTGCAGCAGGAAACACTTGAACCCGAACACGCCCGCCTCGTGCAGCGCGCGCAGATCACCGGTGTTGCCCGGGATCGCCCCTCCCCAGAACCCGACGTCCACGTGCGTGCGCCCCGAAGCCGCCTTGCGCTTCACCTCCAGCGCGGCGACGTCGACCGTCGGCGGCAGGCTGTTGAGCGGCATGTCGACGATCGTCGTGACCCCGCCGGCGGCGGCCGCACGCGTCGCGGTCTCGAAGCCCTCCCACTCGGCGCGACCGGGGTCGTTCACGTGCACGTGGGTGTCCACGAGCCCCGGCAGCAGCACCTCGTCGGCCGCGAGTTCGACCACCCGATCACCGGGCAGGTCGACGATTCCCTGCTCCAGCGCGACAATCCGGCCGCCGTCGACCCCCAGCGTCGCGGGGCCGACGCCGGCCACCGTCACCGCCCGTACGGCGCGCACCACGAGATCCATCTGCGGGCACACTCCTTCTCCCGTCGGCGAGACCGGCAGGTTGTTTCACAGTACGGAAAGTATCTTTCGCCAACCGAGATTAACCACGACGCTCTCGCCTCGTCAACGCCTCGCCCTCCACGTTACGGTCACGGGGTGGAGCTAGAAGCCGAGTTCACCAGCGAACCCTTCCAGGGCGAGGGCGCCCCGCCGGAGCACGCCGTGCGCGCTCGCGACGCGGCCCGCGACGCCGGACTCGACACCGACTTCGGTCCACTCGGCACACTCGCGCGCGGCTCGGCCGACCAGCTGGTGAACGCGTTGCCGGCCATCGCGCGAGCCGCCCTCGAAGGCGGCGCCACGCGCGTCACCGTCCAGCTGCGCCGCACCGACGAACCCCCGCCGACCCCGCCTGTCGAGCTCAACACCGCGCTGGCCCGGCTCATCGCCGACGTCGAGCGCGAGCTGGGTGCGAAGCTCGGCGATCTCGACCGCCCGGACAAGCAGCGGGCAGTGCGGCTCTTGCGCGAACGCGGCGCCTTCAGCCTGCGGAAATCGGTCTCCGCGGTGGCCGAAGCGCTGGGCGTCACGCGCTTCACGGTCTACAACTATCTCAACCGGGAAGTGGACTGACCAGCGCGTTCAACAAAATGTTGACGGCGGCGCGAGGGCGCCGTACCGTCGGCAGGCACCAGCTCCCCCGCAGCGAGGAGATCCTGTGCCACTCGCACTCGCCGAGTTCAACACCGCCGACGCCGCCGATGTGCGGCCCGCGCTCACGGCCTGCCTGGCCGTGCCGCGCTGGGTCGACGCGGTACTCGCCGGCCGGCCGTACGCGGACTTCGGCGCGCTCCTGACCGCCGCTGAAAAAGCCACTCCCCTGCACCGCGACGAGGTGAGCGCCGCCATCGCCGCCCACCCGCGGATCGGGGAGAAGCCGACGAGCAAGGGCGCCGACGCCGAGTGGTCGCGCTCCGAACAGTCCGGTGTGGACAACGCCGCCGAGTTCGCCGCCGCCAACGCCGAGTACGAAGCCCACTTCGGCCACGTGTTCCTCGTGTGCGCCGGCGGCCGCAGCGGCGCCGAACTGCTCGCGAACCTGCGGTCGAGGCTGGGCAACGACCCCGAGACCGAACTCGACGTGGCAGGCGCGGAGCTGGCGAAGATCGCCGCGCTGCGCCTGCGGAAAGCGATAGAAGCATGAGCTTGGTGACTACGCACGTGCTCGACACGGCCGCGGGCAAACCGGCCGCCGGCATCGCCGTGCGATTCGAACGCGGAGACGGCACGCCGCTGGCAGAGGGCGTCACCGACGAGGACGGCCGCGTCCGCGATCTCGGCCCCGACACCCTCGAACCCGGCGTCTACCGGCTCGTCTTCGACACCGGCGCCTACCTCGGGCCCGAAGCGTTTTTCCCCGACGTCACCATCGCGTTCCGCATCACCGACGGCACTTCACACCACCACGTGCCGGTGCTGCTGAGCCCGTTCGCCTACTCGACTTATCGCGGGAGCTGACCGTGGGAATCTCCTTGGGCCCCAACCAGTACGGCAAGGCGGAGGTCCGCCTGGTCACCGTCCGCCGCGACGGTCCGGTGCACCACCTGCGCGACCTCACCGTGTCCACGGCCCTGAGCGGCGACCTCGCCGCAACGCACCTGACCGGCGACAACTCGGCCGTCCTGACCACCGACGCGCAGAAGAACACCGTCTACGCGTTCGCGAAGCAGCAGGACGTCGGCGAGATCGAGGACTTCGCACTGCGCCTGGGCCGTCACTTCGTGGCCACGCAGGAGGCGATCACCGGAGCGCGCATCACCGTCGCCGAGCACGCCTGGGAACGCATCCCCGTCGACGGCGATCCGCACGACCACGCCTTCAGCCGCTCCGGCGGCGAAAGCCGGACCACCACCGTGACCGTGCACGCCGACCGCGCGTGGGTGGTGTCCGGTGTGGACGGTCTGACCGTGCTCAAGTCGGGCGGCTCCGAGTTCCACAGCTTCCCGCGCGACGAGTACACGACGCTCGCCGAGACCGACGACCGCATCCTCGCCACCGCCGTCACCGCGCGCTGGCGCTACGACGGCGACCCAGCCGACCGCGACGTGGACTGGGCGAAGAACCACCAGGAGATCCGGCGGACGCTGCTGCAGGCGTTCGCGACGAAACACAGCCTGTCGTTGCAGCAAACCCTGTACACGATGGGTGAGGCCGTGCTGCTCGCACGGCCCGAGGTCGCCGAGGTCCGGCTTTCCCTGCCGAACAAGCACCACTTCCTCGTCGATTTGAGCCCCTTCGGCCTCGAGAATCACAACGAGGTGTTCTACGCCGCCGACCGCCCCTACGGCCTCATCGAAGGCACCGCGGTCCGCGACGAAGCCGAAGAGCCCGGCCCGGCCCGGACCGACGCCGTGCTCTAGCTCCGAATCCCCACCGGGAGAGCACATGTCAGAACGACCATCCCGTCATCCCGTCGATGTGCGCCCGAAGTGGCCACAGCTCGTGCTGGGCGGAATCCAGCACGTCGCGGCGATGTACGCCGGCGTGGTGGCCCCACCGCTGGTGATCGGCGCGGCCGTCGGGCTTTCGCCCGGGCAGCTGAGCCTGCTCATCAGCGCGTCGCTCTTCACCGCCGGCCTCGCGACGCTCTTGCAGACGCTCGGCGTGTGGCGCTTCGGCGCGCGGCTGCCGCTGGTCAACGGCGTCACGTTCGCCTCCGTCGCGCCGATCCTCTCGATCGCGCAGCAGCACGCCGGCAACGCGCTGGGTGTCGTCTACGGCGCGACGCTCGTCGGCGGCGTGTTCGTGGTGCTGGCCGCGCCGTTCTTCTCGAAGCTCACGCGGTTCTTCCCCCCGGTGGTGACGGGGACCGTGATCACACTCATCGGCGTCTCGCTGCTGCCGGTGGCCGTGCAGTGGATTTCCGCGCAGCAGCCGGCCGCGCGGCCGAGCGGGCTGCTGCTGGCGGGCGTCACGCTGGTCGCGGTGCTGGTGTTCACGCGGTTCCTCAAGGGTTTCTGGAGCCGGATCGCCTTGTTGCTGGGCCTGGTCGCCGGGACGCTGCTGGCGTGGCCGCTGGGCGAAGTCGACACATCGACACTCAAGCAGGCACCCGTGTTCGGCATCGCCACGCCGTTTCACTTCGGCGCGCCGGTGTTCGACATCGCGGCGATCGTGTCGATGCTCATCGTGATGCTCGTGGTCATGGCCGAGAGCACGGCCGACCTGCTGGCGCTGGGCGAGATCGTCGGACGGCCGACCACGAGCCGGACCCTGGCCGACGGCCTGCGCGCCGACGGGCTCGCCACCGCCGTGAGCACGGTGTTCGGCGGGTTCGCGTGCACGGCGTTCGCACAGAACATCGGGCTGGTGTCGCTCACGCGGATGGTCAGCCGGTACGTGGTCGCGGCCAGCGGTGTGGTGCTGGTGGTGCTCGGCGCGCTGCCAGTCACAGGCGGGATCGTGGCGCTCGTGCCGCAGCCGGTGCTGGGCGGGGCCGGGCTGGTGCTGTTCGGCAGCGTCGCGGTGAGCGGGGTGCGGACGCTGGCGAAGGCGTCGTTCGAGCATCCCGGCAACGTCGCGATCGTCGCCGCGTCGCTGGGCGTGGGCCTGATCCCCATCGCGGTGCCGGGTTTCTACTCGGGATTTCCGGCGGCACTGCAGGTGGTGCTGAACTCCGGCATCAGCGCGGGCTGCCTCACGGCCGTGGTGCTGAACCTGGTCTTCGGCGAGCGGTTGATAGAACGCTCTACCGCCCCGGAGCTATCCTCTGTGCCGTGACAGGCACGAAGGACCGCATCCTGGCCGCGGGCGCGGAGCTCTTCCGCCGCGGCGGCTACACCGGCACGGGCGTGAAGCAGATCGTCGAGAAGGCCGGCGCGCCCTTCGGCTCGCTGTACCACTTCTTCCCCGGCGGCAAGGAACAGCTCGCCGAAGAGGTCATCCGCACCTCGGGGATGGAGTACGCGCAGCTCTACGACCTCTTCATCGCCCCGGCGCCTGATGTCGTGAGTGGCATCGAGGCGTTCTTCGCCGCCGGGGTGACCACGCTGCTGGACACCGACTACGTCGAGGGCTGCCCGATCGCCACGGTGGCCCTGGAAGTCGCGACGACGAGCGAACCGCTGCGCCAGGCGACGGCCGACGTGTTCAACGCGTGGATCGACGCGGGCACGGAGAAGTTCGCCGCGTTCGGCCTGCCGGCAGAACAGGCGCGGGTGTTGACGATCGCGCTGATCACCAGTCTGGAGGGCGCTTTCGTGCTGGCGCGCTCGATGCGTTCACCGGAACCGATGGCGGTGGCCGGCGCCGCCGTGGTCGACGTGGCCCGGCGGATCCTGGGCGAGCTGGGCCACGACGGGAAGAAGCGCTAGCGGTAGTCGGGCGTCCAGCGGGTTCGGCGGACCGTTGCGGCGAGGTGGTCGTCCGGCCGGGCGACGCCGTCCTTCACGGCTTGCTCGGCGACGGCCGTGGCGATCCGCGTGGCGACCTCGGGCACGTCCTCCCACGCCGGCAGCAGCGGTTCCTCCGGGTCGGCGAGGGCCGGTGACGCCTCGCCGAGCGTCTTCGCGGCGACGCGCATCATCGCGTCGGTCACGCGGGTGGCGCCGGACGCGGTGACGGCCAGGCCGATGGCCGGGAAGATGTAAACGTTGTTGCACTGCGCGACGCGGTGCTGCTTGCCGTCGCGCTCGACCGGCGCGAACGGCGAGCCCGTGGCCACGAGGGCGCGGCCGCCGGTCCAGAAGTCCAGCTCACGCGGGTGCGCTTCGGCGCGGCTGGTGGGGTTGGAGAGCGGAAAGATGATCGGCCGGTCGGTCTTGGCGGCCAGCTCGCGCACGATGTCCTCGGTGAACGCGCCCGCCGCCGTCGAGAGGCCCAGCAGCACACCGACGTCGACGTTGTGCACTACGTCAGCCAGCGCGGTGCCCGTCCAGCCCTGGGTGCGCGCGGCGGGCTGGGCGAAGCGGCGCTGGCTTTCCGACAAGTCGGTGCGGTCGTCGGTGAGCAGGCCGGCGATGTCGACGGCCCAGATGCGCTCGGCCGCCTCGGCGTCGGACAGGCCCTGCGCCACCATCTCCTGGCGGATCATCTCCAGGACGCCGATGCCGGCCGAGCCCGCGCCGAGCATCACCACCTGCTGTTGGGAAAGCGGCCGCCCCGCCACCTTCGCCGCCCCGTGCAGCGCCCCGAGCGCGACCGCAGCCGTGCCCTGGATGTCGTCGTTGAACGTGAGCAGACGGTCGCGGTAGCGCTCGAGGATCGGCTGGGCGTGCGCGGTGGCGAAGTCCTCCCACTGCAGCAGCACCTCGGGCAGCTCTTCGCGCACCGCCGTGACGAAGTCGTCCACGAACGCGTAGTACTCGTCGTCGCCGATGCGCCGGTGGCGCCAGCCGAGATACTGCGGATCTTCGAGGCGCTCGACGTTGTCGGTGCCCACGTCGAGCAAGATCGGCAATGTGCGCGCGGGATCGATGCCGCCGATGAGCGTGTAGAGCGACAGCTTCCCGATGGGAATGCCCATGCCGCCGATGCCCTGGTCGCCCAGCCCGAGGATGCGCTGTCCGTCGGTGACCACGATGACGTCGACTTCGCGCCGCGGCCGGTTCCGCAGCACCTCGCGCAGGTGCTCCCGGTCGGGATACGCCACGTACAGCCCACGCGGGCGCCGGTAGATCTCGCTGAACCGCTGGCACGCCTCGCCGACGGTGGGCGTGTAGACGATCGGCAGCGTTTCCTCGAGGTGCTCGGCGAGCAGCCGGTAGAACAACGTCTCGTTGCGGTCCTGCAGCCCGCGCAGGAACACGTGCTTGTCCAGATCGGCCGGCCGGCGCGCGAGCTCCTGGTAGGTGTGCGCCACCTGCTCGCCGATCGTCTTCTCAGCGTTGGGCAGCAGCCCGAGCAGGCCCAGCTCCCGGCGCTCGTCGTGGGTGAACGCGGTGCCTTTTGTCGTCAACGCGTCGAACAGCCGCTCGTGCCCGCGGTCCGGCATGCGTGCTCCCCGTCTGATCCACATCGGACGTTCCGCATCGACTCAACCACGGTGCCGTGGCGTCCGCCAGCCCGCCAATCACCAACCGGACACCACGGCGCGGACCGCCTTCTCCGGCTCGAAACCGGCGATCTTGGCCCCGAGCGCGGCCCGCAACACCGCTGCGGCCCGTTCGAACATCGGTTCCGAGGAACACATGAAATCGAACGCCGCCTGGTCCGCGGTGAGCGAGCCCGGCGGCAACGGCGAGCCGGCGGTCAACCCCGCGACCACGGCCGCGGCGAATTCGGTGGGCAGACCCACGATGAGCGGCGACGACCACAGCGCCCCCGGAAAGGTCGGTGCGTCCCCGCAGCCGCCCGCGTCGAAAGCCGAGACACCCACCTCGATCCGGGTACGCGCGCCGTCGCCGGCAGTGAGCCTGCCCCCGAGGAACGCGCGCCCAGGGTTGCCGCTGATGCGGCGCAGCACTTCGACGTGGGCCCGCACGCTCCCCGTCGCAAGCGCGCCAGCCGCGATGGACGTGCGAGTCCACGTCGACACGGTGTGCGCCGCGAAGTCCCGTCCGTTGCCAACCGCGACCACGCCGTGCTGCGGGACGTCGCAGATCATGTCCGTCACCGGGTCATTCTTGACCCGCCGGCAAGCCGGCACCAGCGATTTCCCCGCCGGGCCCTACGTCCCCGTCAGGTGTTCCGGCCGGACCGGCACCCGGGTGAGCGCCAGGCCCGTCGCGGCGCGGATGGCGGCGACGATGGCCGGGGTGGAGGAGATGGTGGGGGGTTCGCCGACGCCGCGGAGGCCGTAGGGGGCGTGCGGGTCGGGGCGTTCGAGGACGTCGATGGACATCGGGGGCATGTCGAGGACGGTGGGGATGAGGTAGTCGGTGAAGGAGGGGTTGCGGACGCGGCCGCCGTCGACCTGGATTTCCTCCATGACGGCGAGGCCGAGGCCCTGGGCGGAGCCGCCCTGGATCTGGCCGAGGACGGCCTGCGGGTTGAGGGCGCGGCCGACGTCCTGGGCGCAGTCGAGGGCGACGACCTTCACCAGGCCGAGCTCCACGTCCACGTCGACCACGGCGCGGTGGGCCGCGAAGCCGTATTGCACGTGGGCGGTCCCCTGGCCAGTGACAGGGTCGAGCGGATAGGTGGGGCGGTGGCGCCATTCGACCGTCTCGTCGAAGGTCGAGGAGCCCAGCACCGACGCGAGATCCGCCAGCACCACGCCGTCGGCCGCGACGAGCTTGCCGCCGTGCACGCGGCTCGAAGCGGGCAGCCCGGCGTGCGAAACCAGGCGGGAACGCACGGCGGCGCAAGCGGCCTGCACGGCGCCGCCGGTCACGTAGCTCTGGCGCGACGCCGACGTCGACCCGCCGTTGCCGATGGAGGTGTCCATGGGCAGCACGGTCACCTGCTCCACGCCGAGCTCGGTGCGCACGATCTGCTGCATGATCGTCACGAGCCCCTGCCCGACCTCGCACGCCGCGGTGTGCACGGTGGCCGCCGGCTCGCCGCCGACGAGCTGCAGCCGTACGCGCACGGTGGAGTAGTCGTCGAAGCCCTCGGAGAAGCAGACGTTCTTGATCCCCACGGCATACCCGACGCCACGCACCACGCCTTCGCCGTGCGTGGTGTTGGAGACGCCGCCGGGCAGGTGGCGCAGGTCGAACTCCCGGGAAGCGGGCAACGGCCGCGCACGCAGCCGTTCCAGCAGTTCGGCGACGGGCGCGGCCGAGTCCACGACCTGGCCCGTCGGCATCACGGCGCCCTCGGTCATCGCGTTGCGGACGCGCAGCTCGACCGGGTCGAGGCCGCACGCGGTGGCCAGCTTGTCCATTTGCGACTCGTACCCGAACGCCGCCTGCACCGCACCGAAGCCACGCATCGCGCCGCACGGCGGGTTGTTCGTGTAGGCGCCCCAGCAGTCGACCGACACGTTGTCCACTGTGTACGGTCCGACGCCGAGCGTCGCCGCGTTGGCCACCACCGCGCCGGTGGACGACGCGTACGCGCCGCCGTCGAGGAACAGGCGCGCGCGGACGTACACGAGCCGGCCGTCGAAGGTGGCGCCGTGCTCGTAGTACATCTTCGCCGGATGGCGGTGCACGTGACCGTAGAAGGATTCCTCCCGGTTGTAGACCATCTTCACCGGCTTGCCGGTGTGCAACGCGAGCAGGCACGCGTGCACCTGAATCGACAGGTCCTCGCGGCCGCCGAACGCGCCGCCGACGCCGCCGAGCGTCAGCCGCACCTTCTCGACCGGCAGCCCGAGCGCGGCGACGATCTGCTGCTGGTCCACGTGCAGCCACTGCGTCGCGACGTACAGGTCCACGCCGCCGACCGTGTCGGGCACCGCGAGCCCCGACTCCGGCCCGAGGAAGGCCTGGTCCTGCATGCCGACCTCGTACACGCCGGACACCACGACGTCGGCCGGCACGTCCGCCGAGCCACGCCGGATCCGCACGTGGCGCACCACGTTGCCGCCGTCGTGCAGCGACGGTCCCTCGCCTGCCACGGCTGCTTCCGAGCTGGTGACCGGCGTCAGCTCCTCATACGTCACCTTGATCCGCTTCATCGCCCGCCGTGCCGTCTCCGGGTGGTCGGCGGCCACGAGCGCCACGGGCTCGCCCTGGTAGCGCACGACGTCGTCGGCCAGCACCGGCTGGTCGGCGTGCTCCAGCCCGTACCGGTTGACGCCGGGCACGTCCTCGTGGGTCAGCACCGCGTAAACCCCTTGCACGGCAAGGGCTTCCGTGAGGTCGATCCCGGTGATCCGCGCATACGGGTGGGGGCTGCGCAGGGTCGCGCCCCACAGCATGTCCTCGTGCCACAGGTCCGAGGAGTACGCGAACTCGCCGCGCACCTTCACAATGCCGTCGGGCCGCGGCGCGTTGGCGCCGACCCCGTTGACGGTGGCCTGTGCAGTGGTGGTGGTCGTTGTCATCGGTCCTCCCGCAGCCGGGCGCTCGCCGCGGCCAGGTCACGGGCGATCGCGGTCTCGTCCTCCTCCCGCAGCGTGCCGTGCTCCACCACGGTCCGGCCGCCCACGAGCAGCCGCGCCAACGGCGGCGTCGCGCCCAGCACCAGCGCGGCGACCGGATCGGTGATGCCCGCGTATTCGAGCCCCGACAGGTCCCACACGGCGAGGTCGCCGACCTTGCCGGCCTCGATCGAGCCCAGCTCGGCGTCGCGGCCGAGGCAGCGCGCGCCGCCCATGGTGCCGAGCCACAGCGCTTCCCGGGTGGTCAGCGCGGTCGGCCCGCCGCGTTGGCGCGCCTGCAGCAACGCCTGGTGCAGCTCCTCGCCGAGCCCGCCGGACTCGTTGGACGCGGCGCCGTCGACGCCGAGACCCATGGGTGCGCCGGCGTCGAGCAGGTCGCGCACGGGAGCGATGCCCGCGCCGAGCCGCCCGTTGGACGTCGGGCAGTGCGCCGAGCCCGTGCCGGTGGCACCGAAGCGGCGGATCGCGTCGGGCGAGAGGTGGATCGTGTGCGCGAGCCAGACGTCGCTCGCCAGCCAGCCGAGCTTGTCCGCGTACTCGGCCGGCGTGCAGCCGACCTCGGCGAGGCACTGGCGTTCCTCTTCGAGTGTCTCGGCCAGATGCGTGTGGAGCCGCACGCCCTTGCGGCGCGCCAGGTCCGCCGCGCCGGTCATCAGCCGCTCGGTGACGGAGAACGGCGAGCACGGGCCGACCGCGATCCGCAGGTGCGCGTCGGGCGACGAGTCGTGGAACCGGTCGATCACCGCCTCCGTGCCGAGCAGCGCGGCGTCGGTGCCCTCGACGAGGTTGTCCGGCGGCAGGCCACCGTCGGACTCGCCGCGGTCCATCGAGCCGCGCACGAAGTGCAGCCGCACGCCGATGCGCTGCCGGGCCGCGACGAGCGCCTCGACCTGGTCGCCGCCGTCGCGGGGGAAGACGTAGTGGTGGTCGGCCACGGTCGTGCAGCCGGTGAGCGCGAGCCGAGCCATCCCGGCGGTGCCCGCGGCGTGCGTGATCTCCGCGTCGAGCCGGCCCCACACGGGGTAGAGCGCCACGAGCCACTCGAACAGCGTGTGGTCGGCGGCCATCCCGCGCGTGGCCCACTGGTAGAGGTGGTGGTGGGTGTTGACCAGGCCCGGCGTGACGAGGCAGCCGGACGCGTCGACGTGCTCCTCGGCGTCGCCGGTGAAGGTGCCTTCGCCGACTTCGGCGATCACGCCGTTGTCCACGAGTATGTACCCCGAGTCGTATTCGGGGCCGCTGACGGTGGCGATCGCGGCGTTCTCGATGACCGTCCTCATGCGACACCACCCTTCAGGACAGCAGCCTCGCGGACGGCGTCGAGGATCTTCTCGTATCCGGTGCACCGGCAGAGGTTCCCGGCGAGCGCCTCGCGGATCTCCTCGTCGCTGGGCTGGGCCACGCGGTTGAGCAGGTCGTGGGCCGCGACGACGAGGCCCGGCGTGCAGAAGCCGCACTGCACGGCGCCGTTGTCCACGAAGGACTGCTGCACGGGGTCCAGCTGGTCGCCGTCGGCCAGCCCTTCGACGGTCCGCACCGCGCGCCCCTCGACCTGGCCGGCCGCGACGAGGCACGAGCACACCGGCACGTCGTCGAGGTACACCGTGCAGGAACCGCATTCGCCTTGCTCACAGGCGTTTTTCGAACCCGGCAGGCCGAGCCGCTCGCGCAGCACGTAGAGCAGGCTCTCGCCTTCCCACACGTCGTCGGCCTCGCGGGCCTCGCCGTTGACGGTCACGTTCACGCGCACGTGCGCTCACTCCCCAGGTGTTCGTCCCAGGCCCAGGTCAGCGTGCGCCGAGCGAGCACGGCCAGGGCGTGTCTGCGGTAGTCCGCGCTGCCGCGGACGTCGTCGATCGGTGCGGCGGCCTCGGCCACGAGGTCGCCGAAGCGCCGTTTCAGCGAGTCCGCCAACGCTGTGGGCGCGTCCCACGGCAGCTCGACGGCCAGGAACTCCTCGGCCGCTCGGGCCCGGCGCGGAGTGGGTGCGGCGGACCCGACCGCGGCGCCGACCTCACGCCGTGAAGGCCGCAGGTTCACCGCGAAGGAACAGACGGCGATCACCATCGCGTTGCGCGTGCCGACCTTCGCGAACTGCTGTGGGCCCGCGTGTGCGGGCAGGTGGACGGCGGTGATCAGCTCGTCGGGCTCCAGCGCGTTGCGCTTCACGCCGAGGTAGAACTCCTCCGCCGGCAGCACCCGTGTCCCCCGCACGGACGCGACCTCCACGCGTGCGCCGAGCGCGAGCAGCACCGGGTGTGTGTCGCCGGCCGGTGACGCGGCGCCGAGGTTGCCGCCGACCGTGCCGCGGTTGCGGATCTGCGGCGACCCGACGGTCCGCGACGCCATCGCCAGCGCGGGCAAGGGTTCACCCAGCTCGGTGATCACGCGCGAATAAGGCACGGCGGCGCCGAGCCGGATGGTGCCGTCCGAAGTGGACCACTGGGCCAGCTCCGCGACGCCGGTGAGATCAAGCAGCGCGGCCGGGCGGCGGTGGTCGAAGTTCAGCTCGACCATCACGTCCGTGCCGCCGGCGATCGGCACCGCGTCGGGGCGTTCGGCCTTCACGGCCAGCGCCTCGGCCAGATCGGCGGGTCGCAGGAAATCCACGCTCGAGCTCCTCCCCTCGGGCTGGGTGTCCAGTACACGCCGAACGCGCCCGCGCGGCAACGGTGCCCCGCCATGAAAGCCGCCCCAGCGAAAGACCACCCGTTTGTGCTTTCCTACAAGCCTGATGACGACCGTGAGAACCCTGCTGGGCCTACCCGGCCTGCGCCCGCACCCGAGCACCGCCGAGGGCCTGCTCGACCGCGCCGTCACGCGGATCTACGTGACCGAGCTGCCCGACCCGGGCCGCTACCTGACGGCGGGTGAGCTCGTGCTGTCCGGGCTGCTGTGGTGGCGTGCGCCGGGCGACGCGGAGCCGTTCGTCGCGGCGCTGGCGGCCGGTGGCGCCGCCGCGTTGGCCGCGTCGGGCGCCGACGCCGGCGGCATCCCGGAAGACGTCATCGACACGTGCGCCCGCCACGGCGTCCCGCTGCTGGAAGTGCCGCCGGACCTGTCGTTCGCCGTGGTCACCGAACGCGTGGTGCTCGCGCTCGCGGCCGCCGCCGACGGGGCGCGCAAACGCTTGCTCACCGCCGCCGCGGAGGACGCGCCGCTGGCAGACCTGCTGGCCCGCGCAGCCGAAGAGCTGGGCACGGCGTGCTGGGTCCTCTCGGGCGTGCCCCGCGTGGTGGCCGGTACGGCACCGCTGCCGGTGTCGGCGGCCGAACCCGTGCGCCAGTTCGCCGCCGCCCGCGCCCGGCCGACGGCGGCGGGCGGCCTCACCGTGCTGCCGGTGGAGAGCCGCCACGCCGTGCCGTGGCTGCTCGCCGTGGACGGACCGCTGAGCACCGCGCAGACGGAGCTCGCCGAGGAGCTGGCCGGGCTCGTCGGCTTGGCTCGCGCGCGGTCGCGTCCGTCACCGGCGCCACTCGGCGGCAATGTCCGCGCGGTCGCGCTGCGCACCGAAGACAGCTCGGAGGCCGACGATGTACTGGCCGAACTCCTGGCCACAACAGAGCTCGCCACATTCAAGGAAGCGATCACGCCCACCGGCAGCCGTGACCACACGGACGCGCTCGCCCTCGTCGCCGACGACGACTCCTGGCCCGGCGGCTGGGCCGACGACGCGGTGACCGCTCTGTCCACAGTGGAACCCCTGCTGCGCGCGACGCGGATCCTCGCCGGCGTCAGCGATCCCGTGCCCGCGGCCGAATCACGCGGCGCGTTCGAAGTGGCGCGCCACGCGCTTTCCCTTGCCGCGCAGCGGGAAGGCGACGTGGTGGTCGTGCCCGCCGCCGCACTGGGCGTGCACCAGCTCCTGCTCGCCGGCGCGTCCACCGACCTGCGCGCCGCGTTGCGCCGGCGCCTGCTCGGCCCGCTGCTCGACTACGACGCCGAACAGCATTCGGACCTCGTGCGCACCGTGCGCGTGTTCCTGGAGTGCTCCGGCTCCCCCACGCGCGCGGCGAAAACCCTGCACATCCACGTGAACACCCTGCGCTACCGCATCGGCCGCGCCGCCGAGCTGCTCGGCGTGGACCTCACGGACTTCGTCGCGCAGGTCGACGTCTACCTGGCCCTGACCTCGGAGTCCTGAAACGCCATGAAGGGCACCTTCCGGGAATTCCCTCGAGGTGCCCTTCACGGACCGGTGGTCAGAGAGCCTTCGCGGCCCGATCGGCGACCAGCTTCAGGAACCGGCCCGGATCGGCCAGCTCGCCACCCTCGGCCAGCAGCGCCATGCCGTGCAGCAGCTCCGCCGTCTCGGCCAGCGAACCGTCCGCCGGGTTCTCCGCGAACGCCTTGCGCAGGCCCGTCACCAGCGCGTGTTCCGGATTGAGCTCCAGGACCCGCTTGATCTGCGGCATCTCCTGGCCCATCGCGCGGTACATCTTCTCCAGCGTCGGCGTCATGTCACCCGAGTCGCCGACGATGCACGACGGCGAGGTGGTCAGCCGCGAGGAAAGGCGGACCTCCTTGACGCTGTCGGTGAGCGTCGCCGACATCCACTTGAGCAGATCTTCGTACTCGGCCTTCTGCTCGTCGGACGTCTCGTCGCCGCCGAGGTCGACCTCACCCTTGGCCACGGACTGGAACGACTTCTCCTCGAACCCACCCACGCCGTCGACCCACATCTCGTCGACCGGGTCGGTGAGGATGAGAACCTCGTACCCCTTGGCGCGGAACGCTTCCAGGTGCGGCGAGTTCTCGATCACCGTGCGCGATTCGCCGGTGAGGTAGTAGATGTGCTCCTGGCCTTCCTTCATCCGTGAGACGTAGTCTCGCAGCGAAGTCGGCTTCTCCGCGTGGTGCGTGGACGCGAACGACGAGATGTCGAGGATGGCCGAGCGGTTCTCCGGATCGTCGAGCAGACCCTCCTTCACCGCGCGGCCGAACTCGCGCCAGAACGTCGCGTACTTTTCGGCGTCCTCGGTCATCATCGTCTTGATCGTGGAGAGGATCTTCTTCTCCAGCCGCCGCCGGATGGCGCGGATCTGGCGGTCCTGCTGCAGGATCTCGCGCGAGACGTTGAGCGAGAGGTCCTGCGCGTCGACGACACCCTTGACGAAGCGCAGGTAGTTCGGCATCAGCGCTTCGCAATCGTCCATGATGAACACGCGCTTCACGTACAGCTGCACGCCGCGCTTCGCGTCCCGCATGAACAGGTCCATCGGCGCCTGCGACGGGATGAACAGCAGCGCCTGGTACTCGAACGTGCCCTCCGCCTGCATGCGGACGGTTTCGAGCGCGTTGTTCCAGTCGTGGCTGATGTGCTTGTAGAACTCCTGGTACTCCTCGTCGGACACCTCCGACGAGGGCCGGGCCCACAGCGCCTTGCGCGAGTTGACGGTCTCGAACTCCGGCTCGTTTCGCTCTTCGGAGCCCTCTGTGCCTTCTTCGGCAGCGTCCAGGGGGCTGGCCTGCTTGGCCATCCGGACGGGCCAGGTGATGAAGTCGGAGTAGCGCTTGACGATCTCGCGGACCTTCCACTCCGACGTGTAGTCGAAGAGGTGGTCCTCGTCGTCGGCCGGCTTGAGGTGCAGGGTGACGGCGGTGCCCTGCGGCGCGTCGGCCACCGGCTCGATCGTGTAGGTGCCCTCGCCCTCGGACTCCCAGCGCACGCCATCGGTGGTGCCGGCTTTGCGCGTGGTGAGCGTGACCTTGTCGGCGACCATGAAGCTGGAGTAAAAACCGACGCCGAACTGGCCGATGAGGTCCTGCGAGCCGGCCGCGTCCTGTGATTCCTTGAGCTTGCGGAGGAACTCGGCGGTGCCCGATTTGGCGATGGTGCCGATGAGGTTCACGACGTCGTCGCGGGACATGCCGATGCCGTTGTCGCGGACGGTGAGGGTGCGGGCGTCCTTGTCGAGGGTGAGCTCGACGTGGAGGTCGGCGGTGTCGGCTTCGAGGTCCTTGTCGCGGTAGGTCTCGAGGCGGAGCTTGTCGAGGGCGTCGGAGGCGTTGGAGATGAGCTCGCGGAGGAAGATGTCCTTGTTCGAGTAGATCGAGTGGATCATCAGCTGGAGCAGCTGGCGGGCCTCGGACTGGAACTCGAGGGTTTCGGGTTGTGCTGCTTCTTGGGCCGGTGCTTCTTGAGCCATGGTGTCGCGTTTTCCTTTCCCACCCACACCAGAAAGACGGCAGCGAGCCTACCTGGGGTGGGCTGGGTGGGTCGGGGGTGCCTGTGTGGGAGAGGTTCTGGTCCCCGCGCGGCGTGTTGCGGAGGGGCTGTGGGGTGATGCGGTCCTCGCGAGGGCGTGTTGCGGCAGGCGTGCACCCCGAAGCTGGATTGTGTTGACGGCCGGTGAACCGTTGTCGAGGCGGGAAAGCATGCCTTGACACGGCTCGCCGCCCGCAAAGACGCTTCGGATCGGGGTGCCGGGGCGGGACTGGGTGCAGGTTCCGCAGGTGGGTCGGCGGCGGTTGCGCAGGCCTACGCGGCCTGGATGGGTCGTAAGTTGGGCAGGCGGGTGGCGGTTGGGTGGGGGCCAAAGCGCCCCAATGTGGCGTTCGGTGCGCTGAGCGCACCCAATGCGGCGTTCGGTGCGTTGAACGCAACCAACGCCGCATTGGGGCGCGGCAGGCAGGGCAGTCAGGCCAGGCGGCGGGCGTAGCGGTCGAGGGTCGCGGCGTCGAAGGGGAGTTCGGCCGGCTCCAGGGCGCCGCAGTGGAGGCCGCCCAGGAGGTAGTGGGCGAGGGCGGCGGCGGTGGCGGGTTCGTCGAGGACGCCGGCCGAGGTTTGGGAGGCGTAGTCGCTGAGGCGCTTCGCGGCGGTGGGGAAGCCTTCGCGGTAGAAGGCGTAAGTGGCGGCGAAGCGGGTCGGCAGCTGGTGGGGGTGGAGGTCCCAGCCCTGGTAGAAGCCGTTTTCCAGGGAGCGGCGGACCAAGCGCAGGTGTTCGGCCCAGGCGCCAGGCAGGTCGTCGCCGATCGGCAAGCGGTTGGTGGAGCCGTCGGAAAGGCGAACGCCGGTGCCGGCGGCGGCGACCTGCATGAGCTGCTTCGCGAAGTCGGCCGCCGGGTGGGCCATGCTCTGGTAGGCGGCGCCGATGCCGAGGCCCGCGCTGTAGTCGTAGGTGCCGTAGTGCAGGCCGAAGCAGCGGCCGGCGGCGGCCTGGATGATGCGGGCCACGGTGACGGTGCCGTCGTGGGCGAGGATCGACTGCGCGGTCTCGATCTGCACCTCGAAGCGCAGGGTGCCCTCGGCCAGGCCGTAGGCGACCTCCAGCTGCCCGAGTACGTCGGCGGCCACCGAGACCTGCTCGATGGCGGTGACCTTCGGCAGGGTGATCACGAACCCGTCGGGCAAGGCGCCGTTGCTGAGCAGTCCGGAAAGGAACAGGTCCAGCGTGCGGATGCCGCGCCGGCGGGTGGTGGCTTCGAAGCTCTTGAAGCGGATGCCCACGAACGGGGTGCCGCCCGTGGTCGCGAGGGTCTGCCCGGCGGCCAGGGCCGCGGCGTCCTCGGCTTCGTCGCCCGGGTTGCCGTAGCCGTCCTCGAAGTCGATCCGCAGGTCCTCGATCGGCTCGGTGAGCAGCTTCGTCCGCACGCGCTCGGCGACGTCCGCGTCGAGGCCGAGCACGTCGCCGCGCTCGACGAAGACCCGCATGGCCTGCTTGCCCCAGTCGGCGACCAGGCGGGTGCGGTACTGGGACGCCGACACGTACACGGTGTGCACGGGCCGGCGGCCCGGCGGCTCACCGGGGTACAGCGCCGCGACGCGCGCGTCGGCCTCGGCCAGGCGCGCGTCGGCGGCGGTGTAGACGTCCTCGGTGAGCCTGCCGTCCCGCATTACTTGATGTGCTCGTAGGCCGGGAGCGTGAGGAAGTCCGGGAACTCGTCGGCCAGCGCGACCTGCTCGAACAGCTCGACGGCCGGCGTGAGCGCGTCTTCCTTGACCTCGGCCGACAGCTCGCCGCGGACCTCGGCCAGCACGCCGCGCACGAGCTCCGCGGTGACCCTGTCGCCGGTGTCGAGCTGGGTGCCGTTCTTGACCCACTGCCACACCTGCGAACGGGAGATCTCGGCCGTGGCCGCGTCCTCCATGAGGTTGTGGATGGCCGCCGCGCCGTTGCCGCTCAGCCAGGACGCGATGTAGCGGATGCCGACCTCGACGGCGGCGCGCAGGCCGGCCGCAGTGGCACTGCCCGGCGTCGAGGCGACGTCGAGGAGCTGGTCGGCCGTGACGCTGACCTCGTCGCGGGTGCGCTCGAGCTGGTTCGGCCGGTCGCCGAGGACCTTGTCGAACTCCTCCTTGCAGAGGGCGACCATGCCGGGGTGCGCGACCCAGGAACCGTCGAACCCGTCGGCCGCCTCGCGCGCCTTGTCGGCGTGGACCTTTTCGAACGCGCCCTCGTTGACCTTCGGGTCCTTGCTCGGGATGAACGCCGCCATGCCGCCGATCGCGAACGCGCCGCGCTGGTGACAGGTGGCCACGAGCAGCTCGGTGTAGGCGCGCATGAACGGAGCGGTCATGGTCACCGAGTTGCGGTCCGGCAGCACGAACTTCTCACCGGCGTCACGGAAGTACTTGATCACGCTGAACAGGTAGTCCCAGCGGCCCGCGTTGAGGCCCGAGGCGTGCTCGCGCAGCTCGTAGAGGATTTCCTCCATCTCGAACGCGGCCGGGATCGTCTCGATCAGCACGGTGGCGCGGACGGTGCCGTGCTCGATGCCGAGGGCCTTCTCGGCGTGGGTGAACACGTCGTTCCACAGCCGCGCCTCGAGGTGGCTCTCCATCTTCGGCAGGTAGAAGTACGGGCCCTTGCCGCGCTTGAGCAGCTCGGCCGCGTTGTGGAAGAAGTACAGGCCGAAGTCGACCAGCGCGCCGACGCCCTGGCGGCCGCCGAAGGTGAGGTTGCGCTCGTCGAGGTGCCAGCCGCGCGGGCGGACCACGATGGTGGCGTGCTCGACGTCGTCCTTGAGCGCGTAGCTCTTGCCGCCGCTCTCCAGCGTGATGGTCTCGCGGATGGCGTCGGACAGGTTGACCTGGCCGGACACGACGTTGGCCCAGTGCGGCGTGTTGGCGTCCTCGAAGTCGGCGAGCCACACCTTGGCGCCGGAGTTGAGGGCGTTGATGGTCATCTTGCGGTCGGTGGGGCCGGTGATCTCCACGCGGCGGTCACGCAGCGCCGGCGGCGCCTCGGCGACCTTCCAGTCGCCTTCGCGGATCTCCTTCGTCTCCGGCAGGAAGTCGAGCCGGCCGGTCGTACGGGCCTCTTCGCGGCGCTTGCCGCGGGCCGCGAGCAGCTCGTCCCGGCGCGCCGCGAAGGCGTCGTGGAGCCCCGCCAGGAAGGCGAGGGCTTCCGGCGTCAGGATCTCGTCGCCGCGCTCCACCGAGCCGCCGAGGACCTGGACTTCAGACATGCGAAACACCCCGAGTCGTTCTTTGGATAACGTCCCTACGGTTTTTACCTGACGGACTATAGTTTCTGCATAGCGGAAGCTCAAACGCTCGGAAGAAGCGGACGTGTGAGGAGGCCCACCTGGTGGCAGCTGAGAAAGGCGGACGGGACGGCGGCGTCCAGTCCCTGCAGCGCGCGTTCGAGCTGCTGGAGCACCTCGCGGACACGGGCGGGGAGGCCAGCCTGTCGGAGCTCGCGACCCTCTCAGGGCTGCCGATGCCAACCATTCACCGGCTGATCCGGACGCTGGTCGACCTCGGGTACGTCCGGCAGAACACCAACCGCCGCTACGCCCTCGGCGCGCGGCTCATCCGCCTCGGCGAGAACGCGAGCATGCAGTTCGGCTCATGGGCGCGGCCGTTGCTGGTCGAGCTCGTCGAGGAGGTCGGCGAGACGGCCAACCTCGCCGTGCTGGAGCGCGACGAGGTCGTGTACGTGGCCCAGGTGCCCTCCAAGCACTCCATGCGGATGTTCACGGAGGTCGGCCGGCGCCTGCTGCCCCACGGCACCGGGGTCGGCAAGGCGATGCTCGCGCAGCTGCCCGCCGACGACGTCGCCGCGCTGCTCAGGCGCACCGGCATGCCCGCGTACACCGAACACACCTTCACCGACCCTTCTTCGCTCGCCGCCGAGCTCACGCGCATCGCGTCGCAGGGCTACGCGCTGGACGAGGCCGAGCAGGAGCTCGGGGTCCGGTGCATCGCCGTCGCGGTGCCCGGCATGCCGGTGCCCGCGGCGGTGTCCGTGTCCGGCCCGTCCGGCCGGCTGACCGCGGACGCGGTGGCGAGCATCGCGCCCGTGGTGCAGAAGATCGCCGACCGGCTTTCGCAGCAGCTGCCGGTCACCTGAGCTCGCCGGCCAGGAGGTCCATGAGCAGGCCGTCGTGGAAGGTGCCGTCGGGGCCGCGTTCGTACTGGCGCAGCAGGCCGACGGGCCGGAAGCCGAGCTTGGCGTAGACGAGCACCGCCTTCTCGTTGGCGGCGGCCGGGTCGATCGTCAGGCGGTGGTGGCCCTGGGCGAACAGGTGCGCGGCGAGCACACGGATGGCCTCCGTGCCGAGGCCCCGGCCGTGGTGGCTCGGCGCGACGGCGATGTCGATGCCGGCGTGGCGGTACTGCGGGTCGAGCTCTTCGGAGCTCTGGATGAGCCCGACGACCTCCCCGTCGAGCTCGATGGCGTAGCTGGAGAAGCCGGCTTCCTCCTCGAGGAGGCTTTCGACCTCGTGCACGGCTTCGCCCCACCACCGCGCGACTTCGGGCGTGGACAGGGATTTCCTGGGCGCGGCGCCGGTCGCCTTCGGTGAGCGGACGCAGGCGGACGCGCGGACCGTCGATGATCATGGCTGGGTTTCCTCTCGTCCGGGGTGTCCTGGCGACGAAGGGAAACGGGAGGTCCACGCGGGCGTCAATCCGTGGCTGGAGTGTGCGCCCGCGCGGGCCGGTGTGTCACCTCAATTGCTGCTCACGTGGTCGTCGACCTTGACCGAGTAGCGAACGTCGCTGCCGTTCACGGTGTTGACGGTCGCGGTGAGGCCCGCCTTGGTCGTTCCGGCGACCAGTTCGCAGCGCATCTGCTGGCCGACCTTCGCGTCGATCGGTCCCGGGCACGTCACCGAGTCCGGCCGCTGCCCCACCGTCTTCTGCAACGCGTCGGAGATCCCCTTCTCCAGGTCAGCCTTCGCCACCTTCCGCTGCACCTCTACGTGCGCGGAACACCCGGCCACCAACGCGAGCCCACACACTGCGATTACCACACGACGCAACACTGTCTGCCTCCTCAGGCCCAGACGGAACGCGGAATCAGATCGAGCAGGTCGCACCGCAGGTCCAGCGCGGCGACAAGCTTGTCGAGATCACGGTGATCGGTGATGCGGTCGCCGAAGGCGAGGTTCGCACCGAGGAGCGTAAACCCTCGGAACGGACGCGGGTCGGTCTTCAGGAAATGAGTGACCTGCGGCACGAGCACCGCACGCGCGAAGCGATCGTCGCCGGTGCGCACCTCGTACCGTTCGTCGAACTCGGCGTCGCCCACCCGGAGGTCACCGCGGCCGATCGAGGCGTTCACGCGGCTCTCGAGCGGCACCGCCGGGCGCACCTGCAGTGCCGGGCCGAGTTTCGGAGTGCGCACCCACACGGCTCGCGCGTAATAGGTGGCCACCCCGCGTTGGCGCACCTTGAACCTGGCGCCGAGGAAGGAACGTCCCCGGTGCGTCCCCCTCACGATTTCGTGTGCCTCGAACGCCTCGGGCGGCCGCACGAACGGATCACTCGGCGAGAACAGCTCGTCCGCGAAAGAACGTTGCAGGTGGGGGTCGCCTTCGTTGTAGTAGGCGCAATAGGAGTCGTTGCGTTCCTCGTACCGCCACCCTCGCCGCGGCGCTTCCTGGCTCAACCGCTGCAGCACCCCGGCTTCGGCGCGCTGCATGCTCCGGTTGTTCCACACCACGAACCACGTCACCGCGGCCGCGATCAGGAGCGTGCCGCCGATGACGATCACGAGGATCAGCGCGACACTCACCGGGTCGATTCCTGGTCGTACACGGAGAAGTCGTCGAACTCACCCTCCGGCGGCACCTCGCGAACCGGCGGACGCGGCGGCGGAGCCACCGAGGTCGGGCGAGGGGCACCGAAAAGCTGCTCGTCGGAGTCGAGCACGCGGTCGAGGAACTCGGTGCTGCCGAGGCCGCGGCCGACGACCTCGGCCTGCATCCGCGCCGCCGCGGCCTGTGCTTCGCCGATCGCTCGCAGCACGTCCGCCGACAGCACGGCGGGATCCGCCTCGCGGGCGCGTTCGCTGAAGGTGACCGACGCGATCGCGCCGCCCGGTCCCGCGACCACGGTGACCACGCCGTCCGGCGAGGTCGCGGTGCCCATGGCGTCTTTGAGCTCGTCGGCCACGCGCTGGTACGCCTCGGCTCGGAGGCGGTTGTCGGCCGCGGCCGTGTCGATCGCTTCGATGCGGGCCAGCAGCTGCCGCGCGGTGTCGTTCATGCCGTCTGCTCCGGTTTGACGGTGGTGAGGAACTTCTGGAAGTCGTCGATCACGTGCTCGAACTGGTTCTCCAGCAACGCCGACAGCACCACGTGCAGCACGGCCTGCCGCTGCGGGTCCTGCTGGTCGCGCATCACCAGGAACACCTGGAACTGCACGAGGTCCACCTGCTTGCCCTTGAGCCCGACGGTCAGCTTCACCGCCTGCGTGAGGCCCGGGTTCTCCGCCGAGCCGACCTCGTTGCGCCGCCCGAGCTGTACGCCCTGGGCGCCGGCGGCGCGCAGCTTCTCGACGGCCTCGTCGCCGACCGCCGTGAGCGCGACGTCGTCTTCACGCAGCTCGCCGGTGATCGTGATGTTCGCCGTGAACCCCTCACGCGCCGACGCGGGGTTCAGGGCGACGAACGCCGCGTCCGGCGTGCCGACCTCGTCGGGCGGAACCGATCGCCACCCCTCCGGCAGCGAGAACTCGATCGGGACGGGGAGGGTGCCTGCCACTGTGTCTGCTCCGAATCTGCTGGTTCTGGTGGTCAGAAGCCGAGGAAGTCGCCGACGGCGCCCGCGGCGTTCGCGATGCCGTGCCCGACGTCGGACGCGACCTCGCCGACGTCACCGGCCACGTCCTGAACGGTGTCGACGACCTCACCCGGGTCGATGCTGAGATCGAACCCGACCTTGCCACCGATACCCAGGGCCACGCCGACCGATGCACCGACGTGGAACTTCCCGTCGTCGCCCATGCCGAACTGGCCGCTCGCTTCGGCCCCGACGCCAGCCCACGCCTCGCCGTGCGCACCGGCGGTGACACCGGCGACCTCGGCGCTCACATTGCCCTCGATCCGGCCGCCCGCGAACCCCTCGACGCTGCCCTGCATCCCGGACCAGCCGAGGGAGCCCTGGGCGGACGCCTTGGCACCGACTTCCGCAGAAGCGTCGCCCTTCACCGCAACGTGGTCGCCGTAGTGAATTTCGCCTTGCGCACTGCCCTTGGCCAGATACGCCTCGGCTGACGCGCCCGCGGTCAGGCCCAGCGCCGAAGCGCCCGCGTGGGCCTCCGCGCCGGCGCCCAGGGCCGCGCCCTCGATCTTGCCGCTGCCGCCGAAGGTCCCGTCGCCGAACTTCCCGTCGAGCGAACCGTCGACCAGGTCGACGCTCGCCGAGGCCGACACGGTGCTCTCCGACGTGTCGATGCCGAGCTTTTCGAGCAGGCCGCCCAGCTTGTCGGTGAGCATGCCGTCGGACTGCGAACCCCATTCGCGGGTGTAGTTCTTGCCGCCCTTGTGGTCCTGCCAGCCACCGGGGTCCTCCTCGACCTCGGCCCACTCCTTCTTGTCCGGGTCCCACACCGTCTTCGTCTTTTTGTCGCGCTCCTCGGCGCCGAACTCGTGGGTCTTGCCGAGATCCCGGAGTAAGTCCCGTCGTCCTTCTTCTTGAAGCCGAGCTTCTCCGCCGTGGAGCCGCCGGCCTCTTCGAGCGCGGCGCGGGCGGCCCTCAGGATCCGCTCGGCCTCCTGCGTCGCGGACTGGCCGGGGTCGGCGAAGGCCGGGATCGCGTGTCCCCCGGTGAGGGCCTGATAGGCCTGCACAGTCCACTGCGCGGACGCGGCGCGCGTGGCAGCCTGCCCCTGCGTGTACAGCTCGATCGCCCGCTGGGCCTCGGACTGGCTCTTGGTCAGCGCCTCGCCGTAGTCGGCCAGCGCGTTGGCGCCGCCGCCCAGGACCCCGATGGTGTCGAACCACTTCTTCGGCTCCTGGCCGAAGGTCTCGCGGAACCGGTCGCTCGCCTCGCCGGTCCACTGCTTCGCGTCGACGCCCGAGAGGCCGTCGGAGATCGCGGCCATCTTCTGGATGTTGCGGACGAGGTCCTTCAGGTCACCAGAGATGAACCGCGGCTCACCGGGGACGAGTTCCTTCGGGTCGGTCGTCTCCCCCAGCTCGGCGGCCATCAGAACACCGGCCCTTCGCGGTCCGCCTCGGCGACGGGGTCAGGGCCCTCCACCTCGGACTTCGGACCGGGGAACAGCTCCCGGGAGCGCTCGGGGCTCATCACGTCCGGCGGGAGTTCGTCGATCGACCCGCTGATCCGGCCGGTCGCGCCGCCGGTCCACGCGGGACCGATCTTCTCGCCGTCGTCCGGATTCCCGCCGACGGACCGGTGCAGAATCTCGCCGAGCGGACCGAAGACGCCACCGTCCGTAGTCCCGCCGAACGCCTTCGCCGCGGTCTTCACGATCGCGTCGCTCGCGGTGTCGTCGGCGCCCGCGTACCGCACCGCCGCCGTGCGCAGGTCTTCGCCGTGGCCCTGGGCTTTGCCCTCGAGCGCGGCGACGACGGACTTGATCTCTTCGATGAAGCTGCCCCAGCCGGCCTGCACGCCGGGGTGGCCATAGTCGCCGCTCGGCCCTTGCCACAGCAGGCCCGCGGCGCCTCCGACCACGTCGCCGATGGTATCGGCGGCGCGTTCGAGCTCCTCGGTTACGGCGTCGAACCCACCCGTCATGCCCGTGAACCCCTTGATCAACCGTCAGCGACGGGTCCACCGTGGCAGAGACAGGCGGGTGTCCTGTCCTCCTTGCCGGTTGATCACCTCAACGGGCGAATTCGGGCTCAGCCGAGCAGGGCGTCCACGAACGCGCCAGGCTCGAACGGCGCCAGGTCGTCCGGCCCTTCGCCGAGGCCGACGAGCTTCACCGGCACCCCGAGCTCCTTCTGGACCTGGAAGACGATGCCGCCCTTGGCCGTGCCGTCGAGCTTGGTGAGGACGATGCCCGTGACGTCGATGACCTCGGAGAACACGCGGGCCTGGGCGAGGCCGTTCTGGCCGGTGGTGGCGTCGAGCACCAGCAGGACCTCGTCGACCTTCGCCTGCTTCTCGACGACGCGCTTGACCTTGCCGAGCTCGTCCATGAGGCCGGTCTTGGTGTGGAGGCGCCCGGCAGTGTCGATCAGGACCGCATCGGCGCCTTCGTCGATGCCGCGCTTCACGGCGTCGAACGCGACGGCGGCGGGATCGGCGGCTTCCTTGCCGCGCACGACCGACGCGCCGACGCGCTCGCCCCAGGTCTGGAGCTGGTCGGCGGCCGCGGCGCGGAAGGTGTCGGCCGCGCCGAGCACCACGGTCGAGCCTTGCGAGACGAGCACGCGCGCGAGCTTGCCGGTAGTGGTGGTCTTGCCGGTGCCGTTCACGCCGGCGACGAGTACCACGGCGGGCTGCTTCTGGCCGTCGACCTCGTGCGGCAACGCGCGCACGGCACGGATGCCGTCCGTGGACAGCGAAGCGGTCAGGACCTCGCGCAGCACTTCGCGTGCTTCGGCGGGCGTGCGCACCGCGCGGCGCGAAAGCTCGTCCCGCAAGCGCTCGACGATCTGGGTCGTGGTGGCCGCGCCGAGGTCGGCGATGAGCAGCGAGTCCTCGACGTCCTGCCAGGAATCCTCGTCGAGGTCGCCGGCGCCGAGCAGGCCCAGCAGGCTCTGGCCGAACATCGAGCGCGACTTCGACAGCCGCCCGCGCAGGCGCTCCAGGCGGCCGGTCGCGGGGTCGATCTCCTCGATCGGGAGCACCGGCTCGATCGGCTCGACGGTGCCTTCGACCGGCGCGGCCGCGGGGCCTTCCGACTCCGGCTCGGGCAGCTTGACGTCGCGCATCGTGCGCTGGTCGGAGTCGCGCGGCACCGCGGCGTCGTCGCCCACGGCGGGCTGGCCGTCGACCTCCGGGCGGTCCTCGACGGGGTGCTCGGCCGGCACCGGTTCCGCGGCGGGCGCAGCGTCGGCCTCACCCCCGGGCGCGAAGGTGATGCCGCCGGCCGCGGTGTACCCGCCGCCCTTCGGCTTCTCCTCGACCTTGCGCGCCTGTTCGAGGCTGATCCGCCGCCGACGTGCGATGAGCAGCCCGGACACCAGCACGGCGACCAGGACGACGACGGCGACGATGACGATCCAGAACCAGGTGCTCGACACGCCCCCATCCTGTCATCCGCTCCCGGGCTCCCCCAGACACCCCACCGCGCTGGGCCCTTCAGGCCAACGGATCACACGCAGAGTTCCGATTCGGCCAAGACTTCACGACGTGGGCTTGCGTCACCGCTTCACCCCGGCTAAACCACTCCGGATGAAAACCCACGGCTTCCGCGTCCTCGGCCTCCTTTCGGGGACTTCGGTCGACGGCATCGACGTCGCCGTCGCCGAACTGCACGCCGAGGACGACACCGTGGTCCTCACCCCGCTCGGCGAGCTCGACGTGCCCTTCGCGGCGGAAACCCGCGAAGCGGTGCTGAAGGCGCTGCCGCCCAACCCGAGCAGCGCCGAAGCGCTCACCGTGCTCGACACCCGCGTCGGCCAGGCCTTCGCCGAAGCCGCCGCGCAGGGCATCGCCGAGCACGGGCCCGTGGACGTGATCGCGTCGCTCGGCCAGACCGTTTACCACTGGGTGGAGAACGGCGTAGCCCTCGGCACGCTGCAACTGGGCCAGCCCGCGTGGATCGCCGAACGCACCGGCACGCCCGTCGTGGCCGACCTGCGCATCCGCGACATCACCGCCGGCGGCCAGGGCGCACCGCTCGCCAGCACGCTCGACGCGTTGTGGCTGCGTGGCCTCGCCGAGGAGACGGGCAAGCCCGTGGCCGCGCTCAACCTCGGCGGCATCGCCAACATCACGGTGGTCGGAGAGAGCGACGCGGTGTTCGCCTACGACACCGGCCCTGCCAACGCGTTGCTCGACCTCGCCGCCGCCCGCGTGACCGGCGGCGAGCAGCACGCCGACGTCGACGGGAAGCTCGCGCTGGCCGGCACCGTCCGCCGGGACCTGCTCGACCGGCTGCTCGCCGACCTGTACTTCGCCGCCGCACCACCGAAGTCCACCGGCAAGGAGCATTTCCACGGCGACTACCTCGACGCCGCCCTCGCCGGCGTGGCGCCGCTCACGCCCGAAGACCTCCTGGCGACTCTCACCGAACTGACCGCCGCGACCGTCGCCGCCGAATGCCGGCGCCACCACGCGGCGACGCTGGTCGTCTCCGGCGGCGGCATGCGCAACCCCGCCGTGATGGCGGCGCTGGCGGACAACCTCCCCGGTGTCGCCCTGCGCACCAGCGACGACCTCGGCCTGCCCGGCGCGGGCAAAGAGGCGTACCTGACCGCGTTGCTCGGCTGGCTGAGCTGGTGCGGCGTGCCGGCCACGCTGCCGTCGGCGACGGGCGCGCGCGGGCCCCGGCTGCTCGGCGCGCTCACGCCCGGCGCGGCCCCCCTGAACCTTCCGGCCCCGATGGGGGGCATCGTGACTCGCTTGCGGGTCGCGGAAGTTGGCGCACGACGGTAGGAGAATCCCCATGAACCCAGTCGATCTGGTGATCGTCATCGTGTACCTGGCGGCGATGCCGATCATCGGCGTGCTGGTCGGCCGCAGACAGAAGTCCGCGAACGACTACTTCGTCGGTGAACGCAGCATGCCCTGGTGGGCCGTCACGCTCTCGGTCGTGGCCACCGAGACGTCCACGCTCACCGTGATCTCGACGCCGGGCCTGGTCTTCGGCAGCGAGTTCCTCTTCCTCGAAGTGGCGTTCGGCTACATCCTCGGCCGCATCGTCGCCGCTTTCGTGCTGCTGCCCCGATACTTCCGCGGCAACTACGTGAGCGCCTACGAGTTCCTCGGCCGCCGCTTCGGGCGCGGTCTGCAGGGCACGGCGTCGGTCACGTTCGTCGTCACGCGCCTGCTCGCCGAGGGCCTGCGGCTGTTCGCCGGCGCCATCCCGATCAAGGCGATCCTCGACCACTACGGCATCCACACGTCCTATTGGCACATCGTGGTGCTGCTGACCGCGCTCACGCTCATCTACGCGTTCGTCGGCGGCATCAAGTCGGTGATCTGGGTCGACGTGATCCAGTGGTCGCTCTACGTCCTCGGCGCCCTCGGCGCGGTCGTGTTCCTCGCGACCAAGCTGCCCGACGGCTGGACGTCGATCGCCGCGAGCCAGGGCCGTTTCCAGCTCACCGACTTCACGTCCAACATCGTCACCAGCCCGTATGCGTTCATCGGCGCGGTGGTCGGCGGCGCGTTCCTGTCGATGGCGTCGCACGGCGCGGACCAGCTGATCGTCGGGCGGCTGCTGTCGACCAAGAGCCTGCGCGACGGCCAGCGCGCGCTGATCGGCTCGTCGTTCGTGGTGTTCGTGCAGTTCGCGTTGTTCCTGGTGGTCGGCGCCATGCTGTGGGTCTACACCGGCGGGAAGACGGGCGCGACGGCCACCGCGGTCGCGGCCGGGAAGATGTCCGGCGACGACGTGTTCTCCAACTTCATCGTCAACGACCTGCCCGTGGGCCTGGCGGGCCTGCTGATCGCCGGCATCCTCGCGTCCACGATGGGCGCGCTGGCCTCGGCGCTCAACGCACTGTCCACTTCGACCATCGCCGACCTCTACCAGCGCTTCACGCACCGGTCGGTGGAGGACTCGAAGCTGCTGCGCTACGGTCGCATGTGGACGCTGATCTGGGCGGTCGTGTTCGCGATCTTCGCGTCGCTGTTCACCAACTCGAAGGACCCGGTGATCCAGCAGGGCCTCGGCATCGTCGGCTACACCTACGGCGCGCTGCTGGGCTCGTTCTTCCTCGGCCTGATCGTGAAGAAGGCGCGCCAGGCCGACGCGGTGATCGCGTTCGCGTGCTCGGTGGTGGGCATGGCGTTCCTGATCCTGTTCGTCAAGTTCGACAAGACCACCACTGCCGTGCACATCCAGTTCGGCGCGGCCACGAAGACGCTCGTGCCGCTGGCCACGTACTGGTACACGTTCGTCGGCGTGGTGATCACGATGGTCGTCGGCGGGCTGCTCGCGCTGCGCCACCGCGACGCCGACCCGCACGCCGCGGAGGTCGACGCGCCGAAGGCCGAAGTCACCGTCTGACTGGCGGTAATCGCCCCGTTGAGAATTTTTTCCCGATCGAGTGAACCGTTCCGAGGTGGGCGCTCGTGCACCTGACGAGCGCCCGCCACCGGATGGCGGGCCTGGATCAGGCGGGGACGATGAAGCGGATTTCTCTGGCACTGGCGGCAGGTTCGATGATCCTCCTGGGCGGTGCGACGGCGTGCTCTTCGGGCTCGTCGGACGGTGCCGGACAGGGTGGCGCGGCGAACGCGGCCGGTTCGCAGGCAGCTCCGGCGCAGACCGGAGCGCAGAGCAGCACGCCGAGCGCGGCCGACACCCAGGGCGGCGCGCAAGCCGGTTCGCCCGAGATCGTCGAAGCTCCCGCGGCGGTGCAGGTGCCGCCGGGCAACAAGCGCGTGGCCAACTTCCGCGGCGAAGGCGTGCAGATCTACGGCTGCACCGACGGCGCGTGGAAGCTGATCAAGCCGTCGGCCATCATGACCGAGGGCACCAAGTCCGTGGCCCTGCACGACGCGGGCCCGATCTGGACGTCCACTGTGGACGGCAGCACGGTCGCTGCCACCGCCGTGCCGGGCAAGGCCGTGCAGCACACCGACGCGATCCCGGAGATCCTGCTCAAGTCCGACAAGGACACCGGCAAGGGCGTGTTCGGCACCGTCACCTACATCCAGCGCCTCGCCACCAAGGGCGGGCTCGCGCCGACGGGCGCGTGCAACGCGGGTGACGTGACCGCCACGCCGTACTCGGCCGAGTACGCGTTCTGGGCCGCGAACTGAAGCAGCGCAACAAAAAAAGGGGGCTTCCCGGTTCACCACCGGGAAGCCCCCTTTTTCACGTCCGGAGTCAGATCGCGGGCACCGGCTCTTCGTCTTCGGCGCGCAGGCGCTGCGAGATCACCTTCGTGATGCCGTCGCCCTGCATGCTCACGCCGTAGAGCGCGTCGGCGATCTCCATGGTCGGCTTCTGGTGGGTGATGATGATCAGCTGCGACGAGTCGCGCAGCTGCTCCAGCAGCCCGATCAGCCGGCGCATGTTGGTGTCGTCGAGCGCCGCCTCGACCTCGTCCATCACGTAGAAGGGTGAGGGGCGGGCACGGAAGATGGCCACCAGCATGCCCACGGCCACCAGCGACTTCTCGCCACCCGACAGCAGCGACAGCCGCTTCACCTTCTTGCCCGGCGGGCGTGCCTCCACGTCGACGCCCGTGGCGAGCAGGTCGTTGGGCTGGGTGAGCACCATGCGGCCCTCGCCACCCGGGAACAGCACGCTGAACACGGTTTCGAACTCACGCGCCACGTCGGCGTAGGCCGAGGCGAAGACCTCAAGGATCTTCTCGTCGACCTGCCGTATCACGGCTTCGAGGTCCTTGCGCGTGTCCTTGAGGTCCTCGAGCTGGGTCGAGAGGAACTTGTAGCGCTCCTCCAGCGCCGCGAACTCCTCCAGCGCCAGCGGGTTGACCTTGCCCAGCAGCGTCAGGTCCTTCTCCGCGCGCTTGGCGCGGCGGGCCTGCGTGTCGCGGTCGTAGGGCATGGGCGGCGGCGGGGTCACGGCCTCGCCGCGCTCCTTGGCCGCCTCGTACTCGGCCATCTCGCCCGCGCTCGGCGGCACCGGCACGTCGGGGCCGTACTCCTGGACCAGGTCGGTGAGGCCGATGCCGAAGTCCTCGGCGATCTTGGCCTCGAGCGTCTCCAGCCGCAGCCGCTGCTCGGCGCGCAGGACCTCGTCGCGGTGCACGGCGTCGGTCAGCTTCTCGAGCTCGCCGGACAGCTCGCGGACCTTGGCCCGCACCGCGGTGAGCGCGGTCTCGCGGGTCTGGCGCTGCGCCTGCGCTTCGTCTCGTTCGGCGGCCGCGCGCTGCACGGAGTGCTCGATGCGTTCCAGCGCGAGCTCACCGGCGTTGACCACGGCGTTGGCGATCGCGGCGCCCCGCTCCCGCGCTTCGCGGGCCTTGGCGGCGCGTTCCCGGGCCTCTTGCTCGGCACGGGCCGCGCGACGCAGCGACTCGGCGCGCCCGGCGATGCTGCGCGCCCGCTCCTCGGAGGTGCGCTGCGCGAGCCGCGCCTCCATCTCCTCCTGGCGGACCACGGCGAGCTGTTCCACGGCCTCGTCGCGCTCGGCCGTGTCCGGGTCGTCCTCGACCGGCTGCTCGGCGACGGCGGCGAGTCGCTCCTCCAGCTCGGCCAGCTGCGCCAGCGCCTGCTCGCGGCTCTGCTCCACCTTCGCGCGCTGCCCGGCGAGGCGATCGACCTCGGCCTGCGCCGACCGCGCGGCCTGCTGCATCCGGTTCAGCCGCTCCGACGAACGCGCCTTGCGGACCTTCGCGTCGCCGAGGGCGTCCTTGGCCTGGCCGACCTCTTCGCGCCGGGCCTGCTGCTCGGCCCGGGCGCCTTCGAGCTCGGCGGTGTGGCGCTCCAGCGCGCGCTCGGCCGCGCGCAGCCGCTCGCCCGCCTCGTCGACCGCGGCCTGGACCTCGATCACGCTCTCGCGCGCGGCCGAACCACCGGCGACCCAGCGGGCGCCGAACACGTCTCCCTCGCCCGTGACCGCACGCACGTCCGGGTGGCTCGCCACCAGCTGACGCGCCACGTCGAGGTCGTCGACCAGCGCCAGCTTGTCCAGCGCCTGTTCCACGGCCGGGCGCAGCTGCTCCGGCGCCGTCACGACCTCACGGGCCCAGCGGGCGCCGTACGGAAGCATCGGCCACGACGACGTGTCCACACTGGACCCGTAGCTGCCCAGCACGATGCCCGCGCGGCCGGAATCGGTGTCCTTCAAGTACTTCAGCGCGGTCAGCGCCTGCTCGCCGCCGGCCACGGCCACGGCGTCGGCCACCGGCCCGAGCGCGGCGGCCAGCGCCACCTCGTGCCCCGGCTCCACCGTGAGCAGCGCGGCGACCGAGCCCAGCAGGCCCGGCAGCTCGTGCGACGCGCCCAGCAGCGCACCGGCGCCGTCCTTGCGCTTGAGACCCATCGACAGCGCCTCGACCCGCGCCCGCTCCGAGGAGATCTCGCGTTCCGTGGCGCGCTCGGCCTTCACCAGCTCTTCGACGCGCGCCTTGGCGGCGTTGTTGGCCTCGACCGCGCGGTCGTGGCGCTGCATCAGGTCCGCGTCGTCGGACTCCTCGACACCGCCCTCGGCCTTGGCCTCTTCGAGCTCCTCCAGCGCGATCTCCGCGCGCTCGGCGGACTCCTGCAGCGACACCGACAGGCGGTCGATCTCGTCGGCGGTGGCGCCGTTCTTGCTGCGCAGCGCCTCGACCTGGCCGGTCAGCTTCGCCATGCCCTCGCGGCGGTCGGCGATGGCCCGCACCGCGGCCCAGTGGGCGCGTTCGGCGGCCTGCACGCGCTGTTCGAGGTCCTCGCGCCGCAGCACGGTCTCGGCCAGCAGCTCCCTGGCCTCCATCACGGCCTCGTTGAGCTCCTGCTCGCGCTCGGCGACCTGCTCGGCCTCGGCCAGCAGCTCCTCCGGGTCACGACCGCCGGTCGGAGCCGACACGTCGGAGGACAGGTGGCGCTGACGCTCCACGGCGAGGCGCACGGTGCCGCGCAGGCGCTCGGCCAGCGCGGAGAGCTTGTACCAGGTCTCCTGCGCGGTCTGCAGCTTCGGCGCGTCCTCGGCGAGCGAGGCCTCCAGCTCCGTCTCTTCGGCGGCCACGACCTCCAGGGCCTGCTCCACCTCGGTACGGCGCTGGCGGGCGGTGCGCTCGTCGGCCTCTTCGCGGGCGATGGCGCCGCGCTGGGTCACCAGGTCGTCGGCCAGCAGGCGCAGGCGGGAGTCGCGCAGCTCGGACTGCACCGACTGGGCCTTGCGCGCGATCTCGGCCTGCTTGCCCAGCGGCTTGAGCTGGCGGCGCAGCTCGGTGGTGAGGTCACCGAGGCGGTCGAGGTTGCCCTGCATGTTCGCGAGCTTGCGCAAGGTCTGTTCCTTGCGCTTGCGGTGCTTGAGGACGCCCGCGGCCTCCTCGATGAACGCGCGGCGCTCTTCGGGCTTTGACTCGAGGATCGCCGAGAGCTGACCCTGCCCGACGATGACGTGCATCTCGCGGCCGATACCGGAGTCCGACAGCAGTTCCTGCACGTCCATCAGGCGGCAGCGGTCGCCGTTGATCTCGTACTCGCTCGCGCCGTCGCGGAACATGCGGCGCGTGATGGACACCTCGGAGTACTCGATCGGCAGCGCGCCGTCGGCGTTGTCAATGGTGAGCGTGACCTCCGCGCGGCCCAGCGGGGCGCGGCCCGCGGTGCCGGCGAAGATGACGTCTTCCATCTTGCCGCCGCGCAGGTCTTTCGCGCCCTGGGTGCCCATGACCCAGCGCAGCGCGTCGAGGACGTTGGACTTGCCCGAACCGTTGGGCCCGACCACGCACGTGATCCCTGGTTCGAACCGCAGCGTGGTGGCCGAGGCGAAGGACTTGAAACCCTTCAGCGTCAAGCTTTTCAGGTGCACGTGGTGCTGACCCTTCCGGCCGCGGGTACTGGCTCTACAGTCGGCCAAGGCTACCCGGGCACCCGCCGTGATCGCGGGAGGCCGCCCTCTCCCGGCGCGCCTAGCACAAAATGCGGCACACCGGCAACCCCTTGTGTCCCACCCGTCACAGCGCTCACTCGGGCGGCGTAGTCGCCGCTGTCCTGCCGCTCAGCGCTCGACGAAGCCCGTCAGACCGCCCTTCGCCGGGCTCCAGCGCTCGACGACGTGATCCACACTTCCGGGTGATTCTCCCGACCGCAGGGTGGCCAACAACCGCTCACAGTGGTCTCGACCACCCTCCGCTACCACCTCGACACGGCCGTCGGACAAGTTGCGGGCGAACCCGACCAGGCCGAGCTCCAGCGCGCGGCTCCGGGTCCACCAGCGGAAACCGACCCCCTGCACGTGCCCGTGAACCCACGCCGCCAACCGGATGTGTGTTTCTTCCTCACTCACGCGTCCATCCTGCCCCACGCCACCCGCTGCGGACAGTGACGGGGCAGGCCCCGTACCTGCGCGAATGGGTCACAGGCGGTGATAACCTCCCGGCCGGGGTCCGCGTCCGGCGCCCCGATCCCCCGAACCATTCCGGGGAGCCGGACCGAACCGCGCCACGACTTCCGGCGTCGAAAACCACCTGCGGCCGACGACGTCGAAAAAGCCGGTGCCGACCTGACAGCCTCGACCTGTACAGAGGAGCCTGCATGTCCCGTCCCGACGGGCCGGATCCGAGCTCACGCATCTCCGTCGCGCCGCCGAAGGCCGCGAGCGGCCTCATGAACCGGGCCGGTTACGCCATCCTCGGCGTGAGCGGCCTCGTCGTCGCCACGGCCTTCGCCGCGGTCGCCGAACTGGCGAGCCCGGGCAGCACCACCGCGACGTCCACGAACGTCCCCGGCGGCGGCCAGGGCACCCTGCCGGGCAGCTCGCAGGTCGTGCCGGGCAACGCCGTGCCGGGCGCCCCGATGACCGTGACCGGCGAGCCGACCCCCGGCGACCCGACGTCGGTCCCCTCGACCCCGACGACCGTGGTCTCCACGGGCGCCGACGGCGTGCCGACCACCACCGTGGTCATCCCGCCGCCGAACAACCCGCCCGGGCAGCCGGGCAACCCCGGGCAGAACCCGCCGCCCGGCGGCGGCAACACCAACACGGTCAAGCCGCCGACCACGACTCCGCGCAGCGACGACCCGCCGCCTACTTCATCGACAGGCTCGACACCGCCGAGCGATTCCTCCAGCCCGCCGCCGTCGAGCCCGACGTCCAGCAGCAGCGGTGGCGGCGGGTCGAGCAGCAGTGGTGAGCCGCCGAGCTCGCCGCCGGTGTCATCCTCCACGGACGTCCGCACGACGGACCCGACCGGTCCCACCAGCTGAAAACACGACGATGGCCGCCCCGCGGGGCGGCCATCGTCGTACTCAGACCTCCGTCGTCTTCAGACCTCGAAGCGGTACCCCATCCCGGGTTCCGTCAGCAGGTGCCGCGGGCGTGAGGGCTCCGGCTCCAGCTTCCGCCGCAGCTGCGCCAGGTACACGCGCAGGTAGTGCGACTCCGTCTCGTACGACGGGCCCCACACCTCGTGCAGGAGCTGCTTCTGCGCCACCAGCCGGCCGCGGTTGCGCACCAGCAGCTCCAGCACTCCCCACTCGGTCTTGGTCAGGTGCACCTCGCGCCCGTCGCGGCGGACCTTCTTCGCCGCCAGGTCGATCGTGAACGACCCGGTGTCCACCACGGCTTCCGCGCCGTCGGGGCCGGCCACTGTGGAGCGCCGCACCGCGGCCCGCAGCCGGGCGAGCAGCTCGTCCATGCCGAACGGTTTGGTCACGTAGTCGTCGGCGCCGGCATCGAGCGCCTGGACCTTGTCGGCCGAGTCGCCGCGCGCCGAGAGCACGATGATCGGCACGGTGGTCCAGCCGCGCAGGCCGGCGATCACCTCGGTGCCGTCGAGGTCGGGCAGCCCGAGGTCGAGCACCACCACGTCGGGTTTGGTCTCGGCCACGGCCTTGAGCGCCGCGGTGCCGTCGTGCGCCGTGATCACCTTGTACCCGCGGGCGTTGAGGTTGATCCGCAACGCGCGCACGATCTGCGGTTCGTCGTCGACCACCAGCACGGTCGCCGCTTTGTCGGAACTCATGTGCTCGCTCCCTCCACAGCCTCGTCCGCGGCCTCGTCGATCTTGAGGAGGTCCTTGTCCGGATTCTGCCCGGTGTAGGCGGGCAGCGAGATCACCACGGTGAGGCCGCCGCCCGGCGTGTCCTCGGCCCGGATGCTGCCGCCCATCGCCTCGATGAAGCCCTTCGCGACCGACAGCCCGAGCCCCACGCCGGGCGTCGAGTCGCGGTCGCCGCCGAGCCGCTGGAACGGCGCGAACGCCGAGTCCGCCGTGCCTTTCTTCAGGCCGCGGCCGTGGTCCACGATCCGCAGCTCCACGTACTCCGAGTGCGCGCTCGCCCGTGCCGAGACCACGCCACCGCCGTGGCGCAGGGCGTTGTCGAGGACGTTGGCGATCACCCGTTCGAGCAAGCCGGGATCGGCCAGCACCGAAGGCAGGCTCACGTCGACGCCCACCTTCACGTCGCGCGAGTCGTCCACATTGGACAATGCGTGGGCCACCACCTCGTCGTAGCCCACCGGCCGTAGGTGCGGCGTGACCGCGCCGGTGGCCAAGCGGGAGGAGTCGAGCAGGTTGTCGATGAGCCCGGCGAGCCGGTCGGCCGAGAGCTCGATGGCCTCCAGCAGCTCGCCCGTGTCCTCCTCGGACAGTGACAGGTCCGGCGCGCGCAGGCTGCCGATCGCCGCCTTGATGGACGTCAACGGCGTGCGCAGGTCGTGGCCGACGGCCGAGAGCAGCGTGGTGCGCAGCTCCGTCGCCTCGGCCTTGCGCTCGGCCGCCGCGGCGGCCGCGGCCATCCGTTGCTGGCGCAGCGCGAGCAGCGCCTGCCCGGCCACGGCGTCCAGCACCCGCCTGTCGGCCGCGGGCAGCGCCCGGCCGCGCAGGGTCAGGTGGACATCGGCCGTCACCGCGATGTCCACATCGGCCTCGTCCGGGTCGGCGCACGGGAACTGCCCGGCGATCGCAACCTTCTGCCACGCGCCGTTCTTCTTCTCCAGCAACGTGACCGACGTGAGGCCGAAGTTCTCCCGCACCTTCTCCAGCAGCCGCTCGATCGGGTTCGGGTTGGTCAGCACCGTGCGCGCGTACGACGCCAGCAGCGCGGCTTCCGTGCGCGCCCGCGCGGCCTGGCTGCCGCGCCGGGCCGCCGAGGCGACGACGAGGGCCACCAGCACGGCGACCACGATCATCGCCACAAGCGTGACCACGTTCTGCGGGCTGTGCACGTTGAGCGTGTACAGCGGTGGCGTGAAGAAGAAGTTGAGCAGGCCCGCTCCGAACACCGCCGCGAGCACCGCCGGGCCGAGCCCGCCCACGAGCGCGACGATCACCGTCGCGAGCACGTAGAGGATCACGTCGGTGGAGAACTCGACGGTGTCGCGCAGCAGCACGCCCAGGCCGGTCGCGAGAATCGGCAGCGCCAGGCTCAGCACCCAGCCCAGCACGAGCCGCGACGGCGCCAGCGGGCTCGCACCGAGCCGTGCCCGCAGCCGGCCACCGGCGTAGGAGTGCGTGACCATGTGCACGTCGATCGAGCCGGACTGCTGCACCACGGCCGCGCCGATGCCCTCGTCGAACAGCCGCGCCACCCGCGACCGGCGCGAGGTGCCGATCACGAGCTGCGTGGCGTTGACCCCGCGCGCGAAGTCCAGCAATGCGGTCGGCACGTCGTCGCCGACGACCGCGTGGAACGTGGCCCCGACCTCCTCGGCCAGCGTGCGGCTGCGGGCCATGGCCGTAGGCCCGAGGCCGGACAGCCCGTCGCCCCGCAGGATGTGCACCACCTGCAGCTCCGCGCCCGCGCGTGTGGCGATGCGGCTCGCGCGCCGGATGAGCGTCTCGCTCTCGGGTCCGCCGGTGATGGACACGACGACGCGTTCGCGCGCCTCCCACGTGTCGGTGATCTTCTGCTCGGCGCGGTAGCGCTGCAGGGCGACGTCGACCTGGTCGGCGACCCACAGCAGCGCCAGCTCGCGCAGCGCGGTGAGGTTGCCGGGCCGGAAGTAGTTGCCCAGCGCGGCGTCGATGCGCTCGGCCGGGTAGACGTTGCCGTGCGCGAGCCGGCGCCGCAGCGCCTCCGGCGTGATGTCCACGAGCTCCAACTGCTCGGCCTTGCGCACGACCTCGTCTGGAACCGTCTCCTGCTGCGTGACGCCGGTGATGCGCTCGACAACGTCGTTGAGGCTCTGCAGGTGCTGCACGTTGACCGTGGACAGCACGTCGATCCCCGACTCGAGCAGCTCCTCCACGTCCTGCCAGCGCTTGTCGTGGCGCGCGCCGGGCACGTTGGTGTGCGCCAGCTCGTCGATCACGACCACCTCGGGCGCCCGCTTCAGGATCGCTTCGAGGTCCATCTCCGCGAACTCGTGCCCGCGGTGGCTGACCGTGCGCCGGGGCACGATCTCGAGGCCGTCGAGCAGGTCGGCGGTCTTCTGCCGGCCGTGGGTCTCCACGAGGCCCACCACGACGTCGGTCCCGCGTTCCAGCCGGCGGCGGGCCTCGCCCAGCATCGCGAAAGTCTTGCCCACGCCCGGAGCCGCGCCGAGGTAGATCCGCAGTTCTCCTCGGCGCGGCTTCGGGGTCGTGCTCGGTGTGCTCACGCTGTCAGTGTGCTCCTGGCGCAGCGGAATGCACGGCCAAGTTGAGCAGCAGCACGTTCGCCCCGGGGACACCGATTCCGGCACCCGTCGTGTTGGCCGTCACCAGCTCGCGCACCTTGTCCTCGCTCAGCCCCGTGTTCTTCGCGACGCGCGGGATCTGCAGGTCGGCATAGGCGACGCTGATCGACGGGTCGAGGCCGGAACCGGAAGCGGTCACGGCGTCGGCCGGCACCTGGGCCGGGGCGACGTTCTCCCGCTTCGCGATGGCGTCTTTGCGCTCGGTGATGCTCTTGACGAGGTCCTCGTTGAACGGGCCCTTGTTCGACGCACCGGAGCTGGACGGGTCGGCGGGACCCAGCGCGTCCTTCGACAACGCCGAGGGCCGGTTGTGGAACCAGGGGTCGTGCGCCGGGTCGGCGGCGACCGGGTCGATCCCGATCAGCGACGACCCCACGGCCTGCCCGTTCTGCGTGACGACCGAGCCTTCCGCGTTCGACTGCAGGCCCGGGATCCGCCCGATCGCCCACACGGCGAGCGGGTAGATCAGCCCGAGCAGCACGGTCATCGCGATGATGACGCGCAGCCCCGCCCAGGTCTGCTTGACCAATGAGTTCATCAGATTCACCCGATTCCAGGGATGTGGCGCACGATCAGGTCGATCACCCAGATGCCGAGGAACGGGCTCACGATGCCGCCGAGGCCGTAGATCAGCAGATTCCGGCGCAGCAGCGCGGAAGCCGACGACGGCCGGTACCGCACGCCCCGCAGGGCCAGCGGGATCAGGCCGACGATGATCAGTGCGTTGAAGATGACGGCCGAGAGGATGGCCGACTGGGGTGTCGCCAGATGCATGATGTTCAGCGCGCCCAGCTGGGCGAAGATGGACGTGAACATCGCGGGCAGGATGGCGAAGTACTTCGCGAGGTCGTTCGCGACGCTGAACGTGGTGAGCGCGCCGCGCGTGATGAGCAGCTGCTTGCCGATCTCCACGATCTCGATGAGCTTCGTCGGGTTCGAGTCGAGGTCGACCATGTTGCCGGCCTCCTTCGCGGCCGACGTGCCCGTGTTCATCGCGACGCCGACGTCCGACTGCGCCAGCGCGGGAGCGTCGTTCGTGCCGTCACCCGTCATCGCGACGAGCCGCCCGCCTTCCTGCTCCTTCTTGATGAGCGCCATCTTGTCCTCGGGCTTGGCCTCGGCGAGGTAGTCGTCGACGCCCGCGTCCTCGGCGATGGCCTTGGCGGTGAGCGGGTTGTCACCCGTGATCATCACCGTCTTGATGCCCATCGAACGCAGTTCTTCGAACCGTTCCTTCATGCCCGGCTTGACCACGTCGGACAGCCGGATCACACCGCGCACGAACGCGTTGCCGGCGGTGTTTTCGGCGACCACCAGCGGCGTCCCGCCCTGCTGGCTGATCTCGTCGACGATCCGCTCGGTCTCGTCCGGCATCGCCCCGCCTCGCTCGCGCACCCACTGGCGCACGGCCGAGGTGGCGCCCTTGCGGACCTCGCGGTCGCCGAGGTCGACACCGCTCATCCGGGTCTGCGCCGTGAACGGCACGAACTCGGCGAGCTTCTCGTTGTCGCCGGCGGTTTCGGGCAGGCCGTGGTTGGCCGCGATCAGCTCGATGATGCTGCGGCCCTCGGGCGTGCCGTCGGCGAGGCTGGACAGCCGGGCCGCGCGGGCCAGATCGTCCATCGTGGACCCGCCGACGGGGATCAGTTCGGTGGCCTTGCGGTTGCCGAAGGTGATCGTGCCCGTCTTGTCGAGCAGCAGCGTCGAGACGTCGCCCGCGGCTTCCACCGCGCGCCCGGACGTAGCGAGCACGTTGCGCTGCACCAGCCGGTCCATGCCCGCGATGCCGATGGCGCTCAGCAGCGCGCCGATCGTGGTCGGGATCAGGCAGACGAGCAGCGCCGTCAGCACGATCACCGACTGCTCCTTGCCCGAGTACCCGGCCATCGGCTGCAGCGCCACCACGGCGAGCAGGAAGATGATGGTCAGGGTCGAGAGCAGGATCGTCAGCGCGATCTCGTTGGGCGTCTTCTGCCGGGAAGCGCCTTCCACCAACGCGATCATGCGGTCCACGAAGGACTCACCGGGCTTGGTGGTGATCTTCACGACGATCCGGTCGGACAGCACGGTGGTGCCACCCGTCACGGCCGAGCGGTCGCCGCCCGACTCGCGGATGACCGGCGCCGACTCGCCCGTGATGGCCGACTCGTCGACGGTCGCGATGCCCTCGACGACGTCACCGTCACCCGGGATGATCTGGCCGGCCTCGACGACGACCAGGTCGCCGACGCGCAGGTCGACCCCGGGCACGCTCTCCTCGGAGCCGTCTTCGGTCAGCCGCCGCGCGACCGTCTCCTTTTTGGACCTGCGCAGCGACTCTGCCTGCGCCTTGCCGCGTCCTTCGGCGACGGCCTCGGCGAGGTTCGCGAACAGCACGGTGAGCCACAGCCACACCGCGACGAGGATCGCGAACACGCTCGGCTCGACGATCGCGAACACCGTGGTGAGCGCCGAACCGGCCCACACCACGAACATCACGGGGTTCTTCAGCTGGTGCTTGGGGTTGAGCTTGCGCAGCGCCTCGGGCAACGAGAGCCAGAGCTGGCGCGCGTTGAACGCGCCCGCTCCGACGCGGCCCGCGTTCTCCGCGTGGTGCTGCCGGTCTTCCAGGGGACTTCGTGGGGTTTCGGTGACTGTCATGCCAACGCCTCCGCAACGGGCCCGAGCGCGAGCGCCGGGACGAAAGTGAGGGCCGCGACGAGGACGATGGTTCCGGTGAGCATCGTGGCGAACAGCGGCCCGGTGGTGGGCAGGGTGCCGGCGGTCTCGGGAACCTTCTTCTGCTTGGCCAGCGAACCGGCCAGGCAGAGGACCGCGATGATCGGGACGAACCGGCCGAGCAGCATCGCGACGCCGAACGAGGACTGGAACCAGTTGCTCGTGGCGGTCAGGCCGCCGAAGGCACTGCCGTTGTTGTTCGAGGTCGAGGCGTAGCCGTAGAGGACCTCCGACAGGCCGTGCGCGCCCGAGTTGCCCAGCGCGCTCTGCGTGTCGGGCATCGCCAAGGCGATCCCGGCGCCGACGAGCACGAGCGTCGGCATCGCGAGCATCGAGATCGCCGCGGCGGTGACCTCCCGCTTGCCGAGCTTCTTGCCCAGGTACTCCGGCGTGCGCCCGACCATCAGGCCCGCGAGGAACATCGCGATCACGGCCATCACGAGGATGCCGTAGAGACCGGTGCCGACGCCGCCCGGCGAGATCTCGCCGAAGAGCATGTTCAGCAACGGACCGCCGCCGCCCAGGCCCGAGAGGCTGTCGTGCGCGCCGTTGATCGCGCCCGTGGACGTACCCGTTGTCGTATCGGCGAAGATCGACGTGAGGCTCAGCCCGAAGCGTTGTTCCTTGCCCTCCATGTTGGCTCCGGCGGCCAGCGCGGCCGGGCTGTTGGTGAAGGACTCCGCGGTCCAGATCAGGGCCAGCATGGCGCCCCACAGCACGCCCATCACCGACAGCAGGACGTAGCCCTGCTTCTTGTTGCCCACCAGCTGCCCGAAGGTACGGGTGAGGCTGACCGGGATCACGAGGATCAGGAACATCTCGATGAGGTTCGTCCACGCGTTGGGGTTCTCGAACGGGTGCGAGGAGTTCGCGTTGAAGATCCCGCCGCCGTTGGTGCCGAGCTCCTTGATCGTCTCCTGGCTCGCCGCTGGCGCCAGCGCGATGGTGCTCTGGCTGCCGTCGGGGTTCGTCACCGCGACGCCGGAGTGGAGACTCTGCACCACACCCAGGCCGATGAGCACGATCGCGAAGACGAACGCCATCGGCAGCAGCACGCGGATCGTGCCGCGCGTGAGGTCCACCCAGAAGTTGCCGAGGCGGTCGGTCTTCGAGCGGATGAACCCGCGCGTCACCGCGATCGCGACGGCCAGGCCCACGCCCGCCGACACGAAGTTCTGCACGGTGAGGCCGGTCATCTGCACGAAGTGGCCCATCGTCGTCTCGGGGACGTAGGACTGCCAGTTCGTGTTCGCCACGAAGCTCGCCGCCGTGTTGAACGCGACCGAGGGCGACACCGCGCCGCGGCCGAAGTTCCACGGCAGCACCGACTGCAGGCGCTGCAGCAGGTAGAGCAGGACGATCGACGCGAAAGAGAACCCGAGCACCCCGGACGCGTACGTCTTCCAGTGTTGCTCGGAGTCCGGGTTGACGCGGACGATCTTGTAGAAGACCTTTTCGACCCGCCAGTGCTTCCCGTTCGAGAAGACGCGGGCCATGTAGTCGCCGAGCGGTTTGTAGACCACCGCCAGGGCGACGAGCAGCAGACCGACCTGGACGAGGCCGGCACCGACATCACTCATCAGAACTTCTCCGGCCTCACCAGTGCGATGAACAGGTAGACGATCAGGCCCAGCGCCAGCAGTCCGCCGACGATGTTGGCCACGGTGCCCGCGCCGCTCACAGCTTCTCCATCCCGCGCAGGGTCAGGGCGAGGACCACGAACACGCCGATCGTGAGCAAGGCGTACAACAAGTCGGCCACAAGGCACCTCTCAAGACAGGTCACCCGGGGCGGGTGACCGTTGGACGACGCAACTGTGCGGTCGTAGCGCTGCGTGATGGAGCCGGTCTGACGCCTCCTTGACGCGCTCTCCTGGGCCATTTACGCGCTCTTGACACCGGGTGACCCCCGCCACCGCCGTTCGCCTGGTACCCGATGGCGTTCGGTTGATCTTGACCGGTGACGCCAAGTAGTTGGTGAGTGACTCACACCACAATCCGTAGTGGATCTACGACGGAGCGTGCAATTCGGGCAGACATGGCCCACCCGGCTGTGTTACACCAGTGTTTCGAATAGTTGTATTACCTAAGCAAATCACGGAGGCACGCGGATGTGCGGAATCGCCGGCTGGGTTTCCTACGACTCTGACCTGTCACAACGGCAGGAGATCGTCGACGCGATGACGGAGACGATGGCGTGCCGCGGCCCGGACGACCGCGGCACGTGGGTGCGCCGCAACGTCGCGCTCGGGCACCGCAGGCTCGCGATCATCGACCTGCCGGGCGGCCGCCAGCCCATGAGCGTGCGCACGCCCAACGGCGAAATCTCCATGGTCTACAGCGGCGAGGCCTACAACTTCACCGAACTTCGTGAAGAACTCACGAAGCTCGGGCACACGTGGGAGACCGACAGCGACACCGAGGTCGTGCTCCACGGATACCTGCAGTGGGGCGACGCGGTCGTCGACCACCTGAACGGCATGTACGCGTTCGCGATCTGGGACGAGCGCGACCAGAAACTCGTGATGATCCGCGACCGCATGGGGATCAAGCCGTTCTACTACTACCCGACGCGCGACGGCGTGCTGTTCGGCTCGGAGCCCAAGGCGATCCTGGCCAACCCGCTGGCGAGCCGCGTCGTGGACAGCGACGGCCTGCGCGAGCTGATGGCGTTCACCAAGCGCCCCGGCTGGTCGCTGTGGAAGGGCATGGCCGAGGTCGAGCCGGGCACCGTCGTCACGGTGTCGAAGGAAGGCATCCGCACTCGCACGTACTGGAAGCTCGACGCGAAGCAGCACACCGACGACCAGGAGACCACCGTCGCGCGCGTGCGCGAGCTGATGACCGACATCGTCAACCGCCAACTCGTGGCCGACGTGCCGCGCTGCGTGCTTCTCTCGGGCGGGCTCGACTCCAGCGCCGTCACGGGTCTCGCGGCCGCGCGGCTGGCCGAGCAGGGTGAGCAGCTGCGCACGTTCTCGGTCGACTTCACGGGCCAGGAGGAGAACTTCAAGCCGGACGAGATGCGCGACACCCCGGACTCGCCGTTCATCCGCGACGTCGCGAAACTCGTCGGCTCGGCGCACCAGGACGTGATCCTCAACCCGGCCGAGCTGTCCGATCCGGAGGTGCGCCGCACCGTGCTGCGGGCCCGCGACATCCCGGCCGGCCTCGGCGACATGGACACGTCGCTGTACCTGCTGTTCAAGGCGATTCGCGGCGAGTCCACGGTGGCCCTGTCGGGCGAGTCGGCCGACGAGGTGTTCGGCGGCTACCGCTGGTTCCACGACGAGTCCGTGCACGCCGACACGTTCCCGTGGCTGGCGTTCCGCTCGGGCCTGATGACGGAGCGGGAAGCGTTGCTGCGCCCCGACGTCGCCACGCACCTGAGCCTCGCCGACTACGTGGCCGACCAGTACCGCACGGCCGTGGACAAGGTCGAGCACCTCGACGGCGAATCGGAGCAGGAGGCGCGCATGCGCACCATCTGCAACCTCCACCTGAGCCGCTTCGTGCGAATGCTGCTCGACCGCAAGGACCGCGCGTCGATGGCCGTGGGCCTGGAGGTGCGCGTGCCGTTCTGCGACCACCGGCTCGTGGAGTACGTCTACAACACGCCCTGGTCGCTCAAGACGTTCGACGGCCGCGAGAAGAGCCTCCTGCGGCACGCGACCAAGCACGTGCTGCCGGACTCGGTACGCGACCGCGTGAAGAGCCCCTACCCGTCCACCCAGGACCCCGGCTACCCCGCCGCGTTGCAGCAGCAGGTGAAGGAAGTCCTGGCGGAGCGCGACAACCCGGTGTTCCAGCTCGTGAGCCGCGAGTGGCTCACGAAGGTGTCCGAAGTGGACCCGGTGACGATCGAGCCGACGCAGCGGGTCGGGATGGACCGTGCACTGGACCTGTATCACTGGTTCGACATGTACTCGCCCGAGCTGCAGCTGGACTGAGGTTCCTCGCCGATTCGAGTCGTGGTGCTGTGGTCCGCCTCCCCCGCGTCCGGGAGGCGGGCCACGGCTCGTCTTCTCGGGTCGGCGGGTCAGAGTTCGAGGCTGGCGTCCACGTCGGCGCCGTGTACGTCGAGGTCCGCGCCGGTGCCGGTGAGCAGGCGGCGGGCGGCGGCGTTGTCCACGGTGGTCGAGGCGATGAACCGGGCCGCGCCACCGTCGCGCGCGGCTTCGAGGAGCACTTCCGTCACGCGCTTGCCGATGCCGTGCCCGCGCACCGAGCGGCCCAGCCACACGCCGGCCTCGACCTCGACGGCCGAGGGACCGTGCACGGGCTGCAGGCGCGCCGCCCCGGCCGCGCGGCCGTCGACCTCGACGAGCCACGTGGTTTCGATCGCGGTGTCCGGGTCGAGGCAGCGCCGCCGGTGGAACGCGAGAAACGCCTCGCACCGCTCGGGCGTCCAGCCCGGCGGTCCCTCCATCGGAGGCATCACCTCGAGCGCGTCGGCGTCGGCGACCGCGGCCTCGAGCAGCCGGCGCAGGGCCGGCTCGTCGAGGGGGGTCAGCACGATCTCGGAATCGGAGGCTCCGGTCACACCGGAAAGCTTGGCACGAGGATCTTGTGCACGCGACCTGGTAATACGGCTTACCAACGTGGCGGTCAACGGGCAACGTGACGACTGTCCAGTGTGGAAGGACTCCACGGCTCGAGGCTTCGTCGCTAGGGTGGTTCCGTTCGGTGTCTTCGATGAGAACAGGAGCGGCCTTCGATGGAGTACGTCCGGCTGGGCTCGACCGGCCTGCAGGTCTCGCGGGTGATCCTCGGCTGCATGAGCTACGGCGTGCCGGAACGCGGCCGCCACGAGTGGTCCCTCGGCCTCGACGATTCGCGCCCGTTCTTCCGCGAGGCGGTGGAAGCGGGCATCACGACGTTCGACACCGCCAACACCTATTCCGACGGCTCCAGCGAAGAGATCACCGGCAAACTCCTCGGCGAGTTCGCCCGGCGCGACGAGATCGTGATCGCCACCAAGGTCTTCAACCGCATGGGCCCGGGCCCCAACGGCGCCGGCCTCTCACGCGGCGCCATCATGACCCAGATCGACGCCAGCCTGCGCCGCCTCGGCACCGACTACGTGGACCTGTACCAGATCCACCGCTACGACGAGAACACCCCGATCGAGGAAACCATGGAGACCCTGCACGACCTCGTGCGCGCCGGCAAGGTCCGGTACCTCGGCGCGTCTTCCATGTGGGCGTGGCAGTTCGCGCAAGCCCAATACGTCGCCGACCTCGGCGGCTGGACCCGCTTCGTCTCCATGCAGGACCAGTACAACCTCATCCAGCGCGAGGAAGAACGCGAGATGCACCCGTTCTGCCTCGACCAGGGCGTCGGCGTCCTGCCCTGGAGCCCCCTGGCGCGCGGGAGGCTGACGCGCGATTGGGACGAATCGACCAAGCGCAGTGAAAACGATGGGTTCGCGAAGAAGCTCTACTCGCAGGCCGAGGAAGCCGACCGCCGGGTTTCTTCCGCGGTGGCCGACATCGCCGCGGATCGCGGGGTTTCGCGCGCGCAGGTCGCGCTGGCCTGGATGCTGCACAAGCCGGCGATCACGGCGCCGATCTTCGGCGCGACGAAGCCCGGCCACGTGGCGGACGCCGTGGCGGCTGTGGAGCTGGGCTTGACGGAGAAGGAGCTGGCGCGGTTGGAGGAGCATTACGTGCCGCACCTTCCGGCGGGCTTCTGAGTTTGTTCGTGCCCCGATGTGGTCTCGTTTCGAGTCCACATCGGGGCCACGTAAGACCTACCGGCGAACCTCGCGCACCTCCACCGGACGCCCTTCCCGCCGCGAGAGTTCACAAGCCTCCGCGATGTAAAAAGCCTCCAGCGCATCCTCGGCACCCGCGGGGCTCGGCGCCCGGCCGGCGGCGACGTCCAGGAAAGCCGCCAACTCAGCCGCATAAGCCGGCCGGAAGCGTTCCATGAAGCCGGGATACGCGGGGCCCGGCAAGGGGGTCACGCCCGGTTCCACGGAGTGCAAAGGAGACCGGTCGTCCAGCCCCACCACCACGCCCGACCGGGAACCGAGGGCCTCGAAGCGAACGTCGTAGCCCGCGCCGTTGTAGCGGGTCAGCGAGACGGTGGCGAGGGTGCCGTCGTCGAGGGTGAGGAGGACCGCGGCGGTGTCGACGTCGCCGGCTTCGACGAAGAACTGCTCGCCGCGGTTGGCGCCGACCGCGTAGGCCGAAACGACCTCGCGGCCGGTGACCCAGCGGACGATGTCGAAGTCGTGCACGCCGCAGTCGCGGAACAAACCACCGGAGTGGGGGACGTAGGCGGCGGGCGGGGGTTCGGGGTCCAAGGTGGTGGCGCGGACGGTGTGGAGCCAGCCCAGCTCACCCGAAGTGACAGCAGCGCGCGCGGCCTGGTAGCCGGCGTCGAAGCGGCGTTGGAAGCCGATCTGGACCGGCACCGGCGAGCCCGCGATGTGGTCGATGACCGCCAGGGTGCCGGTGATGTCGGCGGCCACCGGCTTTTCGCAGAACACCGGGAGGCCCGCGTCGACGGCCTTCATGATCAGGTCCGGGTGGGCGTCGGTGGCCGCGGTGACCACGAGGGCGTCCAGGCCCGCCCCGAACAGCTCAGAGATCCCCGACGCGGCCTCGACGCCGAGTTTCGCGGCCGTGGCCTGGGCACGCACGGCGTCGACGTCGGCGACGACCACCGAGGAGACCCCGTCGAAGCCCTTGAGCGTTTCGGCGTGGGCGGTGCCGATCCGGCCGGTGCCCGCCAGTCCCAACCTCATCGTGGAAGCCTCCTGCTCGTCGGAAGAATCAGTGCGTGGGAAAACCGAGGTCGACGCCGTGGGGCTGCCGCGGCCAGCGCGACGTCACGGCCTTCGCGCGGGTGTAGAAGCGCACGCCCTCGGCGCCGTGCACGTGCGTGTCGCCGAAGAGGGAGTCCTTCCAGCCGCCGAAGGAGTAGTAGGCCATCGGCACGGGGATGGGCACGTTGATGCCGACCATCCCGACGGTGACGCGCCGCTCGAACTCGCGCGCGGCCAGGCCGTCGGTGGTGAAGATGGCGGTGCCGTTGCCGTACGGGTTGGCGTTGACCAGCTCCAGTGCCGCCTCGAACGTCTCGGCGCGCACGACCGACAGCACCGGGCCGAAGATCTCGTCGGTGTACACGGTCATGTCCGGCGTCACGTGGTCGAGCAGCGTCGGGCCGACCCAGAAGCCGTCCTCACGAGCCGCGAGACCACGGCCGTCGACGACCACCGAAGCACCCGCCCGTTCACCGGCGTCCACATAGGACACAATCCGGTCCCGCGCGGCAGCGGTCACGACCGGTCCCATCTGCGACGAAGCGTCCACCCCGGGCCCCGTCGTCAGAGAACGCGTCCGCGAGGCGATCGCCGAGACCAGCTCATCAGCCGTGTCACCCACCGCGACGACCACCGAGATCGCCATGCACCGCTCCCCCGCGCTGCCGTACCCGGCGGACACGGCGGCGTCGGCCGCACCGGCGACATCGGCGTCGGGCAGCACCACCATGTGGTTCTTCGCCCCGCCGAGCGCCTGCACGCGCTTGCCCGCCGCCGTCGCGGTCTCGTACACGTGCCGCGCGATCGGCGTCGAACCCACGAACGACACTCCCGCGACGTCCGGATGCGTCAGCAAGGCGTTCACCGCCGCGGCGTCACCCTGCACCACGTTCAGCACGCCCGGCGGCAACCCGGCCTCGGAGAACAGCTCCGCCAGCCGCACCGACGCCGACGGATCCCGGTCCGAAGGCTTGAGCACAAACGTGTTCCCGCACGCGATTGCCACCGGGAACATCCACATCGGCACCATCACCGGGAAGTTGAACGGCGTGATCCCGGCGACCACGCCCAGCGGCTGGCGCAGCGAATACGCGTCGATCCCCCGCGAGACCTGCTCCGAGTGCTCACCCTTGAGCACCTGCGCGATGCCGCACGCGAACTCCACCACCTCCAGCCCGCGCTGCACCTCGCCCGCGGCATCGGAGAGCACCTTGCCGTGCTCGGCGGTGATCAGCGCGGCCAGCTCGTCGCGGTGGGAGTCCACCAGCTGGCGGAACGCGAACATGATCTTCGTGCGCTGCGCCAGCGAACTGTCGGCCCACTCGCGCGAGGCCTTCACCGCCGACGCGACCGCGGCGTCCACATCGGACGGGTCGGCGAGCACCACCTGCCGCGCCACCTCACCGGTGGCCGGCTGGAAGACGTCGCCACGGCGGCTCGAGACGCCGGCCGTGCGGGCGCCGTCGATCCAGTGCTGGACGAGTTCGGTCACGAGAGCTCCTAGCGACGAGCGGTGGTCGAGCGGACCACCAGGGAGGGGTGCAACAGGTGCCGGACCGGCGTCGTACGCTCGCCGCGCACGCGTTCCAGCAGGGCCTCGAACGCCAGCCGCCCCATCTCGGTGCGCGGCTGGTCCACAGTGGTCAGTGAGACGTGCCGCAGCGAAGCCAGCGACGTGTTGTCGTAGCCGACCACCGACACGTCGCCGGGCACGCGCAACCCGTTGTCCTCCAACGCGGAGATCGCGCCCACGGCGTTGAAGTCGTTGCCCGCCACCAATGCGGTCGGCAGGTCGGCCCGGTCGTACGTGCTCAGCAGCTCCAGCACGGCCTTCTCGCCGGCGGTGTCCGTGTGCTCGCTGCGCACCACGATCGGTTCGAGTCCGTGCGCCGTCGTCGCCCGGCGGAACCCTCGGCGACGCGCCGCGGCACCGGCCGCCCCGCCACCGTCCAGGTGCGCGATCCGGCGATGCCCCAGGCCCACGAGGTGCTCGACGGCCAGCGCCGAGCCCGCCTCACCGTCGTCGTTCACCGTGTCCACCCCGGCCGCGCGCGAAGTCCGCGACACCAGCACCACCGGGCATTGGCGGGCCGCGGCCTCGATCGCCGACGCGGGCACCACCGGCGACAGCAGGATCAACCCCGCCGGCCGGAACGACAGCAGGCTGCGCAACGCGGTGCTCTCCCGCGAGGGCACGCGCCCGCCGGTGTTGAGGATGAGATGGAACCCGGCCGCCTGCGCCGCCGCGTCGAGACCCTCGACCACGTCGGCGAAAAACGCGTTGCGCAAGTCGTTCACCATCACACCGAGCACCGTCGACGTGCGGCTGGCGAGCGAGCGCGCCATCACGTGCGGCGAGTAACCCAGCTCGTCGGCTGCCTTCAGCACGGCTTCGCGGCGCAGCGCCGAAACATTGGGCGCACCCCGCATCACCAAGGACACGAGCGCGCGGGAAACCCCCGCCCGCGCGGCGACGTCCTCCATGGTGGGCTTCACGATTCGCTTGCCTCTCCGCCGGAACCGGCCGGAACCGGCCCTTGACTCGGGTGCGGCCGACGCTACAAGCTTAGAGCGCTCTAATCAATAGAGCGCTCCAACGCGCACCGAACGGGCCAACGCCAAGGGTCACCGCACGGAGAGGGTTCCCATGAACGCCACCATCCGCATCGCCGCCGCACCGATCTCCTGGGGGGTGTGCGAAGTGCCGGGCTGGGGCCGGGTCCTCGACGCGCCGACCGTGCTCGGGGAGATGGCGGAGCTCGGCATCACCGCGACCGAGCTCGGCCCGCCCGGGTACCTGCCGCGCGACCCGGCCGAGCTGAAGAAGCTCCTCGGCGGCCACGGCCTGAACCTCATCGGCGGTTTCCTCGCCGTGGTGCTGCACGAGAACCCCGAAGCCGCCCTCGCCGAAGCCGAGGACTCCGCCGCGCTCTTCGCCGCGTGCGGAGCCGAGGTACTCGTACTCGCCGCCGCGACCGGCCTCGACGGCTACGACGAACGGCCCGCGCTCACCGACGGCGAGTGGACCACCCTGATCACCACCGCCGGCCGGATCCGCGACGTCGCGGCCGGCCACGGCCTCAAGACGGTGCTGCACCCCCACGTCGGCACCCACGCCGAGACGCGAGCCGAGGTCGAAAGGTTCCTCGCCGACTCCGACCTCCCGCTGTGCCTCGACACCGGTCACCTGCTGATCGGCGGCACCGATCCCGTGGAGCTGGCGCGGCGGTACCCGGACCGGATCGGGCACCTGCACCTCAAGGACGTGCGCGGTGAGCTGGCCGAAGCCGTCCGCAACGGCACCGTCGGGTACACCGAGGCGGTGGGCAAAGGTCTGTACGTCCCGCTGGGTGAGGGTGACGTGGACATCGAAGCCATGGTTCGCTTCGTGCACGAAGCGGGCTACGACGGCTGGTACGTGCTGGAGCAGGACACGGCGCTCGACGAGCGCAGCCCCGTGGACCTGCCGAAGCGGGACGTGGCGGCGAGCCTGGCCTGCCTCGGGGCGATCGTCGGCCGCCTGGCCGGCTGAGAAGACAACGAGGAAACGCAGCGAGGAGAGACGACGATGTCCCATCGCTTGAGGCGCGGGGTGCCGAAACCGCGCTCGAGGGCCGCCCGGATAGTGGCGGGGCTGCTGGCCACCGGCCTGCTGCTGTCGGCGTGCACCGGGCCCGCGGCCGAGCCGAAGGCCACGGCCCCCGCCGCGGCGCCGGTCGAGTCCGGGCCGCTCAAGGTCGCCGTGATCACCCACGGCACCGCGGGCGACGCGTTCTGGAACGTGGTCAAGAACGGCGCCGAGCAGGCGGGCAAGGACCTGGGGGTGCAGGTCGAGTACGCCTCCGACGGTGACCCGGGAGCGCAGGCCAAGCTGATCGACAACGCCGTCGCCCAGCAGATCGGGGGCCTGGTCGTCTCGATGGCCAACCCCGAGGCCCTGCAGCCCTCGATCGAGGCGGCGGTGCGCGGCGGCATCCCGGTCATCACCATCAACTCCGGCGAGGACAAGAGCGCGGCCTACGGCGCGCTCACCCACGTGGGCCAGAACGAGTCCATCGCGGGCCAGGAAGCCGGGAAGAAGTTCAAGGACCTCGGCAAGAAGAAGCTGCTCTGCGTGATCCACGAGGCCGGCAACGTCGGCCAGGCGCAGCGCTGTGACGGCGCGAAGAGCGGCTTCGGCGGCGACGTGCAGATGCTGCAGGTGGACATCTCCAACCCCACCGACGCCGAGTCGCGCATCCGCGGCGCCGTGCAGACCGACCCGTCGATCGATGCCGTGCTGACGCTGAACTCGCAGGTCGCCGCGCGCGCCGTGAGCGCGATCAAGGGCGTGGGCTCGAAAGCGCAGGTCGGCACGTTCGACCTGAACTCCGATGTGGTGGCCGCCATCAAGTCGGGCGATGTGCTCTTCGCCGTCGACCAGCAGCAGTACGAGCAGGGTTACCTGCCGGTCATGTTCCTCAAGCTCTACCGCGACAACGCGAACATCGTCGGCGGCGGCAAGCCGGTGCTCACCGGCCCCGACCTGGTCGACAAATCCACTGTGGACAAGGTCGGCCAGTACGTGCAAAGGGGCACCCGATGACCACCACCACGCTCGACGAACGGCTCGTGAAACCCACACTCATGGACCGGCTGGTGGTCCGGCCGGAGATCGGCGCCTTGCTCGGCGCGGCTGTCGTCTTCCTGTTCTTCTCCCTCGTCACCGACAAGTTCTTCAGCGCCAGCGGCGCCGCGACCTGGCTCGACGACGCGGCGACGCTCGGCATCATGGCCGTGGCCGTGTCGCTCCTGATGATCGGCGGCGAGTTCGACCTGTCGGCGGGCGTGATGACGGCCTCGACCTCGCTGGTCACCGCGATCCTCGCGACCGCGGTGGGCTGGAACGTGTGGCTCGCCCTGCTGGCCTCGCTGGTGTTCGCGCTGCTGGTGGGCACATTCAACGGCTGGCTCGTGATGAAAACGGGCCTACCGAGCTTCATCGTCACGCTCGGCACGTTCCTGGCGCTGCAGGGCCTCAACCTCGGCGTGACGCGGCTGGTCACCGGCACCGTGCAGGTCTCGGGCATGCGCTCGACCGACGGCTACGCCTCCGCCGGCTTCGTGTTCGCCTCCACGGTGAACATCGGGGGCACGCCGTTCCAGATCTCCATCGTGTGGTGGATCGGCGTGACGGCGGTGGCCGCGTGGCTGCTGTCGCGCACGCGGTTCGGCAACTGGATCTTCGCAGTCGGCGGCTCGGCGGCCAGCTCACGCGCGGTCGGCGTGCCGGTGGTGCGCACGAAGATCCTGCTGTTCATGGGCACGGCGCTGGCCGCGTGGCTCGTCGGCTCGATCAACATCCTGCGGTTCGCGAGCGTGCAGGCCAACCAGGGCATCGGGCTGGAGTTCCAGTACATCATCGCCGCGGTGATCGGCGGCTGCCTGCTCACCGGTGGCTACGGCTCAGCCGTGGGCGCGGCGATCGGCGCCCTCATCTTCGGCATGGCGCGCCAGGGCATCGTGTTCGCCGGCTGGGACAGCGACTGGTTCATGCTGTTCCTCGGGATCATGCTGCTGGCCGCGGTCCTGGTCAACAACGCCTTCCGGCGATGCGCGGAAAGGGTCCGGCGATGAGCGCTCCCCTGATCGAAGTCAAGGACGTCGGCAAGATGTACGGCAGCGTCGTGGCCTTGCGCGACGTGTCCACAGTGGTCAACGCGGGCGAGGTCACCTGCGTGCTCGGCGACAACGGTGCCGGCAAGTCCACCTTGATCAAGATCCTCGCCGGCGTGCACCAGCACGATCGCGGCGAGTTCCTGGTCGAAGGCGAGCCAGTGCGGTTCACCTCCCCCCGCGAGGCGCTCGACCGCGGCATCGCCACGGTGTACCAGGACCTCGCCGTGGTGCCGCTGATGAGCGTGTGGCGCAACTTCTTCCTCGGCTCCGAGCCGACGACCGGCTTCGGGCCGTTCCGGATGCTCGACCGGAAGAAGGGCCGCGCGACCACCAAAAAAGCGCTGGCGGACATGGGCATCGACCTGCGTGACGTCGAACAGCCCGTCGGCACGCTGTCCGGCGGTGAACGCCAGTGCGTGGCCATCACGCGGGCCGTGCACTTCGGCGCGAAGGTGCTGATCCTCGACGAGCCCACCGCGGCGCTGGGCGTGAAGCAGGCCGGCGTCGTGCTCAAGTACGTGGCACAAGCGCGCGACCGCGGGCTCGGCGTCGTGCTGATCACGCACAACCCGCACCACGCCTACCCGGTGGCCGACCGGTTCCTGCTGCTCAAGCGAGGTGCCGCGCTCGGGTCGTACGAGAAGTCCGAGATCGGCATCGAGGAGCTCACGCGGCAGATGGCGGGTGGTGCCGAGCTGGAGGCCCTGGAACACGAACTGCGCGCGGTGGAGACGTGAGTCTCGAGGCGCTGACCATCGGCCGGGTCGGGGTGGATCTCTACCCCGAGCAGAGCGGCGTGCCGCTGGCCGAGGTCGCCACGTTCGCCAAGTCGCTCGGCGGCACCGCGACCAACGTCGCGGTCGCCGCCGCGCGGCTCGGCCGCCGCACCGCCGTGCTCACGAAGGTGGGGCCCGACGGGTTCGGCGACTACGTGCGCCAGGCGCTCACGCGGTTCGGCGTCTCGCCCGAGCACGTCGGCACCTCCCCGGACCTGCAGACGCCGGTGGTGTTCTGCGAACTGAACCCGCCGGCCGACCCGCCGCTGCTGTTCTACCGCGCCCCCATCGCGCCGGACCTCACGCTGACCGACGCCGACGTGCCGTGGGACGTCGTGCGCGAGGTGCCGCTGCTGTGGGTCACGGGCACGGGCGTCTCCACAGAGCCCGCGCGCACGACGCAACGCAAGATCCTCGAGGCACGCGGCCGGCGGCAACACACCGTGGTCGACCTCGACTACCGGCCGATGTTCTGGCCGGACGCCGAGACCGCGCGCGAGGAGATCGGCTGGATGCTCGACCACGTGACGGTGGCCGTCGGCAACCGCGCGGAGGTCGAGGTGGCCGTGGGCACGGCGAACCCGGAGGAGGCCGCGGACCGGATGCTCGCGCGCGGCGTGCGGCTCGCGGTGATCAAGAAGGGCGCGGAAGGCGTGCTCGTTGCGACCCCCGAGGGCCGGGCGACGGTGAAGCCGCAACGCGTGGAGGTGGTGTGCGGCCTCGGCGCGGGCGACGGCTTCGGCGGCGCCCTCGTGCACGGGCTGCTGTCGGGCTGGGAGCCGGTGCGCCTCGCGAAGTACGCGAATGCGGCGGGTGCGCTGGTCGCGGCGCGGCTCGCGTGCGCCGACGCGATGCCGACCGCCGCGGAGATCGAGGAGCTGCTGTGACGCCCTTGCTGACCGACGAACGCTGGAGCGAGCTGCTGCGCGTGCGGGCCACCGACCCGGGCGCGGTGCGGCGCGCCTACGCGTCCCGGCGGCGGCGCGAGAACCTGTTGTCGGACAGAGGCACCCTGTTCCTCGTGGCCGCCGACCACCCGGCGCGCGGGGCGCTGGGCGTGGGCGGCGACCCGCTCGCGATGGCCGACCGCCGGTCGCTGCTCGAACGGCTGCTGGTGGCGCTGGCCAACCCGGCCGTCGACGGGCTGCTCGCCACCCCCGACGTCGTCGAGGAGCTGCTGCTGCTCGACGCGCTGCACGACAAGGTCGTGATCGGCTCGATGAACCGCGGCGGCCTCGCCGGCGCCGACTGGGAGATCGACGACCGCTTCACCGGCTACCACGCCGCGTCGCTCGTCGACTGCCGGCTCGACGGCGGCAAGATGCTGCTGCGGCTAGTCGACGCCGACCCCGGCACCGTCCCGACGCTGCAGGCCTGCGCCGACGCGGTCACGGAGCTCGCGTCCTACGGCCTCGTCGCCATGGTCGAGCCTCTGCCCTACGCCCGCGCCGAAGGCCGGCTGGTGCTGCAGAAGGACGCGGCGGCGCTGGCCCGGGCCGTCACGGTGGCCTCGGGCATCGGCGTGACGTCGGCGCACACCTGGCTCAAGCTGCCCTCGACCGACGACACCGCCGTGCTGGGCGCCACGACGCTGCCGGTGGTGATCCTCGGCGGGGTGCCCTCCGGCGACCCCGCCGCCGACCTGGCGTCGTGGGGCCGCACACTGCGCCACGACGTGGTGCGCGGCCTCGTCGTGGGCCGTACCCTGCTCTACCCGCCCGACGGCGACGTCGGGTCCGCCGTGGCAGCTGCCGCGAAGATCCTGGAGGCCGCGAAGTGAGCGCACTGCACCGTCCACACGGGACACTGACCGACGACTCCGACCCGATTCTGCTGACGCCCGAAGGGGCCGGCTGGTCGCACACCGGCTTGCGGGTGCTCAAGGTCGGCCGCCGGCTGCCCCGGATGATCGAGACCGGCGAGTTCGAGGCGTTCGTGCTGCCGCTGTCGGGCTCACTCACCGTGCGCGTCGACGACGAGGAGTTCGAGCTCGAGGGCCGCGACTCCGTGTTCTCGCGCGTCACGGACTTCGTCTACGTGCCCCGCGACGCCGAGGTGGTGCTGACCTCGCCGACCGGCGCCGAGGTGGCGATGCCGATGGCCCGCTGCGAGCGCCGGCTGGAGCCGAGGTACGGCGCGGCCGAGGACGTACCGGTGGAGGTCCGCGGCTCGGGCCAGGCGAGCAGGCAGGTCACCAACTTCGGCGTGCCCGGCGTGTGGGACCACGCGGACAAGCTCAACGCGTGCGAGCTCATCACGCCCGACGGCAACTGGTCCTCGTACCCGCCGCACAAGCACGACGAGGCGAGCGAGTGCGAGGTCGTGAACGAGGAGATCTACTACTTCCGCATCGCCGGGCGCGACGGTGTCACGCCCTCGCGCGAGGGCTTCGGCCTGCACCGCACCTACACGGCCGACGGCGAGCTCGACGAAGACGTGGCGGTGCGCGACGGAGACGTCTTCCTGATCCCGCGCGGCTACCACGGTCCGTGCGTCGCGGCGCCGGGTTACCCGATGTACTACCTGAACGTGCTGGCCGGGCCCGCGCAAGAGCGTTCGATGGCGTTCTGCGACGACCCCGCCCACGGCTGGGTCCGCGACACCTGGGCGTCGCAGGAGCTGGACCCGCGTTGTCCTGTCACCGATCACGAGGGGCGGCGGCGATGAAGCTGACGACGGCGCAGGCGTTGGTGCGCTGGCTGCTCGCGCAGCGGTCCGAGACGCTCGACGGGCGGGAAGTGCCGCTGTTCCCCGGTGTCTTCGCGATTTTCGGCCACGGCAACGTCCTCGGCCTCGGCACGGCGCTGGAAGAGCACCGCGACGAGATCCCCGTCTGGCGCGGGCACACCGAGCAGGGCATGGCGCTCGCGGCCGTCGGCTACGCGAAGGCGACGCAACGACGCCAAGTCGGCGTGGTGACGTCGTCGATCGGGCCGGGCGCCTTGAACATGGTGACGGCGGCCGGCGTGGCGCACGCGAACCGGCTGCCGGTGCTGCTGCTGCCGGGCGACACGTTCGTCAGCCGCGCGCCCGACCCGGTGCTGCAGCAGATCGAGCCCTTCCACGACGGCACGGCGACGGTCAACGACGCCTTCCGCGCTGTGAGCCGCTACTTCGACCGGATCACGCGCCCGGAGCAGCTGCTCGCGACGTTGCCGCAGGTCGCGCGCGTGCTCACCGACCCGGCCGACTGCGGGCCCGTGACGTTGGCGCTGCCGCAGGACGTGCAGGCCGAGACGTTCGACTTCCCGTCTTCGCTGTTCGAACCCGTGACGCACCGGCTGCCGCGCCCGCGCCCGGACCGGCGCGCGGTGACCGAGGCGGCCGGCGTGCTGCGCGCGGCCCGGCGCCCGCTGCTGGTGCTCGGTGGCGGCGTGCGCTACTCGGGCGCGGGCAAGCGCGCGCTGGAGTTCGCCGAGCGGCACGGGATTCCCGTCACGGAGACCACCGCCGGGCGAACACTGGTGCCGCACACGCACCCGCTGTACGCGGGACCACTGGGCATCACCGGGTCGGCTTCGGCGAACGCCGTGGCCGCGTCGGCCGACGTGGTGTTCGCCGTCGGCACCCGGCTGCAGGACTTCACCACGGCGTCGTGGACGGTGTTCTCGCCGGACATGCGGCTGGTCACGCTCAACGCGGCCGCGTTCGACGCGGTGAAGCACGGCGCGCTGGCCGTCATCGGCGACGCCTACGCCGGGCTGGATGACCTGGCCACCCAGCTGGAAAGCCGGCGCGTCGATCCACAGTGGACTTCCCAGGCCGCCGAGGAACGCGCCAAGTGGGACACGCACATCGGCGCTTTGCGTTCCGCCACCTCGGAGATCCCCAGCTACGCGCAGGTCGTCGGTGTGGTCAACGACCTGTCCGAGCCCCGCGACTACGTGATGACCGCGTCGGGCGGGCTGCCCGGTGAGCTGATCGGCGGCTGGCGCGGCTCCGGCGAGGTGAGCATGGACGTGGAGTACGGCTTCTCGTGCATGGGTTACGAGCTCTCCGGCGCGTGGGGCGCCGCGATCGCGCACGACGCCGGCCTCGTGACGACCCTGCTCGGCGACGGCTCGTACCTGATGCTCAACTCTGACCTGTTCTCCGCCGCGTTCGCCGGCCACCCACTCGTCGCGGTGGTCTGCGACAACGACGGGTACGCCGTGATCGCGCGCCTGCAGCAGGGCCAGGGTGGCAAGCCGTTCAACAACTTCTACGCCGATTGCCGCACCTCCCACGCCGAGCCGCCACGCGTGGATTTCGCACGCCACGCGGAATCGTTGGGCTGCGCGGTGTTCTCGGCTTCGTCGGTCGACGATCTCCGGGACGCGTACGCCAAGGCGCGCGCGGCCGCCGTCGCCGAGAGCCGGCCCGCGGTGGTCGTGGTGCGCACGCTGCCCGCGGCCTGGACGGAAGCCGGCGCGTGGTGGGAGGTCGGCGTGCCCGAGCACCTGGCGGGCCGCCCGGACTTCGACGCCGCGAAGCCCGGGCAGGTCCGCTACCTGAGCCGCTAGGCCCAGAGCTTCGTCAGCGCGTCGACGTCGAGGACGGTGGCGAACTTCGGGAAGATCGTGCCGGTGAGGAACTCGTGGGTGCCGGGCTCCGGGTCGGCGCTGGCGTCGTCGAGCACGAGGATGCGGTAGTCGCGGTCCATCGCCTCGCGCACGGTGCTGAGCACCACGCCGCTGGTGCTGATGCCGGCCAGCACGAGCGTGTCGACGTCGCGGCCGCGCAGCTGAGTGTCGAGGTCGGTGGTGGTGAACGCGCCGACGCGGATCTTGCGCACCGAGACGTCCTGCGGCTGCGGGCTGAGCCGCTCGTCGATCTGGGTGGCCGGGGCGGCGGCGTGCATCACCGCGCGGCTTTCGGGCGAAACCATGCGCGCGAACACGCTGGTGGACGGGATGGCGTCGAACTCGGCGTCGTCGAAGCCGACGCGGACCCAGCCGACGTGCCCGCCGTGGGCGCGGACGTCGGCGATGGCGGTGTCGACGCGATCGACCAGCGCCTGGTCGTCGGCGACGCGGCTCACGATGCCGGCCTGGTAGTCCATGACGAGCAGGGCGGTGCGGGCCGGGTCGAGCTGTTCGGTCATTTCCGGGTGCCTTTCGGGATGGGTGGATCGCGCCAGCGTCCGGTCGAGGACGTTGACGAGCAGGAAGACGACACTCGCGATCACCAGGAACCACGCCAGGTGATGGAGGCCGCCGGTGTCGGCGCGTTGGCCGTAGAAACCTCCTTGGGCGGCGGAGGAGACGATGGCGCCGAGGTAGCCGAAGGTGCGCAGCAGACCCGCGGACGTGCCCACGTCGTCGGAGTTCGCCTGCCGGTACACGGCGTTCTGCAGCGCGAGGCTGTTGAGCCCTTGGGGGATGCCGAAGATCAGCACGATCCCGACGATCGTCCACAACGGACTGGCCGGCATCAGCGTCAGCAAGAGCACACACGCGACGAGCTGCGCGACCGCGGCGACGACCAGCTTGCCGCGCAGCCCTTGCCGGCGTCCGGTGATCGCCGAGACCACGATGCCGGTGGCGAACATCGGCAGCGTGACCAGGCCCGTGGTGCTCGCCGACAGGCCGCGGCCGTCCTCGAGCCACTGGGTGAAGCCGTAGATGAAGCTGTAGGACACGACATACGCGAGCAGGGCGCGGCCGTAGGTGAGCAGCAGCGGAACATTGCCGCCGAGCACCCGCAGGTCGATGAACGGGCGGGGGTGGCGCAGCTCGTGCACGGTGAACGCTGCGGCGGCGAGCACGGTGATCACGACCAGGTACCACGAGCCGGCGTGCGGGTTCATGAGGAACAGCAGGAGCGCGACCAGCGTCGTCGCGAACAGGGCCATGCCGGGGAAGTCGAGGTTCAGCTTGCCCGGGGCGCGTTCGTCGCGCGGGAAGCGCAGCCGGCCGAGTACGAACGCCACGATCGCGATGGGAATGTTGATCGCCAGCGTGGCCTGCCAGCCGCCGAGGCCGATCAGCAGCCCGCCCAGCGGCGGGCCGATCACGGCGATGGTCTGCGTGGCGATCGCGAGGATGGTGAGCACGCCGGCGGGACTGTCCTTGCCGGTGCGGCGGCCTTCGTCGCGGATCAGCCGCATCGCCGCGGGGTAACCGGCGCAGGTGCCGAAGCCGAGGATCACCCGAGCGACGATCAGCACCGCCAGGTTCGGGGCCAGGGCGCCGATCACACCCGCTACCCCGACCAGGGCCGTCGCGGGGAGGAACAGCCGGCGCGGACCGTAAATGTCGATCAGGCGCCCGACCACGGGCTGGCCGACCGCCGTCGCGAGGTAGAGCGCGGAGATCAGCCACGCCGTCTGCGAGGGCGGCGCGCCGAGCGCGACACCGATCGGCACCAGCGCGACCGAGACGATCGTGGAGTTGATCGGGTTCAGGATCGCGCCGGAGACGAGGGGCGCGATGAGCTTGCGGTCGAACCCGTCGCCCGCGCCGAGCCGCTCACGCGTTTTCACGGGTGTGCTCATTCTTCGACCACGCGCTCCAGCAAGGTCAGCGCCTGGTCCAGGACCTGGCGCTCGGCGTCGGTGAAACGCTGCTCGAACGCGCTGGCCAGCCACTCTTCCCGGCTGGCGCGAGCCCCCTGGGCGACAGCGCGGCCCTCGTCGGTCAGGAAGAGCAGCTGGCGGCGCGCGTCTTCGGCGTCGACCTCACGCCGGATCAGGCCTTGTTCGTGCAACGCCGCGACCGTCTTGGCCATCGACTGCGGCCGGACCCGTTCCGCGCCGGCCAGCTGGCTGGCCGACCACGGTTCGGAGATCGCCAGCCGAGCCAGCGCCGACGCCTGCGGCGCGCTCAGGCCGCGCACGGATGACGCGTCCTGCATCCTCCGCCGCAGCCGGCCGACGAGGATCCGCAGCCGCTGGGCCACGACGTCGGGAGAGCTCTGTTCGTTCACGATAGACAGCCTACACTGATCAGCTTTGGCTGCCTATTTTCTTGATCTACGCCACGTGCTCGTCAAGCCAGGGGCGCAGGATCGGCAGCACGGCCTTGGCCTGCATGGCGGTCATGTGGTCGAGACCTTCGAGGAGCTCGACCTTCCACCCGTCCTGTTCGAGGGCCGCGCGGTTCTCGCCGAGGGGGCCTGCGAGGTCGACCGTGACGCCGCCCCAGCGTTCGCCGTATTCGATGCGGTCTTCGGCGCCCGCGAAGCACAGGCGGGGGCACGTCAGGTGGACGGCGTGGTCGTCGAAGCCTTGCAGGGCCTCGTAAAGCGTGACGAACTGGCGGGTCTGAGCCGTGGACAGGGTGAAGTCGACGGAGTCCCAGTCGCCCGGCGTCGCGTCGCCGCCGTCCGTGCGGGGCATCGCGTGCGTCGCCCGGGTGACGGCGAGCATCGCGTCGTACGGGCCGTCGAGCGGCGGGTAGCCGCCCATCACCAGGGCGGTGAGGCGGTCGGTGCGCAGGGCCAGCTGCAGGCCGACGACGGCCAGCCAGGAGTAGCCGTAGTAGGCGAAGTGTTCGGCGTTCACGGCCGATGCGATCGCCAGCAGGTCGGTGGATATTTCGTCCGGCGTAAGGGTTTCCGGGCGCGGGTGGGCGAGGGTGTGGCCCTCGTAGTCGAAGGCGATCACGCGGAAGCCGGCGAGGCCGTCGATGAGCGAGCGGCCCAGCGCGGGGTCGCCGCCCCACTGGCGCACGGCCTCGGCCTGCTCGCCCTCCAACGGACGCGGGTTCACGGGCAGCAGCAACGCCGGTCCGTCGCCGTGCACCTCGACGTCGATCGTGGTTCCACTGGGCAACGTAAGCATGACGGCCCCCATCTCTTTACGCTGTAAGCGATTGGCGGCGACGATACTTTACGTCGTATGGAGTTGTCGAGTTCAGAGGCCGAGGTAGCGGCGGATCTCCCGCACGGCGGCACGTCCGGCGCGGTTGGCGCCGACGGTGCTGGCCGAGGGCCCGTAGCCCACGAGGTGCAGGCGCGGTTCGGCGACCACACGCGTGCCGTCCATGCGAATGCCGCCGCCTGGGGTGCGCAGGTGCAGGGGCGCGAGGTGGTCGATCGCCGCGCGGAAGCCGGTGGCCCAGAGGATCAGGTCCGCGGGTTCGAAGGTGCCGTCGGCCCAGACGACGCCTTCGGGCACGAGGTGGTCGAACATCGGCTTGCGGTCGAGATACCCGGTGGCCTGCGCGGCGCGCACCTCGGGCGTCACGGCGAGGTCGGTGACGCTCACGACGCTCTGCGGCGGCAGCCCCTCGCGCACGCGCTGCTCCACCTTCGCGACGGCCTGGCGACCCCAGTCCTCGTTGAACTCCTCGTCGCGCCACACCGGCGGGCGGCGGGTGACCCAGGTCGTCGACCTCGCGACGGGCCCGATCTCCATCAGCAGCTGCACCGCCGAGATACCGCCGCCGACCACGACCACGCGGTGGCCGCGGAACGCCTCGGCGCCGGGGTAGTCGGCGGTGTGCAGCTGGCGGCCGGTGAAGAGCTCCTGCCCCGGGTAGTGCGGCCAGAAGGGGCGGTCCCACGTGCCGGTCGCGCTGATCACGGCGCGGGCGGCCCACGTCTCGGCGGGCGTCTCGACCAGCAGGCGGTCGCCGTCCTCGCGGATGGCCGTGACGTCGACCGGGCGGTGCACGGGCAGGTCGAACGTCTTCTCGAACCGGGCGAAGTACTCGGACACGACCTCACTGGCGGGCCGCCTCGGGTCGGGCATGCCGAACGCCATGCCGGGCAGGTCGTGGATGCCGTTGACCTTGCCGACGACGAGCGAGGGCCAGCGGTACTGCCACGCGCCGCCGGGGCGTTTGCCGTGGTCGAGGACCACGAAGCCGGTCTCGTTGGCGAGACCCGCGCGGCGCAGGTGGTACGCCGCCGACAGCCCCGCCTGTCCCGCCCCGATCACCACGACGTCGGACTCGTGATCCGCACTCATGCAACGTTCAACAACGGGGCGGAGCGCGTATTTCGAGCGGTGACTCACACGGCGACGCGGTTGCGCCCGGCGTCCTTGGCTCGGTAGAGGGCGGCGTCGGCCGAGCGCAGCACCTGGTCGAGCGTGTCGCCCGCGTCGGGGTAGCCGGCGACGCCGACGGACACCGACAGGCCGCTGACCCGCGCCGTCCCGCCGACCACCACACTCAGCTCCCCCACCGCGACGCGCACGCGCTCGGCGATGGCGAGCACGGGCGTGCCGCCGGTGGCCGGCAGCAGCACCACGAACTCTTCGCCGCCGAAGCGCCCGACCGTGTCGCTCTGGCGCACAGCCTCCGCGATCGCCACGGCGACGGCGGCGAGGACCTCGTCGCCGGTGAGGTGGCCGTAGGTGTCGTTGATGCGCTTGAAGTGGTCGAGGTCGATCATCAGGACGGCGAACTCGCTGCCGGGGCCCCGTCGGCGGGCCCGGGTGAACTCGCGCGTGGCGAGGTCGTGCCAGCCCGCGGTGTTGAGCAGCCCGGTCTTCTCGTCCGTGACCGCGGCGACCTGCAGCTGCTGCTTCAGAAGCAGGTAGCGGTGCAGCAGAAGCAGCGGCGCCACCACGAAAACGACGAGCACGGGTTGCGCCACGAGCGCGAGCGAGGCGAGGCCGCCCAGGCACAGCGTGGCGATCTCGAAGGCGTTGTCCTCCCACGTGCCGATGAGGTCCGCGGCCTGACGGCTGCCCGTGTAGAGGTAGATGCCCGCGGCGACCAGCGCCATGTTGACCACCTCGAACACGGCCGCCGCCGCGACGAGGGCGAGCACGCCGTGCCACGTGTTGAGGGTCGCGTCGTTGAGGTGGTCGATGGTGAGCACGGAGGACGCCGCGAAGCAGCTGAGCATCGCCCACGCTGTGCTGGCGAGAAACCGGTGTGCCGGCCGCGTACGGACGCTTCGCCAGACCCGCAGCCACAGGTGCACGTAGAGGACGAGCGCCAGCAACGCCACCCACGCCGGCGGCAACAGGAAGGCACCCGCGAGGTACCAGACGGAGGTGACGTTGATGTGCGTCTGGCCGCTCATCCACCGCCGCAGCCGCTCGATCCGCCGCGACATCTCCGCCTGCGCGATCCCGAGCACGACGAGCGTCGCGAACCACCCGAACTGGACCGGGCCGCCGAAGTTGGTCACGAACCCGACCGCCACAGCCGTCACGGCCGCGAGCTCGCAGACCACGGCGTACGCGATCCACCTCCGCCGCGCCACCACCCACATCCCCCACCGCGACGGCAGGCCGTCCCACTCCCGCCACGCCGCCAGCGCACCCCGGACGCCCCGGGGACCCGCTCCCAGCATCGTGACGCCCCTTCGGCCGACGAGGTGGCCCAGGGTAGCCGGTCAACCCTCCGCCGTCGCCGGACCGGGGGAAATCCCGGAGGTCTTCTGCCCCGCGGACATGGTTGGGGTAGAGCGGGTGCGCAATTCCGCGGGTGTCAGCGGCGGCGCGGTGCCCGGATGGGTTCGCGAGCCCGCCGCCCTTGGTTGTCCACGACCAAGCCGGCCGGAGATCTTGAGCCCTGCGGATGTGGTTGAGGTGGACGGGTGGGCAACTCCCGAGTCGGGTGAGGCTGTGCCCGGGCTCGCAAGCCCGCCACCCCTGGCTGTCCACAACCGAGCCGGACCGGAGATCCGGAGCCCTGCGGACATGGTTGAGGAGAGCGGGTGAGCAACTCCCGAGTCGGGTGAGGCTGTGCCCGGGTTCGCAAGCCCGCCACCCCTGGTTGTCCACAACCGAGCCGGACCGGAGGTCCTGAGCCCTGCGGACGTGGGCATTCCCGAGTCGGGTGAGGCTGTGCCCGGGTTCGCGAGCCCGCCACCCCCGGTTGTCCACAACCGAGCCGAGTTGTGGACAACCGGGCGTTCCGCGCCGCTTTCGCCGGGTTTCGTCGGGGTGGGCCGATAGGATGGACAAGGGCACGCCCCCCAGGGAGGGCGGGGCTTTGCCTCCCAGGCCGCGTCGCGCCGGTCAGGCGGGGCGCAGAGCAGGTGCGGTGCAGGTACGGTCGTCAGCGGCGGCGCAGTGCCCGGATGATCATGAAGACCACGAACAGCACCGCGGCGCCCGCGGCGACCGGGATGAGGCGTTTGGCCACGGACTGGCCCGCGTAGTCCAGGAGGTCGATGGCTTCGGTTTCGCCGGTCGAGCCACCGGAGGGGACGCTGCGGAGCTGGGGTTTCGGGGCCGCTGAGCCGGCTTCGGCGCTGTCGGCGGCGGATTGTTCGGCGAGGTCGCCCTTCGCGGCCGCTTCGGCAGCCGGAGCGGCCGAAGTCGCCGGAGCGGTCGAAACCGAGCCTGAGCCGGCAGACGCCGCGGCTGAACCAGCCCCGGCGGCGCCAGCGCCTGCACCCGCGCCGTCAGCGCGCAGTGAATCGGCCAGGTTGCCCGCGAAGGTGTCCAGCAGTTTCCCGCCCACCTCCGAGATCAGGCCGCGGCCGAACTGCGCCGGGCGGCCCGTGATGGCGATGTCGCTGCCCACGTCGCCGTGGGTGCCGCCGTCGTCGGTCGAGCGCAGCGTCACGGTCACGGTCGCCGCGGCGGTGCCGCCGCCGCGGGAGTCCTTGCCGGAGGCCTTGATGACGACCTTGCGGGCCGCCTCGTCCTTTTCTAGGAACTCGCCGGATCCCTTGTACAGCAGGGAGATCGGGCCCAGCTTGACCTTCACCGTGCCCGTGAAGGAATCGCCCTCCACCTTCGTGAGCGCGGCCCCCGGCATGCACGGGGCGACGCGCTCGGGGTCGATGACGGCCTGCCAGACCTCCTCCAGAGGCGCGGGGACGGTGAATTCGTGGTCGAGCCGCACGGGCCGACCTCCTCTCCTTCGAACCGCAGAACCAAAAGCCAAGAACCGATGAGGCCCACCTTACGGCCGCGACGGCCGAAAGGTGGGCCTCGTCGACAATCAGGCTCCGACCGCAGCCGTCAGGGCACGGCCCGTGAGCACCCGCGCGAGGTGCTGCCGGTACTCGATGTCGGAGTTGCCGTCCGCTGCCGGGTTCGTGCCGTCGGCGGCGTGCGCGGCGGCGGCGCGGATCACGTCGGCGTTGGCCGAAGCGCCCACCAGCGCCTGTTCCACGGCGACGGCACGCACGGGCGTCGAGCCCATGTTCGTCAGCGCCACGTGGGCCTCCTCGATCACGCCGCCCTCCGTGCGGACGGTGGCCGCGACCGCGACCATCGACCACGCCTGCGCCACCCGGGTGAACTTCTCGTAGTGCGCGCGCCAGCCCGTGTGCTTGGGCAGGCGCACCTCCACGAGCAGCTCGTCGGGCGCCAGGGCCGTGGTGAAGAAGTCCTGGAAGAAGTCCGCCGCCGCTACCGTGCGACGGCCGCCGGGGCCGGCGATCACGAGCGAAGCTTCCATCGCCAGCACCGGCGCCGCCAGGTCGCCCGCCGGGTCGGCGTGCGCGATGGCGCCGCCGAAGGTGCCGCGGTGGCGCACCTGCGGGTCGGCCACGGTGTCGGTGGCCGCCTTGATCAGCGCGGCGTGCTCGGCGACCAGCGGGTCGCGCTGCACGTCGTAGTGCGTGGTCATCGCGCCGATCACGAGGTCGCCGCCGTCCTCGCGCACGCCGCGCATCTCCGCGACCTTGCGCAGGTCGACGAGCGTGGTCGGCGCGGCCAGGCGCATCCGCAGCACCGGCAGCAGGCTCTGCCCGCCCGCCAGCACCTTCGCGTCCTCGCCCGCGGCGGCGAGCGCCTGCACGGCTTCGTCCACACTGGACGGAGCCACGTACTCGAACGGGGCCGGGATCACTGGGCACCTCCGGAGGCGTCGATCGAACCGAGGCCGCCGCCGGCCTCCGAGCCGGCTCCGCCGGCGTCCGTGGTTCCGTGCTGGACGGCATGCCACACCCGCATCGGCGTCAACGGCATGTCGATGTCGTTCACGCCGAAGTGGCGCACCGCGTCGATCACGGCGTTGACCACCGCCGGCGTCGAGGCGATCGTGCCCGCCTCGCCGACACCCTTGGCGCCCAACGGGTTCGTGGTCGACGGCGTCTCGGTGCGCGCCGTGGTGAACGAGGGCAGGTCGGCCGCCGAGGGCAGCAGGTAGTCGGCGAACGTGCCCGTGGTGAGCGTGCCGCTCTCGTCGTGCACGGCCTCCTCGAACAGCGCCTGCGCGATGCCCTGCGCGAGCCCGCCGTGCACCTGGCCCTCCACGATCAGCGGGTTGACCACCACACCGACGTCGTCCACGCACACGTACGAGCGCAGCTTGACCCGGCCCGTCTCCGTGTCCACCTCGGCGGCGCACAGGTGCGTGCCGTGCGGGTAGGAGAAGTTCTCCGGGTCGAACGTGGCGTCGGAGTCGAGCGAGGGTTCCATGCCGTCGGGCAGGTTGTGGGCGGCGAACACGGTGAACGCGATGTCCTGCATCGTCGTCGACTGGTCCGTGCCCTTGACGGTGAACTTGCCGCCGGCGAACTCCAGGTCGTCCTCGGAGCACTCGAGCAGGTGCGCCGCGACCGGCTTGGCCTTGGCCACCACCTTCTCGGCGGCCTTCACGACAGCGACACCACCGACCACCAGTGATCGCGAACCGTAGGTGTCCATGCCCTTGTGCGAAGACTGCGTGTCGCCGTGCAGCACCTCGATGTCGTCGAACGGCACTCCCAGCTGGTCGGCGAGGATCTGGCTCCACGCCGTCTCGTGCCCCTGGCCGTGGCCCGAGGCACCGGTGGTCACCTCGACCTTGCCGGTCGGCAGCATCCGCACCGACGCGTACTCCCAGCCGCCCGCCGCGTAGTCGAGCGAGCCGAGCACGCGCGACGGCGCCAGGCCGCACATCTCCGTGAACGTGGAGATGCCGATACCGAGCTGCACCGGGTCACCGGAGTCGCGGCGCTGCTGCTGCTCGCGCCGCAGGCCGTCGTAGTCGAACAGCTCCTTGGCCTTCTCGGTCGCGGCCTCGTAGTTGCCCGTGTCGTAGGTCAGGCCCGCCACCGTGGTGAACGGGAACTCCTCGTGCTTGATCCAGTTCTTCTCGCGCAGCTCCATCGGGTCCATGCCGAGCTCGTCGGCGAGCTCGTCCATGATCCGCTCGACCGCGAACGTCGCCTCCGGCCGTCCGGCGCCGCGGTAGGCGTCGGTGAGCGTGGTCGTGGTGAACACGTTGGTGCAGGCGAAGTGGTACGCGGGGAACTTGTAGATCGCGTTGAACATGAACGCGCCGAGGATCGGCACGCCCGGCCCGACGAGCCCGATGTAGGCGCCCATGTTGGCGAGCAGCTCGACCTTGAGGCCGGTGACGGTGCCGTCGGCGTTCGCGGAGATCGTGATGTCCTGGATCTGGTCGCGGCCGTGGTGCGCGGTGAGGATCGACTCCGACCGCGATTCGTTCCACTTCACCGGTTTGCCGAGCTTCTGTGCCACGAGGACGGTCATCATCTCCTCGGGCAGCACGCCGATCTTGCCGCCGAAACCGCCGCCGACGTCGGGGGCGATCACGCGCAGCTTGTGCTCCGGGATGCCCAGCGTCAGCGCGGTCATCACGCGCAGGATGTGCGGCACCTGCGTGGCCGACCACACCGAGATCTGCGTGCCCGTCGGGTCGACCACGCACGCGCGCGGCTCCATGAACGCCGGGATCAGCCGTTGCTGGCGGAACCGGCGCTTGAGCACGATCTTCGACGACGAGATCGCGTCCTCGACGTTGCCGCCGGTGCCCGCCTCGGCCGAGTCGAACTTCCAGACCGCGCTCTCGTTGGTGCCCAGGTCCTCGTGCACGAGCGGCGCGCCCTCGGCGAGCGCGGCCTCCATGTCGAGGACCACGGGCAGCTCGTCGTACTCGACGTCGATCGCCTCGAGCGCGTCGTGGGCCTCGGCCGACGAGCGCGCGACGACCACCGCGATGCCTTCACCGGCGAAGTTGACCTGGCCGTCCGCCAGCACCGGGCGGCGCGGCGACTTCATGTCGGGCGTGATCGGCCACGCGCACGGCATGCCGATCGACCCGTCCGGGTCCAGGTCCTTGGCGGTGTAAACCGCGATGACACCGGGTGAATCCTTGGCCGCCGACACGTCCAGCGACACGATCTTGGCGTGCGCCATGGGGCTGCGCAGCACGGCGAGGTGCAGCATGCCTGGCAGCACGATGTTGTCGGTCCAGCGCGTGCGGCCGGTGATCAGCCGCTCGTCCTCCTTGCGGAGCCGGGCCTTTCCGACTTCCGGCTCGATGGTCGCGGTCATCACTCACCACCCACACCGACGTGCTTGATCTGCTCGGCCTCGGGTCCGGCGCCCGGGCTCATGTGCTGCGCGGCGTCGCGCACCGCGCGCACGATGTTCTGGTAGCCGGTGCAGCGGCAGAGGTTCCCTTCGAGACCTTCACGCACGGCCGTCTCGTCGGGATCGGGGTTGTCGGCCAGCAGGTCGATCGACGCCATGATCATGCCGGGCGTGCAGAAGCCGCACTGCAGGGCGTGGTTGTCGTGGAACGCCTGCTGCACGGGGTGGAGCCGCCCGTCGCGGGCGAGCCCTTCGACGGTGGTGACCTCGCTGCCGTCGGCCTGGACGGCGAGCACGGAGCAGGACTTCACGCTGTGGCCGTCGAGGTGGACGGTGCACGCGCCGCAGTTGCTCGTGTCGCAGCCGACGACCGTGCCCACTTTCCCGACGCGCTCCCGCAGGTAGTGGACGAGAAGTGTGCGGGGCTCCACCTCATCGGTGTACTTCGTGCCGTCGACAGTGACGGTGATGCGCATCAAAGGCCTCCAAGAGCAAATGCCCGCCTGACCCGGGTGGGGGCCGGCGGGCCGGTTCGGGAACGGCCAAGGTCGATCGTGATCGGCCTCACAGGGGAGCCTGCTACTCCTTACGCGCGCGGACAAGTCCTGATGTCGCACATCCGGGCTGAGATCCCGCATCTGCACGCTTATGCGCAGTGCCATTCCGCAGATGCGGACCTCCGTCCGGGTGATTTTTCCACCCGGCGGCAAAACTCACCCGAGTCTCAGATGGACGGTCGCGACATGGTCGACTTCCGCCTGGGCATGGGGATTTCCGGTCATTCGCCCACCGCGCGCGTGGTCGCTCGAGGATTGACCGTTGGTTCACCGCATTGTCGGGTCCAAAGTGGATTTTTATCCGCAGATACGGTTCTTCTGGGCAATTGTCTCCGCATATGCGGATTCATGCGAAAGTCCCGCACACCGGGGCGTGCGGGACTTTCTGAAAAACACTCAGCTGTGGATCCGGCCGGACAAAGCGGCCAATCGTCGTCCGGTTCCGCTCCAGCGCAGCGAAATGATCTCCGCCGCGATCGACACCGCTGTCTCCTCGGGTGTGCGCGCGCCCAGGTCCAGGCCGATCGGCGACGAAAGCCGTTCCAGCTCCGGCTCTGTGATGCCGGCTTCGCGCAGGCGGGAGAACCGGTCGTCATGGGTCTTGCGGGAGCCCATGGCGCCCACGTAGCCGACGTCGAGCCGCAGCGCGATCTCCAGCAGCGGCACGTCGAACTTCGGGTCGTGGGTGAGCACGGCGATCGCGGTGCGGCTGTCGATGCGGCCGGCCTCGGCCTCGGCGGCGAGGTAGCGGTGGGGCCAGTCGACCACGACTTCGTGCGCGTCGGGGAACCGGCTGCTGGTGGCGAACACGGGCCGCGCGTCGCACACCGTGACCTGGTAGCCGAGGTAGGCGCCCATGCGCGCCATGGCGGCGGCGAAGTCGATGGCGCCGAACACGAGCAGTCGTGGCGGCGGTTCGAACGAGTTCACGAACACGGCCATGCCCTCGCCGCGGCGCTGGCCGTCCGGCCCGTAGCGCAGGGTGCCGGTGCGGCCGCTGGCCAGCAGGCCGCGCGCGTCGTCGGCCACGGCGTCGTCCATGCGCGAAGAGCCGAGCGAGCCTTCGACGCGGTCGGGCCACACGATCATGCGCTCGCCGACCAGGCCGGGCGTCTCGTGCTCGACGATCGTGACCACGGCGACGGGCTCGCCGCCGCGCACGGACTCCACGACCCGGTCCAGTTCCGGCATCGAGTCGCGGTCCACGTGTTCCACGTAGATGTCGATGATCCCGCCGCAGGTCAGGCCCACGGCGAAGGCGTCGTCGTCGGTCACGCCGTAACGCTGCAGCACGGGCTTGCGGTCGGCGACCACTTCCTGGGCCAGCTCGTACACGGCGCCCTCGACGCACCCGCCGGACACGCTGCCGGCGACGGTGCCGTCCGGCGCCACCACCATCGACGCGCCCGGTGACCGCGGCGCCGACGAGAACGTGGCCACGACCGTGCCCAGGCCCACCGTCTCGCCCGCCAGCCAGCGGCGGTACACGTCGTCCAGTACGTCACGCATCGGCAATCTCCCCGAGCAGTCGTTCCAACGTCGCCAGGCTGTGCCCGGCCAGCAAGCGGTCGATGTGGGGCAGAGCAGCGACGATGCCGGATTGAACCGGAGCGTACCCCTCCCGACCCGCGTGCGGATTAACCCAGAATACGGCGTGCGCGAGCCGGCGCAGCCTGCCGAGCTGTTCGGACAGCAGCGCGACGTCGCCACGCTCCCAGCCGTCGGAGAACACGGTGACCACGGAGCGGCGCGCGATTCCGCGCTGACCCCAGCGGTCGAGGAACACCCGCAGCGTCTCGCCGAGGCGCGTGCCGCCGGCGAAATCGGGCACCGCGTTGCCGGCCGCGAGCATGGCCTGCTCCGGATCGCGCTGCCGAAGCTGGCGCGACACCCGCGTCATGCGCGTGCCGAGCGTGAAGACCTCGACGCTCGACGGTGCGGACCGGGTGAGCACGTGGGCGAAGCGCAGCAACGCGTCGGCGTAGGGGCTCATCGAACCGGAGACGTCGATGAGAAGCACCGTTTTCCGCGGGCGGGTGCCGCGGCGGCTGCGGACGAGGCGCACGGGTTCCCCACCGTCGGCGAGCATGGCGCGCAACGTGCGGGCTGGGTCCAGCCGGCCGCGGTGGGCGGGGCGGCGGCGCGCCGCGCGGCGGCGCGGCGGAACCGGTTTGAGCGTGGCCAGGAGCTCGCGCAGGTGCTCGCGCTCGGTTTTGGTGAGCTCGGCGAGGTCACGGTGGCGCAGCACTTCGTGGTCACTCGCGGCGACTTTGAGGCTGTCGGGTTCTTCGTCGCCTTCGCTGCTGCCACCGGCGTCGGAGGTCAACGGTGCGATGCGGGCACGCTTCTGAGCAGGGACGGACTGGGTGCCGCGGCGGGTCTCGTCGCCGTCGAACCAGCGGGCGAAGGCCTCTTCGTAGCGCGGCAGGTCGTCAGGATCGGAGCACAACGTGAGCCGGCCGGCCCAGTAGAGCTGCGTGGGCTCCGCGATGTCCACCTCCGCGACGGCCGCCAGATACGCCTGCACACGCCGCGCATCACACGCGACGCCCGCCTCGCGCAGTGCCGCCGCGAACCCGGCTAAGCCGGCCAGCGGATCGGCGACGTCGGTCTCCATGCCTCCATTGTGCAACGGTTTCGCCCCGCGCGGGTTTCTCCGGCCACGCGCGAGCGCGCACGCCGCCCCTCCCCCGGGAAGACGCGCGCGCTCAGCGGCTCCGCGCAGCGACCACCCAAGGTAGCGGGAGGGCGGGCGCGCGGAGACTTTTGGGGAAAGATCGAGAAGGTGGGGTGGTGGCTCTGGGCGCCGGGTTTGCGCTTCGGTGGCGCGGTTGGGTGCGGTCGGTGCGTGGCCGGGCCGGTTCAGTGCCGGGGTTCGGTGCCGGGGTTCGGTGCCGGGGTTAAGTGCCGGGGTTAAGTGCCGGTTTGCAGTGCCGGTTTGCAGTGCCGGTTTGCAGTGCCGGTTTGCAGTGCCGGTTTCCGCGCCGGGTCAGAGCACGGGGAAGACCGCGGCTGCGCGATCGATCTCGGTCATCCACACGGTCTTCCTCCTCTCGGCCGCTTCTGTCGCGGTGATGGGAAAAGCATGACTCGCGGGCGGTGGTCCGGTCAACGCAATCAACTGCAGTCCACAGTAGACGAACGAGAGCCGCAACACTTTCGCGGAACGGCGCCGCCGCGGAGAGCTGTTTTTCGCCTCGCGCGATCACCGCCACGAAGCGCGGCTCAGCACGACAGCCGCCCTCGGCGCCGCGCGAACGCCGCGCCCAGGGCGGCGACCCGAGGCGCGGCAGGAGAACAGCGCCCACTCGCGGACGGTTGCGCCACGGAGAGCTGTTTTTCGCTTCGCGCGGGCATCGCCACCAGCGCCACGCACCGCGGCGGGCGGCGCCGGCACCGCGCTCGAACGCCTCGCCGAAGCAGCCGCTCCGGGGCGCGGCACGGAGAATCCGGGCCTGGCGCCGTGCGAGGTCGCCAGCGCCGCCTCCGCGTCAGGATGGGCCGTGCGCGAGTCGGCATCGCCGCCGCCGAGCAGTGTCAGGAGAACAGCGTGTCCAGTTTGGCGCGCACGCGGTCCATGTCTTCGCTGTACTTGAGGACCGCGCCGAGGGTGCGGGCGGCGGTGGCGGCGTCGAGCTCGTCGCGGTCGAGGGCGAGGAGGGCGCGGGCCCAGTCGAGGGATTCGGCGACGCCCGGGGGCTTGAGGAGGTCCATGGCGCGGAGGCGGTGGACGGCGTCGGCGACCTGGCGGGCGAGGGTTTCGCCGATGCCGGGGATGCGGCGGCGCAGGATGGTGATCTCGCGGGCGAGGTCGGGGTGCTCGAGCCAGTGGTAGAGGCAACGGCGCTTGAGGGCGTCGTGGACCTCGCGCGTGCGGTTGGAGGTGAGCACGACGAGCGGCGGCTGCTCGGCGCGGACCTCGCCGTATTCGGGGATCGTGACGGTGTACTCGTCGAGCAGCTGGAGCAGGAACGCTTCGAACTCGTCGTCGGCGCGGTCGATCTCGTCGACGAGCAGCACGCACGGCGCCGTGGTCAGGGCCTGCAGCAGCGGGCGCGCGAGCAGGAAACGCTCGGTGTAGAGCGAGCGCTCGGCGGTCTCGGCGTCGAGGCGACCCCCGTCGGCGGCTTCGAGGGCGCGCAGGTGCAGGAGCTGGCGGGGGAAGTCCCATTCGTAGAGGGCCTGCGCGGCGTCGATGCCCTCGTGGCACTGCAGGCGCACGAGCGGCAGGTCGAGCGCAGCCGAGAGCGCCAGCGCCAGCGACGTCTTGCCCGTCCCCGGTTCGCCTTCGCAGAACAACGGGCGGCGCAGGCGCAGGGCGAGGAACCCGGCCGTCGCCAGCCCCTCGTCGGCGAGGTACCCGGTGGCGTCGAGCGCGGCGGTGAGCTCTTCGGGTGAGGCGAGGGACTGAGTCACGCTCCCGATCGTAGGGCTCCCGGGCACAGTTGCGCCGGTCATCCCGCCGTCTTCGGGGTCCGCCCCAGGTCAGCGGGCCGGTCGACGTCATGGCCGCTGCCCAGATCCCCGCACTCGACGAGCACGACGTCTCCCCGGCCCCGCAACCAGTCCCGCGCCCCGCGGTCCCCCTGCGCCGACGCGGCTACCTCGCCCCACCACCGTCGCCCGAACAGCACCGGATGCCCGGGTACGCCGTCGTACGCCGCTCGGACAACGGCCGTCGGAGAAGCTTTCGCGACCACGCGCGCCAACGCCGCCGCCGGCACCCACGGCAGGTCGACCAGGTGCACGAGCACCGCCACGGGCCCGCTTTCGGCGCCCTCCGGGAACTGGTCGGCGAGCGCCGCCAGCCCCGCCTTCAGCGACGCACCCATGCCGCCTTCCCAGCCCTCGGCGTAAATCGCCAGGCTTGGGTCGGACAGCAGCTTCGTCACGTCCTCGGCCGCCGCCCCGACCGCCACGCGCACCGGGCCGCACCCGGCCTCGACGAGCGTGCGCAACGCCCGCCGCACCAACGGTTCCCCGTCCAGCTCGACCAGCGCCTTCGGCCCACCGAACCGCCGCCCCGCCCCGGCGGCGAGCAGCAGCCCCGCCACGCGCGGCGCCGCACCGGTTCCGGGTCCGGCCGGCGCGGCCTCCGGGTCGCCGCTCGCAGCGGTTGCCCGGTCGGTCTGCGGGCTTGCCGGCGATTCGGTCGATCCACCGGCCGCCGCAGCCGAGCCTGCTGTCCGCTGACGAGCCGCCGAGGTCGTTTGCTCACCGCTCGCATCAGCGCCGACGCCGGCGGCGAACTCCGCCGCCTCGGCATTCGCGGTGGCCACTCCCGGCCGCGCGGCCACGAGCGCCGGAGCCGCACCGGTTCCGGGTCCGGCAGGTGCGGTGTCCGGCTCGCGGTTCGCAGCAATCGGGCCGGCAGGGTCACTTCGCGCGGAGTCGGCCTGCTTGTGGCCGGCGGTGGCACCCGGCCGGCCGAAAGTGAAGTCGGTCGGCGCGGCGGCGGGGGCGGTGGTGAGCGGGTCAGCCACGGACGGCCTGCGCGGGGCTGGAGCCGGCGAGGTCGGCGGCGATGGCGTGGGCCGTGTCGAGCAGGGGCGGGATCAGGTCTTCGCGGACGGAGTGGGCGGGGGTGCGGCTGGCGTGCGTGGAGATGTTCACGGCCGCGACCGCGCGGCCCTGGCGGTTGCGGATCGGCGCGGCGACCGAGCGCAGGCCCTCCTCGAGCTCCTGGTCGACCATGGCCCAGCCCTGCTCGGCGACCTGCGCTAGCTCGGCCTCGAGGGCGGCGCGGTCGGTGAGAGTGTGGGACGTGAGCCGGTCGAGCTCGGTGATCAGGAAGTAGGCCTCGAGCTCCGCCGCCGACATGTCGGCGAGCAGTACGTGGCCCATGGACGTGGCGTAGGCCGGGAAGCGCGTGCCGACGTTGATGCTCACGGTCATGATGCGCGAAACCGCCACGCGCGCGACGTAGACGATGTCCGGCGGCTCCAGCACCGACACGGAGCTGGATTCCCGCACCTGCGCGGAAAGCCGCTCCAGGTGCGGTTGCGCGACCTCCGACAGCGACAGGCTCGACAGATACGCGTACCCCAGATCGAGCACGCGAGCGGTCAGCGAGAAGTACTTGCCGTCGGTGCGGACGTACCCGAGATCCACGAGCGTGAGCAGGAACCGGCGCGCGGCGGCGCGCGTGAGGCCCGTGATCCGCGCGACGTCGCTGAGCGTCGGGTGTGGCGCCTGGGCGCTGAAGGCCTTGATCACCGCCAGCCCGCGCTCCAGCGACTGCACGTGGTGCGCGCCGCGTTCGGCCGGTTCGTCGGAGTCCATGCCGCGAACCCTATCCGGCGTCGGGGACCTGCGCGGTGGGCTCGCCCAGTTCGGCCAGCGTGCGCTGGGCGATGGCCATCGCCGTGTTCGCCGCGGGCACGCCCGCATACACGCCGGTGTGCATCAGGACCTCGCGGATCTCCGCGGCGGTGAGGCCGTTGCGGATGGCCGCGCGGACGTGCATGGCCAGCTCGTCGTGGCAGTGCAACGCGGTGAGTGTGGCCAGCGTGATGCAGCTGCGCGTCTTGCGGTCCAGGCCGTCGCGCGTCCAGATCGAGCCCCACGCGGCCTCGGTGATGTACTCCTGGAACGGCTTGCTGAACTCCGTGGTCCGGGCCACCGACCGGTCCACGTGCTCGTCGCCCAGCACCTCGCGGCGCACCTTCATGCCCGCGTCGAAACGTTCGCCCGGAACGTCGACCATCACACTGCCTCCGTGATCTGCTCGAGGATCAGCCGCGTGAACTCCGCCGGCTGCTCGTAGTTGCCCAGGTGCGCGGCCGAGGCGACGACCTCGAACCGCGCGCCCGGGATGCCTTCGGCGATGAGCCTGCCGTGGGAGTCGGGCGGGGTCGCGGGGTCGTCGGCGCCGGAGATCACCAGCGTCGGCGTGGTGATCTTCGGCAGGTCGGCCAGCTGGTCCATCCGCTCGATCACGCCGCAGCAGGCCGCGTATCCCTCGTCCGGGCAGTCGGTCATCATCCCGCGCAGGAACGCCATCTCGTCCGGGTGCGACTGCGCGTACGCCGGCGTGACCCAGCGGCCCACCCCGGCCTCGGCGACGGCGCCGGTGCCCTCGGACCGCACCAGTTTCGCGCGGTCCGCCCACATCTGCGGCGGGCCGAGCTTCGCCGACGTGCAGCACAGCGTGAGGCTCCGCAACCGCTCGGCCGCGTGCACCCCCAGCCACATCCCGGTCATCCCGCCGAGCGAAAGCCCGACGAGGTGTGCCCGCTCCACACCCAGGTCGTCCAGCAGCGCCAGCACATCGCCGCCCAGGTCGGCCAGGTCGTACGGGCCGTCCGGCACGGGCGAAGCGCCGTGGCCGCGCGTGTCGTACCGCACGACCCGGTAGCCGCGCTCGACGAGCGGCGCCACCTGCGGGTTCCACATGCGGTGGTCGCTGCCGATCGAGTTGGAGAACACCACCACCGGGCCGTCGCCGCGGCCCTCGACAACCCGGTGCACCGCCACGCCGCTCACGCCTGTACCTCCAAAGTGGACAGATAATCGATCAGAGCGCGAAGAAGACCGTCTCGCCCTTGCCCTGCAGCCGCACGTCGAAGCGGTAGCCGTCTTCGGTCTTCTTCGCCACGAGCGTGTCCCGGCGCTCGGCCGGCACGCTCGCCAGCACCGCGTCGCCCGAGTTGTCCTGGTCTTCGAAGTAGATCCGCGTGACGACCCGGTTGAGCAGCCCGCGCGCGAACACCGACACGTCGATGTGGCGCGCCTGCTGGCCCTGCTCACCGGGCAGCACACCCGGCAGCAGCGTGAGGATGCGGTACTCGCCGTTCTCGTCGGTGGGGCACCGGCCGAACGCGCGGAAGCCCGACTCGGCGCGGCCCCGCGGGTCGTCCGGGTGGTCGAACCCGCCCTGCGGGTCGGCCTGCCAGGTCTCGATCAAGGCGTCGGGCACGACCTCGCCCGCGCCGTCGGTGACGGTGCCGCGAATCCAGAACGCGCCTTCGGTGCCCTCGGGCACCACGAACGGCCCGTCTTCCCACGGCAACCCGATCGACAGATACGGGCCGACGGTCTGCGACGGCGTCGTGAGCAGCTCGCCCATCAGTCCTCGTCCTCCTCGTCCTCGAACACCGACTGCTCACGGCCGCGCACGACGATGTCGAAGTCGAAGGCCAGCGCCCACTCCGGCACGGTGCGCTCCAGGTTGAAGCGCGAGATCATCCGCTGCCGAACCTTCTCGTCGGGGATCGAGTTGAAGATCGGGTCCTGGTAGAACAGCGGGTCTTCCGGGAAGTACATCTGCGTGACCAGCCGCTGCGTGAACGCCGAGCCGAACACGGAGAAGTGGATGTGCGCGGGGCGCCAGGCGTTGTCGTGGTTCTTCCACGGGTACGCGCCGGGCTTGATGGTGGTGAACTCGTAGCGCCCGTCGTCGTCGGTCAGCGCGCGGCCGAGCCCGGAGAAGTTCGGGTCGATCGGCGAGGGCCAGCGGTCGCCGGTGTGCCGGTAGCGCCCGCCCGCGTTGGCCTGCCAGATCTCGACGAGCGAGTTGCGGATCGGGCGGCCGTCGCCGTCGAGCAGCCGGCCGGTGACGATGATGCGCTGGCCCTGCGGCTCGCCGTCGTGCTGGCGGGTGAGGTCGTTGTCGAGCTCGCCGAGGCGGCCCGGGCCGAGCAGCGGCCCGGTGACCTCGGTGAGCATCTGCGGGAGCAGCACCAGCGGCTGCGACGGGTGGCGCAGCTTCGTGGAGCGGTAGCCCGCGAAGTCCAGCGGGGCGTTGGCGTCCTCCGGCTCCCGCGGGTAGCGGGGCAGGCGGAGATCGGTGGGAGCGGCCACGGTTCCTCCAATCCGGTCGGTGGTGTCAGAGCAGGGGTGTCACTGGCGTTCGAGGACGACGGCGAGCCCCTGGCCCACGCCGATGCAGATCGCGGCGACGCCGTAGCGCCCGCCCGTCTGCTGCAGGCGGTTGGCGAGCGTGCCGAGGATCCGGCCGCCCGACGCGCCGAGCGGGTGCCCGATCGCGATGGCCCCACCGTGGACGTTCATGAGCTCGGGGTCGAGCTCCTTCCACTCCTTGAGGCACGCCAGCGACTGCGCGGCGAACGCCTCGTTGAGCTCCACGGCCGCCACGTCGCCCCAGCCGATGCCGGCGCGCTCCAGCGCGATCTCGGCCGCCCGGACCGGGCCGACGCCGAAGATGTTGGGCTCGACACCCGCCGCACCGCGGCCGGCGATCCGGGCCAGCGGCGCCTTGCCGAGCCGCTTGCCGGCGGCCTCGTCGCCCAGCAGCAGCGCCGACGCGCCGTCGTTGATCGGCGACGAGTTGCCGGCCGTGACCGTGCCGCCGTCGCGCTTGAACGCGGGCTTCAGCTTGGCCAGCTTTTCCATCGTGGAATCGGGCCGGATGCCCTCGTCCCGGGTCAGCTCGACGCCCTCGACCGGCACGACGTGGTTGTCGTAGAAGCCCTCGTCCCACGCGCGCGCCGCGTTGACGTGGCTGCGCACCGCGAACTCGTCCTGCTCCTCGCGCGTGATGCCGTAGCGCTCGGCGAGGTACTCGGTGGAGTCGCCGTTGGAGATCACGTACTCCTGCGGCATGGCCGGATTGACCATGCGCCAGCCCAGCGCGGAGTTGTACAGCGTCTGGTTGGCGGCCGGGAACGCCTTCTCCGGCTTGGCCATCACCAGCGGCGCGCGGCTCATGGACTCCACCCCGCCGGCGGCGATCAGCGACGCGTCGCCGACCTGGATCGTGCGGCTGGCCTGCATCACGGCATCGAGGCCCGAGCCGCACAGGCGGTTGAGCGTGCCACCCGGCACGGTCACCGGCCAGCCCGCGAGCAGCGTGGCCATGCGCGCGACGTTGCGGTTGTCCTCACCGGCGCCGTTGGCGTCGCCGAGCAGCACCTCGTCCACAGCGGACGGATCGAGGTCGTTGCGCTCGGCCAGCGACTTCAGCACGGTGGCCGCGAGGTCGTCCGGACGCACCTTCGCCAGCGCGCCGCCGTGGCGACCGAAGGGGGTGCGGACCGCGTCGAACAGGAATACGTCGCTCATTCGCCGGCCTTCTTCAGGGATCGGAGCAGGGTCAGTTCCTCGTCGGTGGGCGCCGGGGTGATCTTGAGGTCCGCCGCCACCTTCAGTTTCCACCCGGTGGCCGCGATCACCTGCTCGACCTCGATGCCGGGGTGCACTTCGGTGAGCGTGAGCTCGGCGGTCTCCGGGTCGGGCCGCATGAGGCCGAGGTCGGTGACCACCAGCGTCGGGCCCGCGCCGCGCAGGCCGAGCTTCTCGCGGTCGCCCTTGCCGGTGCCGTGGCCGAACGAGGTGATGAAGTCGACCTTGTCCACGAACGCGCGGGGGCTCTGCCGCAGCACGATGAACACCTCCTTGCAGGAGGCGGCGATCTCGGGCGCGCCTCCCGCACCGGGGAGGCGGACCTTCGGGTCGTGGTAGTCGGAGCCGATCACGGTCGTGTTGATGTTGCCGAACTTGTCGAGCTGCGCGGCCCCGAGGAACCCGACGTCGATACGGCCGGGCTGCAGCCAGTAGTTGAAGACCTCGGGCACGCTCACCACGGCGTCGGCGGTGTCGGCCAGCTCGCCGTCGCCGATCGAGAGCGGCAGCCGGGTCGGCTTCGCGCCAAGGCAGCCGGATTCGTAGATCAGCGTGAGGTTCGGCGCGTGCGTGCGCCGCGCCAGGTTGGCCGCGGTGCTCGGCAGGCCAATGCCCACGAAGCAGGACATGCCCTCGCCGAGCGCGCGCGCCGCGGCGATGCTCATCATCTCGTCGGCGGTGTACTCGCTCATGCCTTCACCCCGGTCAGCTCGTTCAGCCACTTGGTGAACTCGTCGCGGTCGCGCCCGATCAGGTCCCACGCCTGGTAGGCGGAGTTGTCGCGCTCGTAATAGCCCGCCGCGTACGACGGCTTCGCGCCACCCGGCACCTCGGCGACAGCGGTGACGGCCCACGTCGGCAGCACCAGCGCGCCCGGCTTGGGCTCCAGCTCGTCGACGACCTCTTCCACGGTGACCAGCGACCGCTTCGCCGCCAGCACCGCTTCCTTCTGCACGCCGGCGATGCCCCAGATCTGCACGTTACCCGCGCGGTCGGCGCGCTGGGCGTGCACGATCGTGACGTCGGGGTTCAAAGCGGGGACCGCGGTGAGCTGCTCACCCGTGAACGGGCAGGTGATCGGCTTGATCGTGTCCGTCTGCGCCGGCAGGTCGGTGCCCGTGTAACCGCGCAGCACCGCGAACGGCAGCCCGGACGCGCCGGCGACGTAGCGGTTGGCCATGCCCGCGTGGCTGTGCTCCTCGATCTCCAGCGGCACCGGCCAGCTGTGCTGCACGGCGTCGCGGAACCGGTGCAGCGAGCCGACACCCGGGTTGCCGCCCCATGAGAAGATCAGCTTGCTCGCGCAGCCCGCGCCGATCAGCTGGTCGTAGACGATGTCGGGGGTCATCCGCACCAGCGTGAGGTTCTTGCGCCCCTGCCGGATGATCTCGTGCCCGGCCTCGACCGGGATGAGGTGAGTGAACCCCTCGAGCGCGACGGTGTCCCCGTCGTGCACCAGCTCGGCGACCGCCTCGCCGAGCGACAGCACCGTAGCCATCGCGAGCCTTTCCGTCCTGTTATCGATCGTGCCCGACCACCCGAGAGCGTTCACTCCGGTGTTCGAGTGTTCGTATCGCGCACACAAGTTCTTGATATGAACATAGCACGCCGGACCGGCCCGAGGCGAGTAGCGCGAAGAACGACCGAAACCACGAAAGGCCCCTCCCGGAGCCGAGGAAGGGGCCCTTCCACTGGATGGGAGGGGACCTATTCCTTCATGCCGCTCGCCGCGATGCCGCGGACGATGAACCGTTGCGCCACCAGGAACATCGCCACGAGCGGGGCGATGGTCACGAGCGCGCCGGCGAACAGGGCGGGCAGGTTGATCGTCTGCGCGGTGAGGAACGTCGAGAGCGCGATCTGGGCCGTCCACGACGACGGATCCTGCCCGATGACCAGGGGCCACAGGAAGGAGTTCCAGCTCTCGATGAACATCAGCGCGCCGAGGGAGGCGATCATGCTGCCGGAGTTGGGCAGCACGAGCCGGCGGTACACGCCGAGGTAGCCGAGCCCGTCGAGCCGGCCCGCCTCCTCGATCTCCGCCGGGAACCGCAGGTAGAAGTTGCGGAAGAGGATCACCGTGAACGCGCTGAACAGGTTCGGCGCGATGATGCCCCACTCCGTGTTCACCCCGCCCATGGCGCCGACGACCACGAACGTCGGCACGAACGTGACCGACTGCGGGATCATCAGCGTCACCAGCACGTAGGTGAACACCGCGCGCCGGCCCGGCACGTTGATGCGGGCCAATGCGTAGCCGGCCATCGAGCCGAACATCGTGCCGACCGGCGCCGTGATGATGGCGATGACGAACGAGTTGAGCAGCGCGTGGCCCATCGGCACCGAGGCGTCGGCGAACAGGTCGCCGAAGTTCACCCATGACAGCGGGTCGGGCAGCCACGACCACTCGGGCGAGGCGACCTGCGCGCGCGTCATCAACGCGTTGCGCACCATGATGTAGAACGGCAGCAGGAAGATCAGCACGAGCACGGTGGCCAGCGCGTACTTCGGCACGCGGCCCCAGCCGCCCGGGCGGCGTTCCCGCACCTTCGCCGGTGCTGCTGAGACACTTCCGGTCAGCACGGCCATGTCAGTCCTTCTTCCCGAAGCCCACGAACTTCCCCTGCAGCAACGTGATCGCCACGATGATCACGGTCAGCAGGAACGCGCCCGCGGAACCGACGCCGTAGTTCTGGTCGCCCAGCGCGGAGTCGTAGAGGTACACCAGCGGCGGCTTCACGGGCGCGGTCGCCGTGCCCGAAAGGCCGGTGCCGAACAGGTTGTAGAACTCGTCGAACGCCTGGAACGCCGCGATGAGGATGAGCAGCAGCACCGCCACCGACGTGTTCCGCAGCTGCGGCAGCGTGATGTAGCGGAAGGCCTGCCACTTCGACGTACCGTCCAGCTCACCCGCTTCGTAGAGCGAAGGCGAGATCGCCTGCAGGCCCGCGAGGAAAAGGATCATGTACAGCCCGACCTGCAGCCACAGCCGCAGTGTGACCACCGCGATCCAGTACACCGGCGGGCTCGTCTCCGACAGCCACGCCACGGGATCGGCGCCGAACAGGCCGCCGATCACGTTCGCGACCCCCGAGGGCAGGCCGTTGAACAGCGCCATCTTCCACACGAGCGCCGCGACCACGTAGGACACCGCACCAGGAATGAGGAACACCGTGCGGAAGAACGCCTTGCCGCGGCGGATGCTGTTGACCAGCACGGCCAGCCCCAGCGACGCGACGAACGTGACCGGCACGATGAACACCGTGAACAGCGCGATGATCAGCAGCGAGTCACGGAACGCGGGATCGGACAACAGGAACGTGTAGTTGTCGAAGCCGATCCAGTTGCCCAGTGAGATCGTGCCGCGCGCGTCGTTGAACGAGAGCAGGAAGCTCCACGCGATCGCGACGTACTTGAACACGCCGAGCCCGATCACCACCGGGGCGGTGAGCAGAGTGAACGCGCCGACCGCGCGCCAGTCCACCTTCCGGCGGCGCCGCTTGGCGGGCGCCGCCGGGGTCCTGGTGGAGGGCGACAGTACTGAAGCCGACGACGGGGACGAGACGGCCATGTCAGGCGAGCTGCTTGTCGACTTCGGCCTGGGCGCGCTTCGCCGCGTCGCCGAGCTCGGCGGCGGGGTCGGCCTGACCGTTGGCGATCTTCGTGGCGGCCTGCAGGAACAGCGTCGCCGAAGCCTTGTTCCACAGACCCGAGTACGAAAGCCCGTTCTGCTGCGAGATCGTGACGGCGTCCTTCGCCGCGCCGGAGGAGAACTCGGTGGTCTGCGCCGCGACCTCCTTGCGGGCCGGGATGTGGAAGCCGTACTTGACGCACCAGTCCTTCTGCAGGTCGGCCTGCTGGATCCACAGCCAGTTGACGAACTTTTTGGCGGCGTCGAGGTTCTTGCTCTTCGCGTTGGCCAGCTGGTACCAGCCGCCGACGCGCGCGACCTGCCGGCCCGCATCGCCGAACTTCGGCCACGGCACCACACCGAAGTCGTCGCCGAGCGCCTTCTTGATGTCCGGCAGCGACCACAGGCCGCCCCACTGCATCGCGGTGGCGTTGTCGGAGAACGCGCCGGGGTCGGACCAGTCGGTGGGGTAGCCCTGCAGCAGGCCGCCGGTGTCGTGCAGCTGCTTGAGGCCCGCGATCGCGGCGACGGCCTCGGGCGTGGCGAACGCGACCTTCTTGCCACTGGCGTCGAAGAAGTCGGCGCCCGAGGACCACAGCAGCAGGGTGGCGGCCTCGCCGACGCCGTCGGTGCCGATGTAGAGGCCCTTCTGCTTGCTCGTGGTGAGCTTGCGCGTCGCGTCGAGCAGCTCGGCGAACGTCGTCGGCGGCTTGACCCCGGCCGCGGCCAGCACGCTCTTGCGGTAGTACAGCATCATGACGTCGTCGATCGTCTTGACGCCGTAGATCTTGCCTTCGACGGTCGCGGTGTCCAGCGCGGCCTTGGAGAAGTCGCCCTTGACTGGGTCGACGATGTCGTCGAGCGGGGCAAGCAAGCCGTTCTTCACGTTCTGGTAGCGGAAGTCGCCGATCTCGAACAGGTCGGGCGCGTCCGCGGTGAGCATGGCGGAGTTGAGCTTGGTCTCGTAGTCACCGGCGATCCAGCTGACCTTGATCGCGATGTCCGGGTTGGCCTTGGTGAACTCCTGTGCGTAGCGCTGCACCGCCTGCTGCGTGCCCGATTCGCCGTACGCGTGGTACCACTGGTTGAGCGTGACCTTCGCCCCGCCCGCGGCACCGGAGTTCTTGTTCAGCGGGTCGGAGGTGCAGCCCGCCAGAGCGGCTCCCCCGGCGAACAGCACGGAGCCGACGAGGAAGCTCCTGCGCGACAGGTTTGGGGACGGGGCCATGACTTCTCCTCACAAACGGTCGGACACGAAAAGACTCTGAACGGCGACAGCGGCGGCGCCCCGTGCCCATTCCTCGAACGGCAGCGGCCGGATCACCAGGCCGCACCGCGCGGCACTGCCGAAGGCCTGCTCCGCGAACGTGCGGCGGATCTGGTCCTCGAACAGGTCGTAGGTGGCCACACCCTCGCCCGAGACGACGACCCGTTCCGGGCCGAAGAGGTTGACCAGCGCAGCGAGACCGAGCCCGATCGCGTGGCCCGCGGTCGCGAAGACGGCCCGCAACGGCTCGTCCCCGGCCCGCGCCCGCGCGACGGCCTTGTCCAGCGTCAGCGCCGGATCCCCCGCGACCCGGCGCGCACTCGCGACGATCGCCTCGGTCGACGCGATCGCCTCCACACAGCCCGTGCCACCGCAGTGGCAGGCCGGGCCGTCGGCTCCCATGCCGGCGACCGGGACGTGCCCGATCTCGCCGGCCACCCCGTGCGCGCCGCCGACGAGCCGGCCGTCGAGCACGAGGGCGCTTCCTATGCCGGTACCCACGGTGACCAGCGCGAACGACGAGGCGCCGACACCTTCGCCGAACCACTGCTCGGCCACGGTGAGCGCTTTGACGTCGTTCTCGAGCGTGGTCGCCAGGCCCGTGCTGACCTCCAGCAGCTCGGCCAGCGGCACGTCACGCCAGCCGAGGAACGGTGAGTAGCGCACGACGCCGGTGTCGCGGTCGACGTCGCCGGAGATCGCGACGCCCAGGCAGTAGGCCCGGTCGCGGAAGCTGGTGGCGCCGTCGGGCGCCGAGCCGGCCAGCAGTTCGGCGACGAGGTCGACGAGCGCGCGCACCACGTGGTCCACGTCGTGACTGGTCAGCGGGTGGTGCTTGGCCACGCGGATCTGGGCCTGCAGGTCGGTGACCACGCCGATCAGGTCGTCGCCGGTGATCTTGACGCCGATGAAGTACTCGCGGTCGGGCCGGATGGCCAGCGGGCTGGCGGGCCGGCCGGCGCCGGGCGCGGTGCGTTCGGCGGAGGCGAGCTCTTCGAGGTAACCGGCTTCGATGAACGGGCGCGCGGCCTTCGTCACGGCGGCGGAAGAAAGGCCCGTGCGGCGGGCGACGTCCACGCGGCTGACCGGCCCCTGGGTCAGCACCGTGGTGAACACGGTGGCCGCGGCGGGACTCGTGATCGGCGCCCTTGCCGGTGCACTGCGTGGCATGCGCGGAACCGTACGACGGATAAATTAACTTCGTCAAGAATTTATTTTTCCGCTGGTCATCCCTACGCTCTGACCCATGTCCGTGGAATTCGACGTCGATCACCGGCTGTGGCTACTCCGGACCCGGGAGTCGGCGTACGCGCTGCGGCTTGACGAAGCCGGCCAGCCGCGGCACGTGCACTGGGGCCCGCCGCTCACGCTGGAGCAGGCGACGCAGATCGCGCGCCGGCGCAACCCCGTGGACTCGAGCTTCGACGAACCCGGCGACGACCGGGCGGAGCTGGCGACCGAAGGTGGCGCGTTCTTCGGCGTCGCCGGGCTGTCGGCGCGCTTCGCGGACGAGACGCAGGCGCTCGAGTGGGAATTCAGCGGCCACGACGCTTCGGCCGACACGCTGGTGGTCCGGCTGCGCGACCGGCACTACCCGCTGGAAGCCGAGCTGAACTACCGCGTGCGCGGCGAAGTCGTCGAGCGCCGCGCAGTCCTGCGCAACACCGGAACCGAGCCGATCTGCTTGCTGCGCACGGATTCCGCGGCCTGGACGCTCCCCCGTCGCGACGCGTACCGGGTCTCCCACACGACGGGAGCGTGGAGCGCGGAAGCCGGGCTGCTACGGGAAAACCTGCCTGTCGGCGAGACGACACTGACAAGCCGGCGTGGGGTTTCCAGCCACCAGGCCCAGCCCTGGGTGATGCTCGACGACGGCACCGCCACCGAAACGCGCGGAGAGGTCTGGAGCACGGCGCTGGCGTGGAGCGGCAGCTGGCGGATCACCGTCGAGCGCTCGCACACCGGGCGCGTGACGTGGACCGGCGGGTTCGGCCACGATGGCGTGCAGTGGTCCCTGAACCCGGGCGAGACCTGGGAAACGCCCGTGTTCGCCGGGTTGTACGCGGCCGACGGCTTCGGCGGGGCGAGCCGGCGGTGGCACGCGTACGTGCGCACTTTTGTCCAGCCCCACCCCGAAGAGCTGCGCCCGGTCGTCTACAACTCGTGGGAGGCCACGGGCTGGGACGTCGACGAGCCCGGCCAGCTCAAGCTCGCCGCCATCGCCGCCGAGGTGGGCGCGGAGCTGTTCGTGGTCGACGACGGCTGGTTCGGCGCGCGCACCGGCGACGCCGCGGGCCTCGGCGACTGGACCGTGAACCGCGACCGCTTCCCCGAGGGCCTCGGCCCGCTCGTGGCCGAGGTGCACCGCCTCGGCATGGGCTTCGGGCTGTGGGTCGAGCCGGAGATGGTCAACCCCGACAGCGACCTCTACCGCGCGCACCCGGACTGGGTGCTGCACATGCCGCACCGCGCACGGACCACGCTGCGCAACCAGCTCGTGCTCGACTTCGGCCGGCCGGAGGTCGCCGACTGGGCGTACCAGTGGCTGCACCGGCTCGTCGCCGAGCACGGCATCGACTACCTCAAGTGGGACATGAACCGCGCGTTCACGGAAGCGGGTCCCGGTCGCGTCTGGGTCGACCACGTTTGCGCGGTCTACGGCGTGCTCGACCGGCTGCGCGCCGACCACCCGGCGCTGCGGATCCAGGCCTGCGCGGGCGGCGGCGGGCGCACGGACCTGGGGATCCTCGCGCGCACCGACGAGATCTGGGCTTCGGACAACACCGACGCGGCCGATCGCGTCAAGATCCAGCACGGCTTCTCCCAGGTCCTGCCCGCGGGCGCGATGGCCGCGTGGGTCACCGACAGCCCCAACCCCCTGACCGGCCGCGAGGCGCCGCTCGAGTTCCGCTTCCACGTCGCGATGGCCGGAGTGCTCGGCCTCGGCGGCGATCTCACGAAGTGGACCGGCGACGAACTGCGGCGCACGGCGGAGCTCGTGGCTCTGTACAAGCAGATCAGGCCCGTCGTGCAGCACGGCGCGGCCTACCGGCTGGCCGATCCCGCCGTCTCCCCGCTCACCGCCGTGCAGTTCGTGCTCGGCGACGACGTCGTGGTGCTGTTCGCGCGGCGCCCGCACGACCACGGCCGGCCGATCGTCACCCCTGTGTTGCAGGGGCTCGACCCGGCCGCGCGGTACCACGATGCGGAAACCGGCTGCGTGCACCACGGTGCGGTGCTGCTGACGCACGGCCTGCCGCTGGAGTTCGCGGGCACGGGACCCGCGAGCAGGCTCGTCCGGCTGCGTCGCGAACCTCGCTAGCGGGGCGGTTCGCCCACTAGGCTGCCGGTCATGCCCGCTCGCCCGACCATCGCCGTGACCCGCTGGATCCCCGACGAGGCGGTGAAAGTGCTCGCCGAAGCGGGCGAGGTGCGGCTATCGGACCTCGACCGTCCGCTGACGCCGGAAGAGCTGCGCTCGTTCGTGGCCGGGGCGTCGGCGATCGTCTCGATGCTGCACGATCGGATCGACGCTTCGGTGGTGGAAGCCGCGGGGCCGCAGCTGGCGGTCGTGGCGAACGTGGCCGTCGGCTACGACAACGTCGATGTACCGGCGCTGGCCGCGCGCGAGGTGACCGTGACCAACACCCCCGGCGTGCTCACCGACGCGACGGCCGACTTGGCGTTCGGGCTGCTGCTGGCCGTGACGCGCCGGCTCGGCGAGGGCGAGCGGCTGCTGCGCGCGCGGCAGCCGTGGTCGTTCCACCTGGGGTTCCTGCTCGGTTCGGGGTTGCAGGGCAAGACGCTCGGTATCGTCGGGCTGGGGCAGATCGGTCGCGCGATGGCCACGCGCGCCGCGGCGTTCGGGCTGCGGACCGTCTACTCGGGACGGTCCGAGAAACCGGACTTCGACGGCGAGTTCGTGCCGTTCGACGAGCTGCTGCGCCGTTCGGACTTCGTCTCGCTGCACTGCCCGCTCACGCCGGAAACCCGCCACCTGATCGACGCGGCGGCGCTGCGAGCCATGAAACGGACCGCTTACCTCGTGAACACCACCCGCGGCCCGGTCGTCGACGAGGCGGCGCTGGCCGACGCGCTGGCGGCCGGCGAGATCGCGGGCGCCGCGCTGGACGTGTTCGAACGCGAGCCCGAGGTCGAGCCGCGGCTGCTGGAGCGTGACGACGTCGTGGTCATGCCGCACCTGGGCTCGGCGACCGTGGAGACGCGCACCGCGATGGCCGTGCTGGCCGCCCGAAACGTGACCTCGGTACTCGCCGGAGAAGCACCGCTGACGGAGGTAACCCCTTGACTCGTGTCGTCATCGCCCCGGACAAGTTCAAGGGCAGCCTCACCGCGGTCGCCGCGGCCGAGGCGATCGCCCTCGGAGTGCGCGACGCGCTGCCCGACGCCGACATCGCCGCCTGCCCCGTCGCCGACGGTGGCGAAGGCACCCTCGAAGTGCTGGAGAACGCGGGCGGCGAGCTCGTGCGGCTCTCGGTGCGCGGGCCGCTGGAGGACCACGTCGACGCGCGATACGTGGTGCTCGACGGCACGGCCTACATCGAGTCGGCGCGCGCGTGCGGCATCGAGTTCGTGGACCCGACGCCGGAGACCGCGCTGACCGCGCACACGTGGGGCGTCGGCGAACTGCTCGGCGACGCGCTGTCGCGCGGTGCTTCCCGGCTCGTGCTGACGGTCGGCGGCACCGCGAGCACCGACGGCGGCGCCGGCATGCTCGCCGCGCTGGGCGCCGGGGTCTTCGACGCGTTCGACGCCCCCATCGGCCTCGGCGGCGGCACGCTCTCGCGCGTCGCGAAGGTCGAGCTGGGCCCGGCACGCGAACGGCTGGGCTCGGTTCCGGTCACCGTCGCGACGGACGTGACCAACCCGCTCGTCGGGCCGAATGGCGCCGCGGCGGTCTTCGGCCCCCAGAAGGGCGCGCGGCAGCACGAGGTGACGGAACTGGACGCGGCGCTGGGCCACTGGGCTCAGGCACTGGTCAACGCGGGCGCCCCGGACATTTCGGCGATCCCCGGCGCGGGTGCCGGCGGCGGAGTCGCGGGCGGCGCCATCGCGGGTCTCGGTGCGACGGTCGCGTCGGGCTTCGACCTCATCGCCGGCCTCACCGGCGTGGACACGGCTCTGGTCGGCGCCGACCTCGTGATCACCGGCGAGGGATCACTGGACTCTCAAAGCCTGTCCGGCAAGGCCCCGGCCGGCATCGCCGCCCGGGCCGGCCGCGCGGGCGTGCCGCTGATGATCCTGGCCGGGCGCATCCAGCTCGACGCCGGCGACCTCGCCAGCCTGGGCGTGGTCGGCAGCAGCGCCCTCATCGACCACGCGCCATCACTCGACCACGCACGCACCCACGCGGCCGAACTACTCCGCGCCCGCGCCGGCCACCTCGTACGCACCTGGGCCGCCCGCTGACAGGATCGGGTCCGTAAACGACCACGCTCACCGGACCGGATCCGGACCCGACCACAACGCGAGATCGCGCCGGTTTCCGGATTGTGCGGTGCGATCGGCCCCCGGCCGATCCGACCGCACAATCCGGAAACCGGCTTCGCGGCGATCTCGCACGCCCCGGCGGAGCCGGGGCCAAAAACACAGCAGCGAGATTCAATCAACTCTGTTGCGGCAGCACCGCAAAGGCCACGTCGCCGGTTTCGTCCTGCTGGACGTCGAGAACCTTGTCGTCCAGGAGAGCGGCGGCCTGGGGTTCGAGGAAGACCTTCGCGCCGGCGTCGGTGCCCACGACGCGGTCGCCGTCCTGGGGAGAGGGGGCGACGGAAAGCGCGAGCTGAGCGCCCTCGCCCTCCTGCACGCTCTGGAGGGCGAACCGCAGCCCGCTCTCCTCGGCGCCCTGTTGAGCCGTCAGCGCGGAGATCGCTTCGGCAGCGGCTTCGGTCACGGTCAGCATCTTCGGCCTTCCCTTCGTCGCGGTCGGATGCGATGGGTTTTCACGCTAGGGGCGCCCGTTCGGCAGCGCAGCGTGAGCGGCGCACTCGCCGAGCAGCCGTGGGACCGGTCACAAAGACGTTTGAAAACCGGGCGTTCTGCCCAGTCGCGGGCGCGGGTGCGCGCGGACACTCAAAAAAAACGGAATAGCCGGGGAGCCGCGCGGGCTGAACTACGTGAGCGGAGCGCCTGTCAGCGGGATCACAAGTGTTCAATGGCTTCATCAGGTTCACAAGTTTGTGAAGCAGAGGTAGCGTCACGATCATGACCACCACCAGGTGGACGCCCCGGCCGCCGCTTTTCCACCGGGACCCGCAGCGTCACCACGAGGACCACGAGCTCGGCGGACACGCTGCCTGGTACCTCGTCGCCGGCGGCGTCACCACGGGCCTGCAGGCCGTGCTCTTCCTGGTTCTGCGCCCCGAGTTCGGCTCGCAGTGGGCGAACCTGGTGGCCATCGCGCTCACGACGGTCGGCAACACCGAGTTCCACCGCCGCGTCACCTTCGCCGGGCGCGCGAGCAAGGCCGGCCAGCGCCACCTGCAGGACTTCCTCACCTTCGTCTTCTACGCCGGCTACGGCTCGATCGTCTTGGCCACCCTCGACGCCGTGGTCAGCCACCCGACGGCGTGGGAGGAAACGGCGAGCCTGCTGGCGGCCAGCTTCGTCGGCGGGGTCGTGCGGTTCGCCGTGCTGCGGTGGTGGGTCTTCGCCCACGCCGAGCCCGAAGCGCCCGCCGCGGACCAGGACTAACGTCCGGGTTCGTGTCGGAAGAGAAGCTCGACCCGCCCCACGACGAACCTCCCAGCATCGGCCCTCACAGCGGCGGCACCGAACCGGACTACCGGTTCACCCTCGCCAACGAGCGGACGTTCCTCGCCTGGCTGCGCACCGCGCTGGGCCTGCTCGCCGGCGGCGTCGCGGTCCACCAGCTGGTGCCCAGGCCCGTCGCGATGAGCTCCGTGCTCGCCGGGCTGTGCGTGGTGCTCGCGGCGATCCTCGCGGCCGGCGCCTACCCGCGCTGGCGGCACGTGCAGATCGCCATGCGCGCCGGGCAGCCGCTGGCCCGCAGTTCGATGATCCTGGTGCTCACCGCGGGCGTGTTCCTGCTGATGGCGGCCGCCGTGGTGCTGGTGATCACGTCGTGAGCCGGCCCTTCGCGAACGGCGCCCAGCCCGAACGCACCGGCCTCGCGTGGCGCCGGACCGCGCTGTCGGCCGCCGCGTGCGCGGTGCTGCTGCTGGGTGCCTCGGTGCGCAACGAAGGCACGTGGGACATCATTCCGGCGGTGTTCGCGGCCCTCACCGCGCTGGCGCTCGCGGGGATCGGCCGACACCGGGAGCGATCACTGCGCACCGACCCCGAGCCGCCCGCACTGAAACCCGTTCTACCCGCGGTGGTGGCCACCCTCTGTTGCGCTACGGCGGTGTCACTCTTGGTCACGTACTGAGTGGACAGTCCGCACATCCTGCGAGCAGCGAATCGTACTGTGCGTTGACTGGTCTCGTTTTTATCAAGACCACTGCTGCTAACGGGGTATTCGTAGTTGAAATCTGGACTGTCGGCCCGCGAGCCGCATAAGGTTACGGAGCGTCGCAACGGGAGCGGCAACTACCCGATCATCCGAAGTAGCTGCGACCGCAACATCACAGAGTGTTGACCCCAAGACCAGCGACGGTCGCAGGGTCGCCGGGGAGACGACCATGACAGCACCGTCGAAGACGTCCCATACCGAAGCAGCCGCCGACGAAGGCGACGTCCCAGGCTACGTCACGCCCGAGACACTGCCGAGGCCTGCGGGACGGCTGACGAAGGAAGACCTCGACCCGCTCGTGGTCGCCGCGGGCCGGGGAGACCAGCGCGCGATCACCGAGCTGCTCCACGTGCTGCGACCGGTGGTGGCCCGCTACTGCCGGGCGCGCATGGGCGGGCGCGACCTGTCCTACCTCTCGGCCGACGACGTGGCCCAGGACGTGAGCATGGCCGTCCTCAAGGCCCTGCCCGACTACCAGGACCGCGGCGGCTCGTTCCTCTACCTCGTGCACGCCATCGCGGCCAACAAGGTCGCCGACGCCTACCGCGCCGTCGCGCGGGACCGGTCCGAGCCGGTGCCGGAGCTGCCGGAGCGGCCGCTGTCTGGGGGCGGCAACGAGCCCGAGTCGTATGCGCTGCGGCTCGACCTCGGCTCCCGCCTGCAGGAGATGCTCACCCGCCTCGCGCCGCTGCAGCAGGAGATCCTGACCCTGCGCATCATCGTCGGCCTCAGCGCCAACGAGACCGCCGAAACACTCGGCATCTCCGCCGGCAACGTCCGCGTCACCCAGCACCGCGCCCTGACCAAGCTGCGCGACATGGTCCAGGGCCAAGACTTCTGAGCAAAATCTAGCCGAGCCCATACACGCGCTTGGCCGTGTACTCGAAGACGTCGAGCCGTTCCGGGTCCGTCAGCGGACCCGTGAGCGACACGGCCGCGTCGAGCACCACCTCGTAGGCCGCCGCCAGCTCGCACACCGGCCAGTCGCTGCCGAACAGCACGCGGTCGGCACCGAACGACGTGAAGACGTGGTCGGCGTAGCGGCGCAGGTGCCCGATCTGCCACTGCTGCCAGTCGGCCTCCGTGACGAGCCCGGAGAGCTTGCACGCCACGTTGTCCCGCGCGCCGAGCGACGCGATCCCGTCGGCCCACGGCTGCCACTCTCCCGCCGCGATCGCCGGCTTCGCCGCGTGATCGAGCACGAGCCGCAGCTCCGGCAGCTGCTCGGCCACCTTCCGCGCCGCCGCGACCTGCGTCGGCGCCACCAGCAGGTCGTACACGAGCCCCGCCGCGCCGACGGCCGCCAAGCCGCGCAGCACGTCCGGGCGCAGCAGCCACTCGGGGTCCGGCTCGTTCTCCACCTGGTGGCGGATGCCGACGAGCGGGCCGAGCTCCTTCAGCCGCGCCAGCCGGTCGGCGACATCGGGCGCCGTCAGGTCCACCCAGCCCACCACACCGGCGATCACGGGTTCGGCCGCCGCCGTGGCCAGGAACTCCTCCGTCTCGCCCTGATCGGAGAGCGTCTGCACCAGCACGGTGGCGTGCACGCCGGCCGCGTGCGTCACCGCGCGCAGATCGTCCACTGTGTACGGACGGCGGATCGGGTCCAGCGCCGCGCCGGCGAGCCACGGGTAGTCGCGGCGGGTCGGGTCCCACAGGTGGTGGTGGGCGTCGATCACTGCGGTCCTCCAGACGTCACGGGCCGGCCGACGGCGTCCGCGCGCAGCAGGCCGGCGTCGACGAGGTCGGTCCACAGTACGGCGGGCACGACCTTGGCCGCGCGGCGCGCGTTCACCGCCACCTGCCCGGCGTCGTGCGCCCCGATGACCACCGACACCACGGCCGGGTGTGAAGCCGGCAGGGCGAGCGCGGCCTCCGGAAGTTCGACGCCGTGGCGGGCGCAGATCTCCGCGATCCGCCGTGCCTTCTCCACGAGCTCCGCCGGTGCGGCCGCGTAGTCGTAGATCGCGCCCGGTTCCACGGTGGCGAGGATGCCCGCGTTGAACACGCCGCCCGCGACCACGCCGACGCCGCGGTCGAGGCACAGCGGCAGCAGGTCGTCGAGCGCCGGCTGGTTGAGCAGCGTGTAGCGCCCGGCCATGAGCACGTGTTCGAGGTCGAAGCGGCGGACGAACTCGGTGAGCATCGGCGTCTGGTTCATCCCGGCGCCGACCGCGCCGACCACGCCCTGCTCGCGCAGCTCCAGCAACGCCGGGAAGGCACCGTTCACGGCTTCGGCGAAGTGGTCGTCCGGGTCGTGCACGTACACGATGTCCACGCGGTCGAGGCCGAGCCGGGTCAGGCTGTCCTCGAGCGACCGCAGCACGCCGTCGCGGCTGAAGTCCCAGCGGCGCCGGTAGGTGGCCGGCACGTCGAAGCCCTGGTCGTCGCGCTCGCCCGGCGCCGCGGCGTGGGGTTCGAGCACGCGCCCGACCTTGGTGGACAGCACGTACTCCTCGCGCGGGTACGCGGCGAGTGCCGCGCCGAGCCGCCGTTCGGAGAGCCCGAGCCCGTAGTGCGGGGCGGTGTCGAAGTAGCGGATGCCCTCGTCCCACGCGCGCCGCACGGTCGCGGTCGCCGTGTCGTCGTCGATCGCCTGGTAGAGGTTGCCGAGCTGCGCGCCACCGAGCCCGAGCGGGGAGAGCTTCACGTTCACTCCTTCACCGGAAGTTCCCAGACGAGCCCGAGGGCCGTCGAAGTATCGGACCGGCTGTCGTCCGTGTCGAGCAGCCGGTTGATGCGGAGCTGCCACTCGATGTCGGCGGGATCGTCGGCGAGCGCGGCCTTCATGGCGTCGAAGTCGTCGACCTCCACGAAGTGGAACAGGTCGAGCCCGCTGCGCCAGATCCGCCACGTGCGCACGCCGGCGCGGCGCAGCGCGGTGTCGAGCTCGGGAGGGATCACGGCGTGCACGGACTCGTACGTGGCCTCTTGACCCGGTTTGAGCCGCGTGCGCAAAGCGACACTTTGAGGTGCCTGGCCGTGGGTCATGTCTCCTCCTGACGGTTTACGTGGCACTCTGTGCTCAGAACACCGAAACATCCGAGGTCTCTTGAGGGAGGGCGGTCTCGATGCCCGTCACCGATGTCGCGATCGACAAGATCAAGGACATGATCATCTCGGGGGAGCTCGCGCCGGGCGACCGGCTGCCCAAGGAAGCCGAGCTCGCCCAGCGGCTGGGGCTTTCGCGCAGCTCCCTGCGCGAGGCCGTGAAAGCGTTGTGCCTGATCAGGGTGCTCGACGTGCGCCAGGGCGACGGCACGTACGTGACCAGCCTCGAGCCGAACCTGCTGCTCGACGCCATGACGTTCGTAGTCGACTTCCACCGCGACGACACCGTGCTCGACTTCCTGGCCGTGCGCCGGATCCTCGAGCCGGCCGCGACGGCGCTGGCCGCGCTGCACATGAGCGAGGACGACATCACCGAGCTCGGCGCGCTGCTCGACGAGCTGGCCGACGCGCCGACGGTGGAGGCGCTCGTGGCCAACGACCTGCAGTTCCACCGCAAGATCGCCGACGGCTCGGGCAACCCCGTGCTGTGCTCGCTGCTCGACAGCCTGTCCGGGCCCACGGCGCGGGCGCGGATCTGGCGCGGCCTCACGCAGGAAGGCGCGGTCGCGCGCACGCGTGAGCAGCACAGCGCCATCTACGACGCCATCGCCGCCCGCGAGCCGGAGCTGGCCCGGTCGTGGGCGACCGTGCACGTCGCGGGCGTCGAGCAGTGGCTGCGCAGCACGCTCACGCAGACCGACACCGGTGCCGCCGACAGCCCGGCCGACGAGAGCCCCGAAGCCGCCGCCTCCTGAGCGGCGCCGAAGCTCCGTGAAGGGCCCCGCGCGGGACTCCGAATCCCGGAAGGGGCCCGTCACGGAACGGCGAGAAGGTCGGATGATCACGGCCCAGGCGCCGATCAGGTCTGCGGCTTTCCGCCGGCGTAGCGGCTGATGATCAGGGCGATCAGGATGATCCCGCCGTAGATCGCCTTCAGCCATTCCGCCGGCACCTGCGCGATGCGCAGCAGGCTGTCCACCGACTGCAGGAGCAGCACCCCGGTCAGCGCGCCGACCAGAGTGCCCTTGCCGCCGTCGAGCGACACACCGCCGATCACCGCCGCGGCGAAGACCTGCAGGATCAGGCCGTCACCCTGGTCGGCGCCGAGCGCGCCGACGTAACCGGTGTAGGCCAGGCCGCCGATCGCGGCCAGCACGCCGGCCACGATGAACACCGCCCACGAGATCCGGTCCACCCGGATGCCCGCCGCGCGCGCCGCCTCGCGGTTGCCGCCGATCGCGTAGAGCGAGCGGCCGACGCGGTGGTAGCGCAGGCCGAGCCCGAAGAGCAGGAACAGCACCGCGGCCAGCCACACCGACATCGGCAGCCCGGCGAACGTCGTGGTCGCCAGCGCCGTGAACGCGTCGAGCTGGTCGAACAGTGTCTTGCCGTTGGTGGAGCCGATCTGCGTGCCGCGCAGCACCGTGAGCATCGCCAGCGTGACGATGAACGCGTTGAGCTTGAGCTTCACGATCAGGAAGCCGTTCACGAACCCGATCAGCGCGCCCACCACAGGGATCGCGAGCAGGCCCAGCGCCGCCGGCCACCCCGTGCCGAAGCCCGAGGACGTCGCCGGGATCACCAGCATGGCGCCGATCGCGGGCGCGATGCCCATGGTCGATTCCAGCGACAGGTCGAACTTGCCGGTCAGCAGCACCAGCGACTCGCCCAGCACCACCAGCGACAGCGCCGCGGCGGCCGAGAGGATGCTGATCACGTTGTCGAACGTGAAGAACGAGTCGCTGATCAGCCCGCCGATCACGAACACGACCACGAGTGCCGGCAGCAGCGCCAGCTCCCGCAGCCACAGCGACTTCCGCCGTTTCGGGGGCGCCGCGGGCAGCGCCGTCTGCGGATCGCTCATCAGCTCAGTCATGGAGCCCGACTCCTTCGATGTCGGCCACGAGGTCTCCGTCGGACCAGCCGGCCTGGTGTTCGGCGACGACGGCACCGGCGCGCAGCACCAGCACCCGGTCGGCCAGGCGCAGGTCGTCGAGCTCGTCGCTCACGATCAGCACCGCCTTGCCTTCGGCCCGCACCCGGTCGACGACCGCGAGCAGGGCTTCCTTCGACTTCACGTCCACGCCCGCGGTGGGGTTGATCAGCACGACCACCCGCGGGTCGCTCTCCAGCGCCCGGGCCAGCACGACCTTCTGCTGGTTGCCGCCCGACAGGTCGGCCACCGGCTGTTCCGGCCCGGCCGCGACGATGTCGTACGCGGCCAGCGCGCGGGCCCCGCGGTCGTGCCGCGCACTGGGCGACGCGAACCCGGCCGGGCCCATGCGGTCGAGCACGGACAGCGTGGCGTTGTCCATGATCGAGTGCTCCAGCACGAGACCCTCGTGGTGGCGGTCGCGTGGCACACAGCCGATCCCGGCGTGCACCGCGGCCGGGATGTCGCCCGGGGGCAACGGTTTTCCGTCCACGGACACGGTTCCCGCCGAGGGCGAGCGCAACCCGTACACGGTCTCGGCCACCTGGTGCTTGCCGCTCGCGTTGCTGCCGGCCAGCCCCACGACCTCACCGCGGTGCACCCGCAGCGACACGTCGTGGAAGCCGTCGCCGGACAGCGCGTCGACGGTGAGGACCTCGGCGGCGTCGACCGCCAGCGGATCGCGGCTCGCCGCGTCGCGCACGGACAGCCCGCCCTGCTCGCCGGTCATGGCGTCGACCAGCTGCGGCCGGCTGACGTCGGCGACCGGCGCGGTGAGCACGTGCTTCGCGTCGCGCAACACCGTGACGGCCTGGCACACCTCGTACACCTCGTGCAGGTGGTGGGAGATGAACAGGAACGTCACGCCGCTGCGCTGCATCTGGCGCATGCGCTCGAACAGCCGCTCGATGGCCTGGCTGTCGAGCTGCGCCGTGGGCTCGTCGAGCACGATGAACCGCGCGCCGTAGCTCAGCGCGCGGGCGATCTCCACGAACTGGCGGTCCTCCACCGAAAGCTCACCCGCGGGCGTGTCCACGTCCACGGCCACGTCCCACGAATCGAGCAGCTCGCGGGCCTGCCGGCGCAGCTTGCGCCAGCCGATGGCGAAGCCTCCGCGCGCCTGCCGGTTGAGGAACAGGTTCTCGGCCACCGTCAGCTGGGGCACCACCATGGCGTGCTGGTACACGCACGCCACGTGCGCCTTCCAGTCGTCCTGTTTGGACAGCGGCGGCGCGGGCACCCCGCCGAACTCGACGCTGCCGGTGTCCGGAAGCGACAGTCCGGTGAGGATCGACACGAGCGTGGACTTGCCCGCCCCGTTGCGGCCGACCAGTGCGTGCGACTCGCCGGCGTGCACGGTGAGGCTCACGTCGTGCAGGGCCACGGTGGGCCCGTAGCGCTTGCCGACGCCGTGGGCACTCACCACCGGCGCGGCCGTCTCGGGGGCGGGCGCGCTCACAGGTTGTTACCCCACAACGCCTTGTCGTCCACGTTGTCCTTCGTCACGACCGGGGCCGGCAGCTGGTCTTCGAGGATGCCGGGGCTGATCTCGACGATCGTGGAACCGTGGTCGGTCGGGCCGGGCTGGAACTTCTCCCCCGCCATGGCCTTCTTGAGCCAGTACATGCCGTACTTGGCGTAGGCGTCGGCCGGCTGCGACACGGTGGCGTCGAGCTCGCCCGCGCGGATCGCCGCGAGCTCCTGCGGGATGCCGTCGTTGCTCACGAGCACCACGTGGCGCGCGTCGCTCGTGGGGAAGAACAGGTTCTTGCGCTTGAGCGCCTGCTCGGTCGGCGCGAGGTACGTACCGCCGGCCTGCATGTAGACGCCCTTGATGTCGGGGTTGGCGGTGAGCAGGCTGTCGAGGCCCGAGGACGCCTTGTCGGCCTTCCACTCCGCCGCGATCTCCAGCACCTTGATGTCCGGGTACTTCTGCTTCATGCAGTCGCGGAACGCGGCCGAGCGGTCACGGCCGTTCACGGAGGCGAGGTCACCCATCACCTGCACGACCTTGCCGCTCTTCACGCGCTTGCCGATCTCTTCGCACGCCTTGGTGCCGTACGCCTTGTTGTCGGCGCGCACGACCATGGCGACCTTGCCGCCCTCGGGCGCGACGTCGACCGCGACCACGGGCACGCCCTTGTTCTCGGCCTGCTTCAGCCCGGCCACGATCGCGGCGGAGTCGATCGGCGTCACCACGAGGCCCTTGACGCCCTGGTTGAGCAGGGTGCCGATGTCGGTGATGAGCTTCGCCGCGTCGTTGTCGGCGTTCACCGTCGGCAACGCGTCGAGGCCGGTCTCCTTGGCCATCTGCGGCACGTAGTTGTTGTAGGCCTGCCAGAACGGCGAGGTCAGCAGCGGCAGCGTGGCCCCGACCTTCCCGCCGGTGTCGCCACCGCCGCCCGCCGACGCCGCGGGTTTGTCCTTCGTGGACCCACACGCGGTCAGGACCAGACCACACGCGGCCGCCGCGGCGGCGAGCCGGATCACCTTCGTACGCACCGCATCCTCCTTGATGACATGCAAACGGGCACTAGTTCTGCACAGGTCCCCGCGGACGCAGGCCGTGCATGCCGCCGTCGACCGCGAGCGCGGTGCCGGTGGTCGACGCGGACAGCGGGCTGGCGAGGTAGGTGATGGCGCTCGCGACCTCGTCGGCGGTCACGAGCCGGCCCATCGGCTGGCGCGCGGCCAGTGCCGCGCGCTCGGCGGCCGGGTCGGCCGCCGCGTCGAGCAGGCGCCCGACCCACGGCGTGTCCGCGGTGCCGGGGCACACGCAGTTCACGCGGATCCGGTCGGGCAGGTGGTCGGTGGCCATCGCGAGCGTCAGCGACAGCACCGCACCCTTCGTCGCGGAGTAGAGCGCGCGCTGCGGCAGGCCGGCCCAAGCGGCGATGGAGCAGGTGTTGACCACGGCCGCCGAAGGCGAGGCCTTCAGGTGCGGCAGGGCGGCGCGCGTCACCCGGACCATGCCGACCACGTTCACGTCGTAGACGCGGTGCCACTCGTCGTCGCTGTTGTCCGAGACGTCGCCGGCCGCGCCGATGCCGGCGTTGTTGACCAGCACGTCGATCCGCCCGCAGCGCTCGACGACGGCGTCGATCGCCGCGGTGACCTCGGCGTCTGTCGTGACGTCGCACCGGAAGCCGGCCAGCGGCTCCGGCACGTCGTCGGTCTTGAGGTCGAGCACGGCCACCCGCGCGCCGCGTTCGGCGAGCAGCGTGGCCGTGGCCAGGCCGATCCCCGAAGCGCCGCCGGTGACCACGGCGACCAGGCCGTCGAACTCGCTCACTGGGCGTCCTCCGTCCACTCTGGACCGTCCGGGAAGCGGAAGCGGCGCAGGGTCGCGTCGTGCATCCGCGCGGAGAACCCGGCTGCGGTCGGGGCCAGGTACCGGCCGTCGCGCACGACGGCCGGGTCGGTGAAGTGCTCGTGCAGGTGGTCGACCCACTCGATGGTGCGGTCGGTGTCCTCCCCGGAGACGGCCACGAAGTCGAACATCGACAGGTGCCGCACCAGCTCGCACAGCCCGACGCCGCCGGCGTGCGGGCACACCGGAACGCCGAACTTGGCGGCCAGCAACAGGATCGCGAGGTTCTCGTTCACCCCGCCGACGCGCGCGGCGTCGAGCTGCAGCACGTCGATCGCGCCGGCCTGCAGCAGCTGCTTGAACACCACGCGGTTCTGCACGTGCTCGCCGGTCGCGACCTTGATCGGCGCCAGTGCCTTCGCGATGGCCGCGTGGCCCAGGATGTCGTCGGGCGAGGTCGGTTCTTCGATCCAGTACGGGTCGAACGGCGCGAGCTCCGTCATCCACGACACGGCCGTGGACACGTCCCAGCGCTGGTTGGCGTCCACGGCGACCCGGATGTCCGCGCCCACGGTCTCGCGCGCCAGCTTCATGCGGCGCACGTCGTCGGAGAGGTTGCCGCCGACCTTCAGCTTGATCATCTCGAAGCCGTCGGCCACGGCCTGCTCGGCCAAGCGCACCAGCTTCGCGTCGGAGTAGCCGAGCCAGCCCGGCGACGTGCTGTAGGCGCGATAACCCTCGGCTTCGAGCTTCGCGATCCGCTCCTCGCGCCCGGGCTCGGCGGCGCGCAGGATGTCGAGCGCCTCCTGCTCGGTCAACGCGTCGGACAGGTACCGGAAGTCCACGAGCGACACCAGCTCTTCCGGCGTCATGCGCGCCGCGAACTTCCACAGCGGCAGGTCGGCCCGGCGCGCGGCGAGGTCCCACGCGGCGTTCACGACCGCGCCGATCGCCATGTGCGCCACGCCCTTTTCCGGGCCCAGCCACCGGAACTGCGAGTCGCCGATCAGGTCGCGCGAGAGCTGGCCGAGTGCCTCGGCGTCCTCCGGCACGTCGCGGCCGACGACGTGCGGCGCGAGTGCGCGGATCGCGGCGGCCTGCACGTCGTTGCCGCGGCCGATGGTGAAGGCGAGCCCGTAGCCGTCGGGGCCGAGGTCGGTGTGGAGCTCGACGTAGGCGGCCGAGTAGTCGGGGTCGGGGTTCATGGCGTCCGAGCCGTCGAGCTCCCGCGAGGTCGGGAACCGGACGTCGAGCACCTCCATGCCCATGATCTTCGCCATGTCAGGCCTGCCTCAGCGTCTGGCGCTGGCGGCCGAGGCCGTCGATCTCCAGCTCGACGACGTCGCCCTCGCGCAGGTACGGCTTCGGTTCCGGCTGCCCGAGCGCGACCCCCTCGGGGGTGCCGGTGTTGATCAGGTCGCCGGGGCGCAGCACCATGAACTGGCTCAGGTAGTGGATGATCTCGGCGACGGTGAAGACCATGTCCTTCGTCGAGGAGTCCTGCACCTTTTTACCGTTCACCCACGTGCGCAGGCCGAGGTCCTGCGGGTCGGGCACCTCGTCGGCGGTCACGAACGCAGGGCCGAGCGGGTTGAACGTCTCGCAGTTCTTGCCCTTGTCCCACTGGCCGCCGCGGTGCAGCTGGAACTCGCGCTCGGAGACGTCGTTGGACACGACGTAGCCGGCGACGTACTGGAGGGCTTCCTCGACGCTGTCGAGGTAACGGGCCTGCTTGCCGATCACGACGCCGAGCTCGACCTCCCAGTCGGTGCTGGTCGAACGGCGCGGGATGAGCACGTCGTCGTCCGGGCCGACGATCACGTCGGGAGCCTTCATGAACAGCACGGGCTCCGACGGCACGGCGGCGCCGGTTTCCTCGGCGTGCCGGCGGTAGTTCATGCCGATACAGAGGACCTTGCCGGGCGAGGCCAGCGGCGGGCCGACACGCAGGCTCGCGGTTTCCGGGCCGGCGGCGGGCAGCTCGCCGGCTTCGAGCGCGGCGGCGACGCGGGCGAGGCCGTCGGCCGCGAGGAACGCGCCGTCGACGTCGGCCGTGAGGCCTGAGAGGTCGTACAGGGTGCCGTCACCGGCACGCACGAACGGTCGCTCTTCTCCCGCGGCTCCGAGACGCACAAGCTGCACGGACGTTCCCCTCTCACCACAGCCACATCCAGACATCCGATGTATAGCGCATGAGCCGCGAGGGATCCAGAGGTCTGGAGGATTTGTTGCCAAAAGAGATCGGATCTCCCTGGTGGGGGGCCCTGGGGACGCCGCTGCCGATCGTCCCTCGGTCCAGGCGTGGGCGCACGCCGGCGCCGGCGCGCTTTCGTCGGATCTTTCCCCACGGGCGTGGGGACAGCGTGAATACGACGTGTTTCCTGTGTTTCTCTTGCCACACCTCGGCTTCGGTACCGATTCGGCCGAACCCGTTGAAAACACCGCCGGGTCGTGACTTGATGGCTTCCGACCCATCGACGCTGTGAACGAGGTGCGGATGCCCAAGCGGATCCTGATCTGCTGCGACGGCACGTGGGACTCGGCGGACCTGGCCGACGGCGGCGTGCCCGCCCCGAGCAACGTCACCCGCCTCGCGCTGGCCACCGCGCCGGTCGACGAAGCCGGCACGGAGCAACGGGTCTTCTACCAGTCGGGCATCGGCTCCCAGCGGCAGCGCCTGCTCGGCGGCGCGTTCGGCGTCGGGCTCTCGCGCAACGTCCGCGAGGTCTACACCTATCTGGTGCACACCTATGAGCCCGGCGACGAGATCTTCTTCGTGGGCTTCAGCCGCGGCGCGTACACCGTGCGCAGCGTGGCCGGCTTCATCCGCAACTGCGGCCTGCTGCGCCGCGAGCACGTCGGCCTCGTCAAGCGCGCCTACGGCCTCTATCGCGACCGCAGCGACAAGTCCCACCCGCGCAACACCGAAGCCACGCTGTTCCGCCGCACCTATTCGCACGAGCCGCGGATCCGGTTCATCGGCGTGTGGGACACGGTGGGCGCGCTCGGCGTGCCGCTCACCGGCTTCTGGCCCATCGACGTGTTCAACCGCCGCTTCCAGTTCCACGACACCGCGCTCAGCTCCACCGTGGACGCCGCGTTCCAGGCCCTGTCGATCGACGAGCACCGCAAACCGTTCGTGCCCTCGATCTGGGCGCCGCCCGCCGCGCCCGGCACGGAGCGGATCGAGCAGGTCTGGTTCGCCGGCTGCCACTCCGACGTCGGCGGCGGCGGGCAGACCCAGCGCAGCCTCTCCGACGTCCCGCTGCGCTGGCTCGCGAGCCACGCCGCGCTCAACGGCCTCGCGCTCCTGCCGGACTTCCCGTGCGAACCCGACGCCCTGGGTCCGATGTTCCCGTCCCGCAGGGGCTTCTACCGCCTCCTGCCCTCGGTGACACGCGGCATCGGGACCACGGACCCGAAGCACGAGTTCGTCGCCTCCAGCGCGGTCACCCGCCACAAGCTCGCGGCCGACTACGCGCCGCCGAACCTGGTGGGGTACCTGGCACTGGACGGGCTGGTCATTCCGGTTGAGGTCTGAGCCTTACCCGACATCGGCGAGGTTGCCCGACTTCAGCTCCTCGTCACTCACCTTCATCCGCCCGTCCACCAGGCGCTGCAACGCATCCCCGTCGTCCCACTGGTTCACGTTCATCGCGGCGTGCACCTCGCCTTCGGCGCCGACCCAGAAAGCCGTGAAGTCGCGCGCCGCGAGGTCGCCGCGGACGACGAGGCGGTCGTGGCCGGGGTCGGCGAGGCCGCGGTACTCCATGCCGAGGTCGTACTGGTCGGAGAAGAAGTACGGCGAATCCAGGTACGGCTCGTTCTCCCCCAGCAGGTTCCCGGCCACGTGGGCGCCCTGCGTGCGCGCGGTGGCCCAGTGCTCGACGCGCACGCGGTGGCCGTAGCGCGGGTGGAAGTGCGACGCGATGTCGCCGACGGCGTAGACGTCCGGGGCGGCCGTGCGCAGGCCCGCGTCGACCGCGACGCCGCCGTCGTCCGTCAGCTCGAGGCCCGCCGTGTGAGCGAGTTCCACGCGCGGGGCGGCGCCGACGGCCACGAGGACCACGTCGGCCAGCAGCTCCTCGCCGCTCTGCAATCGCACGCCGCGTACGCCGCTCGGGTCACCCGTGACCTCCGCGACGCGCTCCCCCAGGCACCAGTGCACGCCGTGTTCTTCGTGCAGGGACTGGAAAACCTCGGCCACCTCGGGGCCGAGGACCTTGCCGAGCGGCCGGCGCCCGGGCGCCACCACGGTCACGTCCGCGTCGTGCGAGCGCGCGGCCGCCGCGGCCTCGGTGCCGATCCAGCCGGCGCCGATGACCACCACGCGCCGGGCGTCGACGAATGCCGTGCGCAGGCTGAGCGAGTCGTCCAGCGTGCGCAGGGTGTAGAGGCCCGGGAAGTTGCCGCCGGGCGCGGTCAGCGGTCGCGGGCGGGAACCCGTCGCGAGCACGAGCCGGTCGAAGCGGTGCTCGCCGCCGGCGTCGTCGAGGACCAGGCGTGCGCCGAGTTCCAGGCGTGTGGCCGTGAGGTCGGAGGTGAGCCGGATGTCGTGGGCGGCGTAGAAGCCCTCTTCGTGCACCCAATCGGGTTCGTCGGTGGTGCCCAGCAGCACGCCCTTCGACAGCGGCGGCAGCTCGTAGGGCCGGTGCGGGTCCGAACCCATCAGCAGCACGTCGCCACCGAAGCCCTTCTCGCGCACCCCGGCGGCGGCCGAGGCCCCCGCGAGACCGGCCCCGACGATCACGATCTTGCTCGGCTGTGCCATCCCGACCTCCCGAGTCCCCGCCACCTGCCGCCCGGACGCTACTCCCGTCGCCCGGACGGCACATCCCAGGTGAACTCGCCCGGAGAACCCGTCGGTAGGCAATTCGGGTGAACCCGCGTAAGACCCGCGTGAGGCGTCCGTCCCACCGCCGCACGAAGCACGACCGCGACGCGGAATCGGGAGGGCGAGAGCCGTGACAGACCGGGACGAGTGGTCCATCGGCTGCCGGGATCTGGCGGGCAGGCGCAGGGACGTGACGGTGTTCGTGAGCAGCGACGACAAGATCGTGCTCGTGGCTCCGCCGGGCGAAGCGGCCGTGCTCGGTCCCCTCGACGTCGGACGGCTGAGGGCCGCGCTGCGCGACGCCGTGGTGGTCGTGGCGCAGCACCCGGAGTGATAACAGTATTTTCTGCCTCGGCTCCGCCGAGGCGTGCGAGATCGCCTCGCAGCCGGTGTGGGGATCGAGCGGTCGGATCGGCCTGGCGGCCGATCGCACCGCTCGCTCCCCACGCCCGCGCGATCTCGCGCTGTGGTCACCCACCTGGTCTAGCGTGTGATGCCGGAATCGCCCCCGGTCTGCAGTGCCTCCCCCGACAGGCCTCCTCCTCGCCGCCACGGCTGAGCGCCTGGACTGGTGTCGCCGCGGCTGGCTCACCGCGGCCCGGGTGGGTTCGCCAGGCCGGTTACGATCGCTGTCCAGACCGTGCGTGGAAGGGAAACGGACAGCGTGGACGTCGCCGGTGCGACGCTGCCTGCGGCCGACAGCATCAGGCGGCGGGTCGCGCTGCGGTGGGGTGCGCATGCCGCGTGGGTGCTCGTGCTCGCGATGGCGACGGAGCTGCGCGTGGGCCGGTTCGGGTTCCACCCGTCGGACCAGGGTTTCATCCTCGCGCAGGCGTGGCGGGTGCTGCAGGGCGAAGTGCCGCACGCCGACATCATCTCCGCGCGGCCGCTCGGGTCGGCGATCCTGCACGTGGTCGACTTCGCGCTGCCCGGGCCGCTGTTCTTCGCGTCCAGCTGCCTCGCGATGGTGCAGATCGCCCTGACGACGATCGCGTTCGCCGTGCTCGTGACGCGGCGGCCGGTGCTGTCGTGGGGGCCGGGCCTGACGGCGCTGGTCGCGGCGGCGGCCCTGCTGAACCTCAACGGCTTCCCGCTCATGGCGTGGCACACCGTCGACGGGATCACGCTCACCGCGTGCGGCGCGTGGGCCCTGGATTCGGGTCTGCGCAAGGGAAACCCGTACGCGCGGCTCGGCGGGCTGGCACTACTGGGTGCGGCGGTCTTCGTGAAGCAGAGCTTCGTGCTCGCCGCGGTGATCGGATTGGTCTGGACCTTGTGGTACCCGAACCGGCTTCGCCGCCTGCCGGGTGACGTGCTGGCGTTGGGCGCGTTCGGGATCGCCTACGTGGCCTGGGTGAGCATCGGCGGCGGCTTCGGCGAGATGGTCGGCCAGCTGACGGGCGGCGTGCCCGCGTACGGCGAACGGCTGCTCGGCTTGTGGCTGGAAGACCCGCAGGTGCTGCTGCGCCCGCCGGTGCGGGAGCTCACGTTCTTCGCGGCGATCGCCGCGGTGCTGCTGGTGCTCCGGCTCGCCGGCGACCGGCTCGGCGCGGCCGGGCGCGTGGTGTCGTGGCTGCTCGCGCTCGGCGGCGCGGCCGCGGTGGTGTGGACCGTGGTCGACGGGCGGTTCACGGCTTCGTCGCGCTGGGCCGACGTGCTGTGGTGGATCCTCGCCGTCGCCGTCGTGGTCCACGCGACCGTGCGGCGCAAGGTTTCCTGGGCGGGGCTGCTCGTGCTCGCGACGGGCTTCATGACAAGCCTCTCCTGGGGCAACGACACCCCGACGCTGCTCACCGGCTCGCTCGCGCTCACGGCGTTGCTGCTGCTGGGTTTCGTGCTGCCGGACCTCTCGCCGGTGCTGCGCCGCACGTGGCTGACGGCGACGGCGGGCCTGACCGCGGTGGTGCTGTGCGGCTGGGCGGTCGTGGCGCACCACGACGAAGCCGCGTACCTCGACCTGTCGCACGACAAGCTCACGGCCGACCTCGGCACGGTCAGCCCGGCCATGCGCGGCATCCGCACGAATCCCTCGACCTACACCTACGTCGCCCAGATCCGCGACTGCCTCCAGCGCTACCCGGCTTCGCGCGTCGCCGTGCTGCCCGACAACCCGTTCGCCTACCCGGTTTTCGGGCTGCGCAACCCGTTCCCGCTGGAGTGGCCGCTGCCGTTGGAGATCGTCGGCGACGCGCCACAGCGCATGCTCGACACCGCGGCGGAGCTGAATCACGAAGGCGACTACCTGGTGCTGTTCGAGACCGTGCCGAACAAGACACTGGCCCAAGGCGGCCCGGTGCCCGCTCAAGTCGGGGCCGATGCCCCGATCGTCGACTACCTGGGGCTGGAGAACGCATTGCGCGCGCGGCTCACCGGACAACCGGTGGCGTGCGGGAGTTTCGTCGGCAAGTGGGTGCGCTGAGTCGTCAGTCCGGCACCGTGTCGTCGGGTGATCCGGCCGCCAGCGTCGCGAGCACGTCGAGCGCGGCCGCGAGGATTTCCTTGGGGGGCGCGGAAACCGCGAGCCGCACGGCGTTCGGCGCGTGACCCGGCAGCACGGCGAACGAGGCCGCCGGCGACAACGCGATGCCGTGCCGGGCGGCCGCGGCGACGAACGTCTCCGCGCGCCACTGCTCGGGCAGCTCCCACCAGCGGTGGTACGCGGCCGGATCGCCGACGACGGTGAACCCGGCGAGGCGCTCGTCGAGGATGGCGGCGCGTTCGGCCGCGTCGGCGCGCTTCGCGGTCTCGACCTCGGCCAGCGCACCGCCGGTGATCCAGCGCGTGGCGGCCTCCATCGCGAACCGCGTGGCACCCCAGCCGCCCGACCGGACGGCGCCCGCGAGCCGCGCGGTCCACGCCGCCGGCGCCACCACGAACCCCGCGGTGAGACCGGGCGCGACCCGCTTCGACAGGCTGTCGACGAACACCGTGCGCTCGGGCGCGAGCGCGGCCAGCGGTTCGACGTCCGGGCGCAGGAACGTGTAGATGCCATCCTCGATCACCGGCAGGTCGAGGCGCCGCACGGTGTCGGCCAGCTCGGCGCGACGCGTCGGCGACATCGTCGGCCCGAGGGGGTTGTGCAGGGTCGGCTGCACGTACAACGCGCGCACGGGCGCCGCCGCGTGGGCGGCTTCGAGCGCGGCCGGGACGAGGCCGTCGGCGTCGGTTTCGACGGGCACCAGCTCGGCGCCCAAGCGCGTGGCCAGCGCCTTCACCACCGGGTACGTCAGCGCTTCGACGGCGAGCCGCTCCCCCAGCGGCACGAACGCGGAGATCGCCGCCGCGATGCCCTGGCGGCCGTTGCCCGTGAGCAGAACCGTCGCCGGGTCGGGTGTCCAGCTGCCACGGGACAACATTCCCGCCGCGGCTTCCCGCACCGCTTTCGTCCCCGCGGCGCCGACGGGGTGCAATGCGTCGGTGAAGACGTCGGCGCGAAGCAGCGGCTCCAGCGCGTACGCGAGCTTCGCGGATTGGCTCGGCAACACGGCGAAGTTGAGTTCGAGGTTCACGCGCGCGTCGCCGGGTTCGGCGAGTGCGGGCTCGGGCGCCGGGCGCGCGGCCCGCACGAACGTGCCCCGGCCGACCTCACCGACCGCCAGGCCGCGGCGGATCAGCTCGCCGTAGACGCGGGCGGCGGTGGAACCGGCGATGCCTCGGTCGCGCGCGAACCGGCGTTGCGGCGGGAGGCGGTCGCCCGGCCTCAGCCGGCCCGCTTCGATGTCGGCGGCGAGCTCGTCCGCGACGACCCGGTAGTCGTCCATCGTCACCTTCGCTTACGCCGTGAACCGCACAGAACCCCGTCCGCATGATGACACCGGCTGGTCACGTTCGGCGAATGCGACCCAGGGAACTCCCCGAACGAGGGTCGCTAGGTTAGCCTAACCTGTGTGGAACAGACGATCGCGGAAGCACCGACGCGGACCGAGCCCCGGCTGCACGCCGAGGAACTGACCCTCGCGTACGACGGGCGCACCGTCGCCGAAGACCTCGGCGTGGTCATCCCGGACAAGTCGTTCACGGTCATCGTCGGCCCCAACGCGTGCGGCAAGACCACGCTGCTGCGCGCGCTCGCGCGGATGCTCAAGCCCCGCAAGGGCTCCGTCTACCTCGACGGCTCGGTGATCTCCAGCTACGGCGCCAAGGAGGTCGCGCGCCGCCTCGGTCTGCTGCCGCAGAGCTCCGTGGCGCCCGACGGCATCACCGTCGCCGACCTCGTCGCGCGCGGCCGCTACCCCCACCAGCGCCTGCTGCGCCAGTGGTCTCGCGACGACGCCGCCGTGGTCGCCGAGTCGATGGAAGCCACCGGCGTCTCGGACCTCGCGGAGCGGCTCGTGGACGAACTGTCCGGCGGGCAGCGCCAGCGCGTGTGGATGGCGATGGCCCTGGCCCAGCAGACCGACCTGCTGCTGCTCGACGAGCCCACGACCTACCTCGACATCGCGCACCAGATGGACATCCTCGACCTGTGCGCCCAGCTGCACGCCGAACAGGGCCGCACGCTCGTCGCCGTGCTCCACGACCTCAACCACGCCGCCCGCTACGCCACCCACATGATCGCCATGCGCGACGGCCAGGTGCTCGCCACCGGCGCGCCCGACGAGGTCGTGACGGAGGAGAACGTGGAGAAGATCTTCGAACTGCCGTGCCGCGTCATGCCATGCCCCGAAACCGGCACCCCGCTGGTGATCCCGAAGTCGGGCCGGCGCGCGGCGTAGCCGCGCACCTGGGCGAGCGGTTCGGCACGCCGATGTTGCTCTTCCCCCGGTCGGGACGAGCGAAGTCGGGTTCGTCGGGATGAACGATCCGGGCGCCGGCAGGCGGCCTTCCGAGGCCAGTTCGGGAAAGGCCACCTCGCCCGCGGAGCGCGGCGGCCCCGGGAACCGGCCGCAGTGCCACGTATCGCCCGACGCCACGCAAGGCGGTTTCCGCGTCGCCGCCGCACCTGCGGTCCTCGGTTAGATTGGTGCTGGAGGTGCCATGACCCGCGAACTCTGGACCGCAGTCGACGACTACCTGGCCGAAGCCCTGCTCCCCGCCGACCCGGTGCTCGACGCCACCCTCGCCGAGTCGAGCGCGGCGGGCCTGCCGGCCATCGCCGTTTCGCCCACGCAGGGCAAGCTGCTTCACCTGCTGGCCGTCACCGCCGGCGCCCGCTCGATCCTGGAGATCGGCACGCTCGGCGGCTACAGCACGATCTGGCTCGCCCGCGCCCTGCCACCCGGCGGCACGCTGGTGACCTGCGAATACGACCCGAAACACGCCGCCGTGGCCCGGACGAACCTCGACCGCGCCGGCTTCGGGCCCGACGTGGCCGACATCCGCGTCGGCGCCGCTCTCGACACCCTGCCCACGCTCACGGGCCCGTTCGACTTCGTCTTCATCGACGCCGACAAGGCCAACCTCGCGCCCTACGTCGCCGAAGCCGTGCGGCTGTCCCGGCCGGGCACCACGATCGTGGTCGACAACGTCGTCCGCGACGGGGCCGTCCTCGAGGCCGCCAGCACCGATCCGTCCGTGCGGGGCGTGCGCGAGATGTTCGAGGCACTCACCGGCGACGACCGCCTCGACGCCACCGCCATCCAGACGGTGGGCGACAAGGGTTACGACGGTTTCGTCCTCGCCCGCGTGCGCTGACCTGATCGTTTCCGTGGAGAGCGCCCGTGAAAGGCGCCCTCCACGAACGATCAGCGACCGGGCGGCGCCGTCTGCTTCGCGAGCGGAGGAGCGAACCGCGGCTCGACCCCGCCGGTCCCCTCGATCGGCTGTCCCTGCTCCGCCTGCACCATGAACGTTCGCCAGATGTCCGCGGGCACGGTCGAACCCATCAGCTTCCGCCCCTGCGCGTCGAACAGCCGCCGCCCGTCGTCGGAGCCGACCCAGACGGCCGTGGCCAGTTGCGGGGTGTAGCCGATCGCCCAGGCGTCCTGGTTGTCCGACGAGTTGCCGTGCTGGAACTCGCCCGTGCGCAGGGCGGCGGGGCGGCCGTCGGGCAGGAAGGTCTGCAGCACGTTCGTGACCTCGGCGGAGATCTTCGCGCTCACGCCGGCGTCGTCGGAGAACGCGGGGTGCGGCTCGTCGTCGTGCTGCCACACGACGCTGCCGTCCTGGGTGAGCACCTTGTCCACGAGGTGCGGCGCCACGCGCATCCCGTCGGCCGCGAAGGTCCCGTACGCACCGGCCAAGTCCAAGGGCCGTAACGGATACCGCCCGACCGCGATGCCCGAGCCGATCAGGAACCCGTCCTTCTCGCGCAGGGTCGGCGAGCCGTCGACCGCCTCCGCGATGCCCGCGTCGCGGGCCGCGGCGCTCACCGCGTCGGCGCCGACGCGTTTCGCCAGCCCGATGTACGGCGTGTCGGCGCCCGAGGTCATGGCCGTGCGCAAGGTGCACGTGGACGGGCACTTCTGCGGGTACTCGAAGTTCTCCCCGAGGAAGTCGATCGCGCCCGGCGCGGCCACGGGTTCGTCCGGCGAGACGCCCGCGCGCACGCCCGCGGTGAGCGTGAACGGGTAGAACGCCGAGCCCGCCGCGTGTTCCGTGCCGGCGTAGTCGCGGACGCCGTTGTCGCCGCCGTCGTACGCACGCACCGCGCCGGTGGCCGGATCGACGGACACTAGCGCGCCGCGGAACTCCTTCGGCTCGCCCTTCAGCCGGTCGGCCAGCGTCGAGCGCGCGGACTCCTGCGCCTTGCGGTCGAGTGTGGTCTGCACGACCAGGTTCCCTTGCTGCAGGCGGGAAAGCGGGAACCCGTCCTGTTCGAGCTCGCTGAGCACCTGCTGCTTCACGTGGTACTCGTCGTAGGTCACGCTCGCGCGCGTCTCCGAAGGCGGCAGGATTTCCTTGCCGGGGTAGGCCATCGTGGCGGCGTCAGCAGGCTTGACGTAACCGCGCTGCACGAGCTTGTCGCGCACGTACGTCCAGCGTTTGGCCGCGTGCGCGTCGCCCGAAACGGCCGGGTCGTGCACCGAGGGCGACTGGATCATCCCGGCCAGAAACGCGGCTTCGCTCCAGGTCATGGAGTCGTCGAGCGGACGGCCGAAGAACGCGTTCGTCGCGGCCGCCGGGCCGAACGTGCCGCGACCGAAGGAGATGATGTTCACGTAGCTGGTGAAGATCTGTTCCTTGCTCTGCTGCTGCGTGATCTTCGTGGCCAGCACCAGTTCCTGCAGCTTGCGCCCGAGCGTCGCGTCGTCGTCGCCGGTCGATTTCTTGATGTACTGCTGGGTGATCCCCGAGCCGCCGCCGACACCGGTCAGAAACGCGCGGCCGATTCCGGTGGGGTCGAAGCCCTCGTTGTCCCAGAACGTCGGGTCTTCGGTGGCGATGATCGCGTCACGCAGCTTCGCGGGCACCTTGTCGTAGGGCACGAAGGAGCGGTTGCCGTCGGCCGGCAGCACCTTGAGCAGCTCGCTGCCGTCGGAGTACTTCAGCACCACGGTCTTGTCGAGCGAGGCGAGCACGTCCTGCGGGCTGCGGACGTCCATCAGCAGGTAGGCGACCCAGAACGCGATCAGCGGCAGGCCGACGAAGACGCCGAAGCAGCCGTACGCGATGCGCCGGATCTTGCGCCACCGGCGGCGGCGACGGGCGCGGGGATCGTCGGGCTGCTCGTTCGTGACACTGCTGGTGGCTCCGTCCGTCTCGGCATCCGTGTCGCGTAGCACGATGGGACGACGGCCGGACGGGTGAAAAGGTTGTGCGGTTCGGTGAGAAATTGACGGCGGGTCACGACAGGAAGGCCCGCAGCAGCGACGCCGTGCCCTCGATGTGCTCGGCCATCGCGTGGCGCGCGGCCACCGGATCGCCGGCGAGGATGGCGTCGACGATCGCCTCGTGCTGGGCGTTGGAGTGCTCCAGGTTGGGCTCGAGCAGGGGGATGCAGTCGAGCAGCTGGTTCACGCGCGTGCGGGCGTCGGCCATCGCCGTGGTGAGCGAGCTCGACGCCGTGACCTCGGCGATCGCGAGGTGCAGGCGCGAGTCCTTGCGCCGGTAGTCGACGAGATCGGCCGCCGCGGCTTCGGCGAGCGTGGTCTTGAGGTGCTGGCGGTCGGCCGGGCTGAGCGTCCGCGCGGCAGCGGCCTCGGCGGCGCCGGTTTCGAGCACGTGGCGCAGGCACAGCGCGTCTTCGAAGGCGGCTGCGTCGATCTCCCGGGTTTTGCTCTGCGCCGGCTCGGGCAGGTTCTCGTTCACGAACGTGCCGCCGTAACGGCCCCTTCGTGATTCCACGTAACCCGCGTCGGCCAGCGCGCGGATCGCTTCCCGGAGCGTCACCCGGCTCACCCCGAGCCGCTCGGCCAGCTCACGCTCCGAGGGCAGCCGCTCCCCCGCGCCGACCACGCCGAGGCGGATGGCCTGCAGCAGGCGTTCGACGGTCTCCTCGAACGCGTTGCCCGCGCGCACCGGCCGGAACAGCGCCTCGTTCGCGCTAGCCACCGACGTCTCCACGATGGCGAGTCTAAGCCCGCGCGATTGCAGAGATCTATTTGCAAAGAATCCTCTGCGGTGTAGTTTGTGTTTCATGAGCTCCGCCGACCGCACCGAACGGATCCTCGACGCACGCACCCTGCGCGCGCTCGCCCACCCGCTGCGGATGCGGCTGCTCGACCTGCTGGAACAGGACGGCCCGGCCACGGCCACCGGCCTGGGCAAGCGCGTCGGCGAGAGCTCCGGCACCACGTCCTGGCACCTGCGCCAGCTCGCCGACGCCGGCCTCGTCACGGAGGACCCTGACCGGGGCTCGAAACGCGAACGCTGGTGGAAGGCCGCCCAGGACTACACCACCATCCGCACCGGCGACTTCGTCCGCGACCCGGAGCTCGCCGGCCCGATCTCGACGGTCCTGCACCAGCTGGTTGTTCAGCGCCACCAAGAGGAAGCACAGTTCGTCGCCCAGCTGCCGCGGTGGCTGGACCGGTGGGAACACAACGCCACCATGACCAGCGAACACCTCTCCCTGACCCCCGAGGAAACCCGCCGGATGAGCGACGAGATCATCGCCGTGGTCGACCGCTACCGCCGCCCGAGCCGACCGGGCGACGACGCCGTCGTCGCCCACTGGGCCGCCTTCCCGCGCACCGCCCACCCCGAAGAACCCACCGACACCCTCGGGACACCATGATTCCGCACCACGTCACGGAACACCTCGTCGCCGCACGCCAGTCCGAACTCCGCACCGCGGCTTCTCGCCACCGCGCCACGGCCGCCGCCGCGCTGCCCCGCACGCTGCCGACGGCCACCGTCACCGCCCGCCAGCGCCTGGGCTGGCTGCTGGTCCAGACGGGCCTGAGGTTGGTGACCGACCGAGGTCGACGGCCGCAGATCACCTTGCCGGCTTGAGAACTGTTCGGGCGTTGGTCCACTAAGGACAGATGACCTTTCGCTTCAGGCGTCGGTTCCCTATGGAAACCGTCCACCCCGCGCCCGGCCTCGTGCCTTCACTGCAGCCACTCCTCTCTCCACGTAGGTCCCTCTCCACGGTGGGTCCCTTCGCCCGGCGAAGGCCTCCGCCGCACACAACCCACCCACGACTCCGGCGCCCACCCAGCCGCGGCGGGACCGTTCGCCCAGCGAAAGCCGCGTGAGCACCGAATCCACCCGCGCCATGGCTCACATCGGCACGAACGGGACCGTTCGGCCAGCGAAGGTCCCTACCGCACCCACGCCACGGGCGACCACCGAGTCGCGGGACACTTCGCCCGGCGAAAGGCGCATGAGCGCCAGACCCACTACGCGCCATCGCTCACGCCAGCGCGATGGGACCGTTCGCCCAACGAAGGTCCCCATACCGCCCACCCGCACCACCGGCGACCATCCGAGCAACGCGGGACCGTTCGCCCAGCGAAAGGACACGTGCGCACCGGATCGAGCGCGCACCGCCACTCACCGGCACGAGCGGGACCGTTCGCCCAGCGAAAGGACCGCTCGCGCGCCGCGAGGCAACACCGGCCTCAGCGCAAACAGCCCAGCCAGTCACCGAAAAAGCAAGATGGGACCGTTCGCCCTCCGAACGGCCCCACCCAACCAACACCAACGAGCACCTCAGCACTCGATGACGTTCACCGCCAACCCACCGCGCGCCGTCTCCTTGTACTTCACCGACATGTCGGCCCCGGTCTCGCGCATCGTCTTGATCGCCTTGTCCAGGGTCACCACGTGGCTGCCGTCGCCGCGCATGGCCATGCGGGCGGCGTGGATCGCCTTCGAGGCGCCCACGGCGTTGCGTTCGATGCACGGGATCTGCACCAGCCCGCCAACCGGGTCACAAGTCAGACCCAGGTGGTGCTCGACACCGATCTCCGCCGCGTTCTCGACCTGCGCCGGCGAGCCGCCCAGCACCTCGGTCAACCCGGCCGCCGCCATGGCCGAGGCCGAACCGACCTCACCCTGGCAACCGACCTCCGCACCCGAGATCGACCCGGTCTGCTTCAGGATCGAGCCGAGCGCCCCCGCCGTCAGCAGGAACGTGACAATGCCGTCGTCCGAAGAGCCGCGGATGAACCGCTGGTAGTAGTGCAGCACGGCCGGGATGATCCCCGCGGCACCGTTCGTCGGTGCCGTGACCACGCGGCCGCCGGCGGCGTTCTCCTCGTTCACCGCCAGCGCGTACAGGCTGACCCAGTCCATGGCGTACAACGGATCCCCGACGCCGTCCTCGGCGATCAGCTTGTCGTGCAACGCCTTGGCGCGCCGCGGGACCTTCAGGCCGCCCGGAAGCACGCCCTCGTGCGCGATGCCCGCCGAAACGCACGCGGCCATCACGTCCCAGATCTCCAGCAAGCCGGCCCGAACCGACGAAGCAGAACGCCACGAAAGCTCGTTCGCCAGCATGATCTCGCTGATCGGCAGCCCCGTCGCCGCGCAGTGGCCGAGCAGGTCGCCGCCCGTGCGGAACGGGTAGGGCACCGGCGTCGAGTCCTCGACGAACACCGCGTCCGTCTCGTACGACTCGTCGCGCACGAAACCGCCGCCCACGGAGTAGTACGTCCGCGACCGCAGCTCCGAAGTACCGGAGAAGGCCCGGAACACCATCCCGTTCGGGTGCGCCGGCAGCGACTTGCGCCGGTGCATCGTCAAGTCGACATCCTCGTCGAACGAGATCTCCCGGACGCCACCGAGCAGCAACCGCCCCGACGACCGGATCGAAGCAACCCGCGACGGCACCGTCTCGGTGTCGACCGACTCCGGACGCTCCCCCGACAGCCCCAGCAGCACGGCCTTGTCACTGCCGTGCCCGAACCCGGTCGCGCCGAGCGAGCCGAACAGCTCCGCCTGCACCCGCGTCACGCGGTCCAGCACGCCCTCGTCGACGAGACCGTCCACGAAGGTCCGCGCGGCCCGCATCGGACCGACCGTGTGGGAGCTCGACGGCCCGATGCCGATCGAGAACAGATCGAAGACGCTGATCGCCATTGACCCGCCCCTTCCCTCTAGTGTCTGGCCAGCAGCGAGCTGGCCTCTTGCGCGGCGGGACCCTCGGCGGCGAGGTGCGCCAGGTTCTCCGGCAGTTCCTCGCCACGGTGGGCCTTGGTCTGCGCGTAAAGCCGTCCGGCGCGATACGAGGAGCGCACCAGCGGACCTGCCATCACACCGGCGAATCCGAGAGCCTCGGCCGCCTGGGAGTGCTCCACGAACTCTTCCGGCTTCACCCAGCGGTCCACAGGGTGGTGCCGGGGCGACGGCCGCAGGTACTGCGTGATCGTCAGGATCTCGCAGCCCGCCTCGACCAGGTCGCGCATCGCGGGCTCGACCTCGTCGGGCGTCTCGCCCATGCCGAGGATCAGGTTCGACTTCGTCACCAGACCGGCTTCGCGGGCCTTCGTGATGACCTCCAGCGAACGCGCGTAGCGGAAACCGGGACGAATCCGCTTGAAGATCCGCGGCACCGTCTCCACGTTGTGCGCCAGCACCTCCGGCCGCGACCCGAACACCTCGGCCAGCTGCGCCGGATCCGCGTTGAAGTCCGGGATCAGCAGCTCGACACCCGTACCCGGGTTCAGCTCGTGGATCTGCCGCACGGTCTCCGCGTACAGCCAAGCCCCACCGTCCGCCAGGTCATCCCGCGCGACGCCCGTGACGGTCGAGTACCGCAAACCCATGGCCTGCACGGACTCCGCGACCTTCCGCGGCTCCGTGCGGTCCAGCGCGGCCGGCTTCCCGGTGTCGATCTGGCAGAAGTCGCAGCGACGCGTGCACTGGTCCCCGCCGATCAGGAACGTCGCCTCGCGGTCTTCCCAGCACTCGTAGATGTTGGGACAGCCCGCCTCCTCACAGACGGTGTGCAGGCCCTCCCGGCGCACCAAGCCCTTCAGCTCGGTGAACTCCGGCCCCATCCGCACCTTCGTCCTGATCCACGACGGCTTCTTCTCAATGGGCGTCTCGCTGTTGCGGACCTCGAGCCGCAGCAACTTCCGCCCCTCGGGCTGCGCGCTCATCGCGACAGGTCCGAGTACAGCGGGTGCTTCTTCGCCAGCAGTTCCACGCGCCCGCGCAGCGTCTGCGCCACGGAGTCGTCGAAGTCCGGCTTCAGCGCCTCGGCGATCACGTCGGCGACCTCGGCGAAGTCCTCCGCGCCGAACCCGCGCGTGGCCAGCGCCGGCGTGCCGATGCGCAGGCCGGAGGTGACCATCGGCGGCCGCGGGTCGAACGGCACCGCGTTGCGGTTCACCGTGATCCCCACGGAGTGCAGCCGGTCCTCGGCCTGCTGACCGTCCAAAGCGGACTGCACGAGGTCCACGAGCACCAGGTGCACGTCGGTCCCCCCGGTGAGCACGCGCACGCCCGCCTCGGCACAGTCCGAACGCGACAGCCGGTCGGCCAGGATCCGCGAACCCTCGAGCGTGCGCTCCTGCCGTTCACGGAATTCCTCGCTCGCCGCGATCTTCAGCGCCACGGCCTTGGCCGCGATGACGTGCTCCAGCGGCCCGCCCTGCTGACCGGGGAACACAGCCGAGTTGATCTTCTTCGCCAGCTCCTCACGGCACAGGATCAGGCCGCCGCGCGGGCCGCCCAGCGTCTTGTGCGTGGTGGTGGTGACGATGTCCGCGTGCGGCACCGGCGACGGGTGCAGCCCCGCGGCCACCAGGCCGGCGAAGTGCGCCATGTCCACCATCAGGCGGGCGTCGACCAGGTTCGCGATCCGGCGGAACTCCGCGAAGTCGAGCTGACGCGGGTAGGCCGACCAGCCCGCGATGATCAGCTTCGGCTTGTGCTCCACGGCCAGGCGCTCGATCTCGGCGACGTCGACGATCCCGGTCTCTTTGTCGACGTGGTAGGCCACGACGTTGTAGAGCTTGCCCGAGAAGTTGATCTTCATCCCGTGCGTGAGGTGGCCGCCGTGCGCCAGGTCGAGGCCGAGGATCGTGTCGCCCGGCTTCAGCACGGCGAACATCGCCGCCGCGTTGGCCTGCGCGCCCGAGTGCGGCTGCACGTTCGCGTGCTCGGCGCCGAACAGCGCCTTCGCCCGGTCGATGGCCAGCTGCTCGACCACGTCGACGTACTCGCAGCCACCGTAGTAGCGGCGGCCGGGGTAGCCCTCCGCGTACTTGTTGGTCAGCACCGAACCCTGCGCCTCGAGCACACCCACGGGCGCGAAGTTCTCCGACGCGATCATCTCCAGCGTCGACTGCTGGCGATCCAGCTCCGCCGCCACGGCCGCCGCGACCTCCGGGTCCACATCGGACAGGTGAGCGTCGAAAGTCGTCATTCAGTTCTCCTGGGTGAGCGCGGCGTACGCGGCGGCGTCGAGCAGCTCCGGGACGTCGCCCGTGAGCCGCACCTTCAGGAGCCATCCTTCGGTGTAAGGGTCGGAGTTCACGACCTCGGGGGTGTCTGATGTGGTCTCGTTCACCTCGACGACCTCGCCGCTCACCGGCGAGTACAGCTCGCTCACGGACTTCGTCGACTCGACCTCGCCGAACACCTCGCCCGCGGTCACCGTGCCGCCCACGGCGGGCAGCTGCACGAACACGATGTCACCGAGCGACTCGGCGGCGAAGGCGGTGATGCCGACGGTCGCGACGCCGTCGACGACGGACAGCCACTCGTGTTCCTTGGTGTAGGACAGGTTCTGGGGAATGCTCACGGAATCTGGGTCCTTTAGGCTCGGGAGTAGAAGGGCAGGTCGACGACCTCGACGGGCTCGATCCTGCCCCTGATGTCGACGGAAAGCTTCGTGCCGGGCTCGGCGTACGCCCGATCGACGTAGGCCATGGCGATCGGGTAACCCAGCGTCGGGGAAAGGGCACCACTGGTCACGTCGCCCACCGAAACGTCGCCGGAAAGCACGGCATAACCGTGCCGCGGTGCTCGCCGGCCGGCGCCACGCAGCCCGACCCGCACCCGCGGAACGTCGGCCTTGGCCAGGTCCGCCAGCGCGGACCGGCCCACGAAATCACCCGGCTTCTCGAACTTCACCACGCGCCCCAGACCGGCGGCGAACGGGTTGAGCTCCCGCGTGAGCTCGTTGCCGTACAACGGCATCCCCGCCTCGAGCCGCAGTGTGTCGCGGCACGCGAGGCCACACGGCACGAGCCCGTGCGGCTCGCCGGCCTCGGTCAGGATGCGCCACAACGCGGGTGCCTCGGCGGCGGGCACGAACAGCTCGAAGCCGTCCTCACCCGTGTAGCCGGTGCGGGCCAGGAGCACCTCGTGCCCCTTCACCACGACCGGCACGCTCGCGTAGTACTTGAGCGCGCCCAGGTCCGCGTCGGTCGCCGCCGCCAGCACGTCGACCGCGCGCGGTCCTTGCACGGCGATCAGCGCGGTGTCCGCGGACCGGTTCTCCACCACGGCGTCGAACCCGGCCACGCGCTCGGCCAGCGCCTCGGCGACCACGTCGGCGTTGCCGGCGTTGGCCACGACCAGGTACTCCTCGTCGGCGAGCCGGTAGACGACCAGGTCGTCGAGCACGCCGCCGTCGGCGTCGCAGATCATCGTGTAGCGGGCGCGGCCCGGCTTCACGCCAGTGAGATTGCCGACCAGCGCGTAGTCGAGCACGTCGGCGGCCTGCGCGCCGCGGACGTGGATCTCGGCCATGTGCGACAGGTCGAACAGCCCGGCCGCCTCGCGCACGGCCTTGTGCTCGGCCAGCTCACTGGCGTAGCGGACCGGCATCGACCAGCCCGCGAAGTCGGTGAACAGCGCACCGAGTCCCTTGTGGACGGCGTGCAGGGAAGTCTCTCGAGACTGTGTTGATTCAGGCACCGGATCTCAGCCTTCGTACGCGTTGAGGGGCGGGCAGGAGCAGACGAGGTTGCGGTCACCGCGCGCCCCGTCGATCCGGCGCACCGGCGGCCAGTACTTGTTCTTGCGCGACACACCCGCCGGGTACACCGCCAGCTCACGGTCGTAGTCGGCCGTCCACTCGCCCACCAGCGTCTCCGCGGTGTGCGGGGCGGCGCGCAGCGGGCTCGTCTCCGCGGTCCAGCGGCCGGCCGCGACCTCGTCGATCTCGTGCCGGATGGCGATCATCGCCGCGCAGAAGCGGTCGATCTCGCCGAGGTCCTCGCTCTCGGTGGGCTCCACCATGAGCGTGCCCGCGACCGGGAACGACATCGTCGGCGCGTGGAAGCCGTAGTCGATGAGCCGCTTCGCGACATCGTCGACGGTCACGCCGGTGTCCTTGGTGATGCTGCGCAGGTCGAGGATGCACTCGTGCGCGACCAGGCCGTCCTGCCCGGTGTAGAGCACCGGGTAGTGCGGCGAGAGCCGGGCGGCGACGTAGTTGGCCGCGAGCACCGCGACCTTCGTGGCCGCCGTGAGACCGGGCGCGCCCATCATGCGCACGTACGCCCACGAGATCGGCAGGATCGACGCCGAACCGTAGGGCGCGCCGCTGATCGGGCCGACGCCGGTGGCCGGGCCCGCGGCGTCGAGCAGCGGGTGGTTCGGCAGGTACGGCGCGAGGTGCGCGCGCACCGCGACCGGGCCGACGCCGGGGCCGCCACCGCCGTGGGGGATGCAGAACGTCTTGTGCAGGTTCAGGTGCGACACGTCGCCGCCGAACTCGCCCGGCTTCGCCAGGCCCAGCAGCGCGTTGAGGTTCGCGCCGTCCACGTACACCTGGCCACCGCCGTCGTGCACGATCTTGGCGAGCCGCTCGATGCCGTGCTCGTACACGCCGTGCGTGGACGGGTAGGTGACCATGATCGCCGCGAGCGTCTCGCGGTGAGTGTCCACCTTGTCCTGCAGGTCTTCGAGGTCGACGTTGCCCTCGTCGGTGCACTTCACCACGACCACGCGCATGCCCGCGAGCACCGCGGAAGCCGCGTTGGTGCCGTGCGCGGACGACGGGATCAGGCAGACGTCGCGCTCCGGCTGGCCGTTGGCGTGGTGGTACCCGCGGATCGCGAGCAGGCCCGCGAGCTCACCCTGGCTGCCGGCGTTGGGCTGCAGGGAAACCTGGTCGTAGCCGGTCACCTCGGCGAGCCAGCCGGACAGCTGGGCCACGAGCCGGTGGTAGCCCTCGGCGTCCTCGGCCGGCGCGAACGGGTGGATGCCCGCGAACTCGCGCCAGCTGATCGGCTCCATCTCGGTGGTGGCGTTGAGCTTCATCGTGCACGAGCCCAGCGGGATCATGCCGCGGTCGAGCGCGTAGTCCAGGTCGGCGAGCCTGCGCAGGTAGCGCAGCATCGACGTCTCGGAGCGGTGCGTGCTGAACACCTCGTGGGCCATGAAGCCGCTCTCGCGCACGATGCCGCTCGGCAGCGCCTGCGCCGCCGTCCACTCGGCGTCGACGCCGAACGCGCGCAGCACCTGCGCGAGGGTGTCCGGCCGGGTGACCTCGTCGCAGGCCACGCGCACGTGGTCGGCGTCGACGTGCCCGAGGTTGATGCCCGCCTCGCGCGCGGCCGCGTGGACCTCGGCGGCGCGGCCGGGAACGTGCGCGACGACCGTGTCGAAGAACGATTCGTGCACGACCTCCACGCCGCCGTCGCGCAGGGCCGCGGCGAAGCCCGCCGCCAGCTCGTGCACGCGGGTCGCGATGGCCTTCAGGCCGTCCGGGCCGTGGTACACGCCGTACATCGCGGCCAGCACGGCCGGCAGCACCTGCGCGGTGCAGATGTTCGACGTCGCCTTCTCGCGACGGATGTGCTGCTCACGCGTCTGCAGCGCGAGCCGGTACGCCATGTTCCCGTCGGCGTCCACCGAAACACCCACCAGCCGGCCCGGCAGCGAACGCTCGAGCCCGGCGCGCACGGCCAGGTAGCCCGCGTGCGGGCCGCCGTAGCCCAGCGGCACGCCGAAGCGCTGCGTCGAACCCGCGGCGACGTCGGCGCCGAACTCGCCCGGCGAGGTGATCAGCGTGAGCGCGAGCAGGTCGGCGGCCACCGTGTACAGGGCGCCCGCGGCCTTCGCGGCCTCGGAAATGGCGTGGTAGAAGCCGCGGCCCCGCAGCACGCCGGACGCGCCGGGGTACTGCACGACGACGCCGAAGAACTCCTCCGGCAGCCCGGTGAGCAGGTCGCGCACCTGCACGTCGATGCCCAGCGCGGCGGCGCGCGTGCGCACGACCGCGATGGTCTGCGGCAGGCACTCGGCGTCGAGGACGAGCACGTTGGACTTCGACTTCGACGAGCGCCGCATCAGCGTCATGGCCTCGGCGACGGCGGTCGACTCGTCGAGCATCGACGCGTTGGCCGTGGTCAGGCCGGTGAGGTCGGCGACCATCGTCTGGAAGTTCAGCAGCGCTTCGAGCCGGCCCTGCGAGATCTCCGGCTGGTACGGCGTGTAAGCGGTGTACCACGCGGGGTTCTCGAGCACGTTGCGGCGGATCACGCCCGGCGTGACGGTGTCGGAGTAGCCGAGGCCGATCATCTGCGTCATCGGACGGTTGAGGGCCGCGAGCGCGCGCAGCTCCGCGGTGGCTTCCTCTTCGGACGCCGCGGCGGGAAGGTTCAGGTCACGGGTGGTGCGGATGGCGGACGGGACAGCCGCCTCCACGAGGAGATCCAGGCTTCCGTACCCGCATTCGGCGAGCATCTTGGCCCGCTCGGCCTCAGCAGGGCCGATGTGGCGGGCGTCGAACGGTGTGGAGGTGATGGGAGCTCCTCGGGCCGGGCACCGGGCGCAGCGGTGCGCTGGGAACTCCCCCTCTGTCATGGGCACCTGAGAGTTTCACCGCGCAGCGCGGCTTTCACCTTGGGTGAGGCGCGGGTGCGCCTGCTTTCCAGAGTGGCCTCGCGTGAAGCGGTAGTGGGTACCTGAGAGATTCCGGGGAGTTTGCTCCTTCGGTGCCCCACCGGTCTCATGGGGGCTCTCCCGCTCCTGCTCGAACGGCCCGGTGTTCAGTTGTGTGTGCGAGTACTCGCGGCTACCGTACCTGCCGCTTTGCATGCCAGTCTACCTCGGACGGTTCACGCCACACCCGCCGAGCCGCGGCTGAAGGTCCGCAGGTGACGGGTCTGCGCGGGGAGCGTCAGGGAGACCTTCGTGATCTTCGGCGGACCAGCCAGCAGCGCGCACAAGTCGGCACAGCGCGTGAGCAGCACGGCGAGGTCGCGCAGCTCCTCGTCGTCGGTCCCGAGGCAGGACTGGGCGCACAGCGACAGCAGCCGCGCGGCCTCGCCGCACATCGCCTTCACGGACATGCGGACCATCGCGACCTCGGCGGCCATGCCGGAGCACCGGTCGAGCGTGTCGGCGCAGAGCCGCGACATCGACGCCGCCGCGAGCATGACCGGTCCCATCGTGGCCAGTTCGCTGCCGGATTCGGCCGGCTCGGCTCGCCGCGCGAACGCCCGTTCGCATCGCACCCGGCACAGTTCGCAGAGGTCGGCGACCTCCTGCAGCATCGGAGACGCTTCACGGATCGGCATGGCACCCTCCCGGACCGGGCGACCGGACCGGTCGCCTCGGTTCCGGTCTACCCACCGCGAAACCGGACAGGGGGCGTCGCCACCGGAACAGGCGGAAGATCAACCCGTCCCGGTGACGTTGCGCGCGAGTGTCTAAAGCGGAGTGACGTACGCGCCCGAAATGCCACCGTCCACGAGGAACTGCGACGCGGTGATGAAGCTGGCGTCGTCGCTGGCCAGGAACGCCACCGCGGCGGCGATCTCCTCCGGCTCGGCGAACCGGCCGACGGGCACGTGCACCAGCCGCCGCGCCGCGCGTTCCGGGTCCTTCGCGAAGAGCTCCTTCAACAGTGGCGTGTTGACCGGTCCCGGGCACAGCGCGTTGACGCGGATGTTCTCCCGCGCGAACTGCACGCCCAGCTCGCGGCTCATCGCGAGCACCCCGCCCTTCGACGCGGTGTAGGAGATCTGCGAGGTCGCCGCGCCCATCACGGCCACGAACGACGCCGTGTTGATGATCGAGCCCTTGCCCTGGCGCTGCATGTGCGGCAACGCGGCCTTGCAGCACAGGTACACCGAAGTCAGGTTCACGCGCTGCACGCGCTCCCACGCCGCGAAGTCCGTGGTGAGGATCGAGTCGTCCTCGGGCGGCGAGATGCCGGCGTTGTTGAACGCCACGTCGACCGCGCCGAACTGGTCCACGGCCGCGGCGAACAGGGCCTCGACCTGCTCGGGATCGGTCACGTCGGCCTGCACGAACAGGCCCCCGACCTCGTCGGCCGCCGCCTTGCCCTGCTCGGGCGTGAGGTCGCCGATCACGACCTTCGCACCCTCGCTCGCCAGCCGGCGCGCCGACGCGAGGCCGATGCCGCTGGCCCCGCCCGTGATCACGGCGACGCGGCCGTCGAAACGCTGCACCATCTCTCTCATTCCTCCGTGCCCAGGAAAACGTTTTTCGTCTCGGTGAAGGCCGTCGGCGCGTCCGGCCCCAGCTCACGGCCGAGACCCGACTGCTTGAACCCGCCGAACGGCGTCCAGTACCGCACCGACGAGTGCGAGTTCACCGAAAGGTTCCCCGACTCCACCCCGCGCGCGACGCGGAACGCCCGCCCGACGTCGCGCGTCCAGATCGACCCGGACAGGCCGTAGTCGGTGTGGTTGGCCATGCGGATGGCATCGGCCTCGTCGTCGAACGGGACCACGGCCACGACCGGGCCGAAGATCTCGTCGGCGGCCAGCGGGTCGGCCAGGCTCGCCGGCGTGACGACGGTGGGCGCGAACCAGTAGCCCGGCCCATCGGGCGCGCTGCCGCGAAACGCAACAGGTGTCGCGGCAGTGACATACGACGACACCTTCGCGTGGTGCGCCGCGGAGATCAGCGGACCCATCTCCGTGGCGTCCTCGCCGGGATCGCCGACGACCACACCCCGCACGGCCGGCTCCAGCAGCTCCATGAACCGCTCGTGGACGCTGCGCTGCACCAGGATCAGCGAACGCGCGCAGCAGTCCTGGCCGGCGTTGTCGAACACCCCGTACGGCGCGGTCGCGGCGGCCTTCTCCAGGTCAGCGTCGGCGAACACGACGTTGGCGTTCTTGCCGCCCAGCTCGAGCGTCACGCGCTTCACCTGCGCAGCACAGCCGGCCATGATCTGCTTGCCGACCTCGGTGGAGCCGGTGAAGACGACCTTGCGCACCAGCGCGTGGTCCACGAACCGCTGCCCCACCACCGAACCCTTGCCCGGCAGGACCTGGAACACGTCCTCGGGGAGGCCGGCCTCGCGCGCGAGCTCGCCAAGGCGGATCGCCGTGAGCGGCGTGAGCTCCGCGGGCTTGAGCACCACGGTGTTGCCGGCCGCGAGCGCCGGCGCGAACCCCCAGCCCGCGATGGGCATCGGGAAGTTCCACGGCACGATCACGCCGACCACGCCGAGTGGCTCGTGGAAGGTCACGTTGACCCCGCCCGGTACCGGGATCTGTTGCCCGATCAGGCGTTCCGGGGCCGCGGAGTAGTAGTTCAGGACGTCGCGGACGTTGCCCGCCTCCCAGCGCGCGTTGCCGATCGTGTGGCCGGAGTTGATCACCTCCAGACGCGCGAGGTTCTCGATATCGGCCTCGACGGCGTCGGCGAAGCGGCGCAGCAGCCGCCCGCGATCACCGGGGGCGACGGCCCGCCAGGCTGGGAACGCGGCGTGGGCGCGGGCGATCGCCGCGTCGGTCTCTTCGGCGCTCGTGAGCGCGACCGACCGCACCACCTGTTCGGTGGCGGGGTTGATCACGTCGAACATCCTCGTCACTTGCGCTCCTCTGCTGCTTCGGCTGCTGCTACGACCAGGGCCCGGAACAGGCGGACGTCGTCGGTGTCCTGCTCGGGATGCCATTGCACCCCGAGCACGAACTCGTCGCCGGGCAGCTCGGCCGCCTCGACGGTGCCGTCGGCGGCGTGCCCGGACGCGACCAGGCCGGCGCCGAGCCGGTCGATGGCCTGGTGGTGGTAGCAGTGGCCCTTCGTCTCGGGCCCGAGCAACGCGGCGGCGCGCGTGCCGTCGACGAGGGTGATGCTGCTGGTGCCGAACGTCGCGGGCGCCGGCTGGTGCGCGGTGTCGCCGAGGGACTCGGGCAGGTGCTGGGTGAGCGTGCCGCCGAGGGCGACGCTGATCACCTGCAGCCCGCGGCACACGCCGAGCACGGGCTTGCGCACCTCGCGGGCCGCCTCGAACAGGCCGAACTCGAAGGCGTCGCGGTCCGGGCGCGTGTACGTGGCGGGGTGGGGCTCGGCGCCGTACTTTTCCGGCTCGACGTCGGCACCACCCGTGAGCACGAGCCCGTCCACGCGGTCGACGAGGCTCGCGTACGCGTCCGTCAACGGCGGCAGCAGCACCGGAATCCCCCCGGCGGCCACGACGCAGTCGGCATAAACCCGGTGCAGCAGCGTGGCTTCCGTGTCCCAGGCGAGGAACTTGGCCTGCTCGACGTAGGTGGTCAGCCCGATGACGGGTTTCCGGGCGGTGTGCTCAGAGACGTTCGAAGCCACGGATGAGCTCCCAATCGGTCACGGCCTTCTCGAACGCCTCCCGCTCCACGCGGGCGGCGTTGAGGTAGTGGTCCACCACATCGTCGCCGAAGGCCTCACGCGCGATGCGGCTGCCCGCCAGCACGTCCGCGGCTTCACCCAAAGTGGTGGGCACGGTCGGCTTGTCGGAGCCGTACGCGTTGCCCGTGAACTCCGGCTCCAGCGGCAGCTCGTTCTCGATGCCGTGCAGGCCGGCGGCGATGAGCGCGGCGACGGCGAGGTACGGGTTCACGTCCCCGCCCGGCACGCGGTTCTCCACGCGCAGCGAATCACCGTGACCCACCACGCGCAGCGCGCACGTGCGGTTGTCCGTGCCCCACGCGACGGCCGTCGGCGCGAAACTGCCGCGTACGAACCGTTTGTAGGAGTTGATGTTCGGCGCGAAGAAGTAGGTCAGCTCGCGCAGCGCGGCCAGCTGTCCGGCGAGGAAGTGCTCCATGAGCGGCGAGAAGCCGTGGTCGCCGTCGCCGGGCAGGACCGCTGACCCGTCCGTGCCGCGCAGGCTGAGGTGGATGTGGCAGGAGTTGCCCTCGCGTTCGTTGTACTTCGCCATGAACGTGAGGCTCTTGCCCTCCTGCGCGGCGATCTCCTTGGCGCCGTTCTTGTAGACGCTGTGGTTGTCGCACGTGGTGAGCGCCGCGGCGTAGCGGAACGCGATCTCCTGCTGGCCGGGGTTGCACTCGCCCTTGGCCGACTCGGGGTACAGGCCGGCGCCCGCCATCTCGTTGCGGATACGGCGCAGCAGCGGCTCGACGCGCGCGGTGCCGAGCATCGAGTAGTCCACGTTGTACTGGTTCGACGGCTTGATGCCCTGGTAGCGCTTGTCCCACGCGGCTTCGTAGCTGTCGTCGAACACGATGAACTCGAGCTCCGTGCCTACAAACGCCTGCAGCTTCTTGTCGGCCAGCCGCTCCAGCTGCCGGCGCAGCACCTGCCGCGGCGACACCGAGACGGGGCCACCGCCGTCCACGCGCTCGACGTCGGCGAGCACCAGCGCCGTGCCCTCCTGCCACGGGACGAGGCGAAGGGTGGTGAAGTCGGGGCGCAGCACGAAGTCGCCGTAGCCCGCGTCCCAGGAGGAGATCGCGTAGCCGTCCACGGTGTTCATGTCGACGTCGACGGCCAGCAGGTAGTTGCACGCTTCGGTGGCATGGCCGACGACCTCTTCGAGGAAGTACTCGGCCGAGCAGCGTTTGCCCTGGAGCCGGCCCTGCATGTCGGTGATCGCGACCAGCACCGTGTCGATCGTGCCCGCCGCGACCTGCTCACGGAGCGCGTCGAGCGTGAGCATCCCTCGCCTGCCAACCATGGCACCGCCCCAAAGGTTTGGATGGGATCCTTTGCGGGTTCTTCCTACCGGCCGGTGCGCGCGGGGTCAATCCGGTCAAAGGTATTCTTGGAGTCCATTACGTAAGCGCAGCGTAAGAGCCTCGTATGTCCGGCTTGCCCGGCTGAGAAGAATCTGTGAATCGTGGGGGTGCGGGACCAAACGCGCCGTCTCGGGCGTTGAACTGGACAAGAGAGGTGAGAGGGATGACAGAAGCATTCACGCAGTCCACGATCAGCCAGCAGCAGGCGCGGCCGCAGCTCCCGACCATGCCGACAGGCTGGCCGATCGGCTCCTACGAGTCCTACGAGCAGGCACAGAAGGCGGTCGACCACCTCGCGGGGACCGACTTCCCCATCAACGACGTCACCATCGTCGGCATCCAGCCGATGCTCGTCGAGCGCATCGCCGGCCGCATGAGCTGGAGCAAGATCCTCAGCAGCGCCGCCATGTCCGGCGCGGTGTTCGGCCTGTTCCTGGGCCTGGTGCTCAGCCTGCTCAACCCCGCCGCGGGCCTGCTGTCCATCGTCATCGGCCTCGTCGCGGGCATCGCCTTCAACCTGCTGTTCGGCGCCCTGGGCTACGCCGCCAACCGCAACAAGCGCGGCTTCGTCTCGCAAAGCCAGCTCGTCGCCCAGCGCTACGACGTCCTGTCGCAGCCCCGCAACGCCGAAAAGGGCCGCGCGCTGCTCGCCGACCTGGCCGCCCGCTCGGCCTTCGGCCGCTGACGTAGCTCCCGAAGCTCGGGCGCCTGGGTCTCGAACCCGGGCGCCCGAGTTCTTTTTGCCCGGTGTTCCCGCCGCGGAGGCTCAGACCTCCTGCCACGTCACCCCACCCGGACGTGCACCGCGAGAAGCCACGTAGTCGTGCACCGCTTGACGCACCGATTGCCACGAAACCTCCGCATGGCTCGGCACCTCGCGCTCATGAGCCTGGTAGTCGTAGGCCACCGGCTCCGACGACATCGCGCCGCTCGCACTGATGACGCTTGTCTCATCCTTGCCCATGTAGCCGACGAACCCGACACCTTCCGTGCGCACACCGAACTGGAGAATCGACCACCGGTCCCTGTCCTCCCGAGCCAGCTCGGCGACCACGCCGACCGGAGCCGCAGTCGCCTCGGACACCATGCGGTCCAGCAGGGCATCGACCTCAGCAGGCTCGGCCAATTCGAACGGCTCAGCCTGGCCCGGGTCGTACCAGGCTTTCACGACTGCCACTTGGCGCCTCCCTCGTAAACCTTCATGAAACCGTCGGTCCCGTAGACCGTCAGCGTGCTGCCCTCAGGCAGCACTATGCCCAGCAGCCCGTCACAGCTCGTCTTTCCCGTACACGGCGTGTTGTTGATGACCAGTGTGGCGTCCATGATGCCGTCGTCCCGCATCTCGGCGGCCAGCTTGAGCTCAACATCCGCTGCCGCGGTCAGCGGCCGCTTCGGACACCCTGCGTCTTTGAGGATCTCGTTCACCCGACCCGCTCTGTCGTCGTGACCGCTCATGAGCGCCGTACCGGTTTTACCGGGCGCGAACCACCGGCCCACGGTCTTCTGCCCCGTCCGCGGAACTACCGGTGGCGGAAGCTCCTGACGCAGCTTCTCCACCAAGCCCTCGCGCCATCCCCTGCCGCCAGGCTGCGGCTGAGGCGACGGAGCCCCCGCAGACCTGTCGGCAACCCCTCCGCTGGCCCCGACCCCGGCCTCGGCGAGCCGGGCCACGTAGCCTTCCAGCTTCGCCGACGCCAGGCCTGCCAATTGGTCTGCTGTGGCGATGCCCTGGCCGGACTGGCTCAGCACGCGCAGCGCCTGGCCCACCTCACGGGCGTGCGAGCCTTGCCTCGCCTGTGTCAACGCCTGACCGGCTTCCTCAACCGACTGGCGCGCCCGCAGAAGATGCTTCCGGGCTGTCGCGATCTTCCCCACGACCGCCGCGACGCTCTGGACCAGCTCCTCGACCGACACCGCGGCGCCACCCCCTTGGCCTGCCCAAGATCACGGCAGCAGAAGGCCCCGCGTTCTCGCGCCTCCGGGAGCCATCTCAACCAAGAGACATCATCCGTGTCCCCAAGCCAAGACGACGTCACTCACAAGACGGAACCGGGGGAGCAGCCCCGACCTCTGCTCCCCCGGCCCCTCGCACGCTCTACCTGGTCGGCGGAGCAGGACTGGTCGGCGAAGTCGGCTTCGCCGGAGCCGACGAAGTCGGCTTGGCCGGTGCGCTGGAAGGAGCACTCGACGGAGTCACCGGCTTCGGGATCGCCGCGGCGAACGGCACCCCGGCCTCCTCGTGGCAATACCCGAGGTAACCGTTGTAGCCGTCGCGGTTGCCGTTGCCGTCCTGCACGCCCTGGACGAGGTGCGGGCGCGGGAAGCGGTTGTCCTCGCCGACCTTCGAGCGGGTGCCGGTGTCCTGTTCGCAGCCGTAGCGCGTGACGGTCAGCGGCCGGCCCTGGTCGTCGTAGAGGTAGACGTCCGTGAGCGGCTTGCCGGAAGCGTCGAAGGCGTAGACGTTGTCGACGTCCTCGTTCCCGTACCGCAGCTGCTGATTGCCGTAGGTGTCCGTGGACGGCGACGAGTACGACGTCGTGTCCGGGTAGTACGTGCGGTGCGTGATCAGGTCGATCGCCGCGCCGAAGCCGCCGAACGCCCCGCCGATCACGAAGGCCGACACCGGCACCGCGATCCACAGCAGCCTCCGGTCATTGGCCGTCTTCGGGCCGGCCCAGACCACCGCCGCGGCGGCCGCGATGAGGAACGGCAGCAACAACACCGCGTACGAGTGCCGCACCATGAGCAGCAGGCCGAACCCGACCAGCGCCACCGCGCACACGACCCACCACGCGGGCTTGAGCGAACGCAGGTACGCGAAGGTCTTGTCCCCCTGACGATTGTCGTGCCACGACCGCACCGACTCCCGCGCCCGCACCACCTCGGGCAGCTCCAGCACTGCCGAAATGCCGCGGTTGAACAGGAACAGCAGGCTCACCACGAACACCGGCGCCAGGAGCAGCAGCCCCAGCAACACGTCCGGGTCCAGGCTCACCGCCGCCGCGAACGCGAACAACGCGAGCCCCGCGGCGCAGAACACCAAGCCCCACAAGGCAAAGCGCGCCCCGAACAGACCTGGGGTCTTCGCCGGCGCCAGCACGGCCGCGACTCCTTCGGCCCCCGCGGGCGCCGCCGGATAACCCCCGGACGCTCGCAGCTCGGCCGCGTAGCTCTCCGGCGAGCCGAGCCGTTCGATGAGCTGCTCGACGCGCGCGTCGGCCCCCAGCTCGGTTTCCATCTCGGCCAGGTGCGGCCGGACGTCCTCCAGGATCTCCTCGATCTCCCCCGCGGGCAGATCGGCGAGCGCGGTGCGGACCCTCGCCAGGTACACGCGCACCGCGGTGGGCTTCTCGGTACTCATGCTGCCTCTCCCAGTAGACCGTTCATCGTCGACGCGAAACTCGCCCACGTCTTCCCCGACTCCTGCAGCCGCGCTCTCCCCGGCTCGTTCAGGCTGTAGTACTTGCGGTGCGGGCCCTCTTCGCTCGGCACGACGTACGACGTCAGCAACCCGGCCTTGTACAGCCGGCGCAACGTGCCGTAGACGGAAGCGTCCCCCACTTCCTCCAGGCCGGCCACGCGAAGTCTTCGGAGCACGTCGTAGCCGTACCCATCGTCTTCGCGAAGCACGGCCAGCACCGCCAGGTCCAGCACTCCCTTGAGCAGCTGACTGATCTCCACGGCACCCTCCAGTCTTGCGCTTGGAACGGTACCACGCATTGCGCAGTAGTGTGCACGGCGGACGGCCATTCGGCGGAAACCGTCCGCGCGGGGAGGTGAAGATCAGGCCGGAACGCCCAGCTCACGCCGAGTTTCGCGCCGCACGTCGGCCACCAGAGCCGAGCGCCGCCACGCGCGTGTCACCTCGACGAGCCACGCGGCTTCCGCACTCACGTCGGCGGCCACGGCCCGGCTCACGGGCGCGTCGGCGTCGTCGGGCTGGAACCGGTGGTCGGCTTCGCGCGCGACGAGGGCCGCGGCGAGCGTGGCGGCGTCGACGGTCGCGGCCACCCGGCGCGGCGGCACACCGTCGCGGCGGGCGCGATCCACCACGCGTGCAGGCAAGTCCGGGTCGAAGTACGGCCGCAGCGCGAGGTGCCCGTCGCGGATCTCGATCACGCGCCGGTACAGCGCGAACTCGGCCCCGCGCCCGAGCCCGCTCGCCGGATCCAGGGCGATGCCCGGCACGGCGTCGCACAGCACCGTCCACAGTGGCTCGATCCGGCGGTAGCCGCGGTAGGCGCGCAGCCACCGGAACGGCGTAGCGAGCGACGGTCCCCACACCGACAACGTCGACCCTGCCGCCGCGAGCACCACACACGCCGCTCCCAGCACCGTGGCCGGCAGGTCCTCCGTCGCCTCCACGCGGCCATTCGCGATGAGGGCGGCCACGTCGTCGAGGTCCCACAGCGTCCACGCCACCGCGGCCACCACTCCGGCGAAGATCAGCCACAGCCCTGTGCGAAGCGAACCCGCGCGGGCGCGCGTGGCGAAGCGCGCGAAGAACACCGCGACGAGCGTCAGGCTCAGCACCCCGTACACGACGAACACCAGCTCGTACGCGACCAGAAACGGTCGCCGCTGGGCGGCGACGACCGTCTCGTCGCCCGCGCGATCGGGGCCCGCCAGGGTGAACAGCACGATCTCCACCACGATCACGAACCACGACAGCACCGCGTGCCGGCCCAGGCGCGCGTCGGCGCCGAAGCGCATCGAGCGCGTGAACGCGACCGTGAACCCGATCGCGCCGAACTTGGCGAGGTCGCCGGCCAGCGGCGCGTACTCGGCGTACCAGCGGTGGTGGCCGGCCAACACGTCCATCGCCGGCATGCCGTCGGTGATGCCGAGCGCGATGCAGATGCCGAACCCGGCGAGGAACCACAGCGTGCGTGCCGGCTGGTCGCGCCCGGCCTCGAGCAGCTTCACGCCGAAGCCGGCGAACCCGAGCACGCAGGCCAGGTACGCCAGCGTCTCGGTCACGGGTTCCGGCGGCGCGGGCGGCCGCCGAACATGTCGTCCATGCGGGCCATACCGCTGTCCGGTTCCGGCCGTGGTGCCTGCACCTTCGCCACCCGCTGGGCGAGCAGCGACGCCACGAGCTCCGCTTCCTGCTCCTCCACGGCCGAATACGTCGTCCGCCCCAGCACGCGGCGGACCAGCTCCGGCGAGAGGCTGGGCATCAACGCGCGGCTCACCGCGGTGTCGATGGCCGCTCCTTCGGCGCCCGCGTCGGACCCGACGTGCCCACACAGCAGGTGGCCCACTTCGTGCAGCAGGATGTGGCGCCGGTGCAGGGCCGTGGTGTTGGTGGGATAAAGGATGTAGTCGGCTCGCGCGGTGCTCATCAGCAGGCCGCACGGCCCGCCGGACGGCGCGTTGACCGGCATCAGCTCAATGGGCCGGCCGCGACCGGCGGCGATGCCCGCCACGAACTCGGCGGCGTCGAAGGGCTCGGGCAGCGCCGGCGCCTCGGCCAGGCGACGGCACCGTCGCCACAGCTCGCGCCGCCCGTCCGCCACCGCTCAGTCCTCCCTCTTCACGCCGCTTCGCGCGGCCTCCCTCCGGGCGATCGCGTCGATCATGTCGCTGATCGTGTCCAGCCCGTCGGGCGAGAGCGTGATGGCCCGCAGCGCCACGTCGCGGACACCGGCGTCGCGCAAGGCGCCGAGCAACGCCAGCTCGTCCGCGATCTTCACGCTCTGCTCGTCGTCGAAGAAGTATGCCGGAGGAACGCCGAAAAACTGCGCGAGCGCCTCGAGATGACGCTTCGTGGGATTGTCGCGACGACCGGTGCGCAGCTGCCAGAGGTACGTGGTGGAGAAACTCTCCCCCGTCGCCTCACGGCACGCGCGGGCGACCTCTTCGTGGCTGTACTGCTCGCGGTCGGGCCGGCGCACGACGTGGAACAGCTGGTCGATCTTGTCGGCCAGCGACGATCTGTCCGGCTCCGTCATGCTGCTCCTCTTCCGCCGCGTTCATCCTAGTTTATCGCCTCGACCGACGCATCAACGCGAGCTGCGGGGCCGCGGCTGGCACTTCGGGCAGGAGTAGGACGAGCGGTTCATGAACGGTTCCCGCCGGATCGCTGTTCCGCACCGGCGGCACGGTAGTCCTTCCTGGCCGTACGCGTCGAGCGAACGCGAAAAGTACCCGGATTGCCCGTTCACGTTGACGTACAAGGCATCGAAGGACGTGCCGCCGACGGCGAGCGCGGCGTTCATCACCTCGCCGGCCGCGGCCAGCAGCGCGGTCCCCTGGGCGTTGGTGAGCTTGTCGGTGGGCCGGGTGCCGTGCAACTTGGTGCGCCACAAGGCTTCGTCGGCGTAGATGTTGCCGACGCCGGAGACGAGGGTCTGGTCCAGCAGTGCGCGCTTGACTTCGGTGCGCCGCGAGCGCAACGCCTTCACGGCGGCCGCCGGGTCGAACCGCGCGTCCATCGGGTCGCGCGCGATGTGGGCGATGGTGGCGGGCAGCAGGTCACCCTCGACGTCGGCGAGCTCGTCGAGCGCGAGGCCGCCGAACGTGCGCTGGTCCACGAATCGCAGCTCCGGACCGTCGTCATCGAAACGGACGCGGACACGCAGGTGCTTCTCGTCGGGCGTGCCCTCGGGCTGCACCAGCATCTGACCGCTCATGCCGAGGTGCGCGAGCACGGCCTCACCGTGCGACAGCTCCAGCCACAGGTACTTGCCCCGTCGGCGCGCGGCTTCGATCACGACCCCGGCCAGGCGGCCGGTGAAGTCTTCGGCGCCGAGGGCGTGCCTGCGGATGGCGCGCGGGTGCAGGACCTCGACCTTGCTGACGGTGCGACCGGCCACGTGGGCCGCGAGGCCGGCGCGCACGACCTCGACCTCGGGAAGTTCGGGCATGGCGTCCATTCTGCCCGTCCGGTACGACAGTTCCGGACCGGCAGGGCGTCAGCCTTCGGACTTCGCCGAGCCGTCGGAGCCGTCGCCCAGCTCTTCGGAGAGGGCGCGCCACGCCGTTTCGGCGGCCTTCTGCTCGGCTTCCTTCTTCGTGGTGCCGGAACCGTTGCCCAAGGGACGGCCCGCGACGAGCACCGTGGCGGTGAACTCCTTGCGGTGGTCCGGACCGGTGTCCTCCACGCGGTACTCGGGCACGCCGAGACCGGAGGAAGCCGTGAGCTCCTGCAGGCTGGTCTTCCAGTCGAGACCGGCCCCGCGCAGGGGCGCCTCGGCCAGCAGGCCGTCGAAGAGGTGGTGCACGAGCTTGCGCGCGACCTCGATGCCGTGGGCCAGGTACGTGGCACCGATCACGGCTTCGAGACCGTCGGCGAGGATGCTCGCCTTGTCCCGGCCGCCGGTGAGCTCTTCGCCCTTGCCCAGCAACAGGTGCGCGCCAAGGCCGCCCTCACCCAGCCCGCGGGCGACACCCGCCAGCGCGTGCATGTTGACGACGCTGGCGCGCAGCTTCGCGAGCTGGCCTTCCGGCAGGTCCGGGTGCGTGGTGTACAGGTGGTCCGTGACGACCAGGCCGAGCACCGCGTCGCCGAGGAACTCCAGCCTCTCGTTGGGCGGGAGCCCACCGTTCTCGTACGCGTACGAGCGGTGGGTCAGCGAAAGCCGAAGGAGCTCGGGGTCGAATTCGACCCCGAGCGCCTCGAGCAGTGTTGTGGGATCGGCCGCGGGTCCCCCGGCGGACTTACCCCCCATGGTCGGCTGCCCGATCAGGCGGGCTCGACGACCTGGCGGCCGTTGTGCTGGCCGCACGTCGGGCACGCGATGTGCTGCAGCTTCGGCTGACGGCAGGCGCGGTTGGAGCAGGGCACCAGCTGAACCGGAGCCGCCTTCCACTGGCTGCGGCGCGCGCGCGTGTTGGATCGCGACATCTTCCGCTTCGGGACGGCCACGAGTAGATCTCCTTCAGACTGTCTGCCCGCGTTCACGAGCCGAACTGACTTCTCCCGGATCGAGCTGGACGCTCGTCAGGCTTGCTCTCCGGAGCCGTGCGCAGGCTTTTCGCCCGCGTTCTCGTCGAATCGCTCGACCAGCGCGGCCCACCGAGGGTCTATCTTCTCATGCCCGTGTCCGGGCTCGAGATCGGCCCACTTGACGCCGCATTCGGTGCAGAGTCCGGCGCAGTCTTCCTCGCACAACGGCACGAGGGGAAGCGCCAGGACCAGGGCGTCGCGGACGATCGGTTCGAGGTCGATCCGGTCGTCGACCAGCCGCGGGATCTCGTCCTCGTCGGTGGTCTCCTCCGTGGCCGAACCGGGGTAGGCGAACAGCTCGGTGAGGTCGACCTCGATCTCCTCGGTGAGGGGGTCGAGGCAGCGCGAGCACGTGCCGGTGGCGGTGGCGCTCGCGGTGCCGCTGACCAGCACACCCTCGACCACGGATTCGAGGAGCAGGTCGAGCTTGAGGACGGAGCCGGCCTCGAGCGAGATGACATCGGGCACGCCGAGGGCGGCCTCGAGCGGCACGCTCCGGCGCACCTCGCGGCTCAGGCCGGCGTGGCGGCCGAGCTCACGGGTGTCGACCACCCACGGGCTCTTGTCGTCGAGCTGTGCGGGGCGGGTGTTCTGGGCAGGGTTCTCTGACATCGCATACCAGGGTACGCAGTGTGCGCCAGTGGTTTCGCGCTGGTGCCGAGCGTCACTCCCGCGAAAGGTCAGACCTGGTAGTCGTACAGCGTCGGACGGCCGCCGGTGCCGCCCAGGTTCACCGGCGAACGCAGGTGGTTGCGGCCCGAGTCGACGGTGCGCAGCGTGGTCGCGAGCAGCTCCGAGAACTCGGCGAGCTTGCCGTCCACATACGCGTCGCAGTCGACGCGCTGGCGGTCGGCCTCGGCGTGGGCCTCGTCGACGATGCGGGCCGACTCCGCGTGCGCGGCCTGGACCACCTCGGTCTGCGAGACGAGCCGCGTCTGCTCGGCACGGGCGTCCTCGATGGCGCGCTCGTAGGCGTCGCGCCCGGCCTGGATCATGCGCTCGGACTCGGCGCGGGAGCGGTCGGTGAGGTTCTGGTACTCGGCCTGCCCTGCGGCGACCATGCGCTCGGCCTCGTTGTGGGCGTCGCCCATCATCTGCTCGGCGCGGGCGCGCGCGTCCGCGAGGATCCGCTCGGCCTCCGACGCGGCGTCGGACACCGTGCGCTCGGCCTCTTCGTTGGCGCCGGCCACCGTCTCGCCGGCTTCCTTGCGGGCGGCGTGCAGCAGGTCGTCGCGCTTGTCGAGCACGTCCTGGGCGTCGTCGACCTCGCCGGGCAGCGCGTCGCGGACGTCGTCGAGCAGCTCGAGAACGTCGCCGCGCGGCACGACGCAGCTGGACGTCATGGGCACCCCGCGGGCCTCTTCGACGATCGTGACGAGCTCGTCGAGTGCCTCGAAAACCCGGTACACGGCCACTCCCTCAAGCAGTAATCCCCGTTCGCTACCGATCAGTCTGCCCGCTTGCCGGCCTGAACCGGTGAACGCGCGCCGGACTGGGCGTGTCCTCTCGCGAACGGCTTCTGACGCAGCGTGCCGCCCCACCCGGCGCGGGTGGGGCGGCACGGGAGGAACAGCGGCGTCAGGAGTTGAGGTCGATGCTCTTGAACGTGGAGTAGCGGTCCGGCGTGTAGGCCAGCTCGCCGCCCTTGCCCTTGATCACGCGGTCGTTGGTGCCCACCGGGAACAGCTGGTAGTAGCCCGCGGCGCAGGCCGGCAGCACACCCTCGCGGTTCTCGTAGGTCTGGCCGGTCGCGCCGCTGCGCACCTGGTTCACGACCGACTTCGCGGCCGAGGACAGGGTGGAGTAGCCGATCTTCGCCAGGCCCGAGAGGTCGCCGCAGGAGCCGGTGTCGCCGCCGCCACCACCGTTGACGTCGATGACCTTGAAGGTCTCGTAGTGGTCACCGGTGTAGAAGTACTCGCCGCCCTGACCGGTGATGATCCGGCGCGTGCCGCGGTTGCTCGCACCGGGCGTGGGCACCGTGTACTCGTGGTAGTAGCTCGAAGCGCAGGACGGCAGGATGCCCTCGCGGTTGTCGAAGACGACGCCGTCGTTCTTCGGATACGGGAAGGGCCCGCCCTTCTGGATCAGGTTGTAGGTCGTCGTCGCCTCCGCGGGGAGCGAGGACAGCGACGTGTGCGAGAAGCCCGACAGGTTGCCGCAGGAGTTCTGCAGCACGGACGCCGGCGCCGCCGGGGCAGCGGGCGCCGCGACCGCGGCGGTGCCCAGCCCGAGGAATCCGACCAGCAGCGCGAACAGGACGGTCGCTAAGCGCGAACGGTGGTTGGCCATTTTCGGACCGTAACCCGATCGGATGGTCGCGAGGCTGCCGTCAAGTGAACAGCTTCGAGCGTTCCCCGAAGTCCCGACGATGGTCGCCACCCGTTCGGGCGAATGCGCCGGGTGAACGTGCGAGACCGCTCGGTTCTTGTTCTCGACCAGGCGGATCCTGGTCGAGAACGGACCCGTCCTGTTCGGAACTCACCGGACCTTGTCCGGGAACGAACTCAGCCCTGGTGCGGGAACACCTTGCGCAGCCGTTCGAACACCACCGGCGGCACGAGCCGCTCGACGTCGCCGCCGAGCGCCGCGACCTCCTTCACCAGCGAGCTGGAGACGAAGCCGTAGACCGGGTTGTTGGCCATCAGCAGGGTCTCGAGGCCGGTGAGCTCGCGGTTCATCTGGGCCATCTGCAGCTCGTAGTCGAAGTCGCTGACCGAGCGCAAGCCCTTGGCGACGGCCGCGATGTCGTTCTCGCGGCAGTAGTCCACGAGCAGGCCCTGCCACGAGTCCACGCGCACGTTGGGGAGGTTCGCGGTGATCTCGCGCAGCATCTCCAGCCGTTCCTCGACGCCGAAGAGGCCCTTCTTGCTCTTGTTCACCCCCACCGCGACCACTACCTCGTCGAAGAGGAAGGAGGCCCGCTCGATGATGTCGAGGTGTCCGTTGGTGGCCGGATCGTAGGAACCGGGACAGACCGCACGCCGCATGCGCGGACGCTACCAAGCCGCGACGCTGCGCGCGCACTTCGTGACTGCTGCGTCACACCTGCGCGCGACGCGTGTACTCGGCCCAGTGCAGTGCGGTGTCGCCGTACTTCTTGTCGCGCGTGGGCGTGTAGGCGCCGGGCCAGTCGGGCGCGCCGTCACGAGCGGCGCGTTCGATCACCACCAGGGCGCCGTCGGCGAGCCAGCCGCCTTCGTCGAGCGCGGCCAGCACGGAGCCGAGCGCTGCGGCGTCCACGGCGTAGGGCGGATCGGCGAGCACCACGTCGAACTGCGCCGGCGCGGGCGCGGCGACCACGGCCTCGACGGGCGCGGCGCGGACGGTGCCGCCCAGGCCCAGCGCCCCGACGTTGCCGCGCAGCACGTCGGCCGCGCGGCGGTCGGCCTCGACGAACCACGCGTCGGCGGCGCCGCGGGAGAGGGCTTCGAGGCCGAGGGCGCCGGAGCCGGCGTAGAGGTCGAGCACGCGGGTACCGTCGAGCTCACCGGCCACTTCGAGTGCGTTGAACAGGGCTTCGCGCACGCGTTCGGACGTCGGGCGGGTGCCTTTGGGCGGCACCTTGAGCCGCCGGCCGCCTGCCTTCCCCGCCACGATCCTCGTCACCCCGCCATCTTCGCCGAACGTCGCGGTGTGGCGTTGGGCAGGACTTACTGAACCTCGCGCGCGCGGGCGCGTAGAGTCGTTCTTCGCCCTCGTGAGGCATCGAGTCGTTTAGGAGCGTTGCGTGTCGGAACCCCGGGTGAGACGGGCGGAGATCGCCGTCGAGCAGGCCCACGTGGATCGGGTCTACACCCGGCTCGCCGAGCTGCGGGTACAGGCCGAGGCGATGCGCACGAAGGGCTACGAGCTGGGGCAAGGCGCCCAGCGCGAGGCGATTTTCGAACAGGCCTCGATGCTTTTCGAACGCGACATGATGGTCTTCCACGCCAACCAGACCCTCCAGACGCTCGACGCCGAGTACGAGGGCCTCGTGTTCGGCCGGCTCGACCACCTCGACCGCGACCACATCTACGTCGGCCGCCTCGGCATCCGCGACAACGAGTTCGACAACCTCGTCACCGACTGGCGCGCGCCCGCCGCCGCCGCGTTCTACCAGGCCACGGCCGAGGAGCCGATGGACGTGGTGCGCCGCCGCGTCATCCGCTGCTCCGGCCAGAACGTGCTCGACGTCGACGACGACGTGCTGATCCCCGACGCCGTGCCCGAGGACATGCAGGTCGTCGGCGAGGGCGCGCTGATGGCCGCGCTCGGCCGTTCCCGCGGCGAGAAGATGCGCGACATCGTCGCCACGATCCAGAAGGAACAGGACGAGGTCATCCGCGCGCCGTGGCGCGGCGTCACCGAGATCACCGGCGGCCCGGGCACGGGCAAGACGGCCGTCGCCCTGCACCGCGCCGCGTACTTGCTGTACCGCCACCGCCGCCAGCTCGGGGGCGCCGGCGTGCTCGTGATCGGGCCGTCCGGGGTGTTCACCACCTACATCTCGCGGGTGCTGCCGTCGATGGGCGAGACGAACGTGGAGCTACGCGCCCTCGGCGAGGTGCTCGACGGTCTCGCTGCCACGCGCCAGGACACCTCCGCGCTCGCCGCGATCAAGGGCTCGCTGCGCATGCGGAAGGTGCTGCTGCGCGCGCTGCGCGACACGCCGCCGGAATCGCCGCAGGAGATGCGCATCGTCTACCGCGGCGAGGTGCTCAAGCTCTCGGCGCGCGAGCTGGAGAAGGTGCGCCGCAAGGCCCACACCCAGGGCGCTCCCCCCAACCGGGCGCGCGTGCGCACGGCCGAGCTGCTGCTGGGCGCGCTCGCCGACAAGGCCGAGGAATACGCGAAGCAGGACGGCAAGCAGCTCGACCGCGCGGAGCTGATCACCGACCTCGGCGAGCGCATCGAGTTCCACCGCTTCCTCGTCGTCTGGTGGCCGGTCCTGTACCCGGCGCAGATCCTCAAGTGGCTCGGCGACGAGAAGCGCCTCGCCGCGGCCGCGAAGGGCGTGCTCAACCGCCACGAGATCTCCCTCCTCGCCGCCGACTTCGCCGACCGTTCGCGCGGCTGGTCCGTCGCCGACGTCGCGCTGCTCGACGAGCTGCGCGTCCTCGTCGGCCCCGAGCCCAAGCGGCGCCGGCGCCAGACCGTCCTCGATGCCGAGCCCGAACGCGGCACCGGCGGCGGCACCCACCGGCCCGAGCACTACGACGAGTACTCCCACGTCGTCGTCGACGAGTCCCAGGACCTCTCCCCCATGCAGTGGCGCATGGTCGGCCGCCGCGGCAAGTACGCCAGCTGGACCGTCGTCGGCGACCCGGTGCAGAGCTCCTGGCCCGATCCCGACGAGGCCGCCGCCGCGCGCGACCAGGCCTTCGGCGTGAAGACCACCCGCCGCCGCTTCACGCTGCGCACCAACTACCGCAACTCCGCGGAGATCTTCGACCTCGCCGCGAAGGTCGTCACCGGCCACGCCCAGGCCGACGAGCTCCCCCGCGCCGTCCGCACCACCGGCATCGAACCCGAGGTCCGCCCCGTCGAAGCCGGCGCTCTGGAAGGCGCGACGCAGGCCGCGGTGAAGGAACTCCTCGGCTCCGTCGAGGGCACCGTGGGCGTCATCACGGCCATGGACCGCGTCCCCGAGGTCACCGCCTGGTTCACCGACGAGACCGACGAACGCCTCAAGGTCGTCGGCAGCCTCGACTCCAAGGGCCTCGAGTACGACGCCGTCGTACTCGTCGAACCCATGGACCTCGTCACGGAATCCTCGACGGGCCGCCGGGTCCTCTACGTCGCCCTCACCCGGGCGACCCAGCACCTCATCGTCCTGGCCTCCAATCCGGACTGGCTGCCCACCACCTGACCCCCGCCCGTCGCCCCTCAACGGCGACGGGCGTCGGTCTCGGCGACGAGCGCCTCTCCGCGGCCGCGAAGGCGTGCTCAACCGCCACGAGATCTCCCTCCTCGCCGCCGACTTCGCCGACCGTTCGCGCGGCTCGTCGGTCGTCGACATCGCCCTACTCGACGAGCCGCGCGCCCTGTCGGCCCCGCTCTCGGGTCCCGCACCCGCCGCGCTCCCCGCCCTACAAGCACTGGCCGGCCCACGCCTCGGCCGGGGTGGGTCAGCGCCAGTTCGCCGCTGATCGGCGACCGACCCCGACCCCGGCCACACGGCCGCGGCCGGGGTCGGCCAGTGCCGTTCGCCGCTGATCGGCGACACCCGCGCGACCCAGACGCCGAACGCCCGGCTGGGCCGACACGGCCCTCGACCACCAGCGCCGTGTCGGCCAGGCGTGCCTCGCGCCCACCAGGGACTCGCACCCCTTCGCCTGAGCATGAGGCTCGCCACAAACAGGCCACGCCCGCCGGCTCCGCCACGCCCGCGCCGTGTCGCCGGCAGCTGCCGGCGACACGGCGTGTCCCGGATTCGCCACTGATCGGCAAGGCCGCGCCCGCCGCCGCGACCGAGACCTGCACCACCGAACCCGGCCCGCCGGCTGAGGCCACCCACCCGAATTGACCGTGGCACAAGCCCGGCCCCCGGCCTGACCACGGGTTCGCCGCCGAGTGGCGAAACCGTCGCCGCCCGGCGGCGAACCGTCGGTGCGTCGCCGAGTGGCGAAACCGTCGCCGTCCGGCGGCGAGCCGTCGGTGCGCCCGATCCCGGCCGAACGCCGGCCGGCCCTGGCTCGCCGGGAAGGGAACAGGCGCCGTGTGCGTTACTGCTCATCGTGAGTTCTCTGCCTGACGTCCCGCTGTCCGTGCTCGACCTCTCCCCCGTCTCGGACGGGCACGGGGTCGGCGAAGCGCTGCGCAACACCATCGACCTCGCCCGTCACGCCGAGCGGCTGGGGTACCGCCGCTATTGGCTCGCCGAGCACCACAACATGCCGGGCATCGCCAGCTCGGCCACGGTGGTGCTGATCGGGACCGTCGCCGACGCCACAGAATCGATCCGCGTGGGGTCGGGCGGCATCATGCTGCCCAACCACGCGCCGCTCGTGGTGGCGGAGCAGTTCGGCACGCTGGAGGCGCTGCACCCGAACCGCATCGACCTCGGCATCGGGCGCGCGCCCGGCACCGACCAGCGCACGGCGCTCGCACTGCGCGGCCCCGGCGGCCTGTCCGCCGAGAACTTCCCCGAGCAGCTGATGGAGCTGCTCGAGTACTTCGAGACCGACCCGGCGCGCGGCGTCAACGCCGTGACCGCCGAGGGCAACAAGCCGCCGCTGTGGCTGCTGGGTTCGTCCGGCTTCAGCGCGCAGCTGGCCGGCCGCCTCGGTGTGCCGTTCTCCTTCGCGCACCACTTCGCGGCCGAAAACACGCTGCCGGCCGTGCAGCTCTACCGCGAGAACTTCCGCCCGTCCGAGACGCTGGCCGAGCCGCACGTGATGCTCGGCGTGTCCGTGGTCGCCGCGGAGACCGACGAGCGCGCACAGTTCCTGGCCGGCCCCAGCGGGCTGACGTTCCTCAGCCTGCGCCGCGGCCGCCCCATCGCGCTGCCGACGCCCGAAGAAGCCGCCGAGTACCCGTACAGCGAGATGGACCGCGCGTTCCTCGCCGACCGGTTCGGGTCGAGCATCATCGGCTCGCCCGAGACCGTCCGAAAGGGACTCGACCAGCTCCTCGCCGACACGGGCGCCGACGAGCTCATGGTCACCACCATGGTCCACGGGCACGAAGACCGCGTGCGCTCCTACGAGATCGTGGCAGACCTCAAGAACTGACGGCACGCGGAAGAGAGATCCCGGCCCGGGTGGCCGGGATTTTTCTTTTCCGCTCCCCGCAACGAACTCCGCGTCGTCGCTCAACGGCAACGCGGACTGCGTGGTGCACGGCACCCATCCATCTTGTATCATTCACTTGATACAAGACAGGGGGATCACACCATGCACCTCGACTCCATGGTCGGCGTCGCGATCTTGTGCGGGCTGTTCGGCCTGATCATCCTGGTCGCGCTCTGGCCAGGCCGACGGCAGGGCGCACGCCTGCTCGCCAAATGGGGCTTGCCGGACGCGAACCCGGATCAGGTGTCCGTGGCCGTGCTCTACCTGCGCCGCCGCAGGTTCTGGTATCCGTGGCTCTTCGTGGGCCTCCCGTTCATCCCGGGCGCGGCGGACTTCGCGAACGCCAACGACCTCAGCGCGATCATGCCCGTGCTCCTCCTCGGCGGGTTGATCGCCGAAGTGCTCGCGCAACGCCCATCGCCAAGCACGCGACGCGAGGCCGTGCTGGCGCCGCGCGGCATCCTCGACTTCGCGCCGCTGTGGGCGATCATCGTCACCGCGCTGGCCGCGCTCGCCGCCGCGATCCACCTCGCCGTGATCGGCGAATGGACGCTGTTCGGCATCACCGTCGCGGCCACCGCCGTCGCGTGGGGCGTGGTGCTCCTCGCCGTCCGGCGGCCGGCCGCGGGAGATCCCGACGTCGACCTCGCGCTGCGTTGCCGCAGCGCGCGCGTCGCACTCGGGCTCGCCACGGGCATGTGCGCCACGACCGCCTGGCCCGGCGGCAACTTGCCGTCGTTTCTGGCGTTCGTCGTCACGCTCGCCGCGTTCATCGCGATCGCCACGCCGCCGCGGAAACTGCCCGCGACCGCGGCGGCGAAGTAGATGCCGCTGCGAGTGACCGTCGACGCCGACAACGGCGTCGCGCCCTGGCGTCAGGTCCACGACCAGATCGTCCGCGCGATCGGCACCGGCGCACTACTGGTCGACGCCCGGCTGCCACCGATCCGTCAGCTGGCCCGAGACCTCGGGCTCGCCTCCGGCACGATCGCCCGCGTCTACCGCGAACTCGAGGCTGCCGGCTGGGTGACCACGGCTCGGGCGAAGGGAACAGTCGTCACCGGCTCGGCCGAGCGGCCGGACCGCGAGTCACTGCTCCGCGACGCTGCCACCGAGTACGCCCAACGCGTCCGGGAGCTGGGTGTCGATCCGAAAGAAGCCATTGACGCCGCGCGTGCGGCCCTCAGCGACGTTCCGCAAGACCAGCAGTAGTCGCCGATCCCCGGCCGGCGAACAGTTCGCCATTTCGCAGACCATCTCCGATACGGCTCGGGCGCACCTCCTCCTGGCCGTACTCACTCGTGGTCGCGCACCGGGGCGAAGATCACCGCGGAAGCGGAATCCGCCTGTGGGCAAACGGGTTCAGTCCTGGAGCAGCACCCTCCCCACCGCGGCGATCACGGGCTCGAGAACCTCGAGCTCCGTGCCCACGCACTCCGTGATCCCCGCGCCGATGACGTCCATTTCGGACAGTGCATCGATCGCCCGGACAAGCTCGCTGACCGTCAGCCCACCGGGCTCCGGGTAGTTGACGCCGCCGAACGACGCCGGGTCCAGCACGTCGAGGTCGAGGTGCAGGTACACCTGCTCGGCGCCGGACTCGCGCAACGTCGCGGCGGCATCGTCGGTGCGCACAGCCAAACCCCGGCCGATGGCCTCTTCCTCCGGGGCGTCGAAAGTCCGCGCTCCGAACAAGGCCACCCGGCCGGCTTCGACAGCCGGGTTCGCCGCGAACTGCTCGTCGCCTTCGCCGAGCAGCGACCGCAGCACCATGCCGTGGAACGCGCCCGAAGGTGACGACGCCGCCGTGTTCAGGTCCGCGTGCGCGTCGAACCAGGCGACGCCGAGCGCCGGCCCGTAGCGGTACCGCGCGACGCCGATCGGCACGAGTTCGACTCCGCAGTCGCCGCCGATCGTCAGGACCGGGCCGCCGGGTGCTTCGAGCGCGGCGAGCTGCGCCCCTCGGTTCGTGCCCGTGAGCACGGCCCGGTTGGCGACGCCCGACACCACGTCGGAGGTTTCGGGGTCCTGGTGGATGTGGTGCACCGGCAGGCCCAGGACGTGCCCGGCCAGCTCGGAAAGCGCGAGGCAGCCCTCGACCAGTCCCCGTGCCCGGGGGCCGATCGCGCCCTGCCACTGCGGCACCGCGTTGATCAGCATGTGCCCGACGTTAGCGCGGCGACGGCCGGCAAGACGAGCCCGAGACGGCGCGAACGGTCCATTCGCGCCGTGATGGCGCGAATGGACCGTTCGCGACGGTCGAGACTGGCGCCGCGGGGCGCTACTCGAGCACGATGAGGAGGTCCCCGCCCTCGACCTGCTGAACGGAGGTGATCGCCAACCGCCCGACCTTGCCCGCCGCCGACGCGGTGATCGAAGCTTCCATCTTCATGGCCTCGATCGTCGCCACGGTCGCGCCGGCCGCGACCTGATCGCCTTCCGCCACCTGCAGCGTCACCACACCGGCGAAGGGCGCAGCGATCTGCTTCGGGTTGCCCTTCTCGGCCTTTTCGGTCGCGGGGATTTCCGAGGCGATGGAACGGTCGCGGATCTGGATCGGCCGGAGCTGGCCGTTGAGCGTCGACATCACCGTGCGCACACCGCGCTCGTCGGCCTCACCGATGGCTTCGAGCTCGATGAGCAGCCGGACGCCGGGCTCCAGGTCGACCGCGTACTCCTCACCCGGGCGCAAACCGTAGAAGAAGTCCTTGCTGGACAGCACACTCGTGTCGCCGTAGGCCTCGCGGTGGGCTTCGAACTCCTTCGTCGGGCCGGGGAAGAGCAACCGGTTCAGGGCGCCGCGCCGGTTCTCGGTGAGGTCCTTGCGGTCCTCTTCGGACAGTTCCGCCACGGGCTTGGCCTCCGAACGGCCCTCCAGAGCCTTGGTGCGGAACGGCTCCGGCCAGCCGCCCGGCGGGTCGCCGAGCTCGCCCCGCAGGAAGCCGATCACGGAGTCCGGGATGTCGAACTTGTTGGGCTCGGCCTCGAAGTCCGCGGGTGAGACGCCGGCCCCCACGAGGTGTAGCGCGAGGTCGCCGACCACCTTGGACGAAGGCGTGACCTTCACGAGGTGGCCGAGGATCTTGTCAGCCGCGGCGTACATGGCCTCGATGTCCTCGAAGCGGTCACCGAGGCCCAGCGCGATCGCCTGCGTGCGCAGGTTGGAGAGCTGGCCGCCCGGGATCTCGTGGTGGTACACGCGACCGGTGGGCGACGCGAGGCCGGCCTCGAACGGCGCGTAGATCTTGCGCACGCTCTCCCAGTAGGGCTCGAGGTCGCCGATCGCCTGCAGGTCGAGGCCCGTCGTGCGGTCGGAGTGGTCGGTCGCCGCGACGATCGAGCCGAGCGAGGGCTGCGAGGTGGTGCCGGCCATGGACGAGACGGCGCCGTCGACCGCGTCCGCGCCGGCCTGGATGGCGGCGAGGTAGGTGGCCAGCTGGCCACCCGCGGTGTCGTGCGTGTGGATGTGCACGGGGAGGTCGAACTCCTTGCGCAGCGCCGTCACGAGCTTCGCGGCGGCCGGTGCGCGGAGCAGGCCCGCCATGTCCTTGATGGCCAGGATGTGCGCCCCGGCGCCGACGATCTGCTCGGCCAGCTTGAGGTAGTAGTCGAGCGTGTAGAGATTTTCGTTGGGATCGGACAGATCGGAGGTGTAGCAGAGCGCCACTTCGGCGACAGCGGTGCCGGTTTCCCGCACGGCTTCGATGGCCGGCCGCATCTGCTCGACGTCGTTAAGGGCGTCGAAGATGCGGAAGATGTCGATGCCGGTGGCGGTCGCTTCCTCGATGAACGCGTGCGTCACTTCGGTGGGATACGGCGTGTAGCCCACGGTGTTGCGGCCGCGCAGCAGCATCTGCAGGCAGATGTTGGGCACGGCCTTGCGCAGCTGTTCGAGGCGCTCCCACGGGTCCTCGGCCAGGAAGCGCAGGGCGACGTCGTAGGTGGCACCACCCCAGCATTCAAGGGACAGCAGCTGTGGCACGGTCGCGGCGACGACCGGGGCCACCGCCAGCAGGTCCTTCGTGCGCACGCGGGTGGCGAGCAGCGACTGGTGGGCGTCGCGGAAGGTCGTGTCCGTGACGCCGAGCATCGGCGACTGCCGCAGCCAGCGGGCGAAGCCGGCCGGGCCCAGCTCGGTGAGCTTCTGCTTCGAGCCGTCCGGCGGTGTCACGTCGGCGGGCAGCTTCGGCAGCTTCGCCGTCGCGTCGAGAGTGCGCGGACGCTCGCCGTGGGGGCGGTTCACCGTCTGGTCGGCCAGGTAGGTGAGCAGGCGCGTGCCGCGGTCCGCCGAGTGGCGGGCGGTGAGCAGGTGCGGGCGTTCCTCGATGAACGACGTGGTGACGCGGCCTTCGCGGAAGTCCGGGTCGTCGAGCACCGCCTGGAGGAAGGGGATGTTCGTGGAGACACCGCGGATGCGGAACTCCGCGACGGCGCGACGGGCGCGGCCCACGGCGGTCTTGAAGTCGCGGCCGCGGCAGGTGAGCTTCACGAGCAGCGAGTCGAAGTGGGCGCTGATCTCCGTGCCGGAGAACGCGGTGCCGCCGTCGAGCCGGATGCCGGAGCCGCCCGGGGAACGGTAGGCGCTGATCATGCCGGTGTCGGGGCGGAAGCCGTTGGCCGGGTCTTCCGTGGTGATGCGGCACTGCAACGCGGCGCCGCGCAGGTAGATCTTGTCCTGCGAGAGGCCGAGGTCGGCCAGCGTCTCGCCGGAGGCGATGCGCAGCTGGGACTGCACGAGGTCGACGTCGGTGACCTCCTCGGTCACCGTGTGCTCGACCTGGATCCGCGGGTTCATCTCGATGAACACGTGGTTGCCCTGGCGGTCGAGCAGGAACTCGACGGTGCCGGCGTTGCGGTAGCCGATCTGGCGCGCGAAACGCACGGCGTCGGCGCAGATGCGGTCGCGCAGCTCGGGGTCGAGGTTCGGCGCGGGCGCGAGCTCGACCACCTTCTGGTGGCGACGCTGCACGGAGCAGTCGCGCTCGTAGAGGTGGATGACGTTGCCCTCGCCGTCGGCGAGGATCTGCACCTCGATGTGCCGCGGTTCGACCACGGCCTTCTCGAGGAACACCGTCGGGTCGCCGAACGCCGACTCGGCCTCGCGGGCCGCGGCTTCGATGGACTCGCGCAGCATCGCCGGGTCCTCGACGCGCCGCATGCCGCGGCCACCACCGCCGGCGACGGCCTTGACGAACACCGGGAAACCGAGGTCGTCGGCGGCGGCCACCAGTGCGTCGACGTCGCTGGAGGGCTCCGACGAACCCAGCACCGGCACGCCGGCCTCGCGCGCGGCCTTCACGGCGCGCGCCTTGTTGCCCGTGAGCTCGAGGATTTCGGCGCTCGGGCCTACGAAAGTGATCCCCGCCTGCTCACAGGCGAGCGCCAGGTCCGGATTCTCCGACAGGAAGCCGTAACCCGGGTAGACCGCGTCGGCACCCGCCTTCTTGGCGGCCTTGACTATCTCCTCGACGGAGAGATAGGCGCGCACCGGGTGGCCGGGCTCCCCGATCTCGTAGGCCTCGTCGGCCTTCAGCCGATGGAGCGAGTTGCGGTCTTCGTGCGGGAACACGGCAACCGTGCCCGCCCCCAGTTCGTAGCCTGCGCGGAACGCTCGGATCGCGATCTCACCGCGGTTGGCCACCAGCACCTTGCGGAACATGCCCGGTCCTTCCCGTTTCGGATCGGTAGTGAAGGCACGTTACCCGGTTTTTCTCGCCCTCCGGGAGCTGAAGTCCAAGTGATGGACATCATGCGCGCCGACCTGCGTGCATGATGCGGGGACCTCAGGCTCACCGCAACAGTCAGGACGTGGGCGGGGCCAGGGTGCACAGCAGGCGGTTGGCTGTGCCGGACGGCACGTTTTTCACCACGTCCGGGGTCGCTGCCTGCACCAACGCCTTGTCGACGTCGGCCGGCGCGGTGTCCGGGTGCTGGGATCGGTAGACGGCGGCGGCGCCCGCGACGACAGCCGCCGCCATCGACGTGCCCGATAACGTGCCGACTTCCGACGAGCCCGCGATCGGCGCCGGGATGTCGACGCCCGGCGCGTAGAGGTCGACGGGCGTCCCGAAGTCCGAGAAAGTCGCCACCTGGTCCTGCACGTCGCTCGCCGCGACGGTGAGCGCGGACGGGACCCTCGCCGGCGAAATCTGGCTGTCGTCTTCGCCGCCTTCGCCCGCGGGGACGACAGTCGGCATCACCGCGGCGAGGCCGGCGACGGCGTTGTCCAGTTGCTCGTTGGCGACGCCGCCGATGCCGAGAACGGCGACGGCCGGCTGGTGGGCGTTCTGGGCGACCCAGTTGATGCCGGCGATGATGTTGTCGGTGGAGCCGCCGCCGTCCTTGTCGAGCACGCGGACCGGGAAGATCTGCGCGGCCTTGGCGACGCCGTAGCTGCGCCCGGCGACGATACCGGCGACGCGGGTGCCGTGGCCGTTGGTGTCGGACGTGTCGGCGCCGGTCGTCAGGAAGTCCTTGCCCGGCTGGACGCGACCCTGGAAGTCGGGGTGCTTGGCGTCGACGCCGCTGTCGATCACGTAGACGGTGACGTCGGCGGCGTCGGATTCGTAGCGGTACTTCTGGTCGAGTCCCGTCCTCTGGTCGATCCGGTCGAGCGCCCAGCTCGGGGGGTTGACCTGTGTGCCGCCGGCCGCGAGCGCGGGCGAGTTTCCCGCCGCCACCAGCAGGAACGCCATTGTCGCCGAAAAAAGACCACGAGCCGTTCGGTTCCGCATTCCTGCGTCGTATCCCGGGGGCGGGCCGACGGCAACTCGACGTCACACGATGGGCTGGTCCGTGTTTGGACTCGAAATCCGGTTGCTCGCTCGCGGGTGGGCGGTGAAAGTGATCATGGATCGAATCCAGGGGGAACGATGAGTGCCAACGCGTACGTCGCCGTTGTCCTCTACGAGGCAACGAGCGATTCGCCCACGTATGAACCGCTGTACCGCGAAGACTTCGTGCTCGTGTACGCCCAGAGCGAGGAAGCCGCTCGCGAAGCCGTCGCCCGGCGCGTCGAAGGCGAGACGGGCAGCCACCGCAACGAGCAGGGCGAGCTGATCACAGTGCGCTGCAAGCGAGTGGTCGACGTCGCGCGCGCCCTCGAGGACGACCTCACGCGCGACGCCGACCTGTACTCCCGGCACTTCCGCGATTTCGCCGCCTACCGGCGATTCGAACCGCTGATGACGAACTAGGTGTGATGTCCGGGGACGTTGTTCAGCAGTTCGAGGGTGGTGTCACCTGACAGGTGAGGCCCTCCGGTTGTGAAGTGGAACTGCCTAGGAACCGTTTCACCAGCTGGAGGGCCTCGTGTCCCACCCTAACGCCACGCTGACCCCGATCACTCGTCTGCGGCTGGCCCGTCTGATCGTCGACCACGGATGGACCTACACCGCCGCAGCGAAAATGTTCATGGTCGCCGCGCCCACCGCAAAGAAATGGGCCACCCGCTACCGCGACGAAGGCCCAGGCGGCATGACCGACCGCAGCAGCCGCCCGCACCACAGCCCCACCAAGACCGCACCCACACTCGTGCGCCGGATCGCACGATTGCGGTGGCGCCACCGGCTCGGCCCCGTCCAGATCGCCGGCCGGACAGGACTACCGGCCTCGACGGTGCACGCGGTGCTCGTGCGCTGCCGGATCAACCGCCTCTCCCGCATCGACCGGGTCACCGGCGAGCCGTTGCGCCGCTACGAACACGACCACCCCGGCTCGCTGATCCATGTCGATGTCACCAAGTTCGGCAACATTCCCGACGGCGGTGGCCACCGCTTCGTCGGACGCGGTCAGGGCAAACGCAACCGGGAAGCCACCGCCAAACGCACCGGCCGACGCAACCACCGCTACGAACCCCGCCCCGGCATCAGCTACCTGCACACCGTCATCGACGACCACTCCCGCGTCGCCTACGCAGAAATCTGCACCGATGAACCTCCGCCACCGCGATCGGTGTCCTGCACCGCGCCGTCGCCTGGTTCGCCCAGCACCATGTCGCCGTCGAGCGTGTGTTGTCCGACAACGGCTCGGCCTACCGCTCCCACGCCTGGCATCAAGCCTGCGCCGAGCTCGGCATCACACCGAAACACACCCGCCCCTACCGGCCCCAAACGAACGGCAAAATCGAACGCTTCCACCGCACCCTCGCCGACGGCTGGGCCTACGCCCGCTTCTACACCCGCGACCAGCAACGCCGAGCAGCCCTACCAGGCTGGCTTCACTTCTACAATCACCATCGACCCCACTCCGCCCTCGGAGGCCACCCACCCATCACCCGACTAACCAACCTGCCTGAACATCACAACTAGGCCTTGTCCACATGGTCGCTGACGGACATCGTCGGCAGGTAGACCAGGCCGTCGAAGGCTTGGACGACGTCGACTTGGGTGAACAGGTGGGCGTGGCGCATGCTCGTCGGACCCGCCACGCCCTTCACGCGGTTGGCACGCAGGTCGACCAGGCAGGCGTCGGAGCCGGCGAGAGTGGCTTCGACGCTGTCGTCGGCCGGCGGCGGCAGCTCTTCGGTGTGGACGCGGAAGCCGAGGCGTTCGCCTTCGTCCGGGGTGAGGCCGCTGGTGGTCCCGGTGCCGGCGGTGACGCCGAGGGTGAAGTAGTCGTCGCCGAACTCGGCGGCCAGGTGCGTGCCGGCCGAGGGGAAGACCATGCCGGGCGCCGCGGCGAAGGGGACGCGCTGGAGGTGTCCGTTGTGGACCATCACGACGATCTTCGCGCCTTCGCCGTGTAGCCGGCGAAGCAGCTTCACGGTCGACGCCATGTATGTGTCGCGCGAGGAGCTCTGCATCGACGGCGCGACCCCGGCCATCATGGCCGCCAGCTCGCGCAGGTACATGTCGATGCGCAGGGCGCCGAGGGCGTGGTGCTCGGCGATGGCGTGAGCGTCCCGGTCGCGCCGCTGCGAGTAGACGGGCGCCAGCGACTCCAGGTGGGCCAGGAGGGCGGCGAAGGCCGCCGTTGCGGCGTCGCGTGCGGGGGCAGCCATCGCCGCGTAACGACCAGGGGCGACGGCGCTGCTGACGGACGCGTACGGCTCCGAAGCGGTGAGGCCGGCCTCGACGAGCGAGACGACGTCCGGGGCGACCTCCTCGAGGTAGCGCTGCACGGCCTTCAGCGCGGGCACGGGTGAGCCGCCGGAGCTCGGGACGTCGAGGCCGGCGTAGCGGATGCCGCCGTGGCCGCGGAGCCACGTGAGCATGTCGTGCGCCTCAGGCGAGTCGCCGAGGGAGAAGGTGAAGCCGTCTCGCCCGATTTCGGCGACGTCGCCGGGGGCGCCGCGCAGCCAGCCGTCGACGAGCTCACCTTCGGCGAACCCCGACTCGAACCCGAGCACGGTGAAGCCGCGTTCCTCGACGAGGTGACGGAGCAGCCGGTTGCGCAGCTCGCCGAACTCGCGGATGTGGTGGTTGTTCTCCCCGATCGCGACGATGCGCGCGTCTCCGACCAGGTCGGCGATGGGCGAGACGTCTTCGGGCATGAACGGGGTGCGGAAGTCGAGGTCTGGCATACTGGGCACACTAACGCAACTGGAGTAGCACTTGGCAAGCGAAATGGCCGGAACCCGCCGACCGGGTGGGCGTACGGAGCGGACGCGCCTGGCCGTGCTGCAGGCGACGCTCGACCTGCTCGCGGAGCAGGGCTTCACGAACCTGACGGTGGACGCGGTCGCCGATCGGTCGGGCGTGCACAAGACGACGATCTACCGCCGCTGGGAGTCGAGGGACGGGCTCGTGGCCGCCGCGCTGCGCTTGGGCACCGAACAGCCGTGGACGGCGCCCGACACCGGCTCGCTGGCGGGCGACCTGGCGGAGACGCTGCTGGAACTCGTGCAGTACTTCACCGAGCCCGGACTGCGCGAGCTCCCGACGGCGTCGGTGCTGGCGGCCTTCCACTCCCCGCGCGCGGCGGAGGCGCTGCACGCGTTCTACGAGGACCGGCACGGGCGCTCGGCCGTGATGGTCACGCGGGCGATCTCACGCGGCGAGGTGCCGGCCGGGACCGACGCGGCGGAGGTGGTGCGAGTGGCGAGCGGGCCGATCTTCTACCGGCTGTTCATCTCCCGGGAGCCGGTGACGGCGGCTGACGCCCGGGTGGCGGCGGAGGCAGCCGCGGCGGCGGCGCGGGCGGGGGTGTTCGTGCGGGACTCGGCGCGTGGGGGCGCGGAATCGGGGGCATGATCTCTCGCCGCGGAGGCAGCTGCGGCGGCGGCACGGGCTTGGGGCCTTTGTCCGGGGCTCGGCGGGCGGGGCCGGGGAATTCGGGGCGTGAACTCTCGCCGCGGCGGCTGCTGCTGCTGCGCAGGTGCGGGCTGGGGTGTTCGTGCGGGACTCGGCGCGCAGGAGCGCGGAGATCGGGCTTGACCTCTCTGCGGCCGCGAGGGCTGGGATGTATGTGCGGCACTCGACGAGCGGGGGCGCGGTTTTCTGGGAGGGCTTGGCCTCTGTCTGCGGGCGGCCAAGGCGGAGGAGGCGCGGGCCGACGTTTCGTGAGGGTCGACGGGTGAAGACGCGGAATTGCAGCTGGACCTTGGTGTCGCCGGTTAGTGGCGACGAGTTGCGGCCCGCGGTGATCGTTCCTTTGTCGTCGGGGCAGGGCAGCCCGCGCAGCGATGGGAATCCGGCTTCTCTGCACCGCTGCGGAAAACCGAGATCGATTGCCGGACAGTCCGGGGGCACAGGCGCGCGGCAGAGCGAGCAGGTCGCCTGTCGGTGGGGAGCATCGTCAGACAGCCGCACCAAGCGGATGACGCGCGGACGGTGGCGCGAGGTGGTCCGGAGGCGCCGTCGCCGGCCGTTGGCCTAACGGCGCCACGTGGGGGCCGACGGCGATCGAAGGCTCGGCAAGTGTCCGGTGATCACGAGATCTACAGAGATCATGCCGACATGTACGCGCGCTTGCCGAGCACAGCGCTGCCAATTCCCTCTACGACCGGCCGGCGATCTTGCGGCTCGCGGGTGACGTCGCGGGCAAGCGGGTGGTGGAGCTCGTTGTGCGGGCGGGAGTCTGACGGCTCAGTTCACCGAGCGTTGAGGTCCTGACCAGGGTGGAACCGCGATTGCCGTTGAGGGGCGAAACCGTCAGCCTTGAAGAGAGGTGCGGTAGCGGACTTCCTCGATGGTGACCGTGCCGTTCGCGACGGATTCGACCTTGGTGCGGCCGTCGAGGGTCCAGCCGGTGCGTTCGTAGAAGGTGCGGGCGCGGGTGTTGCCGGCGAGGACCCAGAGGGTGGCGGTGGGGAAGTCGGTGGCCAGGGCCGTGAGGGCGAGGGTGTGGAGGGCGCGGCCGAAGCCCTGGCTCCAGAACTCGGGCAGCAGGTAGATCGAGGCCAGTTCGCCCGTGTCGGGGGTGGCGTCCTCGTCGCGGCTGGGGCTGGAGGCGGCGAAGCCGGCGATGGTGCCGTCGGGGGTTTCGGCGACGAGGACGGTGTGGCGGGGTGCCGGGGCGGCCAGGTTCTCCGTCCAGAAAGCTTCGCGGCGGGACGCCGAGAGGCCGGCGAGGAAGTCGGCGGGGAGGAGGCCGGCGTAGGCGGCCTGCCAGGAGCCGACGTGGACGCGGGCGATGCCGGAGGCGTCCGCGACGAGGGCCGGGCGGACGGTCGCAGCCGAGGCAGGTGTGGTCGCCGGGCCGGAAGCAGCAGAGTCCGACGAAGTCACAGCGGCGGAGCCGGAGCCCGACGACGGCACAGCCCCGGAGCCAGAGCCCGACGAAGTCACGGCGCCAGACCCGGAGACCGACGACGCCACAGCACCAGAGCCCGAAGCACGCACAGCCCCGGAGCCAGACCCAGAGCCCGAACGAGAACCGCGCGTATCAGCGCCAAAACCCGCCGAACGACCCGAAGACTCCGAAGCCGTCAATTCTTCTCCAAGTACTCCGCGCGCTCCATGTCCACCACATCGGACACCATCTGGGCCAAGCCAGGGTACGAAGAGAGCGTCGGGTCGCGCACCACGATTTCCTGGGACTGGGCGCGCGCCTCGGTGATCACGTCTTCGTCGCGCAGGAGCGACAGCAGTTTCAGGCCCGAGCGTTTCCCGGACTGGGCCGCGCCGAGGATGTCGCCCTCGCGGCGGAGTTCGAGGTCCAGGCGGGAGAGTTCGAAGCCGTCGGTGGTGGACTCGACGGCGGCGAGGCGTTCGCGAGTCGAGGTGCCGTCCAACGTCTCCGTCACCAGCAAGCACAGGCCCGGCACACTGCCCCGGCCGACGCGGCCGCGCAGCTGGTGCAGCTGGCTCACGCCGAAGCGGTCGGCGTCCAGGATGACCATTGCGGTGGCGTTGGGGACGTTCACGCCGACCTCGACGACGGTCGTCGCCACGAGGACGTCGATCTGGCCGGCGCCGAAGGCCTGCATCACAGCGTCCTTCTCGTCCGCAGGCATGCGGCCGTGCAGCGCCGCCACGCGAAGGCCCTTCAACGGCCCACCCGCCAGCTCCGGCGCGACGTCCAGCACCGCGAGCGGCGGGCGCTTGTCGCTCTTGTCCGACGGGGGCTCGTCGCCGATGCGCGGACACACGACGTACGCCTGGTGCCCCTTCGAGACTTCCTCGCGCACGCGCTCCCAAGCCCGGTCGAGCCACGCGGGTTTCTCCGCCACGGGCACCACGGTCGTCTTGATCGGCGAGCGTCCGACAGGCATCTCGCGCAGCGCGGACGTCTCCAGGTCGCCGTACACGGTCATCGCGACCGTGCGCGGGATCGGCGTCGCGGTCATCACCAGCACGTGCGGCGACGTGGAGTCCGAACCGCGCGAGCGCAGGGCGTCGCGCTGCTCCACCCCGAAGCGGTGCTGCTCGTCGACGACGACGAACCCGAGGTCGGCGAACTGCACCGTGTCCTGGATCAGCGCATGCGTGCCGACGACGATCCCGGCCTCGCCGCTCACCGTCTCCAGCAGCGACTTCTTGCGTTCCTTCGCACCCATCGAGCCGGTGAGCAACGTCACGCGCGTGGCCTTCTCCGCAGCCCCCAGCTCGCCCGCCATGCCGAGCTCGCCGAGCATCTCCCGCAGCGAACGCGCGTGCTGCGCCGCCAGCACCTCCGTGGGCGCGAGCATCGCCGACTGTCGCCCCGAATCGACGATCTGCAGCATCGCCCGCAGCGCGACCACGGTCTTGCCGGAACCCACCTCGCCCTGCAACAGCCGGTTCATCGGGTGCTCGGTCGCGAGGTCCGCGGCGATCTCCTCGCCGATCGCGCGCTGGCCGGCGGTGAGGTCGAACGGCAGGCGCTTGTCGAACGCGTCGAGCAGCCCGCCGTCGGCGTGCGGGCTGGCCTTGGCCGGGCGCGACACCGCGGAATGCCGCCGCTGCGCGAAAATCAGCTGCACGGCCATGGCCTCGTCCCACTTGAGGCGGTGGCGCGAGGTCTCCAGGTGCGCCCAGTCCTCGGGCCGGTGGATGCCGCGCAATGCCCGTTCGAGACCGGGCAGCCCGTGCTGCTTCAGCACGTCGGCGGGCATCGGGTCGGCATCGACCTCCAGCACGTCGAGGACCTGTCGCACGCACTTCGCGATCGACCACGTCGGCATGCCCTGCGCCGCCGGGTACACGGGGATGATCTCGGCCAGGAAGTTGTCAACGGCCTCGGCTTCACGCTCGGCGTCGAGCAGCTCGTACTCCGGGTTGGCCAGCTGCAGGGTGTCGCGGAACGCGGTGACCTTGCCCGCGAACAGGCCGGTCTTGCCCGGCGCCAGTTCCTTCTCACGCCACGCCTGGTTGAAGAACGCGCAGGCCAGCCGACGTTTCCCGTCGGTGATGACCATGTCGAGGATCGTGCCGCTGCGCGACTTCATGCGGCGCTTGCTGATCTTCTCGATCCGCGCCAGCACGGTCGCGTGTTCGCCCAGCTCCAGGCCGGCGATGTCGGTGAGCTCACCGCGCTCGGCGTAGCGGCGCGGGTAGTGGCGCAGCAGGTCGGAGACGGTCTCGATGTCGAGCGCGCCCGACAGCGCTTTCGCCGTCTTCGCGCCCAGCAGCAGCGGCAGCTTTTCGCGCAACCCGGCCATTTCTATTCGACCCCCATCAGCAGCACGGCTCCGGCCTGGCCACTGGCATAACTCGTCAACTCCACTTCGGGGTGCTCCAGCCGCAGCTGCTCGGCGAGCTCCGCGGTCACGCCCGGCGGGGCGCCGGCCCCGCTCAGCACGGTGACCAGCTCGCCGCCGAGTGTCAGCATCCGGTTGAGCACGCTCATCGCGGCCGCGACGAGGTTCGTCTCCGAAGCAGGCGCCGGTTCGATCAGCACCACCTCGTCGTCGACCAGGCCGATCACGTCGCCGGACTGGGCCCGGCCCACCCAGGTTAGCGACTCCTCGCCCGCGATCCGCACCTCGCCACGCCTGGTCGCCGCGGCGGCCTCGGCCATGGCGACGACGTCGTCGTTGACCCGACGGCCCTCGTCGTGCACCGCGAGCGCGGCCAGCACCTGCACCGGCGAAGTGCAGGGGATCACCACGACTTCGCGGTCGCCGGCCATCGCGTGGCCCGCCGCCGCGTCGGCCGCGGCCGTGAGGTCGAGACCGCCGGGCAGCACCGTCACGTGCCGGCCCGCGGCCTCGTTGAACAGCCCGATCATGTCCTCGACGCCGGGTTTCCCGCCGTCGGGCACGGCCAGCACGGCGACGCCCTCGGCCCGCAGCAGCTCGGCCAGCCCTCCGCCGTGGACCACGGCCACTACCGACCGGTCCAGCCCGCCGCCGGGCTCGATCGGCATCGGGGTGAGCAGCGGCTCGACGCGGATCCGACGTGGCCGGCCCAGCTCCAGTCCGGCCTCGATGGCCGCGCCGATGTCGGCGCAGTGGACGTGCACCGCGTGGCTGCCCGAACCGTCGCCGGCCACCGTGACGCTGTCGCCGAAGCCGCTCAGCTCCTTGCGCAACGCCGGCAGCCGCGCCTCCTCGACGCCGTCCAGCAGGTACATGACCTCCCACGCGTACGGCGCGGGCTCGGCGGCAGCAGGCGCCTCGACGGTGGTCGTGAGCTCTCGCTCGGGCTGGGTGACGGTGCCGCTGATCACGCCGGCCAGCGCGTCGAGCACGGCGACGAGACCTCGCCCGCCGGCGTCGACGACCCCCGCTTTCGCGAGGGCCGGCAGTTGTTTGGGCGTCTCCTCCAACGCGGCCGCGGCTGCCGCGGCGACGGTGGCGGCGACCTCGGCCAGTGGCCGCGTGTCCTCCTGGACGGCCGCGGCCACGACGTGCAACACAGTCAGCATCGTCCCCGCGACGGGCCGGCTCACCGCGCCCGTGGCGATCCGGTCGGCGTGGGCCAGCGCGGCCGCGAGCCCGGCGCCGTCGAGATCGCCGCCGTCGGCCGCCCAGTCGGCGATTCCCCGCACGACCTGGGAAATGATCACGCCGGAGTTGCCGCGCGCAGCGGCGACGGCGCCCTTCGCCAGCACGGTCAGTGCCTCGGCCACGCCGGACGGCTCCGCCGCGGCCAACGCGTCGCGAGCGCCCGTCATGGTGTGCAGCAGGTTCGAACCCGTGTCGGAGTCCGCGACGGGGTACACGTTGATGCCGTTGATCGCCGGGCGCAGCACCTCCAGGCTGCGCACGCACGCCGCCGACCAGGCCGCCACCGCTGCCACGTCCAGCACCCGCACCCCGTAACCTCCTCGCCGGTCCCCGCGAGCGTATCGACCCCGCGGCGACCCGCCCGAGACGAGTAGTTACTATGGACGAGTTGCCCAGCTGGTCTGGGCGCCATTCTTTGTCCCATATCCAGAGGAGTTCGACGTGGCTGCCGTGTGCGACGTCTGTGGCAAGGGACCCGGCTTCGGCAAGTCGGTCTCGCACTCCCACCGGCGTACCAACCGCCGGTGGAACCCGAACATCCAGACTGTGCACGCCAAGATCGGCGTGTCCCAGCGCAAGCGCCTCAACGTGTGCACCTCGTGCATCAAGGCGGGCAAGGTCGTCCGAGGTTGAGGTAGGGGGCGCTCGTGAGGGCGCCCGATTGCCGCTGAATGGCGAGTGCTCGGTGAGCACTCGCCATTTTTGTCACCTCAGGAAGTCGGTCAGCACCGGGCGCAGCGATTCAGGCGCGTTGAGCACGCCGTGGTCCTGCCCGGGAATCGACTCGTAACGGGCGTGCGGCACGGTCTCGGCGACGGCCCGAGCCGCGGCGCCCATCCACGCTTCGCCGGCGCCACCCGACAGCACGAGCACTGGGACGGCGATGGCGGCCAGGCGGTCCACGGGCAGCTGCGCACCCGGACCGGTCACGGTGGTGTCGTAGGGCAGCGTGTGCGCGTAACCGGCGAACCAATCCCACACGGGCTGGCCCTTCATCGCCGCCACACCTTCGGGCGGGACGGCGACGCCTTCGGTCAGGAAGAGCTCCACGGCGCCGTCACGGTCGCCGTCGGCCAAGAGAGCACTGAGCCGATCCGCGAGGTCCTCACCAGGGCGTGGCCGCTGAGCGTCCACAATGAACGGCGGCTCGTACACGGCCAGCTTCGTGATCGGCAGCCCCCGCGCCGCCGCTTCGAGCGCCAGGATCGCGCCCGACGAATGGCCGAAAACCGCTGTCGCGCCCCCGACCGCGTCGATCACGGCCGACAGGTCGTCGAGCTCGCGTTCCACCGAGTAGACGGGCGCGTCCCCGCTTTCACCTCGGCCTCGCCGATCAACGGCAACGCATTGGAACCCGGCCTCGGCCAGCACGACGGCGAGCGCGGCCACGGTCGTCCGGTCGTTCACCGCGCCGCCGACGAGCAGCACCGGTGACCCGGCGCCGTAGGTGTCGAACGCGATCGGCGTGCCGTCGGCGGAAGTGACGGTGGTGGTCATGACTGTCCTCCTGGGTGTCGTTCTCACCTTGGAGGTCGGAGCCGCCGGCCGCGACCGGACGGGCTCAGGGAAGTTTCCACTCCACCGGCGCCGCGCCCTGGTCGGCCAGCAGCTGGTTCGCGCGGCTGAACGGCCGCGAGCCGAAGAAGCCGTTGTGCGCCGAAAGCGGGCTCGGGTGCGCCGACTCGATGCAGGGGATCTCGCCCAGCATCGGCCGCAGGTTGCGGGCGTTGCGGCCCCACAGGATCGCCACCATCGGCTCGTCGCGGGCCGCGAGCGCCTTGATCGCCTGCTCGGTCACCTGCTCCCAGCCCTTGCCCTGGTGGGAGTTCGGCTTGCCGGGCTGCACCGTCAGCGCGCGGTTGAGCAGCAGGATGCCCTGGTCGGCCCACGGGGTGAGGTCGCCGTTGGTCGGCAACGGGTGCCCGAGGTCCTCGGCGTACTCCTTGTAGATGTTGACGAGGCTCTTCGGCAGCGTCCGGACCTCGGGCGCCACCGAGAAGCTCAAGCCGACTGCGTGGCCCGGCGTCGGGTACGGGTCCTGGCCGACGATCAGCACTCGCACGTCGTGGAACGGCTGCTTGAACGCCCGCAGCACGTGCTCACCCGCCGGCAGGTAGGTGCGGCCCGCCGCGATCTCGGCGCGGAGGAACTCCCCCATCGCGCTGACCTGCGGGGCCACGGGCTCGAGGGCCTGCGCCCAGCCGGCTTCGACGATCTCGTTCAGCGGTCGTGCGGTCACGGCCCGCGAGCCTAGCGCGGTGCGAGCGGCGTCACCGTGGCGGGTCGAGCCGCCGAAGCTCTTCGCGGAACCGCGCCCCGCGGCGCACGTACGAGTCGACCACCGTGGCGATCTGCTCGGCGGAGAACGACTTGTTCGGCCGCACCTTGGCCGGCACGCCGAGCGCGATCTCGCCGGGCCCCACGTGCGAGTTGTACGACAGCACCGCGCCCGCGCCGACCATTCCGCCGTCCTCGATCACGGTTCCGTTCAGCACCACCGAACCCGACGCGATGAGGCAGCCGGTGCCGATCACCGCGCCCTCGACGTGCACGGCGTGGCCGATCGCCGACGACGGCCCGAGGATCGTCGGGTGCCGCTTGGTGCAGTGGAGCACGCAGCCATCCTGCACGTTGGAGCGTTCGCCGATCTCGATGTAGCCGTGGTCGCCGCGCAGCACCGTCTGCGGCCACACGGAGGCGCGCGGGCCGATGCGCACGTCGCCGATCACGGTGGCGTCGGGGTGGACGTAGGCGTCCGGGTGGATCGAGGGTTCGAGGTCACCGAGCGCGTAGATCGCCAAAGCCGTCTCCCGTTGGTCACACGAGGTTCTTGCCGAAACACCGGTTGTCCGGCTCGTCTTTGTACACGCCGAAACCCGGGATCTCCGTGTAGCCCGACGAACGGTAGAGGGCGATCGCCTCCGGCTGCTCGGTACCCGTCTCCAGCACGGCCCGCCGCCGCCCCGCCGCGACGGCCGTGCGTTCCAGCTCCGCGAGCATCGCGCGAGCGAAACCCTTGCCCCGCGCCGATTCCACGACGTACATCCGCTTCAGCTCCACGTCGCCGGGGCCGAACGCGGGCGCCGGCCCGTCGTGCGCGCGCCACGCGCCGGAGGCCACGGGCACGTCGTCGAGGTAGCCGACGAGGAACAGTCCGCGCGGGGGCGCGAACTGCGCCGGGTCCATCGGCGTCGAGTCTTCGCTGCCGTAGCGGCGCACGTACTCGAGCTGCACTTCCGCCATCAGCTTGGTCGCGTCGGGGTGGTCGTAGGCGACCGCTCGGATCTCCACGGGCGAGAGCCTAGTGCTGCTGCCAGTGCTCCCAGCCGCCTTCGTGGCCGTACTCCTTGCCGTCCACGGTCACGCCGGATCCCGGCATCGTCACGGCGCCGATCCTGCGCCAGCCCTCGGGCAGTTCGTCAAACGGCGGGAACGTGGCCGCGAGCGCGTGGTCCTCGCCGCCGGTGAGCACCCAGCGCAGCGGGTCGGCGCCGAGCGCGGTGCCGACTTCCTGCAACCGCGTGGAGATCTCGAGGTCCGTGGTGTGCACGTCGAGCCCGACGTCCGACGCCGCGGCGATGTGCCCCAGGTCGGCGAGCAGCCCGTCGGAGATGTCGATCATCGACGTCGCGCCGGCCAGCGCCGCCTGCGGCCCGGCTGGGTACGGCGGTTCCGGGCAGCGCTGCGCGTTCACGACCCCGACCGGCGAACGGAACCCTCGCCGCAGCACGGCCAATCCCGCCGCGGCCCAGCCGAGCCGCCCGCAGACGGCGAGAACGTCGCCGGGCCGGGCACCGGAGCGCGTCACGGGTTCGCGGTCTTCGAGGTCCCCCAGCGCGGTGACACTGATCACGATCTGATCGGCGCTCACCATGTCGCCGCCGGACACCCCGACGCCGCCGCGGGTCGCCTCGGCCCACATGCCGTTCATGATCTCCGTCACGACCTGGGCGGGAGTGTCCGGTGGGCACGCGAAACCCACGAGGACCGTGGTCGGTTTCGCGCCCATGGCCGCGACGTCCGACAGGTTCACCGCCACGGCTTTGCGCCCCACTTGCTCGGGGCTCGACCAGTCGAGGCGGAAGTGCACGCCCTGGACCAGCACGTCCGTCGTCGCCACCACGCGGCCGTCAGGCGCTGCCACCACGGCCGCGTCGTCGCCGGGACCGAGCAGTGTGGTCGCCGGCTGGCGACGCCCGTTGGTGACCGCCTGGATCAGCGCGAACTCGCCCGTCCCGGCCACCGAGCCATCGTCCGGTGACACCGGTCACCTCCTGTTTCTCTCCGTGTGCGAAGCCTCGACCACCGACAGTCGGATCCCCTAGGTTTTTCCCGGGGCTGGCGATACGTTGCCTACACCGTTCCTACCTCGACTCCATCGCTACCGACGAAAGGGCACGCCGTGGTCCACGCATACATCCTCATCCAGACCGAGGTCGGCAAGGCGGCCGCGGTGGCGGCGGAGATCTCCGGGGTGCCCGGCGTCACCAGCTCGGAGGATGTCACCGGTCCCTACGACGTGATCGTGCGCGCGACCGCGGACACCGTGGACCAGCTGGGGCAGCTCGTGGTCGCGAAGGTGCAGAACGTGGAAGGGATCACGCGGACCCTGACCTGCCCGGTGGTCCACCTCTGAGACGTGGTGCACTTCGGGGGTGGCAGATTCCGACACCGGCGCACCCCCGCGGGTGGTCCTCGTGGTCGCGGCCGTGCTCGTGGTCGCGCTGGCCGTGGTGGTCGCCTTCTTCGCGGTGACGAAGAAATCGGCGCTCAGCGGCGAGGGCGTCGCGAGTGGACCGCTCCCCCTCGTCGCCGTTCCCGCCCCTCAGGCGACCACGCCGGCGTGCACCACGGTCGTCGACGCGCTGCCTGCGACCTTGAAGTCCAACGGCCAGGACCTCGCCCGGCGCACGCTCGCCCAGCCCGCGCCGAAGGCCACCGTCGCCTGGGGTGACGGCGACGCGATCGTGCTGCGGTGCGGGCTCGACCGGCCGCCGGAGCTCACCCCCACCGCGCAGCTGCGCGTGGTCAACGGCGTGCAGTGGCTACAGGTCACCGAAGACGCCGCGGCCACCTGGTACGTGGTGGACCGCGACGTCTACGTCGCGTTGACCGTCCCCGACTCGGCCGGGACCGGCCCGCTGCAGACGGTGTCGGACACCGTCAACGCGAAGCTGCCGGTCAAACCTCTGAAGTTCTGACCGTCCGGGCGGCGATCGCCTCCAGCGAGTCGCCCGTCGTGCGTGGCCCCAGAACGGCGACGTCGACGATCAGCACCACCATCGCGACCGCGACCACGGCGAACATCGTCGCGGCGCCCTGCGTCTGCAGCACCGGCAGCAGGATGAACGGCATCGCCGCGGTGGCCAGGCGCGAGAGCGCGTAGGCCGAACCCGCGGCCGTGCCGCGCAGCGATGTCGGGAACAGTTCGCCCTGGTAGGTGTGGAACGCGTTGGAGAACACGTTGCTGGCGGCGGTGTAGCAGAAGCCGAACACCGCGATCGCGACGCCGGCCGTCGAAAAGCCGAACGCGAGCCCGAACACGGCCATCGCCGCGGCGCTCGCGACGATCAGCCACTTGCGCTCGATCCGTTCGATGATCGGGATCGAGAGCGCGGAGCCGATCGGGTAACCGAGGAACGTGAGCGCGCTGAACGTCAGCGAGTTCACGAGGCTGAACCCCTTGGCGGCCAGCACGATCGGCACGAGCGAGCCGAAGCCGTAGTAGCCGAACGCTTGCAGCAGCTGGAAGATGTAGAGCATCGACGTGCGCCGCGCCCACGGTTTGCGCAGGAGCGCGGAGAACCGCACGGGTTCCGGGGCGGGCGGTTCTGGCGCGGGCTCCGGGAGCGGTTGCGGCGCGGAGGCTTCGAGCTTGCGGACGATCTCGTCGGCTTCCGCTTCTCGCCCGCGAGCGGCGAGCCAGCGAGGTGATTCGGGCAGCGTGAACCGCAGGCTCCACACGACCGCCGCGCCGAGCGCGCCGATCACGAACAGCCAGCGCCAGCCGTTGACGCCGAGCGGCGAATGGCCGGCCAGCGCCCGCGCGAGGAAGCCGGCGGCGGGCACGCCGCAGAAGCCGAGCGTGTACGCCCAGGCGGTGGCGCGGCCGCGGGCGCGGGCGGGCAGCAGGTCGGCGAGGTAGGCGTCGGCGACGGGCAGCTCCGCACCGATGCCGATGCCGGCGATGAAGCGGCAGACGACGAGCATCCAGACGTCGGTGCTGAAGGCACCGAGCAGCGTGAAGACCGAGTACAGGCCGAGCGTGAGCAGGAACGCGCGGCGCCGGCCGAGCTGATCGGCGAGCTTGCCCAGGCAGACCGCGCCCACGAACGCCCCGACGAACGCCGACGCGAGCACGTACTTCAGCGCGTCGGCCGTGACGCCGAACTCTTTCGTGAGCACGGTGCTGATCGTGGCCGCGAGGAACAGGTCGTAGAGGTCGAAGAACGTCGCCACCCCCACCACGGCGACGAAGTACCGGTGCCGGCGGGTGACCGGGAGCCGGTCGAGCCGGGATGCGATCTGCACGCGTTGCCTCCTGCCCTGGCCTGGGCGTGCCGCGCGGGCCACGTCGGCGTCACCCGGTGCCACCGGATGATCACTGTAGTGGGTGAGGACGTTCGCCGGTTCGGCGGTTGTGGCGCTGTCCGTTTCGCCGGTTGTTCATCGGCTGGAAACAACGGAAACACCAAGTTGTTCCGGGCGACATCATCGGGAAATGCCGCGCCGGTGAAATTCTCCGTGATATCAGGCCGAGAATGTCAGGAGGTTTCTTTTCTTCGCCATTCGAATTGCCATCCGACTCTGATCGCCGCAGCTCCGAGTCGGCCGTTTCTCGTTGTACCACTTGGCCTTTCGACCCGTGGCGCGCCGAGTGAAACTGTCGCGCGCCGAATTCCGCCTCGGAAAGGAATCACCAGTGCCGCCGATAACCGTGATCTTCGTCGTCTCGGGACTCGCCGTTTGGCTGAACGGCTTGGCATTTCTCGGGATCGGCGCCAAACCCGTCGAGGACGGTCCGAATCCGCTGACCACGGTCGGCTGGGTGACATTGCTCGCCGGCGTCGTGGACCTCCTGCAAGCCGCCGTGATCATCGCGACGGCGCCGCCCGCGACGGGCATCCCGTTGGCCGGAATCGTCACGTTCTACGGCACGTTTTTCACCGCGCTGGGGGTGGCGCTCGTGCGAGGCCTGGACCTCCGGCCGATCGGCAACCTGGCCGTGCCGGTGGCTGTGGTGCCACTGCTGTGGTGGAAGTTCTTCGACGGCAGCTGGATGCTGCACTCGATCCTCGTGGTGTGGCTGGTCGCGTTCCTCGCGGTGGCGGCGACGACCTACGGCAAGCTGCCCGGCAAGGTGCTCGGTGGGATCCTCACCCTCACGTCGCTCTACACGTTCCTGACGCCGGCGGCGTTGCTCGCGCTGGGTAAGTCGATCCCCTGATCACTTGACCACACAGGGTCACCCGAGCGGGTGACCCTGTGTGGGGTCAGCGAAGGCCGGTGCCGCGGGCGATGGCGGTGTCGATGAGGGTCGACAGGAGCGTGCTGTAGTCGACGCCCGTGACCTCCCACATCTTCGGGTAGGCGGACTTCGTGGTGAAGCCGGGCATGGTGTTGACCTCGTTGATCACGAGGTCGCCGGCTTCGGTGACGAAGAAGTCGACGCGCGCGAGGCCCTGGCAGTCGAGCGCGCGGAACGCCTCGACGGCCATGGCACGCAGGCGGTCGGTGAGGGCGTCGTCGAGCTTGGCCGGGATGTCCAGCTCGGCGTCTTCGCCGAGGTACTTGGTCTCGAAGTCGTACCAGGCGTCCTCGCCTTCGGCGAGCACGCGGATCTCCGCCGGCAGCGAGGCTTCCACGCGGCCGTCGGGGAACTCCAGCACGCCGCACTCGACCTCACGCCCGACCACGGCGGCCTCCACGAGCACCTTCGGGTCGGTTCGGCGGGCCAGCTCGATGGCGGCGTCCACATCGGACCAGTCGGTGACGCGCGAGATGCCCACGGACGATCCCGCACGCGAGGGCTTCACGAAAACGGGCAGCCCCAAGCGTTCCCGGTCGTCCTGAGCCAAAGTGGACTGTCCACGACGGAGCGCCGCATACGTGCCCACCGGCAGCCCCTCCGCGGCGAGGAGCTTCTTCGCGTACTCCTTGTCCATGGCGGCGGCGCTGGCCAGCACGCCCGGGCCGACGTAGGGAATGTCGGCCATCTCGAGCAGGCCCTGGATCGTGCCGTCCTCGCCGAACGCGCCGTGCAGCACGGGAAAGACCACGTCGACGGTGCCGAGCACCTCGGTCGCCTGCCCGGGGTCGACCGTGCGCAGCTCGCGGCTGGTCGCGTCGCCCGCCAGCACGAGCGCGCGGCCGGACTCGACCGTCGGCAGCTCGCGCCCCTGGATGCTCAGCTCCCTCGGGTCGCCGGTGCCGAGCACCCAGCCACCCTGCGGGGTGATGCCCACGGGGAGCACCTCGTAGCGCTCCGGATCCAGATTCGCGATCACGCTGCCCGCCGACAGGCACGAGATGGTGTGCTCGCTGCTGCGCCCGCCGAACACGACCGCCACACGGATCTTCTCAGCACTCATGGTCGCTCACCGTACCGGGTGACCACGGCGAACGGCGCGCACCCGGCGTTGCGACGGGTCCCAGGGTCGGTCCGCCGGCGGGGGTGGTGGGTGCGGGTTGGGCATGATCAGGTGCTTGGTGGTCGGTCCGGTGGCGGTGCCGCCTGTCGTAGTTGCGGTTACGGGCGCTTCGTGGTGGGTTGCCCGAGTGGACCGGTCGCGTTGCACGGCGGGCGCGGTAGGTCCGCTCGCGCTGGACGCCGGTCACGCCTCGAGTCGGCAGTCCGGGGTACTTCCCGGGTGGGCAGCGCTGCGACAAACGGGCCGCGACGAGGAGCTCCGATCGGCCGGGCTTGCTCACCACCGAGCGCAACCGGCGACGGCGCCAAAGGACCATTCGCGCAACACGCTGCTCGTGCCCTCGTGCGGCAAAACCCGGCCCCCAGTCAGCGAAGCAAACCCGCCAGGGCCGTCGCCACAGCCTCGCGAGACAGAGATCCCCGCCGCCGAGCGTGACGACCGAGGTGCTCATCGAACCGGCGGCGCGGTGCGATCGGCGCCGCCGCCGAAACCCGGCTCTCGTGGTCAGCGAAGCTGGACTCGTCGCTGTCGGTGTCGGCACGAGAACCTCGCGCGAGAGGCCCCTGTCGCCGAGCGCGATGGCTGAGGTGCCACTGGACCGCGCACGCGACACGCCGCTCGTCACCGCAAGCGGAGAAGCCCAGGCCCCTCGCGGTCCGCCACGAAACTCTGTCGCCGTCGCCTCGAGGCCCGCGTCGCCGAGTGTGACGACCGAGGTGTCGCTGGACCGGTCGCGCGGTGCGGCAGGCTCGGCGAGGCCGTCGGTCAGCGAAGCAAGCCCACCAAAGCCGGCAGCGCACTCACCAACGCCTCCCGCGAACAGCCCGCGTACCCGAGCGCCACCCCGTGCACCGTGGGCGTTCCGGCGAAGTGGCGGGCCAGCCCGTCGAGCCGGATGCCCTGGTGTTCGGCCTCGGCCAAGCAGCGGGTTTCCCGGGCGGCGGAGTCAAACGGGACCACGAGGTGGGCGCCGGCGTCGTCGCCGAGGATGGGGATGGCGGAAGAGGTGAGGGCGGCCGAGAGCAGCGAGCGGCGTTCGGCGAGTTCGCGGCGGAGTTTGCGCAGGTGGCGGCCCAGGTCGCCGTGGCGGGCGAGTTCCACCAGCACGCGCTGGCCGGCCGGGGAGGGGCGGGTGCCGGTGAGGTCGCGGTAGGCGAGGACGGCCGAGGCGACCGACGAGGGCGCCACGAGCCAGCCGGCGCCGAGCGTGGGGGTGAGGATCTTGCTCGTGGTCCCCAGGTGGACGACGACGTCGGGCGCGAGGGCAGCCAGCATGGGCAGTGGGGCGACGTCGAAGCGGAGCTCGCCGTCGTAGTCGTCCTCGATGACGAGCATGCCGTCGGCGCGGGCGCGTTCCACGAGCTCCACGCGGCGCGCCGCGCTCATGCGGCTGCCCATCGGGTACTGGTGCGCCGGCGAGCAATAGACCGCCCGCGCGCCGGCGGGGATGGCGTCGGGGCGCAGGCCCTCCTCGTCGACGGGCACGCCCACCACCGTCAGTCCCGCGGAGCGGAACGCCTGCACGGCCCGCTGGTACCCCGGCTCCTCGAAGGCCACGACCGCGCCGCGCCGCAGCACCGCGGCCGCCAGCTCGACGACGGCGGCCGTCGTGCCGCCCGTCGCCAGGACCGAGCCGGCGGCCAGACCGCGGTGGCGCAACAGGTGTTCCGAAACGGCCGCGCGGTACTCGGGCAGGCCGGCGCGGTGGGCGCGGACCAACGGCTCCGGGTCGGCCGCCGCCCGCCACGCGCGGCGCCAGGCTGCGCGGTCCAGACCGGCCGCCCACGGCGTGCCCGGCGTCAGATCCAGTACGGGCGCCGTCTCGGGTTCCGGAGCGAGCGGTCCCGCCGGGGACACCGATGCGGCCGCGCGCGTCGGCGGTGTCGTCACGTACGTGCCGGAGCCGTGGCGCCCGGCGATCCAACCTTCGGCGTGCAGCTGCTCGTACGCGGCCGAGGTCACCGTGCGCGAAACCCCGAGCCGCTCGGCCAGCGCGCGGGTGGACGGCAGCCGGTCGCCGCCGCGCAGGTGCCCGCTCGCGGCGGCCTCGCGCAGGGCGTCGGCCAGCTGCACGGCCAGCGGCGTGCTCACCTCACGGTCGAGGCTCACCGGCAGCGCGGTGTCGGCGTACGACAACGAAACCTCCGAACCGAGAAAAGTGGACTTCCCAAGTGTAGAAGAAGTGGCCGTTCAACACGTCCACTCACCCAGGCGACACTGCGGATATGACCAGGCTCTCGCCGACCCCCCGCACGACCCTCGGCCGCAAGAAGAACCGCGCCGCCACCGATCGCGCGACGCTGCACGCCGTGCTCGACGAGGCCCTGATCTGCCACCTCGGCCTCGTCCGCGACGGCACGCCGCTCGTGCTGCCCACCGGCTACGGCCGCGACGGTGACACGCTCTACCTGCATGGTTCCACGGGCGCGGCCAGTCTGCGCACCGCGACACAGGACCTGGACGTCTACGTCACCGTCACAGCGCCGATCAAACACAGCTCGACAGCTGTTTTGAATTGAGGCTGTCTACGCCCGCTCGGTCAACAACCACTCCGTGAACTACCGCAGCGCCGTCATCCTCGGCCGCGCGCGCCTCATCACCGACCGCGACGAAGCTCCACGCCCTGCGCCTGCTCACCGACCACCTCTCCCCCGGCTCGTGGGACCACGCGCGCGGGGTGAACGCGAAGGAGTTCGCCGCCGTCTCCGTTCTCGCACTCGACCTCACCGAAGCCTCGGTGAAGCTGCGCGCCGAAGGCCCCGACGACGAGCCGGAAGACGTGCGCGCCAACGCGGCCTGGGCCGGCGTCCTCCCGGTCAGGACCGTCTTCGGCGAGCCCGAGCCCTCCGCCGACCTGGCCGACGGCTGGAGCGTGCCCGAGCACGTCGCCGGGCGCGTCACCCAGCCTGAGGTAGCTGCACGGTGAACACGGTCCGGCCCGGCCGGCTCGCGACGTCGACGGTCCCACCGTGCTCCACCACCAGCGAGTGCACCACGGACAGGCCCAGACCGGTGCCGCCGGCCGACCGCGTGCGTGAGTTGTCGACGCGGAAGAACCGGTCGAAGATCCGCAGCTGATCCTCCGGCGCGATCCCCGGCCCGGCGTCCTCCACCCGGATCACCGCACGAGAATCCACCACGGACACCGACAGCCCCACCCGAGTCCCCGAAGGCGTGTGCACGGCCGCATTCGCCAGCAGGTTGTCGAAAATCTGCCGCAGCCGCACCGGATCCGCGTCGACGAAGACCGGTGCGGAAGAACCCGGCGCCACCGAAAGCGGATGCGACGGCCGCCCCACCCGGAACGCATCCGCCGCGCCCGAAACGATCAGGACAACGTCCACCCGTTCGGGCCGCACCGGCGGCTCCGCGTCGTGGGCGTCGAGGCGCGCGAGCAGCAGCAGATCGTCGACGAGCACGCTCATCCGCGCCGTCTCCTCGCGAATCTTCGCCAGGTGCGCCTCGCGTTCCTCGGGTTCGTTCGCCGCCGCGTAACGGAAAAGGTCGGCATAGCCCCGGATCGACGTGAGCGGCGTACGCAGCTCGTGCGACGCGTCGGCCACGAACCGGCGAAGGCGCTCGTTGGCCGCCGTCCGCGCGGCGAGCGAAGACTCGATGTGCGTGAGCATCACGTTGAACGCCGTGCGCAACTCCGCCACCTCGGCGCCGCCCCCTTCGCCCGGGGCGCGCACCGGCAGGTTCGCCGTCCCCGTGAGGTCGTGCGACGCGATGTCGTGCGCCGTGCCCGCCATGTCCGACAACGGTCGCAGGCCGCGGCGCAGCACGAAGCGTCCCGCCACGACCAGGATCGCCAGCGCGATGAGAAACGCGATCACCTCGACCAGCACCAGCTGCCGCACCGTGCTGTCCAGGTCCGCCTGCGGCGCCGCGCTCAGCAACACCGTTCCGCGGCCGGCGGAATCCGTCGCGACCGGGCACGCGCGGACGCGATACGGCCCGGCGCCGTGGAGGTACACCGTGCGGAACACGTCGCCGCCAGTCGCGTCGGAAGCGACATCGGCGAGCGGGGTGAGGTCCGTCGGCAAGTTGCTGCCGGGCTGCGGCGTCGCCACGCCGCGGTCGACCTCGAACACCGCCGAGAACCACGAGTAGACGATTTCCGGGTTGCCGTGGGAGCTGCGCAGCCCCGGCACCTGCGCGACCTGGCTCGTCTTGAGCTGCTCGTCGAGGCGACGGCCGAGGTAACCGTGCATGAACCCGACCGTGACGGTCCCCACGATCGCGAAGACCACCAGCGCCAGCGCGCCGAGCCCGAACGCCAGCCGCGTGCCGAGCCGCGACGCGCGCCATGCGGCGTACCAGCGGCGAGCCCAGCGCCGCAGCCGCTTCACCGGCCCGCCCGCACGACGTAGCCGACGCCGCGCACGGTGTGGATCAGCGGTTCGGCGCCGTCGTCGAGCTTGCGGCGCAGGTGCGAGATCACCAGCTCGACCACATTGGACCGACCGCCGAAGTCGTACTCCCACACGTGGTCGAGGATCTGCGCCTTCGTGACCACGGCCGGCGAACGGCGCATGAGGTACCGCAGGAGCTCGTACTCGGTCGGCGTCAGCTCGGCGAGCCGATCGCCGCGGCGGACCTCGCGCGTGTCCTCGTCGAGCGTCAGGTCCGCCACGCGCAACACTGCGGTGCGCGGCGCCTGCGGCACAGAGATGCTCCGGCGAAGCACCGCCCGCAGCCGCGCCATCAGCTCCTCGACGGAGAATGGCTTCACGAGGTAGTCGTCGCCTCCGCGTGTGAGGCCGGCGATGCGGTCGGCGGTCGCGTCCTTCGCCGTCAGGAAGACGACGGGCACGGCGTTGCCGTGTTCACGCAGGCGGTCGAGCACGGTGAACCCGTCGAGGTCCGGCAGCATCAGGTCGAGCACCACGATGTCGGGCCCGAACTCCGCCGCGCGGCTGAGCGCGGCCGCGCCCGAGCCCGCGGTCACGGCCTGCCAGCCCTCGTAGCGGGCCACGGTCGCGACGAGATCGGCGATGTGCGGTTCGTCGTCGACGACGAGCAGCCGCACCGGGTTCGGGTTGTCCACCCCACCATCCTCCGTGACCACCGCGCGGGCGCGCGAGCGGAGCGCCCGGCCGACAGCCAGTCGACAGGTTCCGCCCAGATCCGCCACAGGTTCCGCGGCGACGCTGGCGTTCGTGACACCCGAGCCGAAGGGATTCCCCGTGAGTGTCCTGACCCCGATCGCCGTCCCGCCCCGCCCGGCGGTGGCGCCCCGCGTGGTCGCCAAGGCGTGGATCTTCGCGTTCCTGGCAGCCAACGTGATGCTCGCCACGGTGTTCTTCGCCCTCGGCGACCTGTCGGACGACCCGTTGATCAGCGCCGGGCGCCTCGCCGGCATCTACGCGGCGCAGGCCATGGCCGTGCAGCTGCTGCTCGTCGCGCGCCTGCCGTGGCTAGACCGCCGGCTCGGCATGGACCGGCTCACGTCGTGGCACCGCTGGACGGGCTTCAGCCTGCTGTGGCTGCTGGTCGCCCACGTCGTGCTGGTGGTCGTCGGCTACGCGGGCATCGAGCGCACGAACGCGGCCGACGAGCTGGTGCAGCTGGCCAACACCACCGAGGGGATCCTGCGCGCGATCGTCGCGTTCGCGCTCATCCTCGTGGTCGGCGCGGCTTCCGCCCGCTTCGCGCGCAAGCGGATGGCCTACGAGACGTGGCATTTCGTACACCTCTACACCTACGCTGCCGTGGTCCTGGCCTTCACGCACCAGATCGCCGTCGGGCAGTCGTTCGCGAGCCACCCGGCCGCCCGCGCGTACTGGTGGACGCTGTGGCTGGGCGCGGGTCTGGCCGTGCTGGCCGGGCGCGTGCTCCTGCCGTTGCGACGGAACCTGCGGCACCGCCTGCGCGTGGTCGCCGTGGTACCCGAGTCGCCCGACACCGTGTCCGTCTACATGACCGGCCGCGACCTCGACCGGCTGCCGGCCCGCGCGGGGCAGTTCTTCCTGTGGCGCTTCCTCACGCGTGAGCGCTGGTGGCAGGCCAACCCGTTCTCCCTCTCGGCCGCGCCCGACGGCCGCACGCTGCGGCTCACCGCCAAGGCCGTCGGCAGCTCCAGCGCGAGCCTGCGGTCCCTGCCGATCGGCACGCGCGTGTTCGCCGAAGGCCCATACGGCGCCTTCACCACCATCCACCAGCAACGACCGAACGCCCTGCTGGTCGCCGGCGGCGTCGGCATCACGCCGATCCGCGCCCTGCTCGAAGACGTGAGCGGTCACGTCGTGCTGCTCTACCGCGTGCGGACACCGGCCGACGCCGTGCTTCTCCCCGAGCTGCACGCACTCGCCAAGACGCGGGGCGCGGTCGTGCACGTCCTCAGTGGACCGTCGGATCTGCACGGCCCGCACGGTCCCGTGCTGGGTCCCGCCGCGCTCCACGCGCTGGTGCCGGACATCGGTGACCGCGATGTGTTCGTGTGCGGTCCGCCCGGGATGACGTCGGCCGTGCTGCGCAGCCTGCGGGAGCTGCGGGTGCCCGGCACCCAGGTCCACGCCGAACGCTTCAGCCTGGCCGCGTGAGGAGCTTCCGATGAATAAGACGATTTTCGTGGTCGCGCTGTCGATCGCCGGGTTCGTGGCCGTGTGGCGGTTCGACCCGACGCCGGCGACGAGCAGCACCACCGCCACGAGTGCCCCGCAGGTCAGCACCGCACCGTCCACTTCGGCCGGTTCCGGCGCCGTGACCACTCAGGGCAGCGCCGAGTCGACCGAGTTCGGCACCGTGCAGGTGCAGGTGTCCTTCTCCGGCAGCCGGATCACCGACGTCACCCTCGTGCAGCAGCCCGACAGCGGCCGCGGCGTCGACGCGATCCCGCTGCTGCGCGAGGAAGCCCTGCAAGCGCAGAGCGCGGACATCGACACCGTCTCGGGTGCGACCCAGACCAGCGAGTCGTACATCAAGTCGCTGCAGGCGGCGCTCGACGCGAAGGGCTCGTGATGGCCACGCACGTCGAGCAGGTGATGGGCCTGCCGGTGTCGCTCGACCTGCGCGACGAAGGCGACTTCACCGGCGCCGTCGCCGACGCGTTCCGGTGGCTGCGCGAGGTCGACGCCCGCTTCAGCCCGTTTCGCTCCGGCAGCGAGGTCTGCCGTTACGACCGCGGCGAAACCACCGAACTCAGCGCGGACCTCGACGAGGTGCTCGGCCTCTGCGCGTACTACGAAGACCTCTCCGGCGGCGCCTTCTCCGCCCGCCTGCCCGGCCGGGGCCTGGACCCGTGCGCCGTCGTCAAAGGCTGGGCCGTGCAGCGCGCCGCCGATCGCCTCCACGCAGCCGGTGCTCGGCGGTTCTGCCTCAACGCCGGCGGCGACGTCGTCACCGCGGGCGAGCCGGAGCCCGGACGGCCGTGGCGCGTCGGCATCCGCCACCCCGAACAGCCCGAAGCCGTGTGCGCCGTGGTCGCCTCTCGCGACGGCGCCGTCGCCACCTCGGCCGCGTACGAACGCGGCACCCACGTGCTCGACGGCCGCACCGGCCTGCCCGCCACCGGCCTGCTGAGCGTCACCGTGGTCGCCGAAGACCTCACGCACGCCGACGCGCTGGCCACCGCCGCGTTCGCCCTCGGCGCCGACGGCATCGCCTGGGCGGCCGAGCAACCCGGCTGCGACGTGCTGATCGTCGACGCCCAGCGGCGCGTCCACCGTTCCCCCGGCCTCGCGCTCGCCTGTCCCGAGTGTCCACAGTGCACTCGGTGAGATTCTGACCAGTGCCGGCGTGATGTCGTTGTCACCGGATGTTCACGGTGGCGGTGAAACGCGGACCGGCGAGCCGCGTCGTACTGAACGTGCTGCGGTTGACGACGGTTGCCGGTGTGGTGTGCGTGGTGGTCGCGCCGTTCTTGTCGGGGGGGCGCGACGAGAGCGAGCGGTGTGGGGCTGCTGTGGTTCGTCGCCGGGGCGGTTGTCGCCGCGGCGCTGGGGCTGGCGCGGTCGCGCAAGGTGCGAATCGTGGCGGCGGTCCTCGGGATCGCCACCGCCGTGGCCGCCGTGGTGCGGCTGGTGCTCGACGTGCGGGCTGGCGTGCCCGGCCTGGACACCCCGGTGCTCGCCGTGGGTGCGGTGGGGGTCGCGATCGGGCTGTTCGACGCCACGTCGTGGCGGATCCGTCCCGCCGGCGTGCTGGTGGCTCTCGTGGTGCTCGCCGCGGGGGTGGCAGCGCCGTTCGTCGCGGACCGGGCCGCCACCGCGAGCACGACCCAGGGCGTGCCGAACCTGACCTCCGAACCCGTGGCCGAAAAGCCCGGCGGCCGGCAGTGGTCCTGGCAGCCACCGGCCGACGTGAGCGCGATGGTGGCCGCGGGACACGGGGTCGTCGTCGCGGCCGCCGACGGTTCGGTGACGGCGCTCGACGGGCTCGACGGCAGCCGCGACTGGTCCTACGCCCGGCCCGGCGCCCGGGTCCACGCGCTGCTCGCGTCCGCCGACCGGCGCACGGTCGTGGCCGCTTTCGCGTCGAAGACCGACAGCAGCAACGACCTGGTGGTCGTCCTCGACGCCGACACCGGCACCGCGCGCTTCGACCGCGTGGTGCCGTCGGTCCTGGTCGAGACCGGCGAGATCCTGGTGGGCACCAAGACCTTGACCATCCGCGACGACGCGTACGCCGGCTTCGACCTCCGGACCGGCGACGAGCTCTGGCGCTGGTCCGCGCCGGCCGGTTGCCTGAACCCGTACACCTTGCCCGCGCAAGCCCGGACCGTGGTGCTCGCCGCGCTGGAGTGCGGGCGTTCCGCGGGACTCGTCGCGCTCGACGAGGTGACGGGTCACGAACGCTGGCGCCACGTGGTCGAGACCACCGGGCCCGACGACGAACGGCTCGACCTCTCGCCGGCCACCACCACCGACGGCGCCGTCGTGTGGCTGCGGCTCGTCGGCCGCGCCGCCGCCGACGGCTCGGTTCTCAACGGCCTGTTCGACACCGAGACCGGCCGGCTGCTGGCCCAGCCGGACGCGACGCGGTGGGTCCGCACGGACGTGGGGCCGATTCCCGTGATCGAACAGGAAAAGACGTCCGCCGAGGCCCTCGATCCCGGAACCGGCACCACGTATCCGATCGACCTCGGCGCCTGCCCCGTGCGCTCGGCCGACGCCACCACCCCGCACACCTACCTGCGCGCGTGCCAGGACACGGGCCGCGACCTGACCCTTCTGGTGCAGGGTTTCGACGGCAGCGCGCCGACCAGCCGGGTGGTGCGGATGGACGGCTCGGGCTCGCTGTCGGACCTGCGGCTCGTGCCGGCGCCGGGCGCGATCGTCCTGGCGCGTAGCACGTCCGGCGGCACACCCGCGCCGGTCGTCGGCTTCCCCAGCTGACGGCGGCGAAACCGCCTCGCGCGAGACCGGTCTTTTCGGGCAGACTGCGGCCAGACCGACCGAGCGAGGGGTGCAGATGCCGTCCATCGTCGAGAACACCACCTTCGACTGCGCCGATCCGTATGCGCTGGCCCAGTTCTGGAGCGGCGTCCTCGGCCGGCCCGTCGCCGACGAGGACGAGCCGGGCGACCCGGAGGTCGGCATCGAGCTCGACCACGGCGGCACGCTGCTGTTCATCCGCGTGCCCGAGACCAAGACCGTGAAGAACCGCATCCACCTGTGCCTCACTCCCGAAGGCCCGCGCGACGCCGAGGTCGAGCGCCTGCTCGCCGCCGGCGCGACGATGTTCGACGACCAGCGCCGACCCGACGGCACCGGTTGGGCCGTGCTGCACGACCCGGAAGGCAACGAGTTCTGCGTGCTGCGCAGCAAGGCCGAGAAAGCGGCGAAGTGACCAACTCGTTCGACCTCAACCGCGCCAACTGGGACGAGCGCGCGGCGGTGCACGCGAAGTCCGAGTACTACGGCTTCGAGCGCTTCCGCACGGACCCCGAGTACCTCAGCGACGTCGTGCGGTTCGACCTCCCGCGTCTCGGTGACGTCTCTTGCCTGCGCGGCGTGCACCTGCAGTGCCACATCGGCACGGACACGCTTTCCTTGTCCCGCCTGGGCGCGCGGATGTCCGGCCTCGACCTCTCCCCCGGCTCGCTGGTGCAAGCGCGCAGGCTCGCGGACAGCGTCGGCGCGGAGATCGACTACCACGAGGCCAACACCTACGACGCTGTCGACGTGTTCGGCGAAGGCACGTTCGACCTCGTCTACACCGGCATCGGCGCGCTGTGCTGGCTGCCGCGGATCGCCGAGTGGGCCACGGTCGTGGCGAGGTTGCTGAAGCCGGGCGGGCGGTTGTTCCTGCGCGAAGGCCACCCGATGCTGTGGGGGCTCGACGACGAAGCCGAGCGCGCGGGGCCGAAATACGACTACTTCGAGCACGCCGAACCGCTCGTGTGGGACGACGACACCACCTACGTCGACACCGACGATCCGCTCACCAAGACCACCACGCACTCGTGGAACCACTCACTGGGCGAAATCATCACGGCGCTGCTGGAAAACGGCCTCACGCTCACCGCGTTCACCGAACACGACACCGTGCCGTGGAATGCGCTGCCGCACGAAATGCACCAGGTCGACGGCGGCGAATGGCGACTGCGCGAGAACCCGCGGCGCCTCGCGGCGAGCTACACCCTGCAGGCGGCGAAGGTTTCCTAGAGTGCGGGCATGACTCGTGCTCTTGTCGCTGTCGCCGCGCTGGGCGGCACCATTTCCATGGCCCCTGGCCGCTCGATCGAAGCCGGGGTGGTGCCTCGGCTGACCGCCGAGGACCTGCTCGGCGACCTCGGCACCGACCTGCCGATGGACGTCACGGCGGCCACGCTCGCCGGCATCTCCAGCGCGTCGATGGACTACGAGACGCTGCTGCGGACACGCCAATGGGGCCTGCAGCAGGTGGCGGCGGGCGCGGCGGGACTCGTCGTGGTGCAGGGCACGGACACTCTCGAGGAAACGGCGTACTTCTTCGAGCTGACCTGGCCCCACGACGTGCCGGTGGTGGTCACCGGGGCGATGCGCAACCCGAGCCTGCCCAGCGCGGACGGTCCCGCGAACCTCCTGGCGGCACTGACCGTCGCGGCCGAACCTCGCAGCCGCGGGCGCGGTGCGCTGGTGGCGTTCAACGACGACGTGCACTCGGCCCGCTGGGTGCGCAAGGCACACGCGAGCCACCTCGAAGCGTTTTCCTCGAACCCGGCGGGACCGCTCGGGCTCGTCGCGGAACGCGCCGTGCACTACTTCCACCCGGCCGGCGGACGTCCGTCCGCCCTTCCGGTGGAAAGCGCCGACTTCTCGGCGCTGGTTCCGTTGGTGGAAGCGGGCATCTCGGATTCCGGCGAGCTGCTCAAGCTCGTGCTCGGCGGCGGCGCCCGCGGGGTGGTCGTGGCGGCCAACGGCGTCGGCCACGTTTCGTGCGGGACCGCCGACGTGATCGCCGACGCGAAGGTGCCGATCGTCGTCGCGTCACGCACCGGCGCGGGCACGACGTTCCGCGCCACCTACGGTTTCCACGGCTCCGAGTCGAGCCTGATCCGCCTCGGCGCGACGATGGCGGGCTGGCTGGACCCCCGCAAAGCCCGCGTCCTGCTTCAGATCCTGCTCGCCAGCGGTGCCTCGCGCGAACACGTCGAGCAGGAGTTCCGCCTGCGCGGCGACCTGGACCGCTGAGCGTTTTCAGTCCCGGACCGGACCACCGAGCGGGTCGAGGTGGTACGGCCGCATCGCGCGCGGTCCGTCGCGGTAGACGTGCACGCTGATCGCCGGGTCCGGCCCGTCGTTGCGCACCTCGTGCACGTACCCGGGCCCGAACACGCGCGACTGCCCGGCGGCCAGCGCGTGCACCTCGGTGACCGCGCGGCCGTCGGGCGAACGGCGCGCGACGGTCTCGGTCAGCCGGCCCGACACGACCGTGAACGCGCCGGTCGAGAACTCGTGGTCGTGCAGGTCGGTGTGCTGGCCGGGCAGCCAGCTCAGCAGCCAGACCTCCTGGCCGGCACCGCGTTCCACGAGCGCGGAGAAGCGCTCGTCGGGGTCGTAACGCAGAAGGTTCGCCCAGCGTCCGCGGTCGGCGGCCACCTCGAGGGCGACGCGCACGGGGTGGCGCAGAGCGGGGTTCTCGGGACGCAGCAGGGTGTTGTCCGGGACGGCGAACATGGTCGTTCCTCGCAGGAGAAAAGGCGGAAAAAGCTGGGCCGGGGCTGAGGTCACCGACAACAGCGACACGACGGCATGACCGGGCGGAGGTCACAGGACCCCGGCCGCGCGGTCATCAGGCACATCGTCACGCCGACAGCGAACCAGCGCCGGCCCCGGCGGTCAACCGTTTCCCAGCCCCTGGGAGATCAGCTCCACTCGTGCTTCTGCGAACGCCCCAGCAGCTCGGCGCCGGCCTGGCGCGGGTCCACACCCTCGTGGCAGACGCGGTGCATCGCGTCGGTGATCGGCATGTCCACGCCCAGGCTGCGCGCCAGCTCGCGGATCGACGAGCACGACGCGACCCCCTCCGCGACCTGCCCGCCGGTGGCGGCCTGCGCCTGCTCCAGCGTGTCGCCGCGGCCCAGCCGTTCGCCGAAGGTCCGGTTGCGCGACAGCGGCGACGAGCACGTGGCCACCAGGTCGCCGACGCCGGCGAGACCCGCGAACGTGAGCGGGTCGGCGCCGAGCTTCGTGCCCAGGCGTGCCATCTCCGCGAGGCCGCGGGTGATCAGCGTCGCCATCGTGTTGGCCCCGAGGCCCAGGCCCGCGGCCATGCCGCAGCTGAGCGCGATCACGTTCTTGCACGCACCACCGAGCTCGCAGCCCACGACGTCGGTGTTGGTGTACGGGCGGAAGTACTGGTTCGAGCTCGCCCGCTGGATCGCCACCGCGCGCTCGTGGTCCGCACACGCCAGCACCGCCGCGGCCGGCTGCGCCGCGGCGATCTCCCGGGCCAGGTTCGGCCCGGAGACGACCACGATCTCGCCCGCGTCGACCTTCGCCAGCTCGGCGATCACCTCGCTCATCCGCTTGAGCGTGCCCAGCTCCACGCCCTTGGCCAGGCTCACGAGGATGGCCTCGGGCGGCAGCAGCGGCTGCCACGCCGTGAGGTTCTTGCGCAGGCTCTGGCTCGGCACGCCGAGGACCACGGCCTGCGCGCCCTCGAGCGCGGCCGCCGGATCGGCCGTCGCCGTGATGCGCTCGGGCAGCCGGGTGCCGGGCAGGTAGGACTCGTTCGAATGCCGCGTCGTGATCTCCTCGGCGACCGACTCGCGGCGCGCCCACATGGTCACGTCGCGGCCGGCGTCGCCGAGGACCTTGGCGAACGCCGTGCCCCACGAGCCGGCGCCGAGCACCGTCACCCGCTGGACGTCGGTGGCGAAGGCGGCCATCAGGCGCCGTCCTCCGGCTTCTTCACAGGCGGCTCCTCGTGGCGGATCTCGCCCAGCAGCCGGGTGACCTCGTCCATCATCAGCTTGGTGACCTCCCGCAGCGTCGCGGCGCTGCGGGGGTTGGCGTTCTCGTAGGCCGACAGGTCCAGCGGGTCGCCGATCAGGTGCGTCACGGTCTTGCGCGGGAACGGCGTGAACTTCTTCGTGTAGCCGTTGTAGATCTGGCTGGTGCCCCAGCGCGCGATCGGGATCACCGGGGCGTCGTTCTGCAGCGCCAGCCGCGCGACACCGGTGAACGACTCCTTGGGCCAGCCGGCCGGGTCCTTCGTGATCGTGCCCTCGGGGTAGATCACGACGATCTTGCCCTCGGCCAGCGCCTCGTGCGCGGCCCGGAGGCTGTCGCCCGCCGCGCTGGACTTGCGCGACACCGGAATCTGGCCCGACGAGGTCGCGATCTTCCCCAGGACCGGGACCTTGAGCAGGCTGTCTTTGAGGAAGAACCGCGGCACGCGCTTCTGGCGGTGCACGAACACCGCGTCCACCACCGGGTCGAGGTGGGAGATGTGGTTCAGCACGAGCACTGCCGGGCCCTGGCGCGGAATTTTCTCCGCGCCGAGGTACGACCGCTTCCCGATGCGGGTCAGCGGGTAGAACACGAACGCGGCCAACCCCACCCAGAAGCCGCCCTTCTCACGCCGTGCCAAGTCTCCTCCTCCGAACGATCCACTCCGCCAGATCCTGCCGCGCCCGGGTTCACGCAGTCCAGGGAGGGTGCGCTCACCACGCACCGCGGAGCTTTCGGGTAAAGATGGACAGGTGGACGTGGACCTGGTCGTGCCGTTGAAACACCCCCGCGTGGGCAAGTCGCGCCTGCGGGGCGCGGTCGTCGAGGCGGAGCACGCCGAACTCGTGCTGGCGCTGGCCTACGACACGCTGGCGGCGGTCACTTCGGTGGCCGGAGTGCGGCGCGTGCTCGTGGTGGCCGCGGACCCGGCGGCGGTGTCCGAACTGGCCGGTCTGGGCGTCGAGCTGGTGGCCGAACCGGGCGACGGCGGGCTGAACGAAGCCCTGCGTCACGGTGCGGCTCTGCTGCGCGACGGCGAGCCGGGCGGCATCGTCGGCGCCCTGCAGGCCGATCTGCCGGCCTTGCGCGCGGGTGATTTCGCCGCCGCGCTGGCCGAGGCGGCGGGGCGGCGCGCGTTCGTCGCCGACCACCAGGGCACGGGCACCACGCTGCTGCTGTCGGCTCCCGGCGCGCCGCTCGACCCGCGGTTCGGCGCCGCTTCCGCCCAGCGGCACACCGAATCCGGAGCCGTCCCGCTGGCCGGGGCGATGGTGTCGTTGCGCAGCGACGTGGACACTTCGGACGATCTCGAACACGTGCGCGTGCTCGGCGTCGGCAAACGCACGGCGGCGCTGCTGCCCGACGAAACCGTCCCATTGGGCTGAAGGTGTTCATTTGACCTTCACCGCGGTCTGCGCAATCTGCTGCTTCGTAGTGAACAATGGGCATCGTGAGCACAGACGACGCCAGCACATCCGCCCGGAACGGACAGCCCGCCCGGCGGCGCAGGGCCAGCGCGGCGAAAGCTGAGGCGCCTGGAAGCCCCGCACGACACACCAGCGCAGCGAAGAAGACGACTCCGGGCAAGAGCGTCGCTTCCGCGGACGCGGTGACCACGGCCGCCCGCGCGACCGCGGCCAAGGCGGGCACCAATGCCGCCGGCAAGGCCAAGACCGCCAAGAGCGAACCGAAAACCGCGCCGGTGAAAACCTCGCGGGCCCGCAAGACCACAGCGGCCACGGCCGTGGCCGCCCCGGAGACGGCCCGGCCCGCGACCCGGCGCACGACGGCCGCGCTCGACGCCTCGGGCGACGATTTCCGCGGCGTGCCCTCGGCCCCGCCCGCCGTCACTTCCGCCGCGCCGACCGCCGTCGAAACGCTGCCCGACGACCGGTACTTCAACCGCGAGCTGTCCTGGCTCGACTTCAACGCGCGGGTGCTCGCCCTCGCCGAGGACGAGTCGCAGCCGCTGCTGGAGCGGGCGAAGTTCCTGGCCATCTTCGCGTCCAATTTGGACGAGTTCTACATGGTCCGCGTGGCCGGGCTGAAGCGCCGCGACGACACCGGCCTGTCCGTGCGCAGCGCCGACGGCCTCACCCCGCGCGAGCAGCTGGACTACATCGCCAAGCGCAACCAGGACCTGGTGGAGCGCCACATCGGCGCGTTCGAGAACCATCTGCGCCCGGAGCTCGCGAAGCAGGACATCCAGCTCGTCGGCTGGGCCGACCTCGCCGGCGTCGACCAGCTGCGGCTGTCGAGCTACTTCTCCGAGCAGATCTTCCCGGTGCTCACGCCGCTGGCCGTCGACCCGGCGCACCCGTTCCCGTACATCTCGGGCCTGTCGCTCAACCTCGCGGTGACGGTGCGCGACCCGCAGGGCGGCACGGAGCGCTTCGCCCGAGTGAAGGTGCCGAGCAACGTGCCGCGCCTCATGCGCGTCGAGACCGAACGCACCAGTCGCACGGCCACGTTCCTGCCGCTGGAGGAGCTCATCGCCGCGCACCTGGGCGAGCTGTTCACCGGCATGGAGGTGACGGAGCACCACGTGTTCCGCGTCACCCGCAACGCCGACTTCGAGGTCGAGGAAGACCGCGACGAGGACCTCCTGCAGGCTCTGGAACGCGAGCTCGCGCAGCGGCGCTTCGGCCCGCCCGTGCGGCTCGAGGTCGCCGAGGACATGAGCGAGCACATGCTCGAGCTGCTGCTTCGCGAGCTCGAGGTGGACCCGGAAGACGTCGTCGAGGTGCCGGGCCTGCTCGACCTGACCTGCCTGCACCAGCTGTCCGGTGTGGACCGCAAGGAGCTCAAGGACCGGTCCTTCGTGCCGGCGACGCACCCGGCGTTCGGCGAGCGCGAGACGCCCAAGAGCGTGTTCGCGACGCTGCGCGAGGGCGACGTGCTGGTGCACCATCCGTACGACTCGTTCTCCACGAGCGTGCAGCGCTTCATCGAGCAGGCCGCGGCCGACTCGAAGGTGCTGGCGATCAAGCAGACGCTCTACCGCACGTCGGGCGACTCCCCGATCGTCGACGCGCTGATCGACGCCGCCGAGGCCGGCAAGCAGGTCGTCGCGCTGGTCGAGATCAAGGCGCGCTTCGACGAGCAGGCCAACATCACGTGGGCGCGCACGCTGGAGCGCGCGGGCGTGCACGTGGTCTACGGCCTCGTCGGGCTCAAGACCCACTGCAAGGTGTCGATGATCGTGCGCCAGGAAGGCTCGACCATCCGGCGCTACTGCCACATCGGCACCGGCAACTACAATCCGAAGACCGCGCGCCTGTACGAGGACATCGGCCTGTTCACCGCCGACCCCAGCATCGGCGCCGACGTGACCGACCTGTTCAACGTGCTCACGGGCTACTCGCGGCAGGACACCTACCGCACGATCCTCACGTCGCCCCACGGCATCCGCCGCGGCATCGTGCGCGCGATCGGCGAGGAGATCGAGCTCGCGCGCGCCGGACAGGACGCCGGGATCCGCATCAAGTGCAACTCGCTCGTCGACGAGCAGGTGATCGACGCGCTGTATCACGCTTCGCAGGCCGGGGTGCCCGTCGACGTGGTGGTGCGCGGGATCTGCGCGCTGAAGCCGGGTGTCGAGGGGCTGTCGGAGAACATCCGCGTCCGCTCGATCCTGGGCCGGTTCCTGGAGCACTCGCGGGTGTTCCACTTCCGCGCGGGCGGCACGCACTGGATCGGCAGCGCCGACATGATGCATCGCAACCTCGACCGCCGCATCGAAGCGCTGGTGCGCGTGAAGGACACGAAGCTCACGCAGCAACTCGACGCCGTGCTCGACTCGGCGCTCGACCCGACCACGCGGTGCTGGGTCCTCACGGCGAGCGGCGAATGGCAGCCCTCCCCCGGCGCCGGTTCGCAGGTGCGTGACCACCAGGTCGAGCTCGCCAAGCTGCACGGGGCCGCCGGATGAGCGTGGACGTCCGCGCAGCCGGTGCGGTGCTGTGGCGCCGCGCCGGCGACGGGTTCGAGGTGGCCCTGGTGCACCGGCCTCGGTACGACGACTGGTCATTGCCGAAGGGCAAGGTCGATTCGGGTGAGACCCTCGCCGCCACCGCGGTGCGGGAGGTGTGGGAGGAAACCGGCTACCGCGTGGTGCTCGGGCGCCACATCGCGCAGAGCGTGTACGACGTGCCCGCCCGCAGCGGCGGTGGCGTGCTGAAGAAGACCGTCGACTACTTCAGCGGCGAAGCCGTGTCTGGGACTTTCCTGGCCAACGACGAGGTCGACGAGGTGCGCTGGCTCGACGCGCTCGCGGCCGAGCGGCTCCTCACGCGCGACACCGACGTGCGCGTGCTGCGCGAGTTCTGCGCGCTGCCGGTGTCGCTGATCACCGTGCTGCTCGTCCGCCACGCCAAGGCGGGCAAACGCGACGACTGGACCGGCGACGACGACCTGCGCCCCCTGTCCGACGCCGGCCAGCGCCAAGCCGAGGCCCTGCGGGAATTGCTGCCGTGCTTCGGCCCGGACCGGGTCTTTTCGGCCCCACGGCTTCGCTGCGTGCAGACCGTGCGCGGCGTCGCGGAGGACCTGGGCGTCGACGTGCGCCACGAGAACCTCCTGTCGGAAGAGGGCTACTGGCCCGACCCGGTCCTCGGCATCGCCCGCCTCCTCGCCATCGCCGGCGGCGGGGGCACCCCCTTGATCGCCAGCCAGGGCGGCGTGATCCCGGACCTGATCAGCGCACTGGCCGACCGCGACGGCACCGAGCTCGCCGCCGCCCGCAGAGGTGTCGTACCCAGCAAGAAAGGCTCCCTCTGGGTCCTTTCCTTCCTCCCCCGGCCGGCGACGTCGGCCCGCGCTTGGCAAGCGCGGACTACTACCCGACGCCGTTGCCCGCGCCCGCCCCGTCACGGCACTGACGCAGTTCTTGTGTTCGGGCCTCCCCGCCGGCCGTTGTCGCCGCCGGGGAGGCCTTCCGCGTTTCGGGGAATGGCGGTGTTCGAATGGGCTCGAAAAGTGGGCAGGTCGCTATTCGCGGGATGGCCGGGGGTGGGGATTCTATAGAGATGGCTATTCCCGCCGGGGTCGCCGGCTATGGGTACACAAGTCCGCCCGAACGGCGGATCAAGCACTCGGGGGTCGGGGGGCGGGGTGAAATTTCACCTCGCCTTGCTTCGTCGGCCGCCGGTAGGGGTGCTCAGGCTCGCCATGGGCTGCTGGTCTTGATGCTGCCGAACCCGCCATTGTTCTGTGGCCTTCGTCGCCCCAGCGACGCTCCCACGCCCGGGACTCCCTGCTGCAGCAACGGTCTCGGCTGAGCCTTGTTCGCTTCCCGCTGGGTGTGAATCCGCAGCTCCAGGCCACATCTGCTGACCGGGTCCCGGATGCGTTGCCCCGCAGTCGATCCACCCGACGGCCCCGCCATTCCCGCTCTCCGCCCCCGCGGAAATCCTGCCGACCACGAAGCGGCGAACGCCACCACTTCCCCACACCGAGGCACCCGACAACGTGCTGCAAGATCCAGCCCGGCGCCCTCGTCGCTCCGGCCCCGCCAGCCCCTCCCACAGCCCAGAGCAGAGCGAACACCAGGCTGTGCCCGACTGCTCCCACACCCCGTGGGCACCCGACAACATGCGGCAGGGCCCAAGCTGGCGACCCCGTCGCTCAGACCCGCCAGCCACTTTCCCATCCCAGACCAGGGCGAGCACCGAGCTATGCGCCACCACGCCCGCACACCACAGGCACCCGACAACATCCGGCAAGATCCAAGCCGGCGACCCCGTCGCTGGCCCGCCAGCCACTTTCCCATCCCAGACCAGGGCGAGCACCGAGCTATGCGCCACCACGCCCGCACACCACAGGCACCCGACAACATCCGGCAAGGCCCAAGCTGGCGCCCTGTTGCTCCGGCCCACCAGCCTCTCCCACAGTCCAGGCCTGAGCGAACACCGAGCTATGCGCGACTACGCCCTCACACCACAGGCACTCGACAACGTGCGGCAAAGTCCAGCCCGGCGCCCTCGTCGCTCCAGCCCTGCCAGCCCCTCCCTCAGTCCAGGCCAGAGCGAACACCGGGCTGTGCGCCACTTCCCCCGGGCCACAGCAGCCCGCCGCCCGCGAAGGGCACGGCTTCTCCGCCCTTCCACCGCACCACCATTCGCCACCCAGCAGGCCACACCGCCGCCTCCCGCAAGCGCCGAGCCCGACCACTCCAGCCATTTCCGCTCAGCACCAAGACCGCCCCCGTAGAGATGCAGGAGAATCGTCCGGGCCTCGCCGCTCCACCACGACGTACCCAATCCGTCGCAAGCCAAGCGCGCGAACGTGCAGGTAGCGCACCATTTTCGGCGCATCGCGCCTCGGGCGTCCTGCGGATCAAGAGCGCGTGGCAGGGCACCGTCGTGATCTCCTGCGGACGCCCGCTGCCTCATCCCCCTGGCGTGATTCCCATCCCGGCATCCCCCTGTGTGGCAGAGCTACCGGCCCGAGGTCGAGGCCTCACTCTGCTGATAGGAAGCCGGAAGTTGATTGCCGCCCCGCGCTCCTCCGCGCCGTGCTCCGGCAGTGAGCGGGGCCCGAGTGCTGCAGCGATCTACCGCAGGTGCGCCGGCTGTTGTTTGCCCCGGCATTGCGATTGCTTGCGCGGCAGCCGTCCTGCCGGAGCACGCAGGACAGCCCCGATCGCCGGCCGGCGCCCGACCCTGTTCCACCAGCGTGGGGGCGGCCGCCCTGTTCGTCGCGAGTTCTCGACTAATGCGGCAGCGCGTTCTTGTCCGCTGTTCTGCGCTCCGAGCCGAAGAGGTTCGCAGGCCTCGCCATTCCTGTGCAGTGCAGCGATCCTGCAGGCCGAAGGTGCGAGGGGCATCGCTGTCAGCCGCAACCGGGCGACCAAGCCAGGCAGCTGAAGCGCACCGTTCCCCGCCCGGCCGAACATTCCCCAGCCGGTCAGACCCGAAGCACAACACCGCATCCCACTACCCCACACATGCGGCAGGGCCCCCTCCCGAGTTGGGAGGGGGCCCTGCCGTGAAGTGCACGTCCCGGCGTGAGCGCCGGGGTGGTGTTACTTCTTCTTCGCAGCGCTGGTGCGCTTGGCCGCCGGCTTGGCAGCGGTCTTCTTCGCGGCCGGCTTGGCAGCGGCCGGCTTCGCGGCAGCGGCCTTGGTCGCCGTGGCCTTGGCGGCCGGCTTGGCAGCGGCAGCCTTGGTGGTGGCGGCCTTCGCGCGCGTCGCGGCGGGCTTGGCAGCGGCGGTCTTCGTCGCAGCGGCCGGCTTCGCGGCGGTGGCGCGGGTACGCGTCGTGGTGGAGCGCGTGGTGGCCGGGCGGGTCGCCGTGGTGCGCGAGGCAGCCGCACGCGTGCCGGTCGCCGCGGTCGCACGCGTGGTGGTCGCGCGGGAGGCGGTGGCAGCCGTAGCGGTGGTGGTGCGCTTGACGGCGGTGGCCTTCGGCAGCTTCTTCGTGCCGGAGATGACGTCCTTGAACGTCGTGCCCGCGCGGAAGGCCGGCACGTTGGTCTTCTTCACCCGCACCGTCTCACCCGTGCGCGGGTTACGCGCGGTCCGGGCGGCACGGGCACGCTTCTCGAACACACCGAACCCGGTGATGTTCACCTTCTCGCCCTTGTTGACCGTCCGGATGATGATGTCGACGAGACCGTCGACGGCCTCCGAAGCAACCTTTTTGTCGCCCAGACGCTCCGACAGCGCCTCGATCAGCTGGGCCTTGTTGGCCATTCCAGTCCTCCAAGAAGAACTCTTCGTCCACGGCCACGTCGGCCGAACTCTTCAATAGTATTACCCATAACGTGGAGAAGTCCAAACGGGACCCTCGGTTTTTCCGTTGGCGTGTCTGCGGTCCGCCCTTTCGAAGCACTCAGGAACGGTCGGAATAGGCACCACTTTATTCGCTCTTGTGTTCGATTGTTCGCATGGAGTGAGGCTCTACCAGCGGTTTTGGCCCGGACGCCACCCTCACCCCGTGCTTCTCCAGTGGCGGAGGGCGATCTTGCCCCGGGTCCCTGAGTGTCCTTTGCGGACTGACGAACGACGGCCCGACGATCGTCGCGAATCCGGGTGCGCGGCGACCCGGCACGGGGGGCAGGGCTCCTCCGGGGAGGGTCGGAACCCCTGCCGCGGCGGGGTTCGATCACTCCGCGGCGGCGACGGCCGTTGGGTGGCAAAGGACTCGGCAGGCGGACCGGAGCCGGCCCCGAAACCCGACAAAGCAGAGCCCCCAAGAGCGGCAACGGGTGCGCGGCAGGGGTCCGGTCGCGTGACGACTCGGCCAAGCGTGTGACCGGCGAAGGCCCCGGACCGGCGTTCCGTGTGACGCAAGGGCAGGCGGCACTCGGCCGAGCGGGTGGCGCCGCGGTGAACGACGGTTCGGCCGCCCGAAGCCCTGTCAGGGATGGGGATCGGGCCCACACCCGATCCCCGCGGTTGACCTGAGGCACCCGGCTCACTCAGTGAGGGAAAGACCGCTCGGCACGGATACACGAGCCCCTCAAGAGGGCCCGCGAACGCACCGAAAAGCGCCCCGGCCAGAAGCACGGACTAGCAGTGCCAGCCGGAGCGCCGTCAGGGATCAGCAGGTCAGGGGCAGGGTAATCTGTCCACTCAGGACTGTCAGGCGGGGGCGGTGGTCCGGGCGAGCGCGAAGTACCGCTCGTCGCTGTAGGGCCCGGGCGCGCCGGTGGCCGGGTCCCAGATCGTCCGCGACAGCTGGAAGAGATCCCCCAAGTACACGTGCAGCGCCACGGACCACTCGCCGGTCCGGTTGGCCACCGAATGGATCACGCGCTCGTCCATCGGCAGCACGGAGCCGGCTGCCGTGTCGATCTCGCCCGCGCCGGTGAGGCCCGAGCCGTCCGCGCGATAGAAGGTGTTGGTCTCCCGGCCCTCGAGCACGGCGATGCACGCCGGGATGAGGTGGTCGTGCGGCGGGTACTCCGTCCGGGGCCCGATCTCGACCCGCAGCAACGTCAGCGTCGGCTCGGCGTGGAGCACGTGCTCGTCGCCCCCGGAGCCGGGCAGCCAGCCGAGGACCTCGGCGGCGGACGCGGCGACCTCCCGCTGCAGCCGCAGCAGAGCGGCTGCCGGGTCCGGGGCGCGGCCGGCGCGTCGGGCGGCGAGGATCAGGTCGGTGAGTTCGGTCATGAAGGGCTCCGTCCACCTGGGAGGGTCGCGGCCGGTCGGGCCGCGAAGTGGGGACAGGGTGCCATCGACCGGTGTCGTGCGCTCGTGAAGGCGACGGCCGGATTCTCGGCCGGCTCAGATGAGCGGCACAGGTTCGCGGCCAACAGTCGTTTGGTGAACGGCTGTTCGGCGTCACCGCCGAAAAGAAGGCCGCCTCCCCCGGAGGAGAGGCGGCCTGAGGTGGAGAGTGGTGGGAGTCAGCGGGAGCGGAGCGTCAAAGCCGTTCTTGGAGCGCGTCCGCCGCGGCGAGCAGATCGGCGGCCCAGCGCGCGCCCGGTTTGCGGCCGATGCGTTCGATGGGCCCGGAAACCGAGACCGCCGCGACGACCGTGCCCGACGAATCCCGCACGGGCGCCGAGACGCTCGCCACGCCGGGTTCGCGTTCGGCGACGCTCTGCGCCCAGCCGCGGCGGCGCACTTCCAGCAGAGTGCGTTCGCCGTACACGGCTTCGGCGAGAATGGTGCGCTGCGTGTGCGGATCCGACCACGCGGCGAGGACCTTCGCGCCCGAGCCGGCCGTCATCGGCAGGCGCGAGCCGATCGGCACGGTGTCGCGCAGGCCACTCGGCGGCTCGGCCGTGGAGACGCACACGCGCTGCACGCCGTCCCTCCGGTACAGCTGCACGCTTTCGCCCGTGATGTCGCGCAGCTTCGGCAGCACCGAGCTCGCCGCGTCGAGCAACGGGTCGGTCGAGCCGCCCGCCAGCTCGGCGAGCGCGGTGCCCGGGCGCCAGCGGCCGTCCGGTCCCCGGCGCAGCAACCGATGCACTTCGAGACCGACGGCGAGACGGTGCGCCGTCGCCCTCGGTAGTCCCGTGCGTGTGCAGAGTTCCGCCAGCCCACAGGGGTCTTCGGCGACGGCCTGCAGCACCGCCACGGCTTTGTCCAGTACTCCGATACCGCTATGCTGTCCCACGACGCGATACTAACTTCCCGCAGTTTGGGAAGTCCAGAATCTGGGAAAAACGAACTCGAGCTACGCACGTGACGTGGCTCGCCCCGCCTTAGGACGTCGCCCGAGTTCCTTGCTCCCGGCCAACCCCTTGGAAGGAGCCGGAGATGACCAGCCCGACCGGCAAGGCCCGCACGCTGGCGGAGAAGGTGTGGGACAGCCACCTCGTGCGCCGAGGCGAAGGTGCCGAACCGGACCTGCTCTACATCGACCTCCACCTGGTGCACGAAGTCACGAGCCCGCAGGCGTTCGACGGACTCCGGCTGGCCGGGCGGCCCGTGCGCCGTCCCGACCTCACCATCGCGACCGAGGACCACAACGTCCCCACCGTCGACATCGACCTCCCGATCGCGGACCCGGTGTCGCGCACGCAGGTCGACACCCTTCGCCGCAACTGCAAGGAGTTCGGTGTCCGGCTGCATCCGATGGGTGACGTCGAGCAGGGCATCGTGCACGTGATCGGCCCGCAGCTGGGGCTCACGCAGCCCGGCACGACCGTGGTGTGCGGCGACAGTCACACCTCCACCCACGGCGCGTTCGGCGCGATGGCCTTCGGCATCGGCACCTCGGAGGTCGAGCACGTGCTCGCCACCCAGACGCTGCCGCTGCGCAAGTTCAAGACGATGGCGATCACCGTCGACGGCGAGCTGAAGCCGGGCGTCACGGCGAAGGACATCATCCTCGCCGTCATCGCCAAGATCGGCACCGGCGGCGGGCAGGGCTACGTGCTCGAGTACCGCGGCAAGGCCATTGAAGCGCTTTCGATGGAAGCGCGCATGACGGTGTGCAACATGTCGATCGAGGCGGGCGCGCGCGCCGGCATGATCGCCCCGGACGAGACGACCTTCGAGTATCTGAAGGGCCGTCCGCACGCGCCGCAGGGCGCCGACTGGGACGCCGCCGTGGCCGCGTGGCGTGAGCTGCGCACCGACGAGGGCGCCGAGTTCGACGCCGAGGTGCATCTCGACGCCGACGAGCTCACCCCGTTCGTGACCTGGGGTACCAACCCGGGCCAGGGCCTGCCGCTGGGCGCCTCGGTGCCCGACCCGGCCCGGATCGTCGACGAGAACGAGCGCGCCTCGGCCGAGAAGGCCCTGTCCTATATGGACCTGACTCCGGGCACGCCGCTGCGCGAGATCGCGGTGGACACCGTCTTCCTCGGTTCGTGCACCAACGGCCGCATCGAGGACCTGCGCGCGGCCGCCGAGGTGCTGCGCGGGCGCAAGGTCGCCGAGTCCGTGCGGATGCTCGTGGTCCCCGGCTCCATGCGCGTGCGCCAGGCCGCCATCGACGAGGGCCTGGACAAGGTCTTCACCGAGGCCGGCGCCGAGTGGCGGCAGGCGGGCTGCTCGATGTGCCTGGGCATGAACCCGGACCAGCTCGCCCCCGGCGAGCGCAGCGCGTCGACCTCCAACCGCAACTTCGAGGGCAGGCAGGGCAAGGGCGGGCGCACGCACTTGGTGTCGCCGCTCGTGGCCGCCGCCACGGCCGTGCGGGGGACGCTCTCGTCCCCGGCCGACCTGGCCACCGTCTGACCCTTCCCGAGACAGGAGCTCCCACCATGGAACCGTTCACCCAGCACACCGGCATCGGGGTGCCGCTGCGCAGGTCCAACGTGGACACTGACCAGATCATCCCGGCCGTCTACCTCAAGCGTGTGACCCGCACCGGCTTCGAGGACGGCCTGTTCGCCGCCTGGCGCAACCAGGACGACTTCATCCTCAACCAGGAGCCCTTCGACCGCGGCAGCGTCCTGGTCGCCGGCCCCGACTTCGGCACCGGCTCCTCGCGCGAGCACGCCGTGTGGGCGCTCAAGGACTACGGCTTCCGCGCCGTGATCGCCGCCCGCTTCGCCGACATCTTCCGCGGCAACTCCGGCAAGGGCGGCCTCGTCGCCGCCCAGTGCGAGCAGTCGGACGTCGAACTGCTGTGGAAGCTGCTCGAGACCGAGCCCGGCACGGAGGTCACGGTCGACCTCGAGACCAAGACCGTGCGGGCCAAGGACTTCACCGCGCCGTTCCAGATCGACGACTACGTGCGCTGGCGCCTGCTCGAAGGGCTCGACGACATCGGCCTCACCCTGCGCCACGCCGAAGAGATCACCGAGTTCGAATCGACCCGGCCCTCCTGGAAGCCCGTGACCACCCCGATCACGGCCTCCTAGCCCTCGCCCGGGGTACGGATTCCCTGCTCGGAAAGGGAATCCGTGCCCCCGCGGCAAGCCTCTTCACCCGCACCAAACGGCACCTCCCCCGGCCCCGGAAGGGTCCCTCGGGAGGCGGAACCACTCCTCCTGCAAGGGAAAATTCCGCGCGCCGTTTGGAATTTGTGCTGCGTTGGTAATACCGTGGGCGCTAAGTCGGCCGACGTGGCCGTGGACGAAGAGTTCTTCTTGGAGGACTGGAATGGCCAACAAGGCCCAGCTGATCGAGGCGCTGTCGGAGCGTCTGGGCGACAAAAAGGTTGCTTCGGAGGCCGTCGACGGTCTCGTCGACATCATCATCCGGACGGTCAACAAGGGCGAGAAGGTGAACATCACCGGGTTCGGTGTGTTCGAGAAGCGTGCCCGTGCCGCCCGGACCGCGCGTAACCCGCGCACGGGTGAGACGGTGCGGGTGAAGAAGACCAACGTGCCGGCCTTCCGCGCGGGCACGACGTTCAAGGACGTCATCTCCGGCACGAAGAAGCTGCCGAAGGCCACCGCCGTCAAGCGCACCACCACGGCGACCGCCTCGCGCACCACGGCCACCCGCCCCGCGGCGACGCGCTCCACCACGACTCGTACCCGCGCGACGGCCGCGAAGCCGGCCACCGCGACGAAGACCGCCGCCGCCAAGCCGGCCGCCTCGCGCGCTAAGGCCACCACCACCAAGGCTGCCGCTGCCAAGCCGGCCGCGAAGGCCACGGCGACCAAGGCCGCCACGACGAAGGCCGCCGCCAAGCCGGCCGCGAAGAAGACCGCTGCCAAGCCGGCGGCCAGGCGCACCAGCGCTGCGAAGAAGAAGTAGCACCACCCCGGCGCTCACGCCAGGACGTGCACTTCACGGCAGGGCCCCCTCCCAACCCGGGACGGGGCCCTGCCGCATGTCCGGGCTCTTTCGCCCGCCGGTGGCTCCGGCCGATCCCGTCTGTCCGGCAACGGGACCCAGCACCGAACTGACCTGATGTCACTCCAGTTCACGACAACACAGCCCTGGACGGGACTCCCTCTCGTCCTTGCGCCGGCCCCGCCTGCCATCGGCCTGCCGCACCGCAATGCGGCCCGGACGAGGCACCCTCACCGCCCGCGCCGGTTCCACCCTGCCGCACATCACCCTGCCGCAGCGCACCCCAGCCCCAAACCAGACACCCTCACCACTCGCGCCCGGACCACCCCGCCGCACACCGGCCTGCCACACCGCAACACGACCCCGGACAAGACACCTCACCGCCGCCGTCGCTCTCACCCTGCCGCACGACATCCCGGCCACGGATGAGACTGCTCCTTCCTGCCGCCAGTCTCGGTCCGGCCATGGCCGCCTTTGGCCTGCCGCACGGCATCACAACTCCGGACTCGATTGCCCTGCCTCGCTGCCCCGTCGGCCCCGCCTGCCCCACATCGGCCTGCCGCACGGCACCACGGACCTCTGTCCTGTGCCTCGCTGGTGAAGCCAGACCTCACCAGCCCGCCCACGTCCCTGCCTCCGCGACGAATCCTCGCCCACCGCGAGTCTCATCCATCAGATCCGCGCCGCATTCGCTACACGCGTCTTCTCAGTCCCTCAACAGCGATCAGCCCCGAACTCCCCCATCGCCACAATCACTCCGCACTCAATACTCTCCCCGACACAGTTCTCCCCCGCTGCCGCCATATCAGCCAATCCGAATCGACTTTCCTCACAATGTTCGATCCGCCAATCAGTTCCACTCAACGAGGCATCGCCATTGCCTGAGGCCTCCGCCAACACCATCCCCAACCATCACCGAAACGATCTTCGCCGCCCTCACACCCATCCCCATTCACCGTCGAGACTGTCTCCTCGACGCTCCCTCCCCCGCCCCGGCACACAACATCGACCGGTCTCCCAGCTCGCTTCGCGCACAGACCCAGACCCTCCACCATCACCGCCCACCGGTAGTACCGCCGCTGCCCTGCCTTCCACCGCATCGCGGCCAGCCCTGCTCAGCACCCTTCGCGCGCAACGCGCCCCGCCCGCCCATCGCCACTCACCGGCAAACACCGCCACACCAGGCCCGCCCCAGCACAATCGGCCCTCTTCACGCACGAGGCACCGACACCACCGCCCCGCCTGCCAGAAGCTCTCTCCCACGCGTCAGCGCACTCCATCAGACGCTTCTGCCCAGCCCGTTTCCCACACAGAGCACCCGGACCACCACCATCACCACATCACCGCCGCCGCCCCGCGCCCCTCCATCACCCCGCTTCGACCGGCCCCGCCTGCGCCGCCTCTCCGACAGGTCACCCACGCCAAACGCCAGCAGCACCGCCTATCCCGATTCCTCATCCCACGCTTCGGCACAGCCATCGACAGGCCCCACATTCCACTTCCCACCCAACTCACCCATGCCACTCACCGGCGACACCACCTATCCCAATTCCCTGCCCAGGTGGCACTGGCACTGACACTCAGCATCGAGCGGCCCCACCGGCACGCTTCCGACTCGAGGCTCCGGCAGCGCCATCACCCTCGGCACCAACTCCACCTCGCCGTCCCCAAGCATCGAACCCTCGGCCACACGGGCACGCCGCCCACACAAGCCAGCCCCAACGCCACCATCACCGCCGCGCAGGCAATACCGCTTCCTCAAGCCCGCGCCCACCCGCCGGCACACAGCGTGGACCATCCCCGCGCACCAAGAACCGGGCCGCCACCATCCCTGCTGTCAAGCCCGCAAACTCGCCCAAGGTCGTTCGTCGCGCCGAGCAGGGTTCCTCGCCACCCACCGCCCACGCCACAACCGCCAGAACGCCCCGGCGCAGCCAACAACCCAGCCAACCCCGCACCCCAGCTGCACTCGCAGCCCTACGCCCGACCAGCGCAAGGAAGCCCACCGTCGCAGCCGACTGGCACTCCTCCAACTGAGCAGCCGCTGGCTCTGGCTCTGGCTCTGGCTCTGGCTCTGGCTCTGGCTCTGGCTCTGGCTCTGGCTCTGGCTCTGGCTCTGGCTCTGGCTCTGGCTCTGGCTCTGGCTCTGGCTCTGGCTCTGGCTCTGGCTCTGGCTCTGGCTCTGGCTCTGGCTCTGGCTCTGGCTCTGGCTCTGGCTCTGGCTCTGGCTCTGGCTCTGGCGAAAACCAACCAGTATCCCTCACCAGACACAACACGGCGGCCACAAAGCCCGCCACTCCCCCAGATCAAGAACCTGACGGTCCGCCCCGAAACGGCTCCGCTACCCAAGCCATCAGCCGCGTCCCTACCGAGACAAAGATCCGGCGGCCCATGGCCCGCGTGCAGATCCCGCCCGGTCGCGACCCACCGCGTCCATGAGCAACACCCACTGCCCGGCGGCGGTCGGCCTCTCCGAACCAAAGACCCGAGCCGCCACCCCACCGCCACAAACAGTCCCGTGTAGACACCCGCCAACACAGAACAGCGGGCCCTACTCAGCCCCCGAAATCAACCAACCCCAGAAATGCCAAAAACCCAGGTCCGCAACTGCGGAACCTGGGCGGCGATTAACTGTACCCCCGATGGGATTCGAACCCACGCTACCGGCGTGAGAGGCCGGCGTCCTAGGCCGCTAGACGACGGGGGCTTAGGATCTTTCCCCGTTTCCGGGGAGTTATTCTGTTTTTCTTGCTGGAGAGAACTTACCAGAGGCGATTTCTCGCCCTGCAGGGGGGTCACTCTCCGCAGCTGGGGTACCAGGACTCGAACCTAGACTAACTGGACCAGAACCAGTCGTGCTGCCAATTACACCATACCCCAGTGAGGCGCTTTCCCGGCTCGGCCGGTTCAGCACCGCACGGAGATAAATACTAGAGCACGCTGCCGCGCAGCTGCGCAGCGGGGGTCCCCGCCGCGCGCTGGACGGGGACGCCGACGGTCGCGTACTCGGAAACCAGCAGCTCAGGCAGCTCGTCGAGGGTTGTGACCGTGTGTACACCAGCGGGTGCGCGTTCGCCGGTGCGACCGGTCCCGTCACGGTCGAGCCAGACGGCGCCGAGGCCGGCGTCGTACGCGCCGATTGCGTCGGTGTCGAGCTTGTCGCCGACGTGCACGGTCTGCGCCGGGTCGCAGCCCAAGCCGAGGCACACCGAGTGGAACATCACAGGGTCGGGCTTCGCGACGCCGATCTCGCCGGCGATGGCCACGTGGTCGAAGAACGGCGCCAGGCCGAGGTCCGCGATCTTGCGGCGCTGATGCGCGCCCGAGGCATTCGTCACGGCCGCGAGCAACAGCCCCGCGGCGCGCAGCCACTCGAGGCAGGGCAGGACGTCGTCGAACAGTTGCCACGACGTGGCGAGGATGTCGCGCCGGCGCGCCTCGAAGGCGGTCACCTGCGCCGAATCCGCGGAGATGCCGAGCTCGGCGAGGAAACATTCGGTGCGCCGGTGGTGCATCACGTCGTAGCCGAGTTTTCCGGCGACGACCAGCGCCACGTGCTCCTCGGTGATCAAGTCCCACAACGGCCAAAGGTCGCTGCGGCCGGTGAGCGCGTGGAGGCTGACGCGGATCGCGGCGGTGCAGTCGATCAACGTGTCATCGATGTCGAGGCAGACCAGACGCAGTTCCGGAGGCGCCCAAGGTTCGGGTCCGACAGGTGCCGGAGGGGCGGTTCGCGAAGGGGTCGGGGGTGCCACGGCGAAATCCACCCAGTGAGGCTAGGGCACTCACCGCGTTCGCAACGCGGCCAAAAAGGTGATTGCCGCTCCACTGACCCGGCGCACCGCGTCTACTCCCAGTGCGTGGAAAGTGCTGATCCGGTTACGACACGGGAATCCGGCCAACCGCGTGAGTGAACCGATTCGTGCGATGCCAGTGAAACGGTTCAAGCGGCCACCTTGCCACGAAACCGCGCACAAAAGGGCACCTCTTCGCATGCACGAGTCCTCAGTGGACAGTCAGCACCGTGACGCACCGACCACTTGACGTGGGCCCGCCCCGGGTGCATCCTGATTCTATTCAACGGGTGATGAAAAGAGGGAGATGAGTCAGATGACCGAGCACACGCGCTGCGTGGTCGTCGGCGGCGGACCTGCGGGCATGGTCGCCGGCCTGATCCTGGCGAGGGCGGGCGTCGAGGTGACTGTGCTGGAGAAGCACGCCGATTTCCTGCGCGACTTCCGTGGCGACACGGTCCACCCGTCCACCCTCACGTTGCTCGACGAGCTCGGACTGGGCGAAAAGTTCGACGCCATCCCGCACAGCGAGTTGAGGGAAGCTGGCTTCCCCACTGAGGACGGCGGCCTCATGAAGCTCGCCGACCTGTCACTGTTGAACGTTCCACACCCCTACATCGCGATGGTCCCGCAGTGGGACCTGCTCAACCTGCTCGCCGAATCGGCGCAGAAGGAACCGACCTTCACCCTCCGCCTCGAGACGGAGATGACCGGCCTGCTCCGCTCGCGTGGCCGCGTCACGGGCGTGCGCTACCGCACTGCCGACGGCACCGAAGGCGAACTCGAGTCCGACCTCGTCATCGCCGCCGACGGGCGCTGGTCGCTCGCGCGCCGTTCGGGCGGCCTGGAGCCGCGGGAGTTCGATTGCCCCTTCGACGTCTGGTGGTTCCGCCTTTCCCGCCACGAAGGCGAAGCCGGCTCAATGCTCATGCCGCGCATGAACCACCGGCGGTTCGCCGTGCCGCTGCCTCGCAACGGCTACTACCAAATCGCCTACCTCGCACCGAAGGGCGAAGACCTGCGCGCCGCCGGCATCGAGGCCTTCCGCCGCAACGTCGTCGAAGTCTGCCCAGAGTTCGCCGACCGCGTCGACGAACTGGAGACGATGGACGACATCAAGTTCCTCGACGTCCGCCTCAACCGCCTGCACCGCTGGCACGCCGACGGCCTCCTCTGCATCGGCGACGCGGCCCACGCGATGTCGCCCGTCGGCGGCGTCGGCATCAACCTCGCCGTCCAGGACGCGGTCGCCGCCGCGACCCTCCTGGCCGACTCCCTCCTCCGCGGCCTCGCCTCGGAAGGCGACCTCGCGAAGGTCCGCGCCCGCCGCCTACTCCCGACGATCGCCGTCCAGACCCTGCAACGGCTCCTCCACCGCGCCGTGATGCGCCCCGTCATGGCCGGCCACCGCGACGGGCCGCCTCCCCAGCTCATCGCCCTCTTCGCGCGCTTCCCAAAACTCGCCTACATCCCCGCGCGCCTGCTGGGCCTGGGTTTCCGCCCCGAGCACGCCCCGGCCTTCGCCCGGCGCGCGATGGAACCGGCCGGGAAGAAATAGCCACTCGGGGTCAACGGCCGCGCCGCCCAGCCGCGTCCACCACGCCACACAACAAGTCCGCACCCAACCGACTGGCCCTCGATGGCCCGCAACCGCAACTGCAACCGAAGTGCCGCCGCGCATCACGAGCGCGGCGGCGCTCTCGTCCAACCCCCACCAGCTCCGCGACGCCGCACACCAGCTCACTGAACCGCCACCCAGCAGCGGCGAGACCGATCCACTCCGCCACCCAGCAGCGACGCGTACCCGCCCACGCCAACTTCCGTGTCGCCACAAAACGACGACACCAATCCAGCCACCCTGCGTCCACTCGCCGGCAGCGCATCGCCACTGCGCGACACTGCTCCCCCACCGTGCCGCGAAGCTCGATCGCGAAGCCGACACCAAACTCGGCGACGCTTCTCATCGCCAACCGAGGTGTCTCCACCACGCGGCAACGCCCAGCCACACCGCGCATCGCGGCTCGATCGCCGAGCGACTTCGAGCACAACACACCTTTGTCCGCCGACCAGGGCGTCGCCACCGATCGGCAACACCGACCCCGCCCATCCTGCGAAGTGCGATCACCGGATCGTCGCCAAGCCCAGTGACATTCCGGCTCAATCGTCCAATGCCTCCGAGCAAGCGACCCGCTGCCCCTTCGACCAAGGTGTCGCCGCTGAGAGTCAACGCCCACGCCGACCCTGCCGCGAGGTTTGGTCACCCAGGCGAGGCCCAGCCCAGCGACCGCTTTCCCGCGCCCGCCAAGCTGCCGCTGCGGAGCGTCCGCGCTCAACCCAACCGCGCCGCGGACCTCAGCGGGCCGACGCCTCCCAGCTCAGCGGCCATTTTTCCTCCCAGCCAAGGTGTCGCCGCTGAGCGGCAACGCCCACCTCGACTCGGCGCGAGGCTCAGTCATCGGTCAACTCCAAGCCCCACGACTACTTTCACCCGCCCGCCAAGCTGTCGCCGTTGAGCGGCAACACCCCGCCAGACCGGACCGCGAGGCTCGACCGCCGAGCGTCGCCGCTGAGTGGCGGCACCCGCCGTCGCCGCGGCCAGCAGCCGAAAACCAGCAGCGACCTGCCGCCCCAGGCGTTCGCCACTCAGCGGCAACAGCCCCAGCCCACTAAGAAGGCCCAGGCACTGTCGCCACCGAACGGCGAAAGCCCAACCGAACACGAGCCGGTGACGTCAGTCACCACCCCGGAAATACGGAGGCCCACCGGCCGTCGCCATTCAGGGGCGAACGGCCGGCGGGCCTCGGGCCGAACCGAAGTCAGATGTCCTGGACCGGGTTGGTCAGGGTGCCGATGCCTTCGATGGTGATCGAGACCGACTCGCCGTCGACGATCGGGCCGACGCCCTCGGGCGTGCCGGTCAGAATGATGTCGCCAGGCAGCAACGTCATGACGCCCGAGATGAACTCGACCAGCTCCGGTACCTTGTGCACGAGGTCGGACGTGCGGCCGTCCTGCTTGACGTCGCCGTTGACCTCGCTGCGCAGCGCCAGGTCCGACGGATCGATCGACGTCTCGATCCACGGGCCGAGCGGGCAGAAAGTGTCGAAGCCCTTCGCGCGGCCCCACTGGCCGTCGGACTTCTGGAGCTCGCGGGCGCTCACATCGTTGGCCACCGTGTAGCCGAGGATCGCGCTGGCCGCTCGGTCTGCGGACACGTTCTTCACCGGCTGGCCGATGACGATCGCCAGCTCGCCCTCGAAGTCGATGCGACCAACGTCACGCGGGCGGCGAATCGGCACCTTCGGGCCGATGACCGTGGTCGACGGCTTGATGAACAGCATCGGCGCCGCGGGCACCTCGTTGCCGAACTCGGCCGCGTGCTTCGCGTAGTTCCGGCCGACGGCGATGACCTTCGACGGCAGGATCGGCGCGAGCAGGCGGACGTCGGCGAGCGGCCACCGCTTGCCGGTGAAGTTCGGCTGGCCGAACGGGTGCTCGGCGATCTCCAGGACTTGGGCGTCGTCGCCCTCGCCCTCGATCGAAGCGAACGCGACACCACCACTGGGATGAGCAATACGGGCTAGACGCACCCGGTCAGTCTACGTACGCCGCCGCCGAGACGCTCGCCCCCGGCGGCGCGAACGGTCCCTTCGCGCCGTCCTGGAGCGAATGGGCCTCTCGTACCAGCCGCGACCTGCGGATCGATCGCCGCCAAGTGCACGAGAGGTCCGTTCGCCCGCTTTCTCACCCGAAATCCTCGACGACCACGCCGGCCATGCGTCACCCTGACCGCACAGCCATCGACGCACCCCTTCGACACAGCCCACCGACGAACCCGGCAGAAAGGAGCCGCCGATCTCAGACGCGAGCCGTGAGGCTCTTGTGGACGAGCGCGTCGCACAACGCCATCCAGCTCGCCTCCACGATGTTCCCGTGCACACCGACAGTGGTCCATTCCCGCTCACCGTCGCTGGATTCGAGCAGGACACGGGTCACAGCGTGGGTGCCCGGGTTGCTCGGCAGGATGCGCACCTTGTAGTCGGACAGCTCCACGGCGTCCAACCAGGACAGGTGGGGGCTGAGCGCTTCCCGCAGGGCGGCGTCCATCGCGTGCACCGGGCCGTTGCCCTCGGCCGTCGCGATGACGCGTTGGCCGTTCACGTGGACCTTCACCGTCGCCTCCGAAACGACCTCGCCGTCGGACCGGTGGTCGAGGACGACGCGGTAGGACTCCAGGTGGAACGGCGGCGTCACCGGCTCCTCACCGGAGACGTCCTCGACTTCACGGCGCAGCAACAACTCCAGCGACGCATCGGCGGCCTCGAAGGACCAGCCCTCGGCTTCGAGGTCCTTGACCTTGCGCACCGCGTTCGTCAGCGCTTCGGGCCGGCCGGCAAGGTCGACCCCGAGTTCACGTCCCTTGAGCTCGAGGCTGGCCCTGCCGGCCATCTCCGTGACCAGTACCCGCATGCCGTTGCCGACTGAAGATGGATCGATGTGGTTGTACAACAACGGATCCACCTTGATCGCGCTCGCGTGCAGCCCCGCCTTGTGGGCGAAGGCCGACGACCCGACGTAGGCCTGGTGGGTGTCGGGTGCGAGGTTCGCGATTTCGGCAAGCGCATGGGAGACGCGGGTGAGCTCGGCGGCACCTCCGATCGGGAGGACCTCCATGCCGAGCTTGGTCACGAGGTTTCCCGTCACGGCGAACAGGTCGGCGTTGCCGGCGCGTTCCCCGTAACCGTTCGCGGTGCACTGGACGTGCGTCGCGCCGGCCTGCACCGCGGCGACGGAGTTCGCCACGGCGCAGGAAGTGTCGTCCTGGCAATGGATTCCCAAACGGAACCCGGTCTTGTCCTTGACCTCGCGCACAGTCTCCGCGAGGCCGAGCGGCAGCTGGCCGCCGTTGGTGTCGCAGAGCACGAGGACGTCCGCGCCGGCGCAGGCACCGGCGTCGAGTACTCGCAGCGCGGTGTCGGGTGAGAAGGCATACCCGTCGAAGAAGTGCTCGGCGTCGAGGAACACGCGCCTGCCCTCGCCGGTGAGGAACGCGACGGTGTCGCGGACCATGGCGCACGCCTCGTCGACGTCGACGCGCAGCGCGCGTTCGATGTGCCGCAGGTCGGATTTCGCCACCAAGGTGACCACGGGCGCTTCGGCATCCAACAGCGCGCGGACCTGTGGATCCTCGGAGGCGCGGGTGCCCGCCTTGCGCGTCGACCCGAAGGCGACGAGCACGGCGTGCTTCAGCTCCAGCTCACCCTTCGCTGCCCGCGCGAAGAACTCCGTGTCCTTCGGCAACGCACCCGGCCAGCCACCCTCGATGAAGCCCACGCCGAGCTCGTCGAGCAGCCGCGCGACGGCGAGCTTGTCGGTGACGGAGTACGTGATGCCTTCGCGCTGGGCGCCGTCGCGCAGGGTGGTGTCGTAGAGGTGAAAGGCGTCACCGAGGGGCGTTTCGGCGGGCTCCGTGCGGGTCACGGTGTCTCCTTGTGGCGGGGCAGAACCTGTTTCTGGCAACAAAAAAACCTCCCGCATGGGTGCGAGAGGTTGCGCGCCGGAAGCTCTTGTGGAGCGTCTATCCGGCGCGCTCGGCGATAATGATCGAGATGGCGGTCATGGTTTGCATGATGCCACAGCTCCGCGCGGCATCCAAGTGCCGGGCGGAGCTTCCCACTTTCTGGGAGCCGATCAACGGAGCACTCCAGCCAGATACGCGCCGAACGCTTGCACGGCCGAAGCGTTGCGCGGCCCCTCCACCAGAGCGGCGTACGGCAACGCGAAGAAGCGGTCCTGCTTCACGGCCGGGATGTCGCGCAAGCCGGGCTGCAAGCGGAGGAAGTTCTCCTTGTCGGCGACAGTGCCCACCTCGCCGCCGTAGTCATTGATGAGGATGACGTCGGGCGCGCGCTGGACGACGGCCTCCCAGCTGACGGTGGTCCAGCCGTCGTCGACGTCGGAGAAGATGTTGGTGCCGCCCGATTTGGTGATGATCTCGTCGGGGCCGGCGTTGCGGGCGGCCGTGAACGGCTGGTCGCGGCCGTCATCGTAGAGGAACACTTTGGGCCGTTGCCCCTGAGCGGCGACGGCCTTCGTGACGGCCGCGACCTGGTCGCTGTACTGCTTCACCAGCTTCTCCGCACGGTCGCTGACGCCGAAGATCTTGCCGAGGTTGCGCAGGTCGGTGTACAGCGCGTCGAGCGGAGGTATGATGCCGCGCTGCTTGCCGACGCCTTTGCGGCAGGCTTCGGTGAGTTGGTAGCTCTGGATGCCTACCTGCGTGAGCGTGTCGGGGGTGAAGCCGGTGCGCTCGGAGAAGCCGTAGTTCCAGCCCGCGAACACCAGGTCGGCGCCGGCGCCCTACACGACTTCACGGTTGATCTTCTCGGCGAGCTTGGGCACCTTCGTTAATTCGGCTTTCCACGGCGAAGACGCGACGCCGCCCGACTGCCCTTTGTCGACGACATAGCCGGCCATCCGGTCGGCGAGGCCGAGGGGCGAACATCAGCTCGGTGATGCCGATGTCGTTGGTGACCATTCGCGACGGCGGTTCTCGGACGGTGAGCGGCTGACCGCAGTTGGTCACCGTCACGGGATACCCCGCCGGAGCGGCACCACTGTCCCCTTCGGACACTTGAGCACCACAGCCGGTCACGGCGAGCGTGGCCACCAGGACCATCGCGACCGTCTTACGCCTGACTGTCCTCCTCGGACTCGAGCCGGTCGAACAACAGCCGTGCCCGGCCGGTCACCGGGTGCGTCACCACGTGGGCGCGCACGCCGAACACCTCGGCCAGCAGATCGGGGGTCGGCCACCTCGACACCGACTCCGTGGAGCGAGAGGTCCATTCACTCACCTCCGAACACATAGGTGCGCCGCCGCATCAACAGCAGGAACGCGGGGACGCCGACGGCCGCCGTCAGCACGCCGATCGGGAGTTCTTCCGGCGCCGCGAGCACCCGCGCGGCAACGTCCACCCACACGAGGAAAACCGCGCCGGCGAGCGGAGCGACGGCGAGCACTCGCCGGTGATCGGCGCCGACCACGAGCCGGACGAGGTGCGGCAGGATCAGGCCGACGAAGCCGATCGCCCCGCTGACGGCCACGAGCACACCCGTCATCACCGCGCAGACGACGACCGCAGCTTGACGACGTCGACACCGAGGGTCGTCGCCGCTTCGTCGCCCATCGCCAACGCGTTGAGTCGGCCGGCCAGGGCCAGGAGGAGAACGGTCCCCGCGACCACGACGGTCGCCGCGACGGGCAATTAGCCCAGGTTGGCGCCGGCGAGGCTGCCCAGGAGCCAGAACAGGGCGGAACGCGCGGCTTCGCCGTTGGGAGCCTGGAAGACGAGCACCGTGGTGACGGCGAAGAACCCGTAGGACAGCGCCGTGCCGATGAGCACGAGTCGCAGCGGCGTGAGGCCTTGCCGCGTGCGGGCAACGAGGTAGACGATCACCGTCGCGGCGAGCGCGGCCAGGAACGCGCCCGCCGACAGCGCGTAGATCCCGAGCGACGCGAAACCCCGAACAACGTCACGGCGGCCGCGCCCACGGAAGGCCCGGACGAGATGCCGAGCACGAACGGTTCCGCGAGCGCGTTTCGCACCATCGCCTGGATCGCGACGCCCACCGTCGCCAGCCCCGCGCCCACCACGACCGCGAGCACCACCCGCGGCAGCCGGATGTCCCAGATGATCCGGTACTGACCGACGTCCGCCGCGCGGATCGTGCGGCCGAAGAGGCCGGCTCGCAGAAATTCCCACGTGTGGGTGATCGGCACGGCTACCATCCCGATGCCGACTGCCAGGACAATGGAGAGCAGCAAAACCGCAATCAGACCGACCACGATGGGTCCGACGCGTCTGCGCTTCGGTGAATCGGGTGCGGCCCGCTGGGGCTTTCCGTCCCGCGAGAGTTCGCTTCCACCAGCGGATTTGTGCTGGGGACGCGATTCGCCATTTATCGGCAACGCGTTGGGCGACGCGTCCGGAGCTCCGGTTGGCGGACCTTGCTCGGCGGTGTCGCGCTCGGCTCGCGGCGAAGTCGTTGCGGCTTCGTTGCCATGCTCGGACTCGCCGCTGGACGGCGACACCGGCGTCGACCCACCGGAGGCGGGCCGACCGGGACAGCGTTGCCGTGTGAGGATTCGCCATCAGCCGGCAACGGCCACGGCCGGGGCAGCCGGTTCGGAGCGCCGGATGGCGGGCGAGAACCGACGGCGTCGGCTCCGGCCGACGACGACTCATCGGCGCCTCGGCCGAGATGCTCGGATTCGCCGCTGATCGGCGACAGCGGCAACGGCCCCGTCAGAAGATTGGTTAGTCCCGGCGGGGTCGCCGCAGGAGAGTTCGCCGCGTATCGGCGACGGGTGCGGGCTTTCGGTGAACGGATCGAACTCTTACGAGTCGGGTCCGGCTGGCGGCGAGACATCAGCGGACCTTTCGCCAGGCTTGGGCTCGCCGCTTTTCGGCGACGGCGGGGACGGCGGGTCCGGGCCTCCGGCGGGCGGATCAGCCTCGCCCGAATCCGGGCCGGCCGACGGTGAGGCATCCGCGAATCTGTCGCCAAGCTTGGGCTCGCCGCTGAATGGCGACGCCCGTGGCGGGCCCCACCAGCGACGACTCAGCGAGGCCAGAGTCGCCGGGCGAGGATTCGCCGTTGGCCGGCGACACCGGAGGCGACCCCTCGGAAGGTGCGGAGAAAGAGGGCGAAGAGTCCGGATCGTCGGACGACGAGAACTTCGGGGTGGCACCGGCAGGACTCGATCTGCTCAAGGGTCCCACAACGAAGACGGCAGCCACGCCAAGGAGAAGAGGGGTGTCGTCTCCCGTAGACCGCGACGGGAGGGACGAGGGTGGTGCGAGAACCACCGCCGGTGTCGGGCTCGCCCGCGGTCTGCGAGTGCACAGACCGCGGGCCTACCGTTGCGGGTCAGCGCCGGATTTCGACCGGCTTCCGCGGCGGGGGTTCCAACAAGAACGTCAGCTGACGTTGCGCACGTTCGACGAGACGAGCGCGGCCAGCCGGTCGCCGATCGCCTGGGTGGTGCCGGGCGATGCCTGGTCGCGCGTGGCCAGATCGAAGGCCACCGACGCCTCGATGCGGCGTGCGGCCTCCTTGTGGCCCAGGTGGTCGAGCAGGAGCGACACCGAGAGCACGGCGGCCGTCGGGTCGGCGAGACCCTGGCCGGCGATGTCGGGGGCGCTGCCGTGGACCGGCTCGAACATGCTCGGGTTGCGGCGCGTGATGTCGAGGTTGCCGCTGGCCGCGAGGCCGATGCCGCCGGTGACGGCGGCCGCGAGGTCGGTGATGATGTCGCCGAAGAGGTTGTCGGTGACGATCACGTCGAAGCGCGACGGGTCCGTGACCAGGTGGATCGTGGCGGCGTCGACGTGGGAGTACGCGACTGTGACGTCGGGGTGCTCCAGCGACACCTCCTCGACGATCCGCGACCACAGCGACCCGGCGTACTCGAGCACGTTGGTCTTGTGCACCAGCGTGAGGTGCTTGCGCGGCCGCTCTTCGGCGCGGTTGAACGCGTCGGCGACGACGCGGCGGACGCCGAACGCCGTGTTGACGCTGACCTCCGTGGCGACCTCGTGCTCGGTGTCCTTGCGCAGCAGGCCACCGTTGTTGGTGTACGGGCCTTCGGTGCCTTCGCGCACCACGACCATGTCGACCTCGCCGGCGTCGGCCAGCGGGCCGCGCACGCCCGGGTACAGGCGCGCCGGGCGCAGGTTCACGTGGTGGTCGAGCTCGAAGCGCAGGCGCAGCAGCAGCCCGCGCTCGAGGATGCCGCTGGGCACCGTCGGGTCGCCGACCGCGCCGAGCAGGATCGCGTCGTGCTGACGCAGCTCGCCGAGCACCGACTCGGGGAGCAGTTCCCCGGTCGAGTGCCACCTCGCGGCACCGAGGTCGTAGTTCGTGATCTCCGCCGTCGGTGCTACTTCACCGAGCACCTTGAGCGCCTCGGAGACCACCTCGGGCCCGATCCCGTCACCTGGGATCACCGCGAGCCGCATCCACACACCTCCGTAGACCAGGCCACCGAACGCACCGATGGCCCATCCGCAAGAAAACGCCAGCAGCGGAAGGTTACCGGCCGTAGACAAGACGCCGTAGCCGCACCACCCTTATGCCGCATCCTCCCGCAGGGTGAGACACCTGAACGGGTGAAAGGCAAGGGGCCTCCCGGGTCACAACGACCCGAGAAGCCCCCTATCAACGCTATTCGGGGAACGTGACCAGCGAGACCCGCCTTCCCCGATCGGAGGACCCCGTCACCCCGTCTGGCCGGGTGACGGGGCCTCACCTCACGGCCGCGTCACCGCCGACTCGATCCGCACGACACCCGCGCGCGAGCCGGCCGCGTTGTGGTGTTCGATCGCCAGCAGGCCCTTCGGCTTGTCACCGGCGACGGCCGCCGCGTTGCGGTTGACCACCAGCTGGGTGCCGGGTTTGGCGACGTAGCCGAGGGCCGCGTCACCGCCGCCCTGCACCGAGAACGCCGGCGCCAGCGCGTCGAACGAGATCGGCGTGCCGACGAAGTCGATCAGCCCGTCGGTGCTGCCCGGCGCGACGTAGTACCCCGCCGTGCCGACGGTGTAGCTGATCCGGTGCGACACCTCGTTCGGGTCGATGCCCAGCGCGGCGATGCCGACCGGAAGCACGATCACGTTGGTGTCGAACACGTTGGTGTCCACGTCGCCGAGCTGACCGTTGACGGCCTCCAGATCCACCGTCGGGTTGCCCGGCTGCGTCAGCGACACCGTCGCCGCCAGGAGCACGTCGGTCCCCGTCGCCTTCGTCACGAAGGTCTCGAAGTCCGGCTTGCCGTCACCCGTCGTGTCGAAGTCGACGAACGGGATCGTGTTGCTGCCCAGGTTCGCGAAGTCGCCCCAGGTGGTGAGGCCGAACGCGAGCATGGCGCTCTCCGGTTCGCCCTGTGCCTTGGCGAGCGGAGCCGTCGACGCCGCGCCGATGTAGCGCAGGTCGCCGCCCTTCGCGGTGCCGTTGAGCGTGCAGTCGGACGAGACGCCCGCGCCGCACTCCGGCAGCTGCGCCGATTCGGCCTGCAGCTCCAGCACGCTGACCAGCGAGCGGTAGCGCTGCGCGCCGGTGCCCTGGTCGATGCCCTTGCCGCCGAGGTTCAGCACGGCCTGGTTCTGGCTCGCGCCGAAGTGCACGCCGGCCGGCGTCGTGATGGCCGCGACCGGTTTCGGCGCCGAGTACACGGCCACCCGCAGCGGCACCGTGGCGCCGTTCTTCGGGGTGAACGCGACCCGGCCCGAAGCGTCGGCCACGAACTGCCGGGCGAGCCCGGCCTGCGCGGCCTCCATGGTCGGGTCCATGACCTTGCGCAGCGCCTTCGGGTCGGTGATCTTCAGCGTCACCTTCACCGTCGCGACCCCGCGCGGGCTGAGCTTCACCGAGCTCTTGTCCACTGTGTACTGCACGCCGGGCAGCGAGTTCACGGCCTCGTACGCCACCGAGTACTCGACCGGCGAGGTGCCCTTGTTGACGACCTTGATCGTCTTCGAGAGCGTGACCGGTCCCGCCGCCTCGACGGTGCCGAACGTGACGCTCACCGCACCCGGGTCGTCCTGCACGTAGGCGAGGACCTGGTTGTCCAGCGCGGCCTTCGCGTCGATGCGACCGGTGCCCACGCGCTGCGGCGCGTAGGTGTGGCCAGCGCCGTCGGTGATGTCGTGCGCGGCCGAGCCCACGACGTCGGCCTTGACCTCCTCGACGTTCCAGTCGGGGTGCGTCTGGCGGACCAGCGCCGTGATGCCCGCGGTGTGCGGCGTGGCCATCGACGTACCCGAGATCGACAGCCGGCCGTTGCCGCTGCCGCGGAACGCCGACGTGATCGTGTCACCGGGCGCCGTGACATCCGGCTTCACCGACGGGCCACGGCCACCACGCGAGGTGAACGAGCTCGGGGTGTCCACAATGGTCTTGTCCGTGGTCTGCAGGCTCGCCCGGCCGGCGCCGAAGAAACGCACCGTCAACGTGCCCGCGGTCAGGCCGGGGCGCACGGCCGCGGTGGCCTTGCCGGTGAGCTGGAACATCGGCACGCCCGCGTTGCCCGCGATGCCCGCGGCGGGGTGCTCCAAAGTGGACGACAGCAGCACGCCCTTGGCCCCGGCGCTCTGCGCGTTGTTGGCGCGCGCGGCGGAACCACAGGCGCGAGTGGCGTCGTTGTCGTCCCACTCCAGCCATGCGATCTTGCCCGCGACCTTGGCCTTGTCCTCGGCCGAGAAGGCGGCGCAGCCCGCGTTGTTGGCCGCGGAGGTCGGCACGACGGGCGCGGTGAGGTCGAGCGTGTCGTAGCCGGCGTAGTCCTGGCTGTACTGACCCGGCTGCTGCCCCTTGATCGGGGCGGTGACCTCGAGGGCGTCCTTCAGCTCGCCGGCGTCGCGGCTGCTGGCGACGGTGAGGGCCTCGGGCGTGTTGCCCGGCGAGCCCGCGACGTCGTTGAGGTCGCCGCCGTTGCCCGCCGCGAGGACCGGCAGGACGCCGTTCTGGGCGAGCTTGCGCACGAACAGCGAGTCGGGGTCGTCCGGCGCGCCGAAGTCGCTGCCCAGCGACAGGTTGACGATGTCGAGGTGGTCGGTGAAGTCACCATCGCCGTCGGGGTCGAGCGCCCAGTCGAGCGCCTGCGACGTGATGTTCGTGGAGCCGGTGCAGCCGAACACCTTGATCGCGTAGAGCAGGGCCTTGGGCGCGGTGCCCGGGCCGATGCGCATGGCGTCGAGCTGCTTCTTGTTCAGCTTCTTGTAGTTGCCGATGAACGTGGTGCCGTCGGCGTTCACGCCATAGCCCGCGATCGTGCCGGCCACGTGCGTGCCGTGCTCGCCGCACGCGATGGGGTTGGGGTCCGGCTTCGGCGTCGGCGAGCCGGTCTTGCCCTCGGCGTCGTAGTCGTCGCCGGCGAGGTCGGTGCCGCCCACGACCTTCGCGCTCGGGAACAGCGGCGACGGCTTGGTCCGGTCCACCGCCTGGTAGGCCTCGGGCGTGCCGGGGCCGCCGAAGTCGGCGTGGGTGTAGTCGATGCCGTCGTCGATCACGCCGACGCGAATACCGTCACCGAACTTGCCGGTCTGCTGCCAGCTCGCGAGCGTGTTGGTGAGCTGCTCGGCGCTGGCGTTGTTCTTGGTCTTCGGCACGACCGTGCGCACCGAAACGACGTCGGGACGCTTCGCGAGCTCACGGATCTTCGCCGCGTCGGCGGTCACCACGGCGCCCGCGACGGCGTTCGACGTCTGCGTGACCAGCTTCGTGCCCGCGTCGGCCTTCTTGAGCTGCCCGACGACGGAGTTCACCGCGGCGGCGACGTCCGCCTTCGCGGCACGCGCGGCCTGCTTGGCCTTCTCCTTGCCGGTGCCCTTGCCCTGTTCGGCGTTGAACGCGTCGACGGCCGGCTTCTTCGCCAGCTCCACGAACGCGGTGATCTTGCCCCGCGCGGCGTCGAGCCGCGGCGAGATCTTGCCCTGCAACCCCGCGGCGGCGACCTTGGCCGGCGCGACCGGGTCGGCGAGTGGCGCACCCTGCGCCGACGCGCCCGACGCGGCGGAGACGGCCGCGGCCAGGACCACCGCGGACACGGCAGCCGTCGAACGCGCAGCCCACCCGGGCAACCGGGATCTGCTCATGAGTACCCAACCCCTTTACTCGAGGCCTGGATCGCGAACCTGCCTGGCGCTCCCCGATCAACCACCCCCGACAGGTGAGCACCGGCGCCGCACCGTGCTCTCACGGCGCGTGGTTCTGCCTCGCGGCACAGAACCTAGCTGCCCGATACACCTACTTTCGTGGCGAAAATGCTCCGTTATACGAATGTTGCCCGTCTGGGGGACTCCACAAAGGAAAGCCCCTTCCCCCGCCACTCGGACGGGGAAAGGGGCTTTCGAAAAACAGGCGGGACTAGTTGAAGTCCACCGCGCGGATCGTGTGCGCACCCACGGTGGCGCCGATCGGCTCCAGGACGTTGCTGTCCACGTGGCGGTCGACGCGCAACAGCATCACGGCGTCGGAACCGTCGGTGGTCTGACTGATCTGCGCGGCCTCGATGTTGATGCCGGCCTCGCCGAGCAGCGTGCCGACGCGGCCCATCACGCCCGGGCGGTCCGGGTACTCGAGCAGCAGCACGTTGCCCTCGGCGCGCAGGTCGAAGTGCCGGCCGTTGACCTCGACGATCTTCTCGACCTCGTCCTTGCCGGTCACCGAACCGGACACGGTCAGTGTGGCGCCGTCCGCGTGGACCGCACGCACCGTGACGAGGCTGCGGAACTTCGGGCTCTCGGTCTCGGTGACGAGGTCCACCTGCACGCCCAGCTCCTCGGCGAGCCGCGGCGCGTTGACGAACGTGACCTGATCGTCGACGACACCGGCGAAGACTCCGCGCAGCGCCGCGAGCTGCAGCACCGAGGTGTCCTCGCTGGACAGCTCGCCCTTGACCTCGACGGTCACCGACGTCGGCGCCTTCGGGCTCAGCGCGGTGAGCACCGTGCCCAGCTTCTGCGTGAGCGACAGGTACGGCCGCACGTGCTCGCCGACGGCGCCGCCGCCCGAGACGTTCACCGCGTCCGGCACGAAGTCGCCGCGCAGCGCCAGCAGCACGGAACGGGCGACGTCGGTGCCCGCGCGGTCCTGCGCCTCTGAGGTGGACGCGCCCAGGTGCGGGGTGACGACCACGTTGGGCAGCTCGAACAGCGGGCTGGCGGTGGTGGGCTCGGTGACGAACACGTCGATGCCCGCGCCGCCGACGTGGCCGCTGCGGATCGCGTCGGCCAGCGCCTCCTCGACGATCAGGCCACCGCGCGCGGCGTTGACGATGATCACGCCCGGCTTGGTCTTCTTGAGCGCCTCGACGTCGATGAGGCCCTTGGTCTCCGGCGTCTTCGGCAGGTGGATGGAGATCGCGTCGGCGCGCGCCAGCAGCTCGTCGAGCGGCACGAGCTCGATGCCGAGCTGCGCGGCGCGGGCGGCCGAGACGTAGGGGTCGTACGCGATCAGCTTCGTGCCGAACGCGGCGAGACGCTGGCTGAACAGCTGGCCGATCTTGCCGAGGCCGACGACACCGATGGTCTTGCCGTTGAGCTCGACGCCCGAGAACGAGCTGCGCTTCCACTCGCCACCGCGCAGGCTCTGGTCGGCGGCCGGCACCCGGCGGGCCACGGCCAGCAGCAACGCCACGGCGTGCTCGGCGGCGGACACGATGTTCGACGTCGGGGCGTTGACCACCAGCACGCCACGCTCGGTGGCGGCGGGCACCTCGACGTTGTCCAGCCCGACACCGGCGCGGGCCACGACCTTGAGCTGCGTGGTCGCACCGAGTACCTCGGCGTCGACCTTCGTGGCGGATCGCACCAGGAGCGCGTCGGCACTCTTCACCGCCTCCAGCAGCGCGGGACGGTCCGTGCCGTCCACATGCCGGACCTCTACCTCGTCACCGAACACACTCAGCACGGAAGGCGCGAGCTTCTCCGCGATGAGGACGACGGGTTTGCTGGGCTTGGTCACGATGCGGCTCCCACTATCTGGTCACGAAATCGAGGACGCTCTCCTACGGCGCACGCCGTTGTGCCCGGATGGGCGGGAGTTTAGCCCGGTTGGAGTCCCCGGTGCTGCCCGCGTTGTTAACTCGCTCGTAATCCGGCGAAAACTCGATCGCCGGGCCGGTCAGCGGTGTCGGGGTCGGGGTGGGTGGCGGGGGTGGGGATTGGGTTTGCGGCAAGGAAAACGGCGCGGGGGTGGTGGCGGTCGGGGTGCGGTGGGTGGGGCGTTTTGTGCGTTCCACCTGGTGGGATGCGACGGTGTGATGAGGTTGGGGCGATTGGGGTGAAAGGGATTTATTACGTGATGGTGCTCGGGTGGGTGGCGGGGATGTTCATTCGTTCGGGGATCTGTGGCGCGGGCACAGGCTGGGAGTGAAGGGGACCTTCATCCCTTCGGACACACGGCGATCCGGCGTACCGAGTGCATGAAGGTCGCCTTCACGCCTTCTCGGCCGGATGAAGGGGACGTTCATCCCTTCCGCGCACGGCGATCTGGCGCACCGGGTGCGTCGAGGTCTCCTTCACGCCTTCTCGGCCGGATGAAGGGGATCTTCACGTCACCCCCAACACCCACCGCAGTCGAGGGCGGGATGAAGGGTCCCGTCATCGCTTCACAGGCTGCACCGCTGCCAGCAACGGGTGAAGGGTCCCTTCACCGACTCCCGGTCAACCATCGGTGGTCGCCAGCGCGCGAAGTGGACCTTCATTCCTTCGGCGGCGCGCACGTGACGCGACTGCTGATGAAGGGGGCCTTCATCAGCGGTGCGGCACCCACAGTGATCCAGCGGTGCGTGAAGGGGACCTTCATTCCTTCGACGGCGCGCTCCTGACCCGACTGCGATGAAGGGGACCTTCACCCGTAGTTCGGCACCCACAATGACCGAGCAATGCATGAAGGGGACCTTCATCCCTTCCCCAACCCAGCGCCCACCACGACCACGCCCGGCGACCACCGGCGTCGCCGCTGAGGGACGAAACGAAGGCAGGCGGGCGGTACAGTGGCGAGGCGCGGTGAGGGCTGCGTCCCGTCCGCGGAAAGGGCTGAGCCCACCCCCGAAGTGAAGTGCGGTGCGTGCGCCTTCTTCCCTGCCCGGTGCCGGCGGACCACGGGCGAACCGAGGGAAGAAAGGACTCCCCCATGGCCACGTTGCCGGCAAAACCCGATCTCGCCCAGTTGCGCAAACGCGCGAAAGAGCTGGCGCGCGCCGAGTCGATCAAGTTGTCCGAGGCGCAGTTCCGCGTCGCGCGCGGGCACGGGTTTCCGAGTTGGCCGAAGTTGCAGGCGTACGTCCGGCGCGTCGCCGAGGGCGGACCGAACCTGCAGCACGCCTACCACGTCGACACCGAGTACTACAGCGAACGCGCCCTCGGGCTGCTCGCGTCCGCCGAGGACGGGACGGCCGGGGCGCGCGAGGCGTTCGCGCGTCACCGGCAGCCGTTGACGCGTGAGGGCGCGCGGACGGTCGTCGCCAAGAAGCACGGGTTCGGGTCGTGGCGCGGGTTGCGCGAGCACGTCGCGGCGTTGGCGGACAGTGGTGAGCCGTTCGCGTGGGCGTTTCGCCTCCTGGAGGCGAGGGACGTCGACGGACTGGCGGCGGTGGTCGACGAGTTCCCGGAGCTCGTCCACGCGCGTGGCACCAACGGCAACGACCTCCTCGGCATGGCCGGCGCCACCTGCGACGAACGGCTCGCGCGCATCCTGCTCGAACGCGGCGCCGATCCCGCACGGGGCAACGCCCACGGCTGGACCCCGTTGCACCAGGCCGCCCACAGCAATCTGCCACTGTTCGCCGACCTGCTGCTCGACGCCGGCGCGCCACTCGACGTGTCGGCGCGCGGCGACGGCGGAACTCCGCTCGTCGTCGCGTTGTTCTGGGGAAACCGGACCGTGGCCGAAAAACTGGCGACGCGCGAGCGGTCCCCTCGCAACCTCCGTGTCGCAGCGGGTATCGGGGACGTCGAGCTGCTGGACGAGCTCGTCCGTCCGAACGGGACACTCGCGCCGGCGGCGGGTGCGCACCGTGAGTTCTACCGGCCCCACAGTGGTTTCCCCCTGTGGCGCCCCGGCGACGATCCCCGGGAGATCCTCGACGAAGCCCTCGGCTGGGCAGCGCGCAACGACCGCTCCGACGCTCTGCGCACGCTCGCCGAGCGCGGCGCGGACCTCGACGCCGACGTCTACCGCGGCACCGCCCTCACCTGGGCCGCCGCGCAGGGCAAAGTCGCCGCCGTGCGGACGTTGCTGGACCTGGGCGCGGACGTGAACCGCGTCGGGACCTTCGGCGGTCCGCGGCATGGCGTCGGCATCACCGCCCTGCACCTCGCCGCGCAGAACAACCGGCTCGACGTCATCGAGGTCCTCGTCCAGGCGGGCGCCGACCTCGACGCGCGCGACGGCCTCTGGAACTCCACCCCCGAAGGCTGGGCCGACGCGTGCGACAGCCCCGCCGCGCGCGACCTGCTGGCGAACGCCCGATAGACAAGCGGAGTCCGTAGTCCGCATCGTCAATTCGGCGAGACGGACTATGGACTCCGTTTCATCCACTGGGAGGACAACCATGACCACACCCCGAGAGGTCTTCGAGCGGCTCTCCGAGGGCATCACCGCCGGCCGGTTCGACGAACTATCCCAGCTCTACGCGGAGAACACCGTCGTAGAGCACCCCACCGCGATCCCTGTCTCCGGCCGCATCGAGGGGCGGGAAGCGGTGCACGAGCGGTTCGTGGGCGGCTCGGGGACGACGCTGCGGCTGTCGGCGAGCGACGTCGTCGTCCACGAGACGACGGACCCGGAGGTGATCGTCGCCGAGTACCGGTACACGGTGGAATCGTCGCTCAGCGGCGAAAAGACCGAGACCGACAACATCCAGGTGCTGCGCGTGCGCGACGGACTGATCGTCCACAGCCGCGACTACCACGACTACCTGCGCATGGCCGCCGTCCAGGGCGCGGTGGCCGGCCTTACCGACGCGTACGCGCAGGTTCCGCCTCACGAGCCCGGCCCGGTCCAGCCGCGGCCGGCGCGGCTCGCCGACCGCAAGAGCCCGCTGGGCGTGTTCCAACGGCTCTGTTACGGAGTTTCCGACCAGCGCTGGTCGGAGCTGCCCGACCTCTACGCCGAGGTCACCGAGGTCCGCCACCCGTTCCTGCCGGGCGCGCCCGCGCTGAAGTCCCGCGAAGACCTGCGCACGCACTTCGCGCTGGCCGGGGAGATCGGCATCCGCATGCAGGCCACCGATCTCGTCACCCACCAGGGCACCGACCCCGAGGTGCTCATCGGCGAATTCGCCTACGAGGGGCAACTCGGCGCAACGCCGTTCCGCGTCAACAACATCTTCGCGCTGCGCGTGCGCGACGGGGAGATCGTCGAGTCCCGCGACTACGGCGACCACCCGGCGCTCGCGGCCGCGACCGGCCGGCTCCCGGAGCTGCTCGACCGCGTGACCGCCTAGGACTCAGGGGGCTCAGGGGGCTCAGGCCTCGAGGTCCTCGGGCAGGTCGAACTCACCGTCGCGGACGCCCTTCACGAACGCGTCCCACTCCGACGGCGTGAACACGAGCACCACGCCGTCCGGTTTGGACGACTGGCGCATCGCGACGTACGTGACGCCGTCGGTGTGCGGCACGAACGCGTACTCCACGCAGTCCTCGAGCGTGACGCCTTCAGGCTCGGCCCTGATCCAAGGGGCGTCGGTGAGGTCCAGCTCGTGCCGGATGTGCGCCTTGTCGTCGACGGGCTGATCACTCATGACACCAGCGTATCGAGCCGCCTCGACCGGTCTCGCCGCTGAACGGCGAAACCACCGAAAAGGCCCCCTCGCCTGCGGATGAGGGGGCCTTTCGAACGATCACAAGACGATCAGGCGGTCTCGGTGATCGGGCGGTCCACCCACGACATGAGGGCGCGCAGCTTCTTGCCGGTCTCCTCGATCGGGTGCTGGTTGCCCTGCTCCTCGAGCTTGATGAAGTTCGGGCGCCCGGCCTCGTCCTCGGCGACCCACTCGCGCGCGAAGGTGCCGTCCTGGATCTCGCCCAGGATCTTCTTCATCTCTTCCTTGACCGCCGGCGAGATCACGCGCGGGCCGCGGGTGAGGTCGCCGTACTCGGCGGTGTCGGAGATCGAGTAACGCTGACGCGCGATGCCGCCCTCGTACATGAGGTCGACGATCAGCTTGAGCTCGTGCAGCACCTCGAAGTAGGCGATCTCCGGGGCGTAACCGGCCTCGGTCAGCACCTCGAAGCCCGTCTGCACGAGCGCCGACGCGCCACCGCAGAGCACGGCCTGCTCACCGAAGAGGTCGGTCTCGGTCTCCTCGGTGAACGTCGTCTTGATGACACCCGCACGCGCACCACCGATGGCCGCCGCGTACGACAGGGCCAGCGCCTGGGCGCCACCGGTCGCGTCCTGCTCCACCGCGATCAGGCAGGGCACGCCCTTGCCGTCCACGAACTGGCGGCGCACGAGGTGACCCGGGCCCTTCGGCGCGACCATGGCGACATCGACGTTGCCCGGCGGCTTGATCAGGTCGTAGCGGATGTTGAAGCCGTGGCCGAAGAAGATCGCGTCGCCGTCCTTCAGGTTCGGCGCGATGTCCTCGGAGTAGATGAAGCGCTGCTTCGTGTCCGGCGCGAGGATCATGATCAGGTCGGCCTCGGCCGCGGCCTCGGCGACGTTCAGCACGCGCAGGCCCTGCTCCTCGGCTTTCGCCCGCGACTTCGACCCCTCCGGCAGGCCGATGCGGACGTCGACACCGGAGTCACGCAGGCTCAGCGAGTGGGCGTGGCCCTGACTGCCGTAGCCGATCACGGCGACCTTGCGACCCTGGATGATCGAAAGGTCCGCGTCGTCGTCGTAGAAGATTTCCACTGCCATGGGGGTACTGCTTCCTTTCGGGTTACTGCTGAAGAATCGACTTCTCAAGAATCAGCGGGGCGAGGTGGCGGTGATCGAGCGGGCCCCGCGACCCACCGCGACCATGCCGGACTGCACGAGCTCACGGATGCCGTACGGCTCGAGCATGCGCAACAGTGCGCCGATCTTGTCCGATGTCCCGGTCGCCTCGACGGTGAGCGCCTCCGGGGACACGTCCACCACCTTGGCGCGGAAGAGCTGGACGGTCTCGAGGACCTGGCTGCGCACGGTCGCGTCGGCCCGGACCTTCACGAGCAGCAGTTCACGCTGCACCGCGCCGGACTGTTCCAGCTCAACGATCTTGATCACGTTGACCAGCTTGTTGAGCTGTTTGGTCACCTGTTCGAGCGGTAGCTCTTCAACGGCAACCACGATCGTCATTCGGGACACCTCGGGGTTTTCCGTAGGGCCCACGGCGAGGGACTCGATGTTGAAACCGCGGCGGGAGAACAGGCCGGACACCCGGGCGAGCACGCCGGGCTTGTTCTCGACCAGCACGCTCAATGTGTGGACGGTCATCGGTCTTCTCCTTCCGCGGCGGCTTCGACGGCTTCGAGGGTCTCGACGGCTTCCCGCGAAACCTCGTCGTCGTCGAACAGCGGCCGGATGCCGCGGACGGCCATGATCTCGTCGTTGCCGGTGCCCGCGGCCACCATCGGCCACACCTGGGCATCCTTCCCCACGACGAAATCGATCACGACGGGGCGGTCGTTGATCTCCATCGCGCGGCGGATCGTCGCGTCGACGTCCTCCTTGGTTTCACAGCGCAGCCCGGCGCAGCCGAGGGCCTCGGCCAGCAGCGTGAAGTCGGGGATGCGGTGCTTGTGGGTACCGAGGTCGCTGTTGGAGTACCGCTCCGAGTAGAAGAGGTTCTGCCACTGGCGGATCATGCCCAGGTTGCCGTTGTTGATCACGGCGACCTTGATCGGCGCGCCTTCGATGGCGCACGTGGCGAGCTCCTGGTTGGTCATCTGGAAGCAGCCGTCGCCGTCGATCGCCCACACCTGCGTGTCGGGCAGGCCGAACTGCGCGCCCATGGCCGCCGGCACGGCGAAGCCCATGGTGCCGAGGCCACCGGAGTTGATCCACGTACGCGGCTTCTCGTACTTCACGAACTGCGCGGCCCACATCTGGTGCTGGCCGACGCCGGCGGTGAAGACCGCGTCGGGACCGGCGAGCTCGCCGATGCGCTCGATGACGTACTGCGGCGACAGCGAACCGTCGTCGGGCCACTCGTAACCGGCCGGGTAGGTGTCGCGCCACGAGTCGACCTGCGTCCACCAGTCGGTGAGGTCCGGCCGGTGCCCGTGCTCGAACTCGGCCTTCACGGCGGCGATCAGCTCGCCGATGATCTCGTTGCAGTCGCCGACGATCGGCACGTCCGCCTTGCGGTTCTTGGAGATCTCGGCCGGGTCGATGTCGGCGTGGATCACCTTCGCGTCGGGCGCGAACGACGACTTCGCGCCGGTCACGCGGTCGTCGAAGCGGGCGCCGAGGGCGATCAGCAGGTCGGAGCGCTGCATCGACGCGACCGCGGCGACGGAGCCGTGCATGCCCGGCATGCCGACGTGCTGGCGGTGCGAGTCGGGGAACGCGCCGCGCGCCATCAGCGTGGTGGCGACCGGGATGCCGGTCAGCTCGGCCAGCTCCAGCAGCTGCTGCGACGCCTCGGCCTTGATCACGCCGCCGCCGACGTAGAGGACGGGCCGGCGCGCGTTCGCGATGAGCTTCGCGGCTTCGCGCACCTGCTTGCCGTGCGGGCGCAGCGTCGGGCGGTAACCCGGCAGGCGCATCTCGGGCGGCCAGGAGAACGAGGTCATCTCCTGCAGCACGTCCTTGGGGATGTCCACCAACACCGGGCCGGGTCGGCCCGTGAGCGCGAGGTGGAACGCCTCGGCGATGGTCCGCGGGATCTCCGCCGGATCGGTGACGAGGAAGTTGTGCTTGGTGATCGGCATGGTGATGCCGCAGATGTCGGCTTCCTGGAACGCGTCGGTGCCGATCAGCGCGCGCGACTGCTGCCCCGTGATGGCCACGACGGGCACGGAGTCCATGTTGGCGTCGGCCAGCGGGGTGACGAGGTTCGTGGCGCCCGGGCCCGACGTCGCCATGCAGACGCCGACCTTGCCGGTCGCCTGGGCGTAGCCGGTGGCGGCGTGCCCGGCACCCTGCTCGTGGCGGACGAGGACGTGGCGGACCTTGGTGGAGTCGAGCAGCGGGTCGTACGCCGGGAGGATGGTGCCACCGGGAATGCCGAAGACGACTTCGGCGCCGACGGCCTCGAGCGAGCGGACGAGCGACTGCGCGCCCGTGACCCTTACCGGGGTTCCCGCCGGCGGCGCCGGCTTCGGACGTGCTCCGGGGACACCGGGCGCGGTCGGCCCGGGCTTCGCGTCGCTGCGCGACGTGGCACTGGTCATCGGTTCTGCCTCGTGGGTTCTCGGTGTCACTCGTTCGGGTTGTCTGTGGCCGTACAGCCGGTCGGAATCCGGTTCTACGCAACAAAAAACCCCCGCCGACCGTAAGGTCGCACGAGGGTCGCGCGTCGACGCAGCGGACTCTTCCTAAGCGTCGACGCGCTGAGGAAGTACGAGGCCGGTCTGCGTTGTCACGGCGCTGACGTTAGACCGGCGTCCGCGCGAGTGTCAACTCTGCGGGACGGCGGTTCCGCATGCTGGACCACCAGTACTGCTCTCTGGGCGGCCCCGCGACCCGGGCGCAAGCACGCCGGAGACGCGGTGCACCATTCATTGGTGGCCGAAAAAGAGCAGGACCAGCGCGCGGACGAAGGCCGGAAGGCCGTGTTCAAGATCCCCAGCACGGCGTACATGGCGATCGCGCTCCTGACCGTGTGTGTGACACCGATCGCACTCGGGGAGATCAACGGGCTGCAATGGCTGTACATCTTCCCGATCGCGCTGTTCGTCTTCGTCGTGCGCACGCGCACGACGGCGACGCGCGAGGGTCTGGCCGTGCGGACGGTGTTCGGCAAGCGCGACCTCCCGTGGTCGGCGCTGAAGGGACTCGCCATCACCGGCAAGGCGCGCGTGCGTGCCGTGCTGGGCGACGACACGCAGGTCACGTTGCCCACAGTGAGGACGCGTCACCTTCCGGTGCTCGCGCTCGTGAGCGAGGGGAAGATCAAGGACCCCTCGGGTGTGCTGAGTGACGAAGAGCTGAAGCCCGCCGCTGAAAATGCCGCCGCGAAGCCGGCCGAGAAGGCCCCAGAACAGGCTCCAGGGGCCGCCCCCGCCGAGACCGGCGGTTCCGCGGCCGAACCCAGTGAGTAGAATTGGTAGGACCAGTTTGCGGAGCGATCTCGTGACTCCGCCTGGACCAGCCTTCTGACCTGGGAGAATGCCGTGCCGCACCTCCGTTCCCGGACCACCACCCACGGCCGCAACGCGGCGGGCGCGCGCTCGCTCTGGCGCGCGACCGGGATGACCGACAGCGACTTCGGCAAGCCGATCGTCGCGATCGCCAACTCCTACACGCAGTTCGTGCCGGGCCACGTGCACCTCAAGGACCTCGGGGAGATCGTCGCCGAGGCCGTGAAGGAAGCCGGCGGCATCGCGCGCGAGTTCCACACGATCGCCGTCGACGACGGCATCGCGATGGGCCACTCGGGCATGCTCTACTCCCTGCCCTCGCGCGAGATCATCGCGGACTCCGTGGAGTACATGGTCAACGCGCACCAGGCCGACGCCCTCGTCTGCATCTCCAACTGCGACAAGATCACGCCGGGCATGCTCAACGCCGCCATGCGCCTCAACATCCCCACCGTGTTCGTTTCCGGCGGGCCGATGGAGGCCGGCAAGGCCGTGGTCGTCGGCGGCGTCGCCCAGGCGCCCACCGACCTGATCACCGCGATCGCCGCGTCGGCGAGCAGCGAGGTCGACGAGGACGGGCTGTCCGAGGTCGAGCGTTCGGCGTGCCCGACCTGCGGTTCCTGTTCCGGCATGTTCACCGCGAACTCCATGAACTGCCTCACCGAGGCGCTGGGCCTGTCTCTGCCGGGCAACGGCTCCACGCTGGCCACGCACGCCGCGCGCCGCGAGCTGTTCTCCGGCGCCGGGCGCACGGTCATCGACCTGTGCAAGCGCTGGTACGGCGAGGACGACGAGTCGGCGCTGCCCCGCTCGATCGCCACCCGCGAGGCGTTCGAGAACGCCATGGCGCTGGACATGGCCATGGGCGGCTCGACCAATACCGTGCTGCACATCCTCGCCGCCGCGCAGGAGGGCGAGGTCGACTTCACGATCAGCGACATCGACGAAATCGGCCGCCGCGTGCCGTGCCTGTCGAAGGTGGCGCCGAACTCCGATTACCACATGGAAGACGTCCACCGCGCCGGCGGCATCCCCGCCATCCTGGGCGAGCTCTACCGCGGTGGCCTGCTCAACACCGGCGTCCACTCGGTCCACTCCCCCGACCTCGACTCATGGCTGAACGAGTGGGACATCCGCGCTTCGGCTCCGTCGGAGAAGGCGGTGGAGCTGTTCCACGCGGCGCCGGGCGGGGTGCGCACCACCAAGGCGTTTTCCACGGAGAACCGCTGGTCGTCGCTCGACACCGACGCTGCGGGCGGCTGCATCCGCGACGTCGAGCACGCGTACACGAAGGACGGCGGCCTCGCGATCCTGCGCGGCAACCTCGCCGAGAACGGCGCCGTGATCAAGGCCGCCGGCATCGACGAGGACCTGTGGCACTTCGAGGGCCCGGCGCGGGTGCTCGAGAGCCAGGAGGAGGCCGTGTCGGCGATCCTCAAGAAGGAGATCCAGCCGGGCGAGGTGCTGGTCATCCGCTACGAGGGCCCTGCCGGCGGGCCGGGCATGCAGGAGATGCTGCACCCCACCGCGTTCCTCAAGGGCTCGGGCCTGGGCAAGAAGTGCGCGCTGATCACGGACGGCCGCTTCTCCGGCGGTTCGTCGGGCATCTCCGTCGGCCACATCTCCCCGGAGGCGGCGGCGGGCGGTCTGATCGGCCTGGTCGAGAACGGCGACCGCATCGTGCTGGACATCCACGAGCGGCGCCTCGAGCTGCTCGTCGACGCCGAGATCCTGGCGGAGCGCCGCTCGAAGATGGAAGCCGCGGAGCGGCCGTGGCAGCCGAAGGACCGTCAGCGCCCCATCACGGCGGCGCTGCGGGCGTACGCCCGGATGGCGACCTCGGCCGACACGGGTGCGGTGCGGGACCCGAACAAGTGAGTCTTCGCTCGCGTTTCTGAGTGACGGAGGGCCGTCCACCTGGGGTGGGCGGCTCTTTCGTTTTGTTGCCGCTGAGTGACGACGGCGGTTCTTGATCAGCGAGGGCCGTCCACCGCGGTGCGGGTGAACGGCCCTTTCGTCTGTTGCCGCTGGGTGGCGAACCGCAGGTCAGCGCGCCAAAACGATGACCACCACCGACGCCGCCGCGGCCAGCAACAGCGAGACGATGCCCAGGGGTAGCGGCCGCCTGCGCCACGGAGTGTTCCTCTCCAGGGAGATACGCCCGGCGCCGGTGAAAATCAGGGCGAGCGCGACGATGCCGATGAGGAGCTCGAACTCCCAGCCGCGGCCATCACCCTCGAAGAAGCCGCCGCGGAACTTCGCGAAGACGACGTTCGCGGCGACGCCCAGGATGCCGGCGGCCGCGAGCGGCGTGAAGAGGCCCACGAGCAGCAGCGCGCTGCCGCCGAGCTCGACGATGCCGGTGATCCAGGACAGCAGCGTGGTCTGCTTGTGGTACCCGAACGTCTCGAGCACGTGCGCGAACCCCGTGATCCCGGGTCCGCCGAACGCGCCGAACAGGTGCTGCAGGCCGTGGGCCCCCACGATCACGGCCAGCCCCACGCGCAGGATCAGCAGGCCGAGGCCGAGGCCGCCCTGGCGCACTTCGTCGTCGTGGCTCGTCGAGTCCTCGACCCCGGACAGCAGGCCGGTCTGGTAGTCATCCCCTTGACTGGTCACGCGCGAAGGGTAGGGGATACCGACCCCGGCCGCGAGCGAGCGCGCCGAGGTCAGGGGCCCTTCGCGTCAGTATTCGCCGTGGACGATGTTGTCGGGCAGCTCGCCGCCCGCGTACCGGGCGATCTCGGCCGCGGCGACGGCGTATGAGCGTCGCCGCACGCCGGCGACGGCCCCGCCGACGTGCGGCGTGAGCAGCAGGCCCGGCGCGTGCCACAGCGGGTGGTCGGCGGGCAGCGGCTCGGGGTCCGTCACGTCGAGCGCGGCGCGCAGGCGGCCGGCGGTGAGCTCGGCGAGCAGCGCGTCGGTGCGCACGACCGGTCCCCTCGCGGCGTTGACGAGCACGGCGCCGTCGGGCATCGCGGCGAGGAACTCGGCGTCGACCATCCCCCGGGTGCGCGACGTGAGGGGGACCATCAGCACCACGATGTCGTGGTGCGGCAACAGCTCGGGCAGCTCGGCGACGCCGTGGACCCCGTCGCGCGCCGACATGCCGACCATCGTGCAGCGGACGTCGAAAGGTTCGAGCCGGCGCCGCAGCTGCCGCCCGAGATCTCCGGCGCCGACGATGAGCGCGTGCTGGCCCTGGAGCGTTTCGGCGGAGCGGCGTTCCCAGTGACGTTCGCGGTGGGCGTCGGCGAAGACGTCCAGCTTCCGGTACATCGACAGCAACACGGCGACGACCCATTCGGCCGTGCTGCCACCGTGGGCGCCGCGGCAGGTGGAGAGCAGGACGCCGTCGGGGAGCTTGCCGACCCAGTCCTCGGCGCCGGCGGAAAGCAATTGGACGAGTTTGAGGTTCGGCAGCTCGCGCCACAGCTCGTCGCCCGCCGGATGACGGCCGGGGATGAGAACCTCCGCCTTCGCGGCCTCAGGCGGCACGGGGTCGCCCCACTGGTAGCGCACGGCCTGCACCATCGGGAGCTCCGAGAGCGCCTCGACGCCCTCGTCGTCGGGGACCAGCACAGTCAGCGTCATGATCGCCACGTTAGCCACTTACTCCGCGCTCACGCGGAGGCACCTAGGCTGGAGCATCATGCGTACCCGGTACCGGTGGTCGGCGCCGCTGGCCCTCCTCGCCTCCGGCGGACTCCTGCTGTCGGGCTGCGCGCGGTTCGACGACACCGCGGCCGGACAGTCGTTCAGCGCCGCCCCGGTGCCCAGCCCCGAGTCGCCGCCGCAGGTCCAGGACCCGGGCGACCCGTCCGGCGACGACCCAGGCGGCGTGGGCCAGGGCGGTCAACAGCAGTCGCCGACGTCGATCCCCCCGCCGCAGGGGTGCAAGGACTTCGACAAGGCCGTGATCGCCACGTGCCTGGACACGGTCGCGGCCGTCGCCGGCCTCCCGGGCGACGGCTCCACACCCGCGGCTCTCGCCGGTGAACGGAAATCGGGCCGCGTGGTTCTCGCCACTGCCGGCCGCGACGCGACGCCGTTCGAGCAGCTCGACGTCGTCGCCACGGGCGACGGAGGCCTGACCTCGCTGGCGCTGTCGCCGAGCTACGTCGAGGACCAGTTGGTGTTCGCCTACATCACCACGGCGACCGACAACCGCATCGTGCGCTTCGCGAAGGGCCAGCCCCCGAAGCCGGTGCTCACGGGCATCCCGAAGGGCGCGACCGGCAACCGCGGCGCCCTCATCGGCGACGGCCGCGGCTCCCTCCTCGTCGCGACGGGCGACGCGGGCAATCCCGCGTCCGCCGCCGACCCGAAGTCGCTGGCGGGCAAGGTGCTGCGCATCGACACATCGGGCGGCCCTGCCGCCGGCAACCCGACCGCGGGCTCCGCCGTGTACGCCTTGGGCCTGCACGCCCCCGGCGGCCTCTGCACGTCCCCCGACGGCAAGCGCGTGTGGGTCACCGACCAGACCGCCGGCCCCGACGCGCTGTACCGCGTCCAGGCGGGCCAGGCGCTGTCGACGCCCGCGTGGACCTGGCAGGACAAGCCGGGCGTCCGGGGCTGCGCCGACTTCTCCGACTTGGATGGCGAGCTGAGCATCGCGTCGTCCGTCGGCTTGCAGAACCTGCCGGTCAATCCGGATGGCGCCGTCACCGGCAAACCCGGTGTCAGCCTCGACGGCAAAGGCAAGCCCCCCACGACCTACGGCCGCCTTGCCGCCATGAGCATGATCAGCCCCCAGCTGGCGGTCGCCGGCACCACCAACAAAGACGGCGGCAAACCCGTCTCGAGCGACGACCGCGTCGTCCTCATCACGATCGTCCAAACCGACGGCGGTCCGGGGAAGGACTGAGGTTCGGATCCGGTCTGACCTGGTTTTTTGGGTTGTCGCCGTTGAGCGGCGACGGCTGGTTGCCGGCTGGTCCTCACCCCGCTCGTTGTCTGAGCCGACCGCTCGAGCGCGTCGCCGTCGACCGTCGAACGCCCCGGACTTCAGGCCACCTCTCGGTGGCTGGAATCTTTCGCCGCTCGGCGGCGATGCAGCGCCGGACCTCGGCGCCGCTGTGGTCGTCACTCAGCCCGGTCGCCAATCAGCGGCGAATCGTGGTCGCCGTTCCGAGGCGAGCCGGGCAGTCGCGGTTGAGGGGCGAATGCCGGCTGCGGTTCCTGGCGAAGCGGCAGTCGCCGCTCAGTGGCGAAATCCCGGTTGCCGTTTCCTGACGAAGCGGCAGTCGCCGTTCGGCGGCTAATCGCGTTGCCGTTCACAACTGGAGCAGCAGTCGCCGCTCAACGGCCAATCTCGGGTGCCGTCTCACACGAAGCGGCAGCCGCCGTTCAGACGCGAATCGCGTTGCGCTCCAGAAGCGGCGGCAGTCGCCGCTCAGTGGCAAATCCCGGGTGCCGTTCCAAGGCAAGCCGGCAGTCGCCGTTCAGAGGCGAATCGCGTTGCCGCTCAGGGGCGAACAGATCGTCGCCATTGCGAGGCAACGGCGGTTTCGCCTCTCAACGGCGATAGCGCGGCGCCCGGCTTTCGGCGCGGGCCGCCCGGATGTCCAGGATCGAGGCGGCGATCGACACCAGCACGGCGAGCAGCGCGACGTACCGACCGACCCCCGGGTTGATCATCACGCCGGCGGTTTCCAGGAACGCCCTCTGGTCGCTGTCGAAGACCCAGTCCAGTGTCGTCCAGCCGATGACCATGAGCAGCAACGCGGCAAGCCCCGCGACCAGCCACAGGTGCGGCAAGCCGCTGACCCGGACCTTCCTGACCTGCCCGAAGAACACCACCGCGAGGCCGACGACCACCAGAACCAACGGTGGGAACCACGAGAAAAAGTCCGAATGCCAAGCCGAGCGCACGACGTCGTCGTGGGGCAGGGAGTTGAAGGCGTCACGAACGTCGGCCGTGGCTGTGTCGGCGGTGAGAACCGTCCAGGGAAGAAACACCGCCACGAGCGCGAGCAGCCCGGCCCCCAGACCGAGCCACTCGCGCCACGTGACGCGTTTGACGGAGAACGCCACTCAGGAACCGACGCGCTCGATGATGAGCTCGCGCACGCGCTTCGCGTCGGCCTGGCCCTTGGTGGCCTTCATGACCGCGCCGACGATCGCGCCCGCCGCGGCGACCTTGCCGCCGCGGATCTTCTCGGCGACGTCCGGCTGTGCGGCCAGCGCCTCGTCCACGGCGGTGATCAGCGCGGAGTCGTCGGAAACGACCTTCAGCCCGCGCTTGTCCACCACCTCGCGCGGCGAACCCTCGCCGGCGAGGACGCCCTGCACGACCTCCTTGGCGAGCTTGTTCGTCAGCTCACCCGAGGACACGAGGGCGATCACCTCGGCCACCTGCACCGGCGTGATCGCCAGCTCGGCGAGCTCGACCTCGCGCGTGTTGGCCTCCTGCGCCAGCGTGTTGACCCACCAGCCGCGGGCCTCGTCCGGCTTCGCGCCGGCCTCGACCGTCGCCGCGACGAGGTCGACGGCGCCGACGTTCAGCAGGTCACGCAACGCTTCGTCCGACAGGTTCCACTCGGTCTGGATCCGCTTGCGCCGCTCGGCCGGCATCTCCGGCAGCGTCTTGCGCAGCTGTTCGACCCACTCACGCGACGGCGCGATCGGCACCAGGTCGGGCTCCGGGAAGTACCGGTAGTCCTCGGCGGTCTCCTTGGTGCGTCCGCCGGACGTGGTGCCGTCGGCCTCCTGGAAGTGCCGCGTCTCCTGCTTGATCGAACCACCGCCGGCGAGAATCGCCGCCTGACGCGTCATCTCGTACCGCACCGCGCGCTCGACGCTGCGCAGCGAGTTGACGTTCTTCGTCTCCGTGCGCGTACCGAACTCGGTGGCGTCCTTGTCCATCAGCGACACGTTCGCGTCGCAGCGAAGGGACCCCTGGTCCATGCGGACGTCGGACACGTCGAGCGCGCTCAGCAGGTCGCGCAGAGCCGAAACGTACGCACGCGCCACCTCCGGCGCCCGCTCGCCGGTGCCCTCGATCGGCTTCGTGACGATCTCGATCAGCGGCACGCCCGCGCGGTTGTAGTCGAGCAGCGAATAGTCCGCGCCGTGGATCCGGCCGGTCGCGCCGCCCATGTGCAGCGACTTGCCGGTGTCCTCCTCCATGTGCGCGCGCTCGATCTCCACACGCACGATCTCGCCGTCGTCGAGCGTGACGTCGAGGTAGCCGTTGAAGGCGATCGGCTCGTCGTACTGCGAGGTCTGGAAGTTCTTCGGCTGGTCCGGGTAGAAATAGTTCTTCCGCGCGAAGCGGCACCACTCGGCGATCTCGCAGTTGAGCGCCAGCCCGATGCGGATCGCGCCCTCCACGGCCTTGCCGTTCACCACGGGCAGCGCACCGGGCAGGCCGAGGCAAGTGGGGCACGTCTTCGTGTTCGGCTCGCCGCCGAACTCGTTGACGCAGCCGCAGAACATTTTCGTCTTCGTGTTGAGCTCGACGTGGACCTCGAGCCCGAGCACCGGGTCGAAGCGCTCGACGACCTCGGCGTAGTCCATCAACTCGGCCACGGCAGTCACTTCGTTCCTCCCAGCTCCGGGACCTTGTGCACGAGCGACCCGCCGGCGGCGGCGTCGCGTGCGGCCTCGTAGGCGGCGCCGACGCGGTAGAGCCGGTCGTCGGCGAGCGCCGGGGCCATGATCTGCAGGCCGACCGGTAGGCCGTCCTCGTCGGACAGTCCACTCGGGACGCTCATGGCGGCGTTGCCCGCGAGGTTCGACGGGATGGTGCAGAGGTCGGCGAGGTACATCGCCATCGGGTCGTCCACGCGTTCGCCGATCTTGAACGCCGTGGTCGGCGTGGTCGGCGACACGAGCACGTCCACCTGCTCGAACGCGGAGGTGAAGTCCTGCGTGATGAGCGTGCGCACCTTCTGGGCCGAGCCGTAGTAGGCGTCGTAGTAGCCCGACGAAAGCGCGTAGGTGCCCAACATGATGCGGCGCTTCACCTCGGCGCCGAAGCCCTTTTCCCGGGTCAGGGACATGACTTCTTCGGCGCTGTGCGTGCCGTCGTCGGCCACGCGCAGGCCGTAGCGCATCGCGTCGAACCGCGCGAGGTTGGACGACGCCTCACTTGGCGCGATCAGGTAGTACGCGGGCAGGGCGTAGACGAAGTGCGGGCACGAGACCTCGACCACTTCGGCGCCCAGTGCGCGGAGCTGCTCGACGGCGGCCTGGAACGACCGCAGCACGCCGGCCTGATAGCCGTCGCCGGCGAACTCCTTCACCACACCGACGCGCACGCCCTTGAGGTCACCACTGGCCCCCTCGCGCGCCGCGGCGACGACCGGCGGGACCGGTGCGTCGATCGACGTCGAGTCCATCGGGTCATACCCGGCGATGACCTCGTGCAGCAGCGCGGCATCGAGCACCGTCCGCGCGCACGGACCGGCCTGGTCGAGCGACGACGAGAAGGCGACGAGGCCGTAGCGCGAAACGCCGCCGTACGTCGGCTTCACGCCGACCGTGCCGGTGACGGCGCCCGGCTGGCGGATCGAGCCGCCGGTGTCCGTGCCGATGGCCAGCGCGGCCTCGAACGCCGCGATCGACGCCGACGAGCCACCACCCGAACCACCCGGGATGCGGGCGTGGTCCCACGGGTTGTGCGTGGGACCGAAGGCGGAGTTCTCCGTGGACGAGCCCATGGCGAACTCGTCCATGTTCGTCTTGCCGAGGATGACGATGCCCGCTTCGCGCAGCCTACGCGTGACGGTCGCGTCGTACGGCGGGATCCACCCTTCCAGCGTGCGCGAACCGCACGTGGTGGGGATGCCCTCGGTGGTCAGCACGTCCTTGAGCGCCAGCGGCACGCCCGCCAGGGACGACGCAGGCTGCTCCCCCGCGGCCAGCTTCTCGTCGACGGACTTGGCCGCGCCGAGCGCGCCTTCCGTGTCGACGTGCAGGAACGCGTGGACGTGGTCGTCGACCTCGGCGATCCGGTCCAGGTGCGCCTGGGTGACCTCGACCGCGGAGACCTCGCGCGCGTGGATCTTCGCCGCCAGCTCGGCAGCGGTCAGCTTGACGAGTTCACTCACTGTTCTTCTCCCAGAATCCGCGGCACCCGGAACCGGCCCTCCTCGGCGGCCGGCGCGCCGGCCAGCGCCTGCTTCTGTGTCAGGCAGGGGCGGATCTCGTCCTCGCGGAAGACGTTCGTCAGCGGCACGGAGTGCGAGGTCGGCGGGACGTCGGCCGCGGCGACCTGGCTCACCTTCGCCACCGAGTCCAGAATCTGGTCGAGCTGGCCCGCGAAGACGTCCAGCTCGTCATCGGTGACGGCCAGCCTGGCCAGCTTGGCGAGGTGCGCGACCTCGTCTCGGGAAATGTTGGGCACGCGGGTGACTCCCGGGGTGTGCTGTGCGGGTGCGGTCGGAAGCTGCAAGTCTATGGTGGCGGCGCCGGACGGCTCGACCGGGTTATGGCCGGACCTGCCGCGACCCGGGGTGTCCCGTTCGCCGGACAGCGGTCCCCAAGCAGTACCCGGTCTGTCACAATCGGCGCCCGGTTACCGCGTTCCGCGACAAGGCGGAACGCCTGAGGCGAGAGGGGCGTGTGGTGTCGTTCCTGCTGCGGGTCCAGCTTCCGGACTCCCCCGGCACCCTCGGCGCCGTCGCGACGGCGCTCGGCACGGTCGGCGCCGACATCCTCAGCGTCGACGTCGTGGAGCGTGGCGGCGGGGTCGCCATCGACGACCTCGTGGTCGAACTCCCGTCCGGCCGCCTGCCGGACGCCCTCATCACCGCGGCCGAAAGCATCGAAGGCGTCGAGGTCGACGCCGTCCGGCCGTACGCCGGGATTCTGGACACCCACCGCGAGCTGGAGCTCGTGGAGGAGATCGCCGCGCAGCCGAAGTCCGGGCTGGATCTGCTGGCCGAGGGTGTGCCGAAGATCATCCGCGCCGGCTGGGCCGTCGTCGTGGAGCACCGGGAATCGGGCACCCGCCGGCTGGCTTCGTCGAGCGCGGCGCCGGAGAACCCGTTCACGGACCTGCCCTGGCTGCCGCTGGAGCGCGCCACCGTCCTCGACGGTGAAGAGGACTGGATCCCGGAAACGTGGAAGGAGCTGGGCACGGAGCTCGCGGCGACGCCGCTGGGCAAACCGGGCAAGGCTCTTCTCGTGGCCCGGCCGGGTGGGCCCAACTTCCGCGCCGCGGAGGTCGCCCGGCTGGCGCACTTCGCCGGCATCGTCGCCGTCGTCCTGGACGGCTGAGCGGCCCCGGATTCGTCCGCTGAGCTGGTATTCGCCGCAGAACGGCGACGGCTTCCTTCGTCGAGCGACGGTCCCGCCAAGGCCGGCTTTACAACCGCCCGGTGGAGTCGCCGTTGAGAGGCAACGACGCCCCAGCCGAGAAGCGCCGACCAATCCACACGCGAGCACGGCCGCTCATCGGCGACACCGATCCGTGGTGTCGCCGATGAGCGGCAACACCATGAGCCGGCTAACCATGGCCTCACGGCGCTCGGACCGCTCGTCCGGCCGTCGCCGTCGCCGACGCGGGTTCGCTGTCGAGAGCCCCATCCCCCCGCGACTACCCGAGATCCATCGCCGCGCTCGACCTTGCCCACGTCCGTTCGAACGCTCGGATCGTGCCCCGCCCAAACCGTCGCCACTCAGCGGCAAAAGACCCTGAACAGCCGAAACACCCTATAAATCGTACTCATACGCGATCAAGCTGACGTTCGGAAACGGCTGCCAATCCCGCTCCGGCAACCGCCGAAACCCGATGCGCTCGTACAGCCGATGAGCCGTCCGCATCCGATCGAGACTGCTCAGCACGACCTTCCCCAACCCCAGCTCCCGCGCCCGCTCCAGCACCGCCCGAGTGAGCGCCTCGCCGATCCCACGCCCACGAGCGGAACCGGTGACGGCCAGCATCCGGAACTCCAGCTCACCCTCACGCGAGATCTCCGCGTAAGAGGTGCCCGGTCGCACCACCGCGACCGTCCCGAGGACCGCGTCGCCCTCGACAGCCACCAGCAGCTCGGCGTGCTCCGCCCGGTGTGCGACGTCGCGCAGCGCGTTCTCGTACCCGACCTGGTCGGAAAGCAGGCCGTCCAGGCGGTACGCCTCGACCGTCAGCTCCCCCACCGCCGCGAGCTCCTCGGCCAGCGGCGGCCTGATCTCGACGTCACCCATCGGAGGACTCTTCGTCCGCCTCCTCGTCGGTGCCGGTGTCCAGCGCCACCTCGGCAGCCGCGTCCGGACCCCGATCCAGCAGCACGCGGAAGCCGTCCTCGTCGAGCACCGGCACCTTCAGCTGCACGGCCTTCTCGTATTTCGACCCCGGCGCCTCGCCCGCCACGACGAACGCCGTCTTCTTCGACACTGACCCCACCGCCTTGCCGCCGCGGGCCATGATGGCTTCCTTGGCCTCGTCGCGGGAGAACCCGTCGAGCGAGCCCGTGACCACGATCGACAGCCCCTCGAGGTGGCGCGGGATCGAGTCGTCGCGCTCCTCTTCCATTCGCACGCCGGCACGTCGCCATTTTTCGACGATCTCCCGGTGCCAGTCGACTTCGAACCACTCCTGCACGGCGTGCGCGATGGTCGGCCCGACGCCGTCGACGTCGGCCAGCTCCTCCTCGCTCGCCTCCTCGACGCGCTCGATCGACCCGAACTCGCGCGCCAGCGCCTGCGCCGCCGTGGGCCCGACGTGGCGGATCGACAGCGCGACGATCACCTTCCACAACGGACGGTCCTTCGCCACGTCGAGGTTCGCCAGGAGTTTGCGCGCGTTGGCCGAGAGGTCGCCGGCCTTGGTGCGGAACAGTTCCACCTCGGACAGCGCGTCCTCGCTGAGGTCGAACACGTCGCCCTCGTCGGCGACCACGCGCGCGTCGAGCAGCGCGACGGCCGCCTCGTACCCGAGCACCTCGATGTCGAACGCGCCGCGCCCGGCCAGGTGGAACAGCCGTTCCCGCAGCTGCGCGGGGCAGAAGCGGGTGTTCGGACAGCGGATGTCCTTGTCGCCTTCCTTCTGGTAGGCGAGTTCCGTGCCGCATTCCGGGCAGTGCGTGGGCATGACGAACTCGCGCTCGTCACCCGTTCGCGCGTCGACGACCGGTCCCATCACCTCGGGGATGACGTCGCCCGCCTTGCGGATCACGATGCGATCGCCGATCAGTACGCCCTTGCGCTTGACCTCTTCCGCGTTGTGCAGCGTCGCGCGCGCCACCGTCGAACCCGCGACCTTCACCGGCTCCGTGATGGCGAACGGCGTGACGCGCCCCGTGCGCCCGACTCCCACCTGGATGTCGAGCAACGTCGTGATCGCCTCTTCCGGCGCGTACTTGTAGGCGATCGCCCAGCGCGGCGCGCGCGAAGTGGTGCCCAGCCGGCGCTGCAGCGCGACCTGGTCGACCTTGATCACGACGCCGTCGATCTCGTGCTCGGCGTCGTGCCGGTGCTCGCCCCAGTACGCGATGTGGTCAGTGAGCTCCTTCGCCGTGTGCAGCACGCGCGTGTGCGGCGAAACGGGCAGACCCCACGCCACGAGCGCGTCGTAGGCGTGCGACTGCGTGACCGGCTCGAAGCCCTCGCGCTTGCCCAGACCGTGGCAGATCAGCCGCAGCCGGCGTTCCTTGGTGATGCGCGGGTCCTTCTGCCGCAACGACCCCGCGGCCGTGTTGCGCGGGTTCGCGTACGGCGGCTTCCCCGCTTCGACCATCTTCGCGTTGAGCTCCAGGAAGTCCTCGACACGGAAGAAAACCTCGCCGCGCACCTCGATGAGCTTGGGCACGGGGAACTCGTCGGTGCCGGTCAGCTCGTCCGGGACCTGCTCCAGCGTGCGGATGTTGAGCGTGACGTCCTCGCCCGTGCGACCGTCGCCGCGGGTGAGGCCGCGCGTGAGCTTGCCGTCCTCGTAGAGGAGGTTGATGGCCAGGCCGTCGATCTTCAGCTCGGCCAGGTACTCCGCGGAGCCGATCTCCTTCTCGACGCGCTCCACCCAGGTGAGGAACTCGTCGGTGTCGAAGACGTTGTCCAGGCTCAGCATGCGTTCGAGGTGGTCGTACGCAGTGAACTCGGTGGAGAACGTGCCGCCGACGTTCTGCGTCGGCGAATCCGGCGTGACCAGCGCCGGGTACTCGGCCTCGATCGCCTGCAGCTCGCCGAGGAGCGCGTCGAACTGACCGTCGGACACGATGGGCGAGTCCAGCACGTAGTAACGGAACTGGTGCCCGCGGACGTCCTCGGCGAGGGCGCCGTGGCGTTCGCGCACGTCGGCGGGGACGTCGGTGACGTCCTGGGCCGCCACTGCCGGTTCGGCGGGGGCGGCCAACTGGTCGTGGGGAAGGTCGCTGCTCACGGGTGGTAACCCTAGCCGGAGGTGCCGACAGTTTCGTCCTCTTGCCCGTTCAGACCCCGGACCAGGTCACGGAGCTGCAGGAGGCTGATCGTGCCCTCCGGTTCGGTCTCCGCGGTCTCGACGCGGCGTAGCCGTTCGGCGGCGACGCGCTCACCGAGCGTGGCGTCCAGCGGGAGGAAGGTCATGGTGGTGCGCGCCGCCGGCTCGAGGTCGGCCAGCGCGGGGTGGTAGACGGCCACGTCGACCACGTCCTCGTCCACCTGCGCGACGACGCGCACGTCGGCCAGCGAGATGCGGTGGTCGCCGAGGTTCACCGTGACCTCGGTCGGGTCCGGGACCGGCGGCACGGAGTCGTGGTGCTCCCAGATGGCGTCGTCCGGCGGGGCAGCGGCCTTCCAGGCGTCGGTGAACGGCCGCAGCTCCGGGTCTTCCTGACCGGTGACCACGAGGGCGTAGATGGCCTGCCGGCCACGTTCCAGGGAGAAGTGCAGCCGCGGGTGCAGGGCCTCGACCAGCACGCAGAGATCGTGCTCGACGCGGTGTGGTTCGCGGTCACCCAAGGCCGCGTTGACCACGGGGAGCAGCTCGAACCAGCCCTCCCAGAACTTCGCCGCGGCCGTCTCGACGTCCGACGGCACGGGCTGAGCCGGCCACGGAGTGCGCGGGTCGGGCGGCGCGGCTTTGGTGCCGTTGTCGATGTCGGCGCGGGAAGCGCGGCGGCGGAACAGGCCCATGGAACATCCCCCGTTGTCGATCGTTGCCCGACACGCTACCGCGCGCTCACCACGTCTCGGGCGGCTCCACGAAGGCCTTGCCGAGGTCGCGGGTGAGGGCGAGTGCGCGGCGCATCCACTCGTTCGTCGCGCCGGCCATCCCACAGGTCGGCGTCGGGACAGCCCGTTCGACCAGGATCGACCGGTTGAAACCGAGGCGGTCCACGAGCCTGAACGCGGGGTCGGCGATGTCCTTGAGCGTCGGGCGCGTGCCAGGGTCTGTCGCCGGGACGAGGCCGAGGAACAGCGACGTGCCGCTGTCCCACGTTTCGCCGATCGCATCCAGCGTCTCGGCCGACGGCTTGCCGAGCAGCGTGACGTCGAACGCGATGGCGTCCGCGCCGGCGGCCCTGAGCAGCGCGAGCGGCGGCTTCGGCGCGCAACAATGCACGACGACAGGCTGGTCCGTGATCGCCCGCACTCCCTCGATCATGGTCGACAGGAGCTCCCGCGCCTCCGGCTCGGGCACGGCCGACACGTTCCCGTAGCCCGACGGCGTCGACAGGCTCCCGGCAAGCACCGCCGGCAACGACGGCTCGTCGAACTGCACGACGATCGGCGCCCCGATGCGCGCCTTCAGCTCTGCGACGTGCTGAGCCAGGCCGTCCAGCAGCGAGGACGCGAAGTCCCGCAACGCGCCACGATCGGTGAGCACACGATGCCCGCGCGGCAGCTCGATGCCGGCGCCGAGCGTCCACGGCCCGGCCACCTGCGTCTTGAACACCGGCGGCACGACGCCGGTGTTTTCACGCGCTTCCTGCACAGCGTCGAGATCCCACTGCAAGAGGTCCCGCCCTCGCCGGTGATCGTGCCCGGGCCGCCCCGCGACGCGGTACCCGCTCGGCACCACCTCCACGGCCAGGTCCACGAGCAACGCCGCGGTGCGACCGAGAATGTCGGCCCCCACCCCACGCCCCGGCAACTCCGGCAGGTGCGGGAAGTCGGGCAGCTCGCCGAACACGACGGCGGCCGCCTCGGCCGGGTCCGCCCCGGGCATCGAGCCGATCGCGGTGGCCGCGCCGTCGGGCCAAGCTCGTTCAGTCACGGGCGAATTCTCGCCGAACCCACCCCGAAGCCTCCCACCGCCCTCGCCGGGTCACCCGAGTGAGCCGGACATTCGCCGCATATCCCTTTGCCAGCACCGAATTCGCGGAGACAGCGATACTCTGGATGGCCATGACGAGCTCCTCGCCACCACCGCCGGGCCGGCACCCCGACGAGGTGAGTCCCACCCGGCTAGGCCGGTGGGACGACGAGCCGCGCATCCCCGAACGCCGCTACCCGGGCCGCTCCTTCGGCGGGACCCTGTTCACCGAAGCGGTCCTCATCGTCAGCCGACGCGCGGAGGTCGTCGAGGCCACCGAGGAGTACAGCGTCTTCGACCGCGACGGCACCCGCGTCGGCGGAGTGGCCGACGTCAGCCAAGGCTTCCTGCACAAGGCCGCCCGCCTGTTGCCGAAATACGACCAGTACGTCACCCACAAGTTCGAAGTCCGCGACGCGAACCACAGCACGGTGCTGAAAGTGGCGAGACCGGCCAGGGAACTGCGCACTCGCTTCGTCGTCACCCGCGCCGACGAAACCCCGATCGGCGAAATCATCCCCGCCCGCACCCAGGACGAGACTCGATTCACCTTCGTCGTCGACGGCCGCACAGTCGGCCGCGTCGCCGCGACGGGCCCCCAAGCGTGGGACGTAGCCATCAGGAACCACGCCGACGCCGAGGTCGCCCGCGTCAGTCGCCCGCAGTCCTCGCCTTCGCCGATCGCCGGCGACACCTACCTCGTCGAAATCCCACGCCAGCTGCCCGAACCCCTGGCCAGCATGGTCGTCGCCACAACGCTCACGATCGACACAGCCCTCACCCGCCAAACGGCGTAAGCACGTGACCGTTGTCTCAGGCCGCCCAGGTGGACACCGCGGCAGCGACGGCCCAATGTGAGGCAAAAGGCCGGGACGCCGGAGTCCTGCCTGGACGGAGGTCGCCGTGGAGCCGTTGCCCGAAGACAGCAACCGGAACTGGACAGAACCCGGGGTCTACGAAGTGGCCGCCGGCGTCTACCGGATCCCGTTGCCGTTGCCGAACGACGCCCTCCGCGCAGTGAACGTCTACGCCGTCACCGACGGCACCACCCTCGCCCTCGTCGACTCCGGCTGGGCCCTCACCGAAGCGCGCCAGCTCCTGGCCGAGGCACTCAAAGGCATCGGCGCCGAACTCGGTGACGTGCGCGAGTTCCTCGTCACCCACGTGCACCGCGACCACTACACGCAGGCCGTCGCCCTTCGCCGCGAATTCGGCAACAAGATCTCCTTGGGCCAGCTGGAGGAACCTTCGCTGAAGGTCACCGCCGACCCGGACCAGCTTCCGATGCACGCCCAGATCGAGCTCCTTCGCCACTCAGGCGCCGACGAGGTCATCGCCGCTCTGGGGCGAATGTTCGCCGATGTCCCCCGCCGCACCGACCTCGACCTGTGGGAGGACCCCGACGAGTGGCTCACTCCGGGCCGCCGCCAGGTCCTGCCGAACCGCGAGCTCGAAGTGGTCCACACCCCTGGCCACACCACCGGCCACGTCGTTTTCCTCGACGATGCCGCCGGCCTGTTGTTCTCGGGCGACCACGTCCTCCCTCACATCACGCCGTCGATCGGCTTCCAGCCGGTGCCGGCCGAGTTGCCGCTCAACGACTACCTCGACTCACTGCGCCTGGTCCGCGGCCTGCCCGACCAGCGCATGCTGCCGGCCCACGGCCCGGTCGCGGACAGCGTGCACAAACGCATCGACGAACTGCTCGAACACCACCGCCAGCGCCTCGAGACGATGGCCGCCCAGGTCGACGCCGGAGCCAGCACCGCCTTCGAGACCGCCAGCCGGCTGGGCTGGACTCGACGTGGCCGGAAACTGTCCGAAATGGACGCGTTCAACCAGATGCTCGCCGTCCTCGAAACGGGTGCGCACCTCGACCTCTTGGTGTCGCAGAACAAGCTGACGGTCCAGCAGGTCGACGGAGTGCGCCACTACCGAACAAGCTGATCGGCCCTGCGACAGCGGCGACAACCACAACGGCCACGCTGGAATACTGATCACCATGCCCGGTATCACCGTGAGGAAAGCCCGCCGCGACGACGTCGAAGCCATCGTGCGCATGCTCATCGACGACCAGCTCGGCGCGACCAGGGACTCAGCCGACGACCTCGAGCCCTACCTTCGCGCGTTCGAAGCCATCGACGGCGACCCGCAACAACTTCTGGTCGTGGCAACGTCGAACGACGAACCCGTGGCGACGCTGCAACTGACGATCATCCCCGGTCTCGCTCGTCAGGGCGCCCTCCGTGGGCAGATCGAAGCGGTGCGGGTCCGCAGCGACCACCGAAGCGCCGGGCTCGGCGGAGACCTCATCCAGTGGGCCATCGACGAGTCCCGCCGGCGCGGATGCGCCCTGGTGCAGCTCACCTCCGACACTTCCAGGACCGCAGCGCACCGGTTTTATGAACGACTCGGTTTCGTGGCCAGCCACACCGGTTTCAAGCTGCACCTCTGACCCTTCTCCAACTGTCCATTCAGAACAGTCCCCCCTTGGCCGCGGGGACGCCCGACGACTCCAGGTTGCCACGAATCCACGGTGAGGCCAAGAAAAGTGCGCGAGCGGCCCGTTCGTGCCGTTTTGATGACCACGCACCAGCTGATGCGTATCGTCGCCACCATGACCAAATCGAAGTCGGCGACCACAGCCGCCGACGATTCCAACAACACCCCCGAAACCGTCGATCTCGACTTCCTTCTCCGTGCCATGCAAGCGAATCTCGAGATCTTCGAACGCTTGCAGACAGGGCAACTCATGCAGGTGGCCAAAGACGCGGGTCAGCAGATCGCCCGACTTCAGGCGCTTCAACTCCACTGCCTCGCCAGCCTGCGAAGACGAAGATCAGACGCCCGTGAGCTCGCGTCCGAGGTCGCGTTGACCTTGCACCTCACAGACAACCGAGCCGGCGCCATGATTTCCGCGGCCGAGGCGCTCGCGAACCGGCTTCCGCGGACGTTTCGCCTGATGGACAGTGGGTTCGTCGACCTGTATCGCGCCATGAAGGTCACTGAGGGCACCGTGTGGCTGTCCGATCACCACGCCCGGATCGTCGACACCATGTTGGAAGACCGCCTGTCCGATAAGAATCCGACGCAGATCCGCAAAGCCACCGCGTACGCCGCGATGAAGACCGACCCCGAAGGCGCGGCGAACCGCGTCACGCAACGGCGTGCCGAACGCCGGACCGCGCTGCATCACCAGTCCGAGGGCATTTCGCAGCTGTCCATCGACAACGCACCAACAGAGAAGGCCACTGCCGCTTATCTCCGTATCGACAAAATCGCCCGGGCCCTCAAGACAGGCGACGAGAACCGTACTCTCGACCAGCTGCGCGCGGATGTCGCGCTCGACCTCCTGCTGACGGACAAGGGCGGTGTCGCCGAGCAGGCCGAGGTCTACCTGTACGTCGATCTCCAGACGTACCTGGGGCTCAACGACGACCCAGCCGAGATGGCCGGGCACGGCCACGTTTCGGCCGAGGTCGCCCGGCATATCGCGACCGGTCCAGACACAACGCTGCGGCGAATCATCACCGACCCCCTCACCGGGCAGGTGATCGAAGTCGGCAAGTTCCGTTACCGGCCGAGCATCGACGTCGAAGAGTTCGTGCGGGCCCGGGATCGCGAGTGCCGTCAGCCCGGTTGCCCGCGGCCCGCACACAACTGCCTGATCGAGCCGACGCCGACGAAGGCCGATTCGGCGACCGACGCCGACGAGACGCTTAGTTACTGCATCCGCCACCGGCGCCTCAAGAACCGAGCCGATTGGAAGTATCAAGTCATCGATGACGGAAAGCTCGTCATCACGACGCCGACCGGCCAGAAAGTCGAGAGCATTCCGCCGCCGCTTCACGAGCCTGACCAGCAGGTCAAGCAGCCCATGGAGACGCGCAAGGGGGCTTGAGCGACGAAGTCAGCGCGTGCTGGAAATCTTCGCGCTGCCGAGGACGAGATCGCCGGCACCGGCGTCCGGCCGGTACAAGACCACGACCTGTCCCGGAGCAACACCCCGGAGCGGCTCTCGCAACTGGACGCTGACGTGCTCGCCGTCGGCCTCGGCCACCGCTCCAGCGATGCCGCCGTGCGCTCGAACCTGCACGACGCATTCGGTCGGACCGTCGAGCGCCCGCCCGCTGGGCCAGATCGCCCGGTCGGCCTCGATCACGTCAACGCCAAGGCCGGTCGACGACCCGACCTTCACCGTGCCCGAAACAGGCTCGAGCGAAAGGACGTATCGGGGCCGCCCGTCAGTGGCCGGCGCGTCGATGCCGAGGCCCTTGCGCTGGCCGACAGTGAACCCGTGCACGCCCGTGTGCTGCCCGAGAACAGCTCCGGTCTCCGCGTCGACGAGCTGACCCGGTCGCTGCCCCAGCCGGTTCTCGAGGAACTGCTTGGTGTCGCCGTCGGGGATGAAGCAGATGTCGTGGCTGTCCGGCTTGTGAGCCACCGAAAGGCCACGCTGCTCCGCCTCGGCGCGAACGTCCGACTTCCACGAGTCGCCCAGCGGGAACATCGCGTGGCTGAGCTGTTCAGGCGTAAGGGAAGCCAGCACGTATGACTGGTCCTTGCCCTCGTCGGCGCTCCGGCGAAGCTCAAGCTCGCCATCAACCGTCGCGAGGCGTGCGTAGTGGCCAGTGGCCACCGCATCGAAGCCGAGCGCCATTGCCTTCTCCAGCAACGCCTCGAACTTGATCTTCTCGTTGCAGGTCACGCACGGGTTTGGCGTCCGGCCGGCCGCGTACTCGCCGACGAACGTCTCGACGACCTCTTCGGTGAAACGCTCGGCGAAATCCCAAATGTAGAAGGGGATCCCGAGGATGTCGGCTGCGCGGCGGGCGTCGTGCGAGTCCTCGATGGTGCAGCAGCCTCGCGAACCCGTGCGCAGCGTGCCTGGTTTCGCGGACAGTGCCAGGTGCACGCCGACGACGTCGTGGCCGGCGTCAACCGCTCGCGCCGCGGCGACGGCCGAGTCGACTCCTCCACTCATAGCAGCCAGTACCCGCATCGCTTACACCTCTTGCTTCTGGGTCTGCTTGCGCATGCCGGCAAGTCCTGCCTGCCGCGCCCGGCTGACGACCCCACCGATCTCCCGCGCGAGCGCGGTCACGTCATCCAGCGTCGATGTGTGGCCCAGCGAGAAACGCAAGGAGCCGCGCGCGGCCGCGGCGTCGGCGCCCATCGCCAGCAACACGTGGCTCGGCTGGGCTACTCCCGCAGTGCAGGCCGAGCCGGTGGAGCATTCGATTCCCTTGGCGTCCAGCAGCATCAGCAGGCTGTCGCCGGCACAGCCGGGGAACGTGAAGTGGGCGTGGCCGGGCAAACGCTCGCCGCGACCGCCGTTGAGGATCGCGTCGGGGATCTCGCGCTGGACGGCTTCGATGAGTTCGTCGCGGAGCTTCTCGACGCGCGCCGCGTATTCGGCGCGGCTCTCGGCCGCCACGCGGACAGCCGCGGCGAAGCTGACGATGGCCGGGACATCGAGAGTGCCGGAGCGCACGCTGCGTTCCTGGCCCCCACCGTGGAGAACCGGGGTGCACTCGGTGTCGCGGCCGAGGAGGAGAGCACCGACGCCGTACGGGCCGCCGAGCTTGTGGCCCGTCAGGGTCAGGGCGGACGCGCCGCTGTCAGCGAAGTTGACCGGCACGGCACCGACAGCCTGGACCGCGTCGGTGTGCAACGGGATGCCGTGCTCGGCGCAGATGGCGGCGAGCTCCGCGATCGGATTGATGCTGCCGACCTCGTTGTTGGCCCACATCACCGTCGCGAGGGCGACGGTCTCGGGCGAGGACTCGATAGCGGCGCGCAAGGTGGCAGGCGAGACTCGGCCTTGGTCGTCGACCTCAAGCCAGGTGATCTCGGCGCTGCACTGGGACTCGAGCCATTCGACGGTGTCGAGGACGGCGTGGTGTTCCACGACGCTGCACAGAATGCGGCGGCGACCGGGGTCAGCGCTCTGGCGGGCCCAGTAGATGCCCTTGACGGCGAGGTTGTCACTCTCCGTGCCGCCGCCGGTAAAGATCACTTCTGAGGGCCTGGCGCCCAGGGCTTCGGCGATGATCTCGCGGGATTCCTCCACGACGCGGCGCGCACGACGTCCCGAAGAGTGCAGCGCGGAGGCGTTGCCCACGGTGGACAAAGCATCGGTCATCGCCGCTACGGCTTCGGGCAGCATCGGAGTGGTCGCCGCATGGTCGAGATAGGTCATCGCCACATCAGGGTAGTCCGCTCCAGCCCGTGACGAAGTCCACCCTGGGCCCGGAAGTGGCCTGTCACACCTTCTGCGGCCATCGGCCGGTCACTCGAACTCCCAGCGAAGCGAGCAGAACGAGGGCGACGGCCAGGATCGCCATCGCCGGAGATGGGTGGATGGCCGACGCGACCACAGCGAGCAGGACGCCGCCGAGGCCGATGAGCAGGGCCGAGCCGACCCAGTCGGCCAGCTGCATCGCGGAGGTGTTGAAGCCGCGTTCGCCTTCTGGGGAGTAGCGGAGCAGGAGGACGGAGATCGCGGGCATGGCAATGCCCATTCCGGCGCCGCCGATGGCGCAGATCACGAAGGCCAGCCAGGCGGGGCACCAGGGCAGCGCGACAAACCCGAAGCCCACCAAGGCCGCGGCGACCAGGGCGAAGCCGATGCGGAGCGTCGCTTCGCGGGACCAGTCCAGGAACCTCCCCTGAAGCCCGGACGCGGCCGACCAGCCGAGGGCGGTGATCGTCAACGGCAAGCCGGCCAGGGCGGGGCCGTAGCCGTGGACGGCGCTCATCGTGAGGGGCAGGTAGGCCTCCATCCCGGCGTAGGCGCCGGAAAGGAGGGCGCGGGAGGCGACGACGGTGGGCAGACCGGGGCGGAACGTCAAAGTGCCCGTGGGGAGAAGTTTTCGAAGCGCCAAACCGAGGGCCACGAGTCCGACGGCGCCGTAGGCGAGGGCGAGAGGCGACGGGTGCTGAGCGGCCCACGTCAAGGCGGCAACACCGAGCGCAGCGATGACTGCCGGGACAACGCCAGCGCGGCGCGCCTCCGCCGCCGGGACGTGGTCGGGCAAACCGCGGACGACGACGACCAGCAGCGCGACACCGATGGCGACCAGCGGAACCAGTCCGAGAAACACCCAGCGCCACCCGATGCTGACCGTGATCAGGCCAGCGACCGAGGGGCCGATCACGGCGGGCAGGACCCAGGCGGCGGCGTTCGCGGCGTAGATGACGGGGCGTTCGCGGTCGGTGAACGTCAGGGCGATGAGCAGGGACACTGCAACCAGCAGGAAGCCCGAGTCGAGACCCTGGAGAGCGCGGCCGGCCAGGAGCGTCGGCATGGACGTTGCGGTCCCCGCCACCACCAGGCCCGCGGCGAACAGGGCCGGGCCGGCCAGGAGCGCGGGTGCCGGGCCGCGGCGGTCGCCCATGCGGCCGGACAGGACGGTCGCGACGACGCTGGCGATCAGGAACGTCGTGAACGGCCATGAGTACAGCGCGAGGCCGTGCAGCTCGGCGACGAGCGTGGGCATGGCCGTGGCGACGCCCATGTTTTCGAAGGCCACCAACGTGACCACGAGCAACAAGCCGATCGTCGTGAGCCGGTGCTCGCGGCTCCACAGCACGCTTCTTCGGGGCTGTGGCTGGGCATCGACGATCCGGCTCATGATCGACAGCCTGCAACCTCCAGCCTTGTGGAGGTCAAGCCGATTTCACGCGGTCCGGTGCACCGCCACCGGGTCGAGCCTCAGGTCGCGGGCGAGCGCGGCGGCCTCGCCGCGGGAGCTGACCTCGAGTTTCTCGAGGAGGTTGCGCACGTGGAACTTCACCGTGTGCTCGCTGAGCTGCAGCTGCGCCGCGATCTGACGGTTGCGCAGCCCCTGCGAAATGCCCGACAGGACTTCGACCTCCCGCGCGTTGAGCCGGTCGAGCGGCCGCAGCTCGGGCGGTTCGACGGTGTCCAGCGGCAGCGCGGCGGTGATCGTCGCGCCCCAGCCCGGGACGGCGTCGACCTCCCAGCTGCCGCCGAGCGGCGTGATGCGTTCGGTGAGGCCCGGGTCGAGGACGACGTCGGGGATGTCCGGCGCGTCGTCGCGGACGGTGATGCGGAGGGCGGCGCCGTCGAGGCGCCAGGAAGCGCGGATGCGGGTCGTGCCCGGGCGGTCGAGGGCGGCGATGACCAGGCCGCGCGTGACGGTGCGTGCTGTGTGGGCGATGTCCTGCCGCAGCTGGCGGTTGTCGGTGGGGGCGACGAGGTCGACGGCGACGTCGGCGTGGCCGACCACTGGCGAAAGCTGGTCGGCGAGCACGCTGAACGCGGCGCGAGCGGACTCCGCGGACAACGCTTGGTCACGGTCAGCCACCGCGCGCAGGTCGAGGAGCGCGCGAGCAGCCAGGTCGGTCGCGGTCTGGCGCGCGGCCGCGTCGCCGAGCCGGCCCGAGCGCAGGACGGCCAGGAGCGCGACGAGCGTGGCCGCGTGCGTCTGGCCGAGGTCTGTGACGGTCTGGGCGCGTGCGGCCGCGGCGGCGAGGTTACTGGCGAGGACGTCGGGGCCGGGGTCGACGGCGCGTTGACCGGCGTCGGTGCTGGTCAGATGCCACAGGCGGGCCGCGAGTCCCAATGTCTCGACAGACGGCTCGTCATCGGATGGCACCAGGGCGATCACCGCGCCGTTGCCGATCGCGGGACGAGAGGTGAGCAGGATCAGGCGACGTTCGGCGCCGGCGAGCACACCGTCGAGGACCACGGCCTCGCCCGGGATGGCGCGCTCGGCGAGGTGGTCCAGCTCCGCGCTGGTCACGGCACCGGTAATGGTCGTGTCGCCGGTGACCTTGAAGGGGCTGCGCGGGCAGTCGCCCGTCTGCATGGCGGCCGCGCGGTGCGGCAGCACAGCGGCGAGCTCCTGTGAGAAGCGCGGCAGCATCTCGGGCCGCGGCGCGGAGATGACGCGCACGGCGACGTCGAGCACGTGGGCCGGGTTCGTCCAGGAGGCGTCCATGTGTCCACGGTAGGCGTGTACGAAGGGACCGGTCCTGCTCTTCCGGCTAGTGAACGCTACTCGTCCGAGCGGTTCGGATCGCGACGCGGGACAGTTGACTCGAAGCAGGACGAACGACCGTCCCGAATCGAAGGAGAGTACGAGGAACCATGCGAGCCATCACCTTCGCCGCGTACGGCGGCCCGGACGTCCTGCAGCTCAGCGACGTCCCGCTGCCCGAACCCGGCCCCGGGCAGGTCCGTGTCGCCGTGCGACGCGCGGGCGTGAACCCCATCGATTGGAAGGTCCGCAGCGGCGCCATGGCCAAGGGCTCCGCGCCGAAGAGCCCGCAGATCCCTGGCGCCGAGTTCTCCGGCGTCGTGGACGCAGTGGGCGACGGCGCGACGGTGGCCGTCGGCGACGAGGTCTTCGGGTGGTCGACCACCGGCTCTTACGCGGAATACGCGCTGGCCAAGGCCGTCGCCCGTAAGCCGGCCAGCCTGTCGTGGGAGGACGCAGCGGCGTTACCCGTGGCTGGCGAAACGGCGTTACGCGTCCTGCGGCTGCTGGACGTCAAGGCCGGCGACCTGCTGCTGATCCACGGTGCGAGCGGCACCGTCGGGCGCTTCGCCACGCAGGCGGCCGTCGCACTCGGTGCGACTGTCATCGGCACGGCGGGGCAACGCAGCCTCGACGACGTGAAGTCGCTCGGCGCCATCCCCGTCCTCTACGGCGACGGGTGGCCGGAGCGCGTCCGCGAGGCGGCGGACCGGCCGGTGGACGCGGTGTTCGACGCGTCGGGTCACGGGGTGCTGCCGGACTCCGTGGAGCTGCGCGGGTCGAAGGAGCGGGTGGTGACCATCGCGGACGGGGCCGCGTTCGAGCTCGGGCTGCCGTTCTCGGCCGGTGGCGCGGACGACCAGAAGCCGGAGGTGCTGGGGGAGCTCGTCGAGTACGCGGGACGCGGTCTGCAGATCGCGCAGGGCAAGAGCTACCCGCTGGAGGAGGCCGCGGCCGCACAGGAGGAGAGCCAGGCGGGGCATCCGGGAGGGAAGATCACGATCGTCGTTTCCTGACGATCCATGCGGTCGGCCGTCTCAACCGGGCAGTGGTTCGGTTGAGACGAGCTCCACCTGATCGTGTGGAGGTCTTCGATCATCAAGCCGATTTCTTGGCATAATTGCCTGGTCAGAGAGTTTTGCCGCTGAAAGACGACGGTATCGGGTCGGTTGGTGAGGTCTTCTCCGGAGGCTGGCTGGAGGGGCGCCCGCCGACGTTGCCGCTGAGTGGCGACGCGCAGGACAGGCCGTTCCCGGGCTAGGGGCGCTGTGGCTGACTGGGCTAGCCCGTGCACGGATTTGCCGCTCAGTGGCGACGACGTGCGAACGGCGATCGGACTGCGTCAGGAGGTCGGTCAGTGGGCGGCCGGGGCGGGTTCGGTGCGCGGCGGCCAGCACGGATCCGAGGCCGGCCGAAGGGGCTCACCGGGTTTCGCCACTCAATGGCGACATCCAGTGGCGACGGCAACGCGAGCATCGCGTCGGAGCAAACAGCGGTTCGCGGGTGTCGCCGCTGAGCGGCGACACCCGCGAACCTGCAGGTCAAGCGATAGAGCCGGCTCGGTGAACCGGGCGCGCCGTGGCCGTCTCGACGGAAACCTTCGCCGCAGGAGCCGGAGACACCCGACGGCGGCCCTGGACCGGGATCCGGACCGTCCCAAGAGCCGAGTGCACGGAGGCCTCCGCAAGGGCGGCGAGCGAGCGGCGATCCTCCGCACGACCCGGGGCGATCTCCGGGCAGACGTGCGCCTCGAGGACCAAGCCGCGCAGCGAGGCCACTCGCCGCAGGGAGGCGATGAGGGACTCCGGCCCGATGAAGGCCGGCATGCTGGTCTCGCGGCCGTCGGCGAGGCGGTAGCGCAAGGCGATGGGGCGGACGGGCACGCCACCGTCGATGGCGGCCTGAAAGGTGGCCGTGGTGAAGCGGCCGGAGGCGAGGCCGCACCACGTGGTGCCTTCGGGGGTGACGTTGACGAGCGAACCGGAGCGCAGGGCGTCGGCGAGCTCGGTCATGGTGTCGGGCAGCGTGCGGAGACGTTCGCGGTCCAGGAAGATGCTGCCGCCGCGGCGGACGAGGGTGCCGAGGACCGGCCAGGAGCCGATCTCGACCTTCGCGAGGGCGCGCATCGGACGCAGCGCGTTGATGGCGACGATGTCCAGCCACGAGATGTGGTTGTTCACCACCAGCGCGCCGCGGCCGGCGGGCGCGGCGAGGAAATCGGCGCCGCCCTGGACGATCAGCTTCACTCCGAACGCGCGCAGCACCGAGCGGAAAATGGTCCGAACCAGGCGTTCCTGGCCCCGGCCGCGCAGCACGAGCAGCAGCGGCGCCGTCAGCAGGGCCGCCAGAACCACGCCGATCGCCGAGGCGAAGCGCAGCACGCGACGCGGGAACGAGACCGTGGCGGCACCCTCGGTGAGGCAGCCGTCGCCGCACGGGGACGTCGGCATCCAGGCGTGGCTCATACCTGCACTCCGAGGAAGAACTTGAGGTAACGCTCGTCGATCTTGTGCAGGTCGAGCAGCACGAAGAAGTCGGCGACGCCGAAGTCCTCGTCGAGCGCCGGCGGGCCGCAGACCTCGGCGCCGAGCCGCACGTAGCCCTTGATCAGCGGCGGCAGCGTGGCGCGGTCGGGGCGGACGACAGAGTCGGAATCCCACGGGTGCAGCGGCGAAACGCGGCGCGTCTCGTCGGAGTAGTGCTTGGCGCGCAACACATCCCAGACGCCGGCGGCGTAACTGCCGCCGTCGCTCAGTGGCACGGACGCGCAGCCGGCGAGGTAGCGGTGGCCGGAAAGCAGCATGTACCGCGCGATCCCCGCCCACACCAGGCTCACGACGGCGCCGCTGCGGTGGTCCGGGTGCACGCAGGAGCGGCCGGTTTCCACGAGCGTCGAGCGCAGGCCGGAAAGGGCCGTCAGGTCGAATTCGCTGTCGGAGTAGAGGCTGCCGGCCTGCGAAGCGCGCTCCGGCGGCAGCATGCGGTAGCAGCCGACGATGTCGCCGGTCTTGTCGTCGCGCACCACGAGGTGGTCGCAGAATTCGTCGAAGTAGTCGACGTCGAGGCCGGGCTTCAGGGAATTGAGGTGGGCCCCCATCTCCTCGGCGAAAACCTGGTGCCGCAGCTTCTGCGCGGCGAGCACTTCTTCGTTCGCGTGGGCCACGAGCAGGGAGTACCTCGGCGCATCGGCCGGGAGCTCGACACCCGCCTGATCAGTGCTGACGAGGAGCTGAGACGACGTCATGAACACTGTGTACCTGCGACCTGGAAACCGCGGAGAGTGCCAATCGATGACCGATTAGTGCACGTTGAGTTAATTGCAGGTTCTCAGGCTTTTCTCAGGGTCCAGAGAACGCCGAAGGCCGCTGAGCGGTACATCGCCCAGCGGCCTTCGGAGCGGAAATACGTCAGCCCTTGCGCTTGTCCACGGCCTCCGTCAGCTGCGGCGCGACGTTGAACAGATCGCCCACGATGCCGAAGTCGGCGATCTCGAAGATGGGCGCCTCGGCGTCCTTGTTGACGGCGATGATCGTCTTCGACGTCTGCATGCCGGCGCGGTGCTGGATCGCGCCGGAGATGCCGAGCGCGATGTACAGCTGCGGCGACACCGTCTTGCCGGTCTGGCCCACCTGGAACTGCGCCGGGTAGTAGCCGGAGTCGACCGCCGCACGCGACGCGCCGACAGCGGCGCCGAGCGAGTCGGCCAGCTTCTCGACGACGTCGAACTTCTCCGCCGAACCGACACCACGGCCACCGGAGACGACGATCGACGCCTCGGTGAGCTCCGGACGGTCGCCACCGACGATCGGCTCGATGCCGGTCACCTTCGCGGACTTCGCCGCGTCCTGCGCCGGGATCTCGACGGTCTCCTCGGCGGCAGCGCCGTCGGCGGCCTCGGCCTCGACGGCGCCCGGACGCACCGAGATCACCGGCGTGCCCTTGGCCGCCTTGGACTTCACGGAGAACGCGCCACCGAAGATGGACTGGTCCACCGAACCGTCGGCGTTCACGCCCACCGCGTCGTAGAGCAGACCGGAGCCCAGCCGCACGGCGACGCGCGCGGCGACCTCCTTGCCCTCGGCGCTGGCGGCGACGAGCACGGCGGCCGGCGAAGCCTGCTCCGCGAGCTTCGTCAGCACGTCGACCTTCGGGGTCACCAGGTAGCTCGTGGCGTCGTCGCCCTCGGCGACGTAGATCTTCGCGGCACCGTGGCCGGCGAGCGCTTCCTTGGCCTTGGCCGCGGTGCCCGTGGGGCCCACGACGACGGCCGAGGGCTCACCCAGCGCGCGGGCGGCGGTCAGCAGCTCGAGCGTGACCTTCTTGACATCACCGTCGACGTGGTCGACGAGGACGAGTACTTCAGCCATTTTTCGTGATCCTCCTCGAAACCGTGTCTCAGATGAGCTTCTGCGCGACCAGGTACTCGGCGACCTTGGTGCCGCCGTCGCCCTCGTCCTCCACCTTCTCGCCCGCGGTGCGCGGCGGCTTGGGAGACGACTCGAGCACGGTGGACCACGCGTTGGCGAGACCGACCTCGCCCGCGTCGATGCCGAGGTCGGCGACGGTGAACGTCTCGACCGGCTTCTTCTTCGCGGCCATGATGCCCTTGAACGACGGGTAACGCGGCTCGTTGATCTTCTCGCCGACGCTCACGAGCGCGGGCAGGTTCGCCTCGAGGTGGGTGATGCCGTCCTCGGTCTCGCGGTCGGCCTTCACGCTGGTGCCCTCGACGGTCAGCTGGCGCACGTAGGTCAGCTGCGGCAGGCCGAGCAGCTCGGCGACGATCGCCGGCACGGCGGCGCCGCGGCCGTCGGACGCTTCGTTGCCGGCGATGATCAGGTCGAAGCCCTCGACCTTGCGGATCGCGGCGGCGAGCACCTTGGCGGTGGCGATGGCGTCGGAGCCGTGCAGCACCTCGTCGGAGACGTGGATGGCCTTGTCGGCGCCCATGGACAGCGCCTTGCGGATGGCGTCGGTGGCGCGGTCGGGTCCGACGGAGATCACAGTGACCTCGCCCTCGCCCGCTTCCTTGATCTTCAGCGCCTCTTCGACGGCCTTCTCGTTGATCTCGTCGAGCACGGCGTCTGCGGATTCGCGGTCAAGTGTGTTGTCGGCACCGGAGAGCTTCCGCTCCGAGTAGGTGTCCGGTACCTGCTTGACCAGGACAACGATGTTCGTCATGGGTCTTCTTCGACCTCCCGGTTGGGGCCGGCTCTCGGCCGCGGGACAGTGCTCTACTGGCCGGTAGATTAGGGCCATTCAGGCGGGGAGACCCGCCGAGGTGACGGCATTCACCTGGATGAGCAATCTTTTGAGACCATCGTCCCGGTAGTCCGCCGGTTAACCCGTCCAGCACACCGCTCGCCCGATCGGACCAACGGTGGGCTACTGGCAGTAGGCCGACAGGCGTTAACCTCCCGCACCATGCCCGCGCACATCGCCGTAGTCACGGACTCGACCTCGTGCCTGCCCGACAAACTCGCCGCCCGTTGGGGCATCGGCGTGGTGCAGGTTCAGCTGCACGTCGGGGATCAGACGGACGACGAACACCGGTTCGACCGCAACGAGCTCATCGCCGCCATGAAGTCCGGCCACAACGTCACCACCTCGCCGCCCGACCCGGGTGCGTTCTTCTGGACGTACCAGGACGCCGCCGCGCGCGGCGCGTCCGCCATCGTCAGCCTGCACATCTCCGGTCGCCTTTCGGACACCGTGCAGGCGGCGCGCGAGGCGGCGCAGCAGGTCCGGATCCCCGTGCACATCATCGACAGCGGAACGGCCAGCATGAGCCTCGGCTACGCAGCGGTGTCGGCCGCGCGCGTCGCCGGCGCCGGCGGTCAGCTCGCGCGCGTGCTCGAGGCCGCCGAGCGCCGCGTGCGCGCCGCCACCGAGCTGATCTACGTGGACACGCTCGAGTACCTCCGGCGCACGGGACGCGTCGGAGCCGCCCAGTCGCTGGTGGGTACGGCGTTCTCGATCAAGCCGTTACTCACTGTCCGTAATGGTGAAGTCTCGCCGCTGGCGCGCGTTCCCGGCGCGAAACGCGCGATGAACCGTCTGGTGGACCTCGCGGTGAAGGCCGCGGGCGACCAACGCGTGGACGTCGCCGTGACGCGCTTCGGCTCGGACGAGACCGAGGTCGTCCGGCGTCTGAGGGACCGGATCCCCGGTATCACGGACGTCGTGGTCGGCGACGCGAGCACGGTGATCGGCGCGCACGTCGGCCCGGGCGCGCTGAGCATCACGGTGTCGCCGACCTGACCTCTCGCCGCCCGGGGACGAACAGCACCACGAGGGGGACCACCACGCTCAGCGCGAGCGTTGAAAGGATCATTACCTGGTCGATTGTCGCGAAGTGGCCGACGTGCCCGAGGTGGTAGCCGAAGTGCGGCACCGCGAACAGCAGCGCCGCCACGGCCGCCAGGCGCGCGACGGCTGTGGTGCCGATCACGGCGGCGCCGATCAGCGTCGCCGCCAGGGCCAGGTTGAGGGCGCCGAAGTCGCGGATGAGGTGTTCGTCGAACGCTCCGTCCATGCTGACCCAGCCGTGCCGAAAGCCGGGAAAGTCCTGGTAGAAGCCCAGGGGCCACAGAAGTGGCCACAGCCCCGTCGCCGCCGTGACGACGCCGAGCAGCACCAGCAGTACGCGCGTGAGGGTCCGTTGCATGGGGCTGGAACGAGACGGCGGTCGGGAACGTGACACGCGCTAGGGTCGCGCAGGTGACCAACGCAGCCACCCGGGCCGAGGCACTGCACCTCACCGGCGAACGGACCGTCCCCGGCATCCCCGAGGAGAATTACTGGTTCCGTCGCCACGAAGCCGCCTACGTCGCTCTGCTCCCCCACTGCGCCGGCGCGACGGTGCTGGAGGCGGGCTGCGGCGAGGGGTACGGCGCGGGGCTGATCGCGAAGACGGCGCGGCGCGTGCTGGCGCTGGACTACGACGTGCCGACGACGGAACACGTCGCGCGCCGGTACCCGGACGTCGCGGTGGCGCGCGCGAACCTCGCATATTTGCCGTTGAGCGGCGAATCCGTGGACGTGGTCGCGAACTTCCAGGTGATCGAGCACCTGTGGGACCAGGACGGGTTCCTCGCCGAATGCTTCCGCGTCCTGCGGCCGGGCGGGAAAATGCTGGTCACGACGCCGAACCGGCTGACGTTCACGCCCGACTCCGACACGCCGCTGAACCCCTACCACACCCGGGAGCTCGCACCGTCCGAATTGGACGGTCTGCTGCGCGCCGCCGGGTTCGTCGTCCAATCGCTACACGGGTTGCATCACGGGGAACGGCTGCGCGAGCTGGAACGCGCGTACGGCGGCTCGATCATCGACGCGCAGCTCGAGGTGGTGATGGGCTCGCTGCCCGGGCAGGCCGTGTGGCCGGCGGGGTTGCTCACCGACGTCGCGGCGATCGGGGCGGAGGACTTCTCCGTCCGCGGTGACGACCTGGACGCGAGCCTCGACCTGGTCGCGGTGGCGGTGCGCCCGTGACTCCGCCTGCCTCGGAAGGCACTTTTTGCCTCGTCCTGCACAGCCACCTGCCCTGGTTGCCGCACCACGGCAGCTGGCCCGTCGGCGAGGAGTGGCTCTACCAGGCGTGGGCGCATTCGTACCTGCCGGTCGTCGACCTGCTGCAGCGTTTCGCCGCTGAGGGGCGACGCGAGGTCCTGACGCTCGGCATGACGCCCGTGCTCGCGGCGCAGCTCGACGATCCGTACGCGATCCGTGCGTGCCACGACTGGCTCGGCGACTGGCAGCTGCGCGCGCGGCACGCGTCGACGCTGTGGGGCGGCGACCCGCTCCTGCGCGACCTGGCCGCGGCCGAGCACCAGACAGCCGTGCGCGCGACGGAGGAGCTGGAGACACGCTGGCGCCACGGGTTCTCGCCGATCCTGCGGTCACTTGTGGACAGTGACACGATCGAACTGCTGGGGGGGCCGCTCGCGCACCCGTTTCAGCCGTTGCTGGACGAGGACGTCCGCGCGTTCGCTTTGCGCGAAGGCCTGGCCGATGCGCAGCTGCGCGTTGGGCGGCGGCCAGAGGGCATCTGGGCGCCGGAATGCGGCTACGAGCCCGGGATGGAACGGGGTTACGCCGCGGCGGGCGTGCAGCGGTTCCTCGTCGACGGGCCGTCGCTGCACGGCGACACGTCGACGGCGCGCACGGTCGGCTCGTCGGACGTGGTGTGTTTCGGGCGCGATCTCGAGGTGACGTACCGGGTCTGGTCGCCGAAAGCCGGCTACCCGGGGCACGCGGCGTACCGCGATTTCCACACGTGGGCGCACGAAGTGGGGTTGAAGGCTTCGCGCGTCACCGGCAAGCAGGTGCCGCCGCATGAGAAGGCGCCGTACGACCCGGCGCTGGCGGCCGGCGTGCTCGGTACGCACGTGAAGGACTTCGTCGACACGGTCGTCGCGCGGCTGCGTTCGCTGCGGGAGCAGCACGGACGTGAGTCGCTTGTGGTCGCGGCGTACGACACGGAGCTGTTCGGGCACTGGTGGCACGAGGGTCCCGCGTGGCTCGAGGGGGTGCTGCGCGCGTTGCCCGAGGTGGGTGTGCGCGTGACGACGCTGCAGGGCGCGCTGGAGGCCGGCCATGTGGGGGCGCCGATCGACCTGCCGGCGTCGTCGTGGGGCTCGGGCAAGGACTGGCGCGTTTGGGACGGCGAGCAGGTGGCCGACATGGTGCAGGACAACACCGCGTTGCAGAAACGCTTGCTGGACCTCGTTTCCGGGCACTTCGGAGAGCACGGGGGGACCGCTCGCGACACCGTGGCCGATCAGGCCGTCGCGGAGGCGATGCTGGCGTTGTCGAGTGACTGGGCGTTCATGGTCACCAAGGACTCCGCCGCGGATTACGCGCGCCGGCGCGCCCGCGTGCACGCCTCGCGTTTCGACGAGCTCGCCGGGCTGCTGCGCTCCGGCGACCACGCCCGCGGGCACGAGCTCGCGGCGGAGTACCGCCGCGCCGATGGACCGTTCGGACAGCTGGACGCACGACAGCTGCTGCCACACAAGTGAAAGGGACACCGAGGAATGAGCATTCGCGATATCCCGCTGAAGACGCTCTCGGGTGATGACACCACCCTGGGCGCGCTCGGCGGCAAGGCGCTGCTGGTGGTCAACGTCGCCTCCAAGTGCGGCCTGACCCCGCAGTACACCGGCCTGGAGCGGCTGCAGGAACGCTACGGCGACAAGGGTTTCTCCGTCGTCGGGTTCCCGTGCAACCAGTTCGCCGGCCAGGAGCCCGGGACGGCCGACGAGATCCAGACGTTCTGCTCCACCACCTACGGCGTCACGTTCCCGCTGTTCGAGAAGCTCGAGGTGAACGGCGACGACCGTCACCCGCTGTACTCCACGCTCACCCAGACCGCTGACGCCGAGGGTGCAGCCGGCGACGTGCAGTGGAACTTCGAGAAGTTCCTGATCGACTCCGACGGTGAGGTCGTGGGCCGGTTCCGTCCGCGGACCGAGCCCGAGGACGACACCGTGGTGAAGGCGATCGAGGCCGTGCTGCCTGCCTGATTTTCACGGCCGGCGAAGGGCGGGGACTCCGTTGGGGTTCCCGCTTTTTCGTGTCGCCGTTCAGCGGCGAAACGTCTCTAGCTGGGGTTTTGTGGCTCCTGGGCGGCTTCGACGGCCGGGAACGAGCCGCAGGTGATGACCGCGCGGTTGCGGGCGGTCGCGACGTCCGCATCGAGTTTGGTCACGCGGCGGTCGTAGGTGAGCAGGCCGTTGACCTCGTTTTCGACGTCCGTGGTCTGGGTGTAGATCGCGCCGGAGAGGCCCCATTCGCCGACCAGGGACTCCAGTCGGTTGCTGAGCTCCGCGTAACGGCGCGTGAGGTGATCGGCGTCAGCGGTCATCTCGTACGCGTTGGGCGGGCCGGGCCAGCCGTCGTCGTCGAGGACGAGCCCGAGGCCCCCGTACTCACCGTCGATGAGCGCGCGGTGGTCCTGCACGCGCGGCTCGCCGGGGCCGACGTACGTGTGGTCGTCGTAGACATCGCCGGCGCCTGTGTCGGTACGGGAGAAGCAGCAGTTCACGCCGCTGTTGGCCACGACGAGGCGAGTTGGGTCGAGCTCCTTCACGACCTCGGCGATTCGCGCCGTGTCGAACTCACCCCAGCCCTCGTTGAACGGCACCCACGCGACGATCGACGGCACGTTCCGCAGCAGCCGCACCATTTCGCGCAGCTCGGCCTCGAAGCGTTCCTTGCCCTCGGGCACCGGGTCCGGCGCCGGCCCGGGCGGCCCGTCGAACGACACCACCAGCGACGGCATGTCCTGCCAGACGACCAGGCCCAGCCGGTCGGTCCAGTGGTACCAACGCGCGGGCTCGACCTTCACGTGCTTGCGGACGCAGTTGAAGCCGAGCTCTTTCGTCTTTTCGAGGTCGAATCGCAGGGCGTCGTCGGTGGGCGCGGTGTAGCCGCCGTCGGGCCAATAGCCCTGGTCGAGCGGGCCGTGGAGGAAGGTGATCCGCCCGTTGAGGGCGACGCGGGGACGGCCGGCGGAATCCGGGACGAGCTCCACGGTGCGCAGTCCGCCGTAGCTGGTGACCTCGTCGAGCACGTCGCCGTGGTGGTCGAGCAGGCGCACGGTGAGGTCGTAGAGATACGGATCGTCGGGAGTCCACCAGTGGGGCACCGGGACGTCCGCCCGCAGCCGCGTGCCGGCGGCCCCGCGGACGCTGACGATCTCGTCGCCGCTGGGTGGCGAAACGCTCAGCTCGACTTGATCACCGCCCTTGGCCTGGGGAAATACAGTGAAGCCCGCGAGGTCCGGAGTGATCTGCAGGTCCTCGATGCGGCCGGATGGCACCGGCTCGAGCCACACCGTCTGCCAGATCCCGGACGTCGGCGTGTAGCAAATGCCCCCCGGCGCGTTGCGCTGCTTGCCGAGCGGGAACGGCGCGATGTCGGTGCGGTCCTCGGCGCGAACGGTCAGCTCTTGCGGCCCGGACGCACGCAGCGCATCGGTGACGTCGGCCGCGAACGCCGTGTAGCCACCCTCGTGGGTGACCACGAGCTGGTTGTTCACCCAGACCTTCGCTGTCTGGTCGACCGCGCCGAAGTGCAGCAGCACGCGTTCACCACGCCAGTCGTCGGGAATCTCGAACAGCCGCCGGTACCAGAGGACCTCGTCGCGCCGGTTGATTCCGGAGAGTGCCGATTCCGGCGCGAAGGGGACCAAGATGCGCTCCCCGTAGCCGACGGGCCGGGGTTCCTCGGGCGACGACGGCCACCCCGCGTAGTCCCAGACGCCGTTGAGGTTCAGCCACCGCGGCCGCCTCAGCTGCGGTCTGGGGTACTCGGGGAGCACGTTGGAGCGGCTGACGAGGTCGGTCCACGGCGTCGTCAGGGGCGGGTCCGCGCGCTGCCACTCGGGCTGGCTGGAAGTCATCACCTCCGATGGTGACAGAGATCGGAGGCGGCGACAGCCGGGCCGCCCGACGGAAGCGACTGGCGAGTAACCTCTGCCCATGCGCGTGCTGATGCTGTCGTGGGAGTACCCGCCCGTGGTCATCGGCGGGCTCGCCCGGCACGTGCACGCGCTGGCTCGGCACCTCGCCCAGCAGGGCCACGACGTGGTGGTTCTCTGCCGCCACCAGGCCGGCACCGACGCGTCGACGCACCCGCGCAGCGACCGCGACGTCGAGGGCGTGCGGCTGATCCGCGTGGCCGAGGACCCCATGCACCTGACGTTCGAACGCGACCTCGTCGCCTGGACGCTCGCCATGGGCCACGCCATGATCCGCGCGGCGCAGGACCTGCTGCGCACGTGGCAGCCCGACGTCGTCCACGCGCACGACTGGCTCGTGACCCACCCCGCGATCGCCATCGCCGAGGCCGCGCGCGTGCCGCTCGTAGGCACCGTCCACGCGACCGAAGCGGGCCGGCACTCCGGCTGGCTTTCGCACCCGCTCAACCAGCAGGTGCATTCCGTCGAGTGGTGGCTGGCCAACCGCGCCGACGCCGTGATCACGTGCTCGCAGGCGATGCGCAAGGAAGTGGCGCACCTGTTCGAGATCGAGGCCGCCGAAGTCACCGTGATCCACAACGGCATCGAAGAACGCAGCTGGCGCGTCTCGGCCGCCGAAGTGGCGAAGATGCGGGAACGACACAGCCCCGACGGCGCGCCGTTCCTGCTGTTCTTTGGTCGGCTGGAGTGGGAGAAGGGCGTGCAGGACCTGCTGGCCGCGCTGCCCCGCATTCGTCGCCAGTTCCCGGGCACGCGCGTGGTCGTCGCCGGTAAGGGGCGACACCACGACGAGCTGGTCGCGCAGGCGCGCAAGCTGCGGATTCGCCGCGCGGTGGACTTCGTCGGTCACCTGCCCGACCGTGACCTGCGCGCGCTGCTGGCCGCGGCGGACGCCGTGGTGCTGCCGAGCCGGTACGAGCCGTTCGGGATCGTCGCCCTGGAGGCCGCGGCCGCGAAAGCGCCCCTTGTCGCGTCGACGGCGGGTGGCCTCGGCGAGGTGGTCGTCGACGGGGAGACGGGCCTGGCGTTCGAACCGGGCGACGTCGCGGGTCTGGCCACGGCGGTCACGACCGTCCTCGGCGACGCCGCCGCCGCGACCCGGCGCGCACGAGCGGCCCAGTCGCGCCTCGGGGCGGACTTCGACTGGGGACGCATCGCCGAAGCGACCGTGGAGGTCTACCGGCGTGCGCGCATGGGCGAACCGATCGAGCTGGGACGCCCGAAGATCGCGACGGGCAACGCGTTCGAACTCTGAGTGGGCCCGCCGTCAGAAGTGGCAGGGCCGGACGCAGGCGGCGTACGCCTGCTCGGGCGCCGAGACCACCGACGCTGCGGTGAGACCGAGGGCGAAAACGGCCAGCAAAGCAGCGACGACGGCTCTGGATCTGCTGGTCATGACGGATCCGTGGATATCCGGTGGGGTGTTCGAAGCATCCGTCCGTCGCCGCGTGCGAAAGAATAGGGGAAGCAGCAGATAGGCCTACCCGAACGCGGCGAGTGACCGGTTCGTCCGGCTTCGTCGCGGGAATGTGGAACGCATGGTGTCGCCGCTCATCGACCACGCGGCCGGGCTCGTTCCGGCTGTCGTCGGGATGCGTCGTGCGCCAGCTTTTTCGGCCCATGGATTGTTGAACAATCTGCGTGCCGTCGCGCCTTGGCTGGTGGCGCGACCGTGGTGAGGAGATTGTTCTACGACCGGATCGACGCCGGCCGGCGACTCGGGCGGATCCTGGCCAGGCAGCCGTGGGTCGAGCCCGTCGTGCTCGGGTTGCCGCGCGGGGGCGTGCCGGTGGCGGCCGAGGTCGCCCAGGCGCTCGGAGCTCCGCTGGACGTCGTGGTCGCTCGGAAGATCGGGGCGCCCGGGCGGCAAGAGTTCGGTGTCGGCGCAGTGACGGCGGAGGGGCCGCCCTACTACTCGATGTCGGCGTTGCGCGCGTTCGGGCTCACGCCGAAGGCGATGGAACCGGCGTGTTCGCGCGAGCGAGCCGAGGCGCGTCGCCGTTTGGCGGCCTATCGCGACGGGCGCCCGCCGGTGGCGGTGGCCGGCCACGACGTGCTCGTGATCGACGACGGACTGGCAACCGGCGTCACCGCGATGGCCGCCGTCCGCGACCTCCGCGACGCGCGGCGCGTGGTGCTGGCCGTGCCGGTGTGCGCGCCGGACGCCGTCGCCGAGTTCGAAGGCGAGGTGGACCAGTTCATCGCTGTCGCCGCGCCGAGGCGATTCAGCGCCGTGGGGCATTGGTACGTCGACTTCACCCAGGTGTCGGACGCGACCGTGGTCAGGCTCCTCGGGAAGGAATGAAGGGGACCTTCATCCCACTATCCACAACGGACAGTAACAATCGCCGTCGAACGGCGAAAATCCCTGGCACGATGGGAGGTTCAGGGCGCAAGGTATGCGTACCTCGCCACCCCGGCGATGGGCCGACGTCGACTACGAGGAGCAGCCCGATCATGGACGTCTGGTTCACCGCCGACACCCACTTCGACCACCAGCTCGTGGCCGGCCTGCGCGGGTTCGAGACACCGCCCGAGCACGACGCGTTCGTGGTCGAGCGGTGGAACGCCACCGTGCGGCCGGGCGACCAGGTGTGGCACCTGGGTGACGTCGGCATGGGCCGGCTGGCGCGGTTCTCCGACACGCTCCGGCAGCTGAACGGCCAGATTCACCTCATCACCGGCAACCACGACGAGCCGTGGCCCGGACTGCGCCAGGCGCATCGGCACCAACGCGCGTGGCTGGAGCATTTCGCCACGGTGCAAGCGTTTGCGCGCCGCCGGATCGCGGGGCAGAACGTGCTGCTCAGCCATTTCCCGTACGAAGGCGACCATGTGGGCGAGGACCGCGGGTCGCAGTACCGCCTGCCCGACGAGGGGCTGTGGCTGCTGCACGGTCACGTCCACAGCGCGTGGCGCAAGCGGGGCCGGCAGCTGAACGTCGGAATGGACGTCAACGACCTTCGCCCCCTGCACCTCGACGCCGTCACCACCGAGCTGGCCGAGCTCGGAAGCCCCGCGGAAACCGGCCTCTGAACAGCCAAGACCTGCCACCGGGCACCTGTTGCCACTCAGTGGCGACAAGACTCAGGGCACGCGGCCGGTCAGGATCGTCACGCGCACCGGTTCGCGGAACGGCGCGTGGGGCTCGATCGCCGAGCGGATGCGGTCCTCGAAGGCCGGCCGTTCGCCGCTGGGTGGCAACTCGTCCTCGCCCATGGCCGAGTAGACGCCGCCGATGATCTCGGCCGCGGTGAGGTCGCCGGCGTACTCGACGGTGCGGAGGCCGACGTCGTAACCGGCGCCGGCCAGGGCGGCGCGGTAACGGTCCTGGCTGGCGTCGTCCGTTCCGCAGGCTGCGGTGAGGGGCTGGCCGAACCAGTCGGACAGCACGCCGAGCAGCGCTCGCGACCAGTCGCTGTCCTGGAGCCACAGCGGTACGCCGTTGGTGACCACCGCGATGCCGCCGCCCGGCCGGAGCATCGGCTTCACGGCGGCGAACAGCGTCGCGTGGTCCATCCAGTGCAGAGCCTGCCCGATGGTGACGACGCCGAGCCCGTCGAGCAGGGAATTCAGCGACGTGACGTCGGTGTCGCCGCCCAGGAGCCACGACGCGTTGGTCACGCCGGCGTCGGCCGCGGCACGGCGGGCGCGCGAGAGCATGTCGGGTGAGGGGTCCATGCCCGCGACCGCGCGGACCCGCGCGGCCATCGGCACGGCGAGCTGGCCCGTGCCGCACCCGAGGTCGAGGACCACGTCGTCCCCGGCCAGGGCGAACTCGGCGGTGATCGCGTCGAACACCGCCGTCGGGTAGCCGCGGCGGTAGCGGTGGTAGAACTCCGTGACTTCTCCGCTGAATCCCAGGCCCATGGCTGAATCCTGGCGGCACTTCAGGGAGAAATCACGCGCGTTCGCTCACGGCCGAGGCTCAGAAGATCGGGAATTCCTTGCCGTGCTCGGCTTCCGGGCGCTTGCCGAAGATCCAGCGTTCGCTCTCCGCGATCGGGCGGTCGTTGATGCTCGCCTCGCGGCGGCGCATGAGGCCTTCGTCGCTGAACTCCCAGAGCTCGTTGCCGTAGCTGCGGAACCACTGGCCCTCGGCGTTGTGCGATTCGTACTGGAACCGCACGCCGATGCGGTTGCCGCGGAAGCCCCACAGTTCCTTGCGCAGCGCGTAGTCGAGCTCGCGCTCCCACTTCTGGGTCAGGAACTTGACGATCTCCGCGCGGCCGACGACGTACTGGTCGCGGTTTCGCCACACGGAGTCCTCGGTGTAGGCGAGGGAGACCTTCTCGGGGTCGCGCGTGTTCCAGGCGTCCTCGGCGGCCTGGACCTTCTGGCGGGCGGTGTTCTCGTCGAACGGCGGGAACGGCGGACGCGGTGTCATGGCGGGCTCCTGCGCGGATCGCGGGAGAACGTCCGTTCTCCCTGGTGTCGGCTAGCATAGAGAACGTTAATTCTCCACACCAGAGGGACACGACGTGAACACCGCGGAAGCCACCGAACGGCTACTCGAGGCCGCCGAAGACCTGTTCTACGCCCAGGGCGTGCAATCCGTGGGTATGGACGCCGTGCGCAGCCGCTCCGGCGTCTCGCTCAAGCGGCTCTACCAGGTGTTCCCTTCCAAGGACGACCTCGTGGCCGCCTACCTGAACACGCGAGATGAACGCTGGCGCCGGTCGCTGCGCGAGTTCGTCGCCGCGCGGGGCGACGACCCGCTGGCGGTTTTCGACTGGCTGCACGAGTGGTTCAGCGAGCCCGACTTCCGGGGCTGCGCGTTCGTGAACTCCTTCGGCGAGTTCGGGACGCTCGCACCGGTCGTCGCCGCGGCCATCCACAACCACAAGGACGAAGTGCGCGCGTACCTGCGCCGACTGGTCGCCGACGACGACCTCGCCGACCAGCTCTTCTCCCTCATGGAGGGGGCCACGGTGCTCGCCGCGATCAAGGGCGACCCCGGCGAGGCCGGCACGGCCCGCGCGGCCGCCGCGACGCTGTTGGCCGCGCGACGCTGATCCGGCGCCCCTGAATTCGCCGATGGGCGGCCACTCGGGCCGTCGCCACTGAACGGCAACCGGCACGTTCGTCGGCTGCAGACGACGAGGTCCGCTCACCCCTCGGGGTAGAGGCAGGCGTCGGGCACGTCGATCCGGCCGGCGAGGCCCAGCCGCGCGGCGTTGCTGCGGGCGCAGATCAGGGCACTGGGGTCATGTCGCCGCTCAAAGGCAAGCCGTCCTGTCCCAACGGATACGCACCGGCGATCGCCCCGGCACGGCGAAACAGCAGCCCAGGAACGTGTCGCCGATCAGCGGCAACAGAGCCATCGCGACCCACGGCCTGACAGACCAAAACCGCCACCCACCAGCACGTAGCCGCTGGACGGCAACAGACAAAACCCGGGTCCGGTGGCGGGGAGCCTCCGCCACCGGACCCGTCTCGCCGCACCGTCCCAAAGCGGTGCGGGGAAACCGGCCGCCCCGGTCAGGTCAGGGGCGGCCGGAGCGTAGTCACCGCGCGTCGCACAGGTGGCGGGCGTAGGCGCTGGTCGTGACGAAGCCCGGGAGCTTCTCGCCCAGGGCGGTCTCGGTGAAGATGGCGCGGGCGTCGTCGAGGCGGTGGCCGGCGGGCAGGTCGGCGCGGACCGACTCGAACTCGTCGTCCAGGAACTCGACCGCCAGCTCGCGCGTCAACGCCGTGCCGTCCGCGAACTTCGTGCCGTTGCGGATCCACTGCCACACCTGGCACCGCGCGATCTCGGCCGTCGCGGCGTCTTCCATGAGGTTGTGGATCGCGGCGGCGCCCGTGCCGCGCAGCCAGGAGTCGATGTAGCGCAGGGCAACGTTGATGTTGGCGCGAACGCCGGCCTCCGTCACCTCGCCGCCGGCGGAGGCGACGTCGAGCAGGTCCGCGGCGGTGACGTCGACGTCCTCACGCAGCCGGCCCAGCTGGTTGGGCCAGCCGCCCAGCACGCTGTCGAAGACCTCGCGGCAGACGGGGACCAGGCCGGGGTGGGCGACCCACGAGCCGTCGAACCCGTCGCCCGCCTCGCGTTCCTTGTCCTGGCGGACCTTCTCGAACGCCGTCGCGTTGGCGTCAGGATCCTTACTCGGGATGAACGCCGCCATCCCGCCGATCGCGTGCGCACCACGGCGGTGGCACGTGCGGACCAGCAGTTCGGTGTAGGCGCGCATGAAGGGGACCGTCATCGTGACCTGCGCGCGGTCCGGCAGCACGAAGTCGGCGCCGTGCTCGGAGAAGTTCTTGATGACGCTGAAGATGTAGTCCCAGCGCCCCGCGTTGAGGCCGGCGGCGTGCTCACGCAGCTCGAAGAGGATCTCGTCCATTTCGAACGCCGCGGTGATCGTCTCGATCAGCACCGTCGCGCGGACGGTGCCGCGCGGGATGCCGAGTTCGTTCTGCGCGAACAGGAAAACGTCGTTCCACAGGCGCGCCTCGAGGTGGTTCTCGAGCTTCGGCAGGTAGAAGTACGGGCCGCTGCCGCGCGCGATCAGCTGGCGCGCATTATGGAAGAAGTACAGCCCGAAGTCGACCAGGCTCGCCGACAGGGGGCGACCGTCGATGCGGATGTGCTTCTCCACCAGGTGCCAGCCGCGCGGGCGGGCGACGATCGTCGCCGGGTCCTCGCCGATCGTGTAGCGCTTGCCCGACTCGGTGGTGAAGTCGATGTTGCGGCGGATGGCGTCGAACAGGTTCAGCTGACCGTCGACGATGTTGTGCCACGTCGGCGAAGTCGCGTCCTCGAAGTCCGCGAGCCAGACCTTCGCGCCGGAGTTCAGGGCGTTGACGGTCATCTTGCGGTCCGTCGGGCCGGTGATCTCCACGCGGCGGTCCTCGAGACCGGGCGCCGGCGGCGCGATGTGCCAGCCGTCGTCGGCGCGGATTCGGCGCGTCTCCGGCAGGAAGTCCAGCTGCTCCTCCCCCGTCTGCACGCGCTCGCGACGGCGGCGGCGCTCGTCGAGCAGCTCGCGGCGGCGTCCGGCGAAGGCGTTGTCGAGCTTGGCCACGAACTCCAGCGCGGCCGGGGTGAGGATCTCGGCGAACCGGTCACCGGTGGGGCCGGTGATTTCGATGCGGTAGTTCAGCTTGTCGGCCATCTCGTACCTCCGCGAGGGAAAGAAGGGGGGCGGGCCGGCGACCGGGTCGCCGGCCCGCGGGAACGTCAGTGGAACTGGTCTTCTTCGGTCGAACCCTTGAGCGCCGTGGTCGAGCTCTCCGGGTTCAGGGCCGTGGACACCAGGTCGAAGAAACCGGTGCCGACCTCGCGCTGGTGCTTGGTGGCGGTGTAGCCGCGCTCCTCGGAGGCGAACTCGCGCTCCTGCAGGCCGACGTAGGCGGTCATGCCTTCCCGGGCGTAGCCGTGGGCCAGGTCGAACATCGAGTAGTTCAGCGCGTGGAAGCCGGCGAGGGTGATGAACTGGAACTTGTAGCCCATGGCGCCGAGCTCGCGCTGGAACCGCGCGATGGTGTCGTCGTCGAGGTGCTTCTTCCAGTTGAACGACGGCGAGCAGTTGTAGGCCAGCATCTGGTCCGGGTACTCGGCCTTGATCGCCTCGGCGTACTTGCGGGCGATCTCGAGGTCCGGAGTGGACGTCTCCATCCACAGCAGGTCGGCGTACTGCGCGTAGGCCAGGCCGCGGTCGATGCAGGGCTCGATGCCGTTGTTGACCTCGTAGAAACCCTCGGCCGTACGACCGCCGGTCAGGTACTTCTGGTCCCGCTCGTCGACGTCGCTGGTCAGCAGCGTCGCGGCCTGCGCGTCGGTGCGGGCGACGACGAGGGTCGGCACGTTCAGCACGTCCGCGGCGAGGCGGGCGGCGTTGAGGGTGCGCTCGTGCTGCTTGGTCGGGATCAGCACCTTGCCGCCGAGGTGGCCGCACTTCTTCTCGGACGCGAGCTGGTCCTCCCAGTGCACGCCCGCGGCGCCGGCGGCGATCATGCCCTTCATCAGCTCGAACGCGTTCAGCGGGCCACCGAAACCGGCCTCGGCGTCGGCGACGATCGGCGCGAACCAGTCGATGTCGGTGTTGCCCTCGGCCCAGTTGATCTGGTCGGCGCGGCCCAGCGCGTTGTTGATGCGGCGGACGACGGCCGGGACCGAGTTGGCCGGGTAGAGGCTCTGGTCCGGGTAGGTCTGGCCGGCCAGGTTGGCGTCGGCCGCGACCTGCCAGCCGGACAGGTAGATCGCCTTGAGGCCCGCGCGGACCTGCTGCACGGCCTGGTTGCCGGTGAGCGCGCCAAGCGAGTGGACGTAGTCCTCGGTGTGCAGGAGCTCCCACAGCCGCTCCGCACCGCGACGGGCGAGCGTGTGCTCTTCGACGACGGAGCCACGCAGCTTCACCACGTCGGCGGCGGAATAGGTCCGCTGGACGCCCGCCCAGCGGGGGTCGGTCTTCCACTGCTCGGCCAGCTCGGCCGCCGCCTGGTCGAGCTGCTTGGCCTGCTCGGTCATCGGACTCTCCCGTGTTGCGAAGTTTGCGATTGCTCGCCTTGCCTGGTTACGACCCTGACACGAGCACGAAAAGGCGGTCCATAGCTCCAATTTGCCAATTTATGTGAATGATGCGTAGCATCTTGCAAAGCTTGCGAATCACTGGTTGGCAACCAGGGTGAAAATCCACGGCCTTGATCGTTCACGTAATCGTTCAGGGCCGGAAACCTTCCGGCCGATCGGAGGAGCGATGGACAAAACTTTCGCCGGGGCGCGGCTACGGCATCTCCGTGAGAGCCGTTCGATGAGCCAGGCCGACCTCGCTCGTGTGCTCGAGATCTCACCCAGCTACCTGAATCAGATCGAGCACAACTCGCGGCCGTTGACGGTGCCGGTGCTGCTGCGGATCACGCAGGCGTTCGGCGTCGACACGGAGTTCTTCGCCAACAACGACACGTCTCGCCTGGTCGCGGACGTGAAAGAGGCGCTGCTCGACGAGGTCGTCGGCGTCGAGGTGACCATGAGCGAGCTCAACGAGCTGGCCTCCAACCTGCCTTCGATCGCCCAGGCGCTGGTGAAGCTGCACCGCAGCTACCGCAACGCCGTGGAGAGCACGGTCGCGCTGACCACGGAAAACGGCCTCGGCCTGCACGGCAGCGCCGCCGCGGCGTTGCCGCACGAAGAGGTGCGCGACTTCTTCTACGAGCGCGAGAACTACGTCGCGGAGCTCGACGAGCGCGCCGAACGCATGGCGGAGGAGATCCCGTTGCGCCGAGGCTCGGCGCTCACATCGCTGAAGGATCGCCTCTGGCAGCGCTATGGCGTGGAGGTGACGAGCGAGGGGTTGAACGAAGCCGCAGGTCAGCAGCACCGTTACGAGCCGGCGACCCGTGTGTTGCGGCTCGCGCCGAGCTTGCGCGTGGGGCAACAGGCGTTCCGGATGGCTTCGCAGATCGCGTTGCTGGAGTACGACGACCTGATCACCGAGCTGGCCGACTCGTGGGCGTTCTCGGGGCCGGCCGCGCGGACGCTGGCGCGCGTGGGCCTGGCGAACTACTTCGCCGGCGCGCTGATCCTGCCGTATGGCCCTTTTCTGGCCACGGCGGAGAAGTTCCGCTACGACATCGAGCGGCTGTGTGACCACTTCGGCGTCGGTTTCGAGACGGTGTGCCACCGGCTTTCGACACTTCAGCGGCCGAAGCAGCGGGGTATCCCGTTCTCGTTCGTGCGCGTGGACCGGGCGGGGAACATGTCGAAACGCCAGTCCGCCGCGGGGTTCCACTTCTCGCGAGTGGGTGGCGCGTGTCCGTTGTGGAACATCTACGAGGCGTTCGCTTCGCCTGGCAAGATCCTGACACAGATCGCGGCCCTGCCCGACGGCAAACGCTACTTCTGGGTCGCGCGCACGGTCTCGCGCAACATCGGCGGCTTCGGCAGCCCGGGCAAGACGTTCACCGTCGGCCTCGGCTGCGAACTCCGGCACGCGGGCCGGCTCGTCTACTCCACCGGCCTCGACCTGGACGAGCCCGCCGCGGCGACGCCGATCGGAATGGGCTGCAAAGTCTGTGAACGCCCGGCGTGCTCACAGCGCGCGTTCCCCGCGATCGGCAAGCCGCTGACGGTCGACGAGAACACCAGCACGTTCGTCCCGTACCCGGCGGTGCCGAAGAGTTCATGAGCTGCGGAGGCGGATATAGGTGTTCGAGGCGGGCAGGTAAGCGAGCACGACGCCGATGAGTGGCAACACGCCGACCATGAGATCGAGGACGCCGATGCTCGGCAGGGCGTGGCCGTCCACCAGGGCGCTCACCGCCGTGTAGCCGGGCAGCAGCGAAGGAATCGTGAGCACGGTGAGCGTGATCCGGCCCCAGCGCCCGCCGAGCCAGAGCCGCACCACTGAATACGCGAGCGCCAGGCACCAGGGGACAGCGAGCAAGCCGATGCCACCCGACGCCGACGGCTGTGCGCCCATGGCCACAAGCACCGCGATCTGGCCGATGAAGAAGGCGGCGGCAAGCGACCGAGGCCGGCCGGCCCGGCTCGTCCGAAACGTTCATGGCTGCGCAAGTTAGGCCGTTCCCCCGACGCTCGGTGGCAGCTGACCGCAAGCTGCCGCCCGCACCGCCTCGGGCGTCACGATGAGCGGGAAGTACATTCAACGATCGTGCAACGGATCGATACCGTCAGTGCCCAGATGGTGGAACAGGCCGCCGAGCGGCTCACGGGTGTGGTCACCCGGACGCCGCTCGAGCCGAACGCCCGGCTCTCGTCCCGCGTGGACGCGCGGGTGTGGCTCAAGCGGGAGGACCAGCAGACCGTCCGCTCGTACAAGATCCGCGGCGCCTACAACTTCATCGTGCAGCTCAACGAGGCCACGCGCTCGCGCGGCGTCGTGTGTGCGAGCGCCGGCAACCACGCGCAGGGCGTGGCGTACGCGTGTCGCCGTTTGGGGGCGAACGGCCGCGTGTACGTGCCGGGCACCACGCCGCGGCAGAAGCGCGAGCGCATCGCGACGCTGGGCGGCGCGCACATCGAGGTGATCGTCGTCGGCGAGACGTACGAGGACGCGTTCGCCGCCGCCAACGAAGACGCCCAGCGCACGGGCGCGACGCTCGTACCCGCTTTCGACGACCCCCGCACCGTCGCCGGCCAGGGCACGGTGGCGCTGGAGGTCGTGGACCAACTCGGCTTCGTCCCGGACGTGCTCGTGGTACCCGTCGGCGGCGGTGGCCTGCTGGCCGGCATCGCGACGTGGGTGCGTGAGCGGCACCCGGAAATCCGCGTCGTGGGCGTCGAGCCGGCCGGCGCGATGTGCATGGCCGCGGCGCTGGAGGCCGGCGAGCCGGTGCGGATCGACGCGGTGGACTCGTTCGTGGACGGCGCCGCGGTCCGTGAGGCCGGCGGCGTGACCTACCCGCTCGTGCGCGACAGCGGCGCCGAGCTCACGTCCGTGCCCGAGGGCGCGGTGTGCACGGAGATGCTGGCGATGTACCAGGCGGACGGTGTGATCGCCGAGCCCGCGGGTGCGCTGGCCTCGGCCGCGCTCGGGACCACGGTGCTGGTCGAACCCGAGCAGACGGTGGTCTGCATCGTCTCGGGCGGCAACAACGACGTCAGCCGCTACAGCGAAATCCTCGAGCGCTCGCTGATGCACGAAGGGCTGAAGCACTACTTCCTCGTCAGCTTCCCCCAGGAGCCGGGCGCGCTGCGGCGGTTCCTCGACGAGATCCTCGGACCGGAGGACGACGTCACGCGCTTCGAGTACGTGAAGCGCAACAACCGCGAGCTCGGGCCGGCACTGATCGGCATCGAGATCCCGCGGCCGGCCGAGCTGCCCAGCCTGCTCAAGCGGCTCGAGGCGAGCCCGCTGCAGGTCGAGCAGGTGGAGCCGGGAAGCCCGCTGTTCCACTTCTTGCTCTGACGTTTCCGCAGGTCAGAAGCATTCGCCGCTGAACGGCAATGGGGTTCAGGCGAGTTCTGCGCTGCCTTCGCGATAGATCTTGGCAGCAGCGATGCAGCCGTTGCGAACGCGGTAGAACGCGGCGATCGGGAAGGTGCGCTCCTCGCCGTCGTGGGTGAGCCGCTCGGTCAGCTGGGCGGCCACGCGGTCGCCGTCGAGCAGGATCTCGTCGATGGTCAGCGTCGGCAGGAGCCGGGTCATGGCGCTCTCGAAAAGGTCGGCCAGCTCGGCGCGGCCACGGGCGACCGTCGTGCCCGTGACCCAGACGGCGTCGTCCGTGAAACCCGCGAGCAGAGCGCTGACGTCGCGGTTGTTGAACGCGGCCACGTGACGCCGCAGGATCTCGCTCACGAGGTGAGGGTATCCGCGGCGTCACGTGGGTTTCGCCGTTCGGCGGCTACGCCTTCGGTGCCGGGATCGGCTCGCCGGGGCAGGACTGTGTGGTCGTCTGGCCGGTGTCGAAGAACGTCACGGCCGCGGCCGCGCAGGGCAGGCTCGAGAGCGAGCCGTGGGCGTCGTCCTCGATGGTCATGAGCGAACCGCCGATTCGCCGCTGCATGGCGAGAGCCCAACCGATCGGCGTGACCGGCTCGAAAGCATGGCCGACGAGCTGCAGCGGGCTCTTGCCGGCACTGAACTGCCAGTGCGTCGCGGGCACGGGCCAGCCGACGCACATCTGTTCGTAGATGCCGAACGAGCCCGCGACCGGGTTGGCCTTGATGCGGTCGACGCGGTGCTGCCAGACCGTGTCGAAGTCGCGGGGGCTGGGTGATTCGTTGCAGAGCAGGGCGTTCTGCTGAAAGAAGTTGCCACCGGTCCGTTCGGTGTCCCAGCCGAAGCCGGTTTTCGGCGCGACCGCGGCGTCGGGCTGTGCCGGCGGAGTGCCGCCGTCACGGATGGCGGCGAGCTGGCCGGCGGCCTCGACCCACTGGCGGCGCGGGTAGGCGAAGAACTGGTTGACGGTTTCGCCGTTCAGTGGCGAACCGTCAGGACCGGTGCGAGGGTGCGCGGCGAGCTCGGCGCGCAGGTCGAGCAAAGCCTTCTCGACCTGCGGTTCGATGCCGCCGAAGTGGTAGACGGAGTCGTAGCGCGCGACCCACGCGGCGAACTCCCGGAACGTGTTCTCCCCCGCGGCGGCCTGGTCGTCGTCCATGGTCGTGACGCTCAGCTCCGGCGGCATGACGGAGTCGAGCAGCATCTTGTCGACATGGCTGTCGAAGAGCGTCCGGTACTCGGCGCCGAGGGCGGTGCCCCAGGAGACGCCGTAGTAGCCGATCTTCTGTTCGCCCAGCGCTTCGCGGATTCGGTCGACGTCGCGGGCGATGTTGGGCGTGGTGAACGACTTCACGAGCGCGGGGTCCTTCGCGAAGCACGCCGCGTTGGCCGCGGCCTTGTGGTCGGCGAGGAACCGCGCCTGGTCCTTTTCGGACAACGACGGGTCGGGCTGGGCGTCGTCCTCGTCGCACTGGAGGCTCGTGCTGTAGTCGACGCCGCGCGGGTCGAAGCCGATGAGATCGTGGTGCTCCAGCAGGCCGGACGCCTTGCTCTCCGACATGGTGAGCGGCATCTTCATGCCCGACTGGCCCGGGCCGCCGGGGTTGAACACGATCGCGCCCGTGCGTGTGCCCGTCGCGCGGATTCGGCTGACGGCGATGTCGATCGTGCGGCCGCCGGGGTCGGAGTAGTCAAGTGGCACGGTCACCATCGCGCACTCGGTGCGCTGGTCGTCGGCGTCCCAACCTTTCGCGATGGACACGCAGGGTTTCCAGTCCAGCCCTTGCGCGGACGCGAGCGCCGGCACGAGGGGGACCATCGCGACGGCCGCGACAACCGGGACGAGTAAACGGAACTTCGGCATGATGATGATCATCGGGCCCGCGCGCGATGACTCGGATCAGCCGATCGGCTGATGTGCGTCACCGATGAGCCGGGATCAGTCCGTAGTGGACCGTCGCGCGTCAGGAACCTGACACGTCCGGCAGACCGACGAACATCGTCCGGTGCAGATCCCCGACGTGGGCGCGGGTCATGATCGCCGCCTCGTCGGGGTTGCGCGTGGCGATGGCGCGGACGAGCACCTCGTGCTCCCGGTTGGATGCCCGCAGTGCCGACATCCGGTACGGCAGGTAGAAGCGGTACAGCTCGCGCAGCACGAGTTCGTACTGCTTCACCGCCGCCGCCGGCGCGCCCGAGGCGGCCACGGCGAGGTGGAACTCGGCGTCGAGCTCGTGGAACTCGGCCCACCCGGCGGCTTCGTCCATGCGGCGGACGAGGTCGCGCAGCCGTTCGACGTCCTCCTCGGTTCGCCGCGTGGCGACCAGCTGGACCAGCCCCGCCTCGATCACCAGCCGGTGGTCGATCAGGTCGTGGACCTCGTCCGACGACTCGCGGTACGCGCTCACCGCGCCGACCCGGCCCGCCGGCGCGTCGGGGGCCACGCTCGTGCCGCCGTTGCGGCCACGGCGGCGCACGAGCACGCCGTCTTCGCACAACGACACAAGAGCCCGGCGCACGGTGATGTCGCCGACGCCCAGCGCACGAGCGATTTCGCCGTTGGGCGGCAACCGCTCCCCCGGACGCAGGAGGCCGAGCTCGATCGCCAGGGCGATGCGGGCCCGCACCGTGTCGAGCGCGGACAGGCGCCGGATGCCCGTCAGCGCCGGCGAACCCAGGTCGGCAGTCATGCGGAGACCCTACCGAATAAAACATCTCAAAGTGAGCACTATTGTTTAAGTGAGCAAGATGGACTATTTTTCGGCGCATGCCCCGCCCCCTGCCGATCGCGCTGGCACAGCTGCCACCGCGCCCGTACACCGACTCCGTCGCGGCGTTCGCGGACCAGGTCGGAACCGTGCTGGCCGAACACCCTGGAACCCGACTCGTCGCCTTTCCCGAGCTACACCTCTGCGGGGTCGAAGGGACCGCTGCCGAACGCACCGAGCAACTCAACGCCGCCGCGCAGCCGCTCGAAGGCCCGAGAACCCGTGAACTGGCCCAGCTGGCCGGCGACCTCGGCGTGTGGCTTTCGCCGGGCAGCGTCTGCGAACGCGGGGACCACGGCGAACTGTTCAACACCGCCCTTGTCTTCTCCCCTGGAGGCGAGCTGGCCGGCAGCTACCGCAAGGTGTTCCCGTGGCGGCCGTATGAGCCTTATGACCCGGGTGACCGTTTCGTGGTCGCCGATCTCGCCGATGAGGGGCGAATCGGCTTCTCGATCTGCTACGACGCCTGGTTCCCCGAGGTCACGCGCCACCTCGCCTGGCTCGGCGCCGAGCTCGTGCTCAACCCGGTGCAGACCACCACGCCCGACCGCGCGCAGGAGCTCGTGCTCGCGCGCGCCAACGCGATCACCAACCAGGTTTTCGTGGCGAGCGTGAATACTGCCGGGCCCGTCGGGGTAGGAGACAGCATCCTGGTCGACCCCGAGGGCACCGTGCTCGGCGAGCTGCCGGGCGACGCGTCCGGCGTGCTCGCGAGCACGGTCGACCTGGACGAGGTCGCCCGCGTCCGTCGCGAAGGGACCGCTGGCGTCAACCGGATGTGGGACCAGTTCACGCCGGGTGACAAACCGCTGGAACTCCCCCTGTACGGGGGCCGCATCGAGCCGGACCGGTGGCGTCCGCGAGGAGAAGGAGCCCGATGAGCACCACGAAGGTGACCCCCGGAGCCAAGCTCGAACGACGGCTCGGGCTGCCCGGTGTCGTCCTTTTCGGACTCGCGTACATGGCGCCGCTGATCGTCCTGGGCACGTTCGGCGTCGTGGCGACGACGACCGCGGGCACAACGCCGTCGGCGTACGTCGTGGCACTGGTCGCGATGCTGTTCACCGCCGCGAGCTACGGCAAGATGGCCGCGACGCACCCCGTCGCCGGCTCCGCTTACACGTACGTGCGCAAGGCCATCGACTCCCGGCTCGGCTTCCTCGTCGGCTGGGCGGTGCTGCTCGACTACTTCTTCCTGCCGATGGTGATCTGGCTGATCGGTGGTGCGTACCTGTCGGCGCAGTTCCCCGACGTGCCGAGCTGGCTGTGGCTGATCGCGTTCATCGCGCTGACGACCCTGCTCAACGTGCTGGGCATCAAGATCGCCGAGAAGGCCAACTTCGTCCTCATGGCCTTCCAGGTGCTGGTGATCGTGTTCTTCCTGGTGCTTTCGCTCAAGCAGGTGCTCGCCGATGGCCACTCAGTGGCGAGCAGCGACCCGTTCTTCCACCCGGGCAGCACGTTCGGCACGATCTCGGGCGGCGCCGCCGTGGCCGCGTACTCGTTCCTGGGCTTCGACGCCGTGACGACGCTGACAGAGGAAGCCGTGGAGCCGAAGCGGACGATCCCGCGCGCGATCCTGCTGACTGCCCTCATCGGTGGCGGCGTGTTCATCGTGCTCGCTTACGTCACCCAGCTCGTGCACCCGGGTTTCCGGTTCGACGACGAGTCGTCGGCCGCGTTCGAGATCGCGCGCCACATCGGTGGCTCGCTGTTCGGGGCGTTCTTCCTGGCGGGGCTGGTGGTGGCGCAGTTCGCGTCGGGCATCGCCGCGCAGGCCAGCGCGTCTCGGCTGATGTTCGCGATGGGCCGCGACGGCGTGCTGCCGCGGGTCTTCGGCCGGTTGCAGCCGAAGCTGAACACGCCGGCGTTCGCGATCGTGCTGACGGGCGTCGTCGGGCTGATCGCGCTGGCGCTGGACGTGACCACGTCGACGTCGTTCATCAACTTCGGCGCGTTCACGGCCTTCACGATGGTCAACGTGAGCGTGATCGCGACCTGGATCCGCACGCGGCACACGACTTCACGCAACGTGCTGACGTGGATGGTCGCTCCGGTGATCGGTGCGCTGGTGGACCTGTGGCTGCTGGTGAACCTCGACGGGCTCGCCCTGACCTTCGGCCTGGTGTGGTTGGGGATCGGGATCGTCTACCTCGTCGTGCTGACGCGTGGGTTCCGCCGGCCGCCGCCGGAGATGTCGTTCGAGGAGTGACGAGTTTCGCCGCTGAATGGCTACGGGTTGCCGTTCAGCGGCGAAAGTCATGGCTACGGCTGGGGTCGTTGCCGTTCAGCGGCGACAACCAGGGCGTCGCCGCTGAGTGGCGAAACCTTCAGCTCTCGCCGAGCGTCTTCTGCAGGGCCTTGTTCGCCTTGCGCGCCATGTCGGCGACGGCTTCGCGGCGGGCGGCGTCGGCGGCGTAGTCGTCCTGGCGGTTGCGCACCACGCGCGCGGGCGAGCCCACCGCGATGGAGTAATCCGGGATGTCGCCGCGGACCACGGCGTGCGCGCCGAGCACGCAGCCGCGGCCGACGCGCGTTCCCTTGAGGACACTGACCTTCGTGCCGAGCCACGTGTCCGGACCGATGCGCACCGGCGACTTCACGATGCCCTGGTCCTTGATGGGCACGTGGATGTCAGCCGTCACGTGGTCGAAGTCGCAGATGTAGACCCAGTCGGCGACGAGGGTGGCGGCGCCGAGCTCGATGTCCAGGTAGCAGTTGATCACGTTCTGGCGCCCGAACACGGACTTGTCGCCGATGCGAAGGGACCCTTCGTGGCAGCGGATCGCGTTTCCGTCACCGATGTGGACCCAGCGGCCGATCTCGAGCCGCCCGTAGCCGGGGCGGCAGTGGATCTCCACGTCCTTCCCGAGGAACACCATGCCGCGCAGGATGATGTGGGGGTTGGCGAGCCGGAACTTGAGCAGGCGAAAGTACCGCACGAGGTACCACGGCGTGTACGCCCGATTGCGCAAAACCCAACGCAGCGAGTCGCGCGTCAGGAACTTCGCCTGGTGCGGGTCGCGCCGGGCCCGCCGCCAGGCGCGCACGCGGGACAACGCGGGCGCACCCCACATCGACGTCATGCCGTTGACCGTAACCTGTGCGGGGACGCCCGCCACAGGCAAGGGGAGCACGGATGGGGAGCAAGCTGATCATCGACACCGACCCCGGTGTCGACGACGCTTTCGCGATCGCGCTGGCGGCGGTTTCCGCCGACGTCGAGCTGCTGGGGGTGACCACGGTCTTCGGCAACGTGCCGCTGACCAGCACCACCGCCAACGCCCGGCGCCTGCTTCAGCTGTGCGACCGCCCCGACGTGCCGGTCGCCGCCGGCGCTTCGCGGCCGTTGGTGCACCTGAACAAGCGCGGTTCGAGCCACGTCCACGGCAACGACGGGCTCTCCGGTCACGCCGGCTCGCTGCCCGAGGCGACGCGGCCGTTGGAGTCGCTGGACGCCGTGGGGCTGATGGTCTCGCTGCTGGAAGCGTCCGACGAACCGGTGACGATCGCGCCGATCGGACCGCTTACGAACATCGCCGCGCTGCTCGCCGCGCACCCGGGCATCAAGTCGAAGATCTCGCGCATCGTGCTGATGGGCGGCGGCGTCGCGCGCGGCAACAGCACGGCCGTCGCCGAGTTCAACATCTGGGCGGACCCGGAGGCCGCGCACCGCGTGATCGCCGAGGACGACGTGCCGTGCGTGATGGTCCCCCTCGACCTCACCCACCGCTGCGCCGTGGACAGCGCGTGGCTGGCGAAGCTCGCCGCGTCGGGGCCACTGGGCCGAGCGCTGGACGGGCTGACGCCCGACTACCTCGCCCACTACCGGCAGGTCCTGGGCTTCGACGGCATCGTGATGCACGACGCGGTGGCCGTCGCGGAGGCGATCAGCCCCGGGATTCTCCGGACGGAGACCTACCCGGTGGACATCGACGTGACCGCGGGGCCCGCGCGCGGCATGACCCTCGTCGACCGCCGGGCGCTGCCGATCGATCCGACCGGACGGCCGATCGAGGTCGCGGTCGACACCGACCTCGACGGGCTGCGGGAGTTCGTGCTTTCGAGACTTGCCGGGGGTCGGTGATGGCGGGGCCGTCGGAGGGTTCGCAGCCGTCGCCGATGAGTGGCGACGACGAGAACGCGGTTTCGCCACCGAGCGGCGACGGCCAGGTCAGTGGACCTTCGCCGATCAGTGGCGACAACCCGGGCGGCGCCGAGTCGCCGGCCAGGGGCGACGACCAGACCACCACCGCATCGCCGGTCACCGGCGATGGTTCAGCGACCGGCGAATCGTCGCTCGTCAGTGGCGACGGCCAGGTCGGGCGCGAGTTTTCGGGTCCGGTTGAGCCGTTGGCACCGTTCTCCGCGGCGATGACGGAGCACGTGTCGCCGCTGAGTGGCGACGGTGAGAAGCCCCAGGTCGGGAAGCGGAAGTCGCGGCGGGGGCGGGCGGTTGTGGTGGTCGCGGCGGTCGTCGTGGCTGTCGCGGCGTTGGTGGTGGCCGTGCAGTTCGCGCCGGGGTCGGGGCAGCCGGCGACGACGGCCGCGGAGGCCTCGTCGCCGGCGCAGGCGCCCGTGCCGTCGGTGGCCGCGTCGAGTGCGGTGGTGCCGACGACGCAGCCGAACGTGCCGCAGCCCAGCGAGTTCGACGCGTGGGCGTCGAAGACGAGCCAGTGGCTGGACATCCCGCTGCGGGCGATGACGGGGTACGCGGAGGCGACCGTCACGCTCACCAAGGAACAACCCGCGTGCCACCTGTCGTGGGTGACGCTCGCGGCCATCGGCAAAGTCGCGAGCGACCACGGGCGCGCGCAGGGCAACCACGTCGGTACCAACGGCGAGCTGGCCAAGCCGCTGGGCACCGTCGAGGTTCGCGATTTCTACGGCCGCGTCGTGTCGACGGCCAACGCGTCCGGGCCGATGCAGCTGGCGCCGGCGGTGTGGTCGAAGTGGCAGCGCAGCGCGTCGGGTGGCAAGCCCGATCCGCAGAACATCGACGACGCCGCCCTCACCGCGGGCCACGCGCTGTGCGCGGGTGGCCGCGATTTGGCGACGGACTGGTGGAACGCCGTTTCGTCATTGCAGGGCGCGCCCGTTTCGCTGCACCGGATCCTGGCAACGGTGAACGTCTACGGCACCGTCGGGCAGGGCAGCCAGGCACCGAACCCCGCCGTGCTGAGCGCGGTCGACTTCGCGATCGACCAGATCGGCCTTCCCTACGTCTGGGGCGGCAACGGCAGCGGCGACCCGGATCCGGGCTTCGACTGCTCTGGCCTGACGACGGCCGCGTACGGCAGCGCGGGCGTGAAGCTCATGCGCACGGCGGACACGCAGTTCCACAGCGTCCCCCACGTGAGTGAACCCCAGCTGGGCGACCTGATCTTCTACGGTGAACCCACCACCAAGATCCACCACGTCGGCCTCTACATCGGCAACCAGCAGATGATCGACGCCCCGCAGACGGGCCAGGCCGTGCAGGTGCACCCGTACCGCAAGCCCGGCGACGACTACGCCGGCGCTGGGCGACCAACGGCCTGACAGTCACGGCACGTCGGTCCCCGCAATCCAACCCCAGGTCAGGGCCGACGCGATGGTGATGCCGCCGGCGATGGTGCCCGGTCCGAAGACGGCCGCGGCGGCGTTGCCGGCCGCGTACAGCCCGGGGATGGGCTGACCGGTCCAGTCGAGCACGCGGGCGCGGTGGTCGGTGCGGGCTCCGCCCTTGGTGCCGACCGCGCTCGCGTGAACGGGGAGCGCGAAGAACGGCGGTTCGGAAACCGTGCCGAGGTTGGGGTGGGCCGCGGTGGCGTCGCCGAAGGCGCGTTCGTAGGCCGTTTCGCCGCGGTGGAAGTCGTCGTCGCGGCCGGCGTCGGCGGCCGCGTTGAAGCGGCTGACGGTGTCCTGCAGTGCGGCGGCGTCGATGCCGACCTGAGTGGCGAGCTTGTCGAGGCTGTCGGCGCTGGGAAGCCAATCGGGTAGCGGCTGGTGGGGCGGCACGCCGCCGACGGGGTAGCGGGCGTGGAACTGCGCGTCGCCGATCGCCCAGGCGGGGAGGTTGCGCGGGCGGTGGGTGTTGGCGTCGAGCTCGGCAAAGGCGCCTGCGCAGTTGTGGCTGGCCTCGTTGACGAACCGCCGGCCGGCCGCATTCACCCAGATCACGTGCGGCAGGTAGCGCTCGGCCATCACGAGCTGGGCCTGCGGGGTGGCGGCGTCGTCGGGCCAGCTCCGGCCGGGTGCTTGGAAGGCGGGCCAGGACCAGTATTCGCCAGTGCGGGACAACTGCGCCCCGGCGTCGGCGGCCAGCCGCAGGCCGTCGCCGTGCTGGACAGGCGGGGTGACAGGGTGGCTGAGCGGGCCCGCGAGCAGCTGTGACCGCAGGTCGGGATCGTGCTCGAACCCGCCGGTCGCGAGCACGACGCGGCGCGCGTGCAGCCGCCACGGGGCGCCGTCCCGTTCGGCCTCGACGCCGGTGATCTGTCCGTCGGTCCGGATCAGCCGTCGCACACGGCAGCCACGGACCAGTTCCACGCCGGCGGCCCGGCAGCCGCGCAACAGCCCGACGACAAGACCCGCGCCGAGCGCGACCTCCCCCGCGGCGAGCCGACGCTCCATCAGCTCGAAGGGCGGCGTGCCGCCGGCGAACATGCGGTGCTCGAAGAACTCGTCGTTGGTGAGCACAGCCGCGCCGTACGGCGGGGGCCACAGGAGCTCGTCGGGCGCGCCGAGGCCGTCGATGCTCAGCGGCCGAGCCTCGAGGTGCCGGGCGGGTTTGCCGCCGGGGAGCTCGGCGAACGTGTCGGGGTAGCCATGGACCACGGTGAAGCGGATCGGGCTGTTTTCCTCGACGAAGTGGACCGCCGCCGGCACGGACCGCACGAAGGTCTCGACCAGCTCCGGATCGCGGCCGGGCGCGGCGGCGCCGCAGTAGGCCAGAGCCTCGTCCTCGCTGTCGGCGAAGCCGGCTTCGGCCTGCAATGGTTGTTCGGCGCCCAGACCTGGCCGCCGGACACCGCCGTCGACCCACCCCAGCGCTGCGACGCCTCCAGCACGACCACGTCCTCGCCGCGGCCGGCGGCAGCCAACGCGGCGGCCAGCCCTGCGGCGCCCGAGCCGACGACCACGACGTCCGTCTTGTCTCTCATGGACCACACCTCTCAGGTTTGCGTACTAGTACACAAATCTGGGAGAATGATGTCAAGCGCGCGGGAGGAGGCCGTCCAGCAGGGCGTCGAGGCCTGCGGCGTAGTTGTCCCAGGCGTGGGGCCATTCGCCGGCCAGGGACGAGATCAACGGAAGCTCCTCGGGGTGGGCGTCGAGGACCATGGTGCGTTGCACCTGCGGAGCGTCCTGGTCACGCTCGGCCGCGTGCGTCGTCGTCGCGTGGCGAATGGTCAGCACGCCCACCGTGTACTGCCAGACGATCCGGTACGCGGCGGCGGCCTGCCGGGGAGCGAGACCGGAGGCGACGAACCCGGCCAGAATCTCCTCCACCAGCCACAACACGGACGGGCCGGCCAGGTCGCCCTGCGCCAGCACACCGACCACCCACGGGTGCTCCGCCAGGGCGTCGTGCAGCTGTCGCCATAAAACGACCAAACGCCGGCGCGCGTCTTCCGGCAGCGTCGGCCGGGGCAGCGTGGCGGCGGTGTGGTCCAGCAGGAGCAACAGAAGCTCGTCTTTGTCGCGGACGTGCCGATAGAGCGCCATCGGGGAACAGCCGAGCTCGCGGGCGACGCGGCGCATGGTCAGCGCGTCGACGCCCTCGGTCGTGACGATCCGGCCGGCCGCCTCGACGATGTCGTCGCGCGACCAGCGCGCGGGACGGCCCGGCCGGCCTGGTGCTGTCTCAGCCATGGGCGCAGTCTCGCACCGTTCGGTCACTCGGTCCGACTATACGAGCGTATAGTCGACTACACAACTGTGTAGCGAGAGGATGCCGTGGCCGAACCCGACGATCGGACGGCGCGCGCCCGGATCCGCGACGCGGCCATGCAGCTCTTCGGCGAGCACGGGTTCGAGGGCGCGACGATCCGTGGCATCGCGGAGGCGGCGGGCGTCTCGTCGGGCCTGGTGCAGCACCACTTCGGGTCCAAGCAGGCGTTGCGCGAGGCGTGCGACGCCCATCTGGTGAAGCTGATCCACCGCCTCAACGATCAGGCGCTCGCGGGCGCGGGCGGCAATCACGTGGCGGCCGCGCGGATCGCCGTCGGGCCGTACCAGGCGTACCTCGCGCGGGCGTTGGTGGACGGCGGTGCCGCGCCGTTGTTCGACGAGATGGTGCGGCTGGGGGCGCGGTGGCTCGCCGACGTCGATCGGACGCGGCCGGACGCGCCGGACGTCGCGCCCGAAGTGCGGGCGGCGGTGAGTACCGCAATGGCGCTGTCGATCACGGTGCTGCACGAGCACGTGTCGCGCGCCATGGGTGTCGACGTGTTCAGCCCCGAGGGCGACGTGCTGCTCGCACGCGCCCTGATCGACCTCTATTCACACCCGATGCTCAGCGCCGACGACGCGCGAAAGGCGCTCGACGGGATCGAGCGGCATCGGTGACTTTGGGAGGAACCTGTCATGCCTCATGCGACCCATGCCCGGATCACGCCGCTTCCATTGGCGGAACTGGCTCCCGAGGAGCAGAAGCTCGCGAAACTCGGTGCCGACGAGGTGATCCGGGTGCTCGCGCGGAACCCGTCGTTGATGAAGGCTTCGTCGGGTCTCGGCGAACACCTGCTGTCTCGAGGCAAGCTCCACCCGCGGGTCCGGGAATTGGTGATCTTGCGGGTCGCGCTGCGGTGTGAAGCGCCGTACGAGTGGGCCAACCACGTGCCCGCCGCGCTCGGCGCCGGCGCGACGGCAGAGGAGATCAACGCGCTGTCGGATCCGGCCGCGGTGTGGCCGCCCGGGGACGACGCGGTGCTCCGCGCGGCCGACGAGTTGTGCGCCGAGGCGTTCGTCTCGGACGAAACGTGGGCGGCTCTCGCGTCGACGCTCGATGAGGCGACGATCCTCGAGGTGCTGTTCCTCGTCGGCTATTACCGGATGATGGCGGGGTTCCTGAACTCCGCGGGCGTTGAGGTGAAGCCGGGGCAGCCGGTGCTGGGCGAGCGCGTGGCGCCGATGGTCGCGGCGGGACCGGTCGTGGCCGACGCGTTGCCGTTCAGCGGCGAAACCGGCGTCGACGGAACGTGGCACATCACCTTCACGCACCCCGCGGGGAGCAAAGAGCTGGTGCTGGACCTCGAAACCGGGGACGACGGCGTGACTGGGTCCATCGTGGACACTCAGCTGGGCGTGACGGTCCCCATCGTGTCGGGCGGTGTCGACGGTCACCGTCTGGACTTCACCGCCGTGGTGACCGATCCAGCGCGGTTCGACATCGGTGTGGTAGGCACAGTCGACGGCGACGTGTTCACCGGATCGGTGACGATTTCGGGTGGCGGGACGTTCCCGTTTTCGGGTGTCCGCGCGGGGTGAAGGCGCGGAAATGGCGCGCTTGACATGGTGGTCGGCTGCTAGCGTCGGATTCGTTCGTTCCGACTCCCGGATGGAATCCGCACTATGCGCGCCAGCCTTCGTGCCGGCCTGAAGACGGCACTCAAGAACCGCGACCGCGTCGCCACCACCGCCCTGCGCTCGGCACTGGCGGCGATCGACAACGCCGAGGCCGTGCCGGTCGATCAGCTGTCCACGGGGACCGGGACGGACCACGTCGTGGGTGCGGCGCTGGGCGTCGGCGCCGCGGAGGCCGAGCGTCGTGAGCTGACGGAAGCCGACCTGCGGTCGATCGTCGAGAACGAGGTGCTCGAGCGCACGACTGCCGCGGACGAGTACGAGCGGCTCGGCCGGACCGAGGCCGCGGAGCGGCTGCGCGCGGAAGCCGACGTGCTGAGGGAGCACCTGGAGCCGGCCTCCTGAGGTCGGATCCGGCGACGGCCGCGGGGCGGAAATGGGCACTGACCTCGGTGTCGCCGATTTCCGGCAACAGCACCAGCCGTTTGCCGGTCACGTCGGCTTCCCTTTCGCCGTGGGGTCGTCCACGAGGCCCGAAGGCTGATCTGCCTGCGGTGATACCGCGTGGACAGCACCGTTGGGAAGTCTGAGCGGCCGGTACCGTGGTGACGTGAGCGGCAACGAGCTGGGAGATTTCCTGCGTGCGCAGCGAGCCCGGCTGGCGCCCGAGGACGCGGGCGTGACCGGTCATGGCCCGAGGAGGGTGAGCGGGCTGCGGCGCGAGGAGGTCGCGGTGCTGGCGGGCGTCAGCGCGGACTACTACGCGCGCCTCGAGCAGGGGCGTGAGCGCAACCCGTCCGGGCCGGTCCTGGACGCGCTCGGGCGGGCGCTGCGGCTGAACGCCGATGGCCTCTGGCACGCCTACCGTCTCGCCGGCCTCGTGCCACGGGTAGCCGAGCACCGGCGCGACGACGTCTCCCCCCAGCTCTTGCGGCTCATGGGCACCTTTCCCAACGCGGTCGCATACGTCACCAATCGGCGCCTCGACCTGCTGGCGACCAACGCGCTCGCCGACGCGCTCCTGTCCCCCGTCGGCAAGCCGGCGAACATGGTGCGCACGCTGTTCCACAACCCGGCGGCGCGCGAGCTTTTCGTGGAGTGGGACGACATCGTGGCCAGCGCCGTCGACGCGTTGCGGCTCGCGAGCGGCTACGACCGCGAGGAGGTCGGTGAGCTCGTGGACGAGCTGCTGGCCACGAGCGAGGAATTCGCCGTTCTGTGGCGAAACCACGGTGTGAAGGGGCTCGCCGGGACGCGCAAGACGTTCCACCACCCCGCCGTCGGTCGGCTCGTGCTGGACTACCAGACGTTCGACGTGCGCGACGCGTCCGGCCAGTACCTGCTGGTGGGCATCGCGGAGCCGGACAGCGCGAGCGCCGACGCACTGGCGTTGCTGGGGTCGTTGCCCGCGCTGGCCGGCCGGCCGCGGTGAGCTCAGCCAGGGTGTGCCACACCTAGGCAACGGCGTCCTTCCGGAAGCGTTTCGCCGCGGGCAGCCTCGAGGTCACGACGGTCCCCACGACCGCGCAGACCTCACGAGGAGTACGCATGAACGGCAAGATCGCGCTGATCACGGGCGCGAGCAGCGGCATCGGCGAGGCCACCGCCCTGCGCCTGGCCGCCGACGGTCACCACGTCGTCCTGGGCGCCCGCCGCACCGACCGGCTCGCGGCGCTCACGGAGAAGATCCGCGCGAACGGCGGCAACGCCGATTTCCGGCAACTGGACGTGACCAGTCTGGAGAGCGCGCGCGTTCGTGACGGCCGCGCACGGGAGCCACGGCCGGGTCGACGTGCTCGTGAACAACGCCGGCGTGATGCCGCTGTCCACTCTGGACAAGCTCCGCGTCGTCGACTGGAACCGGATGATCCACGTGAACCTGCGCGGCACGCTGCTCGGGATCGCCGCCGTGTTGCCGCTGATGGGCGAAACCGGGGGCCACATCGTGAACGTCGCGTCGACGGCCGGCCTGCGCGTGGACCCGACGGCGGCCGTGTACTGCGCCACGAAGTTCGGGGTACGGGCGCTTTCCGAAGGCCTGCGCCAGGAGAACACGAACGTCCGTGTCACCATCGTCAGCCCGGGCTTCACGCACTCCGAGCTCGCCGGCCAGGGCGGGGATCCCGAGACGCAGGCGGCGGCGCGCGCGGCGAGCGAGCAGCTGGGCATCCCGGCTTCGGCTATCGCGGACGCCATCGCCTACGCCGTGAGCCAGCCGGCGGCGGTGGACGTGAACGAGATCGTGGTGCGGCCGACGGCCCAGACCTGAGCCGTTGCGGAACCCTCCCGGCGCGGCGGGGTCCGTCGTGCCGATCCGGCGCGGCGGGGCCCGTCGTGCCAATCCCTGCGCGGCGGGACCTGTCGTGCCGAGCGGGCGCGAAGGGACCGGTCGTGCCCATCCAGCACGGCGGGTCCCGCCGCGACACCGGATCCGGCCCGAGCAGAACCCGTTGCCGCAGAACAAGTCCGCGAATCAGGCCAGGGACGCGGCCAGCTCCTCCAGCAGGTCCATCTGCTCCTGCATGCCACCCTCCATACCGGACTCGATGATGGCGTCGCGGACCTCGCGGCTGCCCGTCTCCATGAGGATCGACAGGCTGGTGCGGTCGCCCGAGCCGGCGAAGGTCGTGGTGGTGATGGCGGCGTCGTCGTCGGACGCGCCGGGGGTTTCGTAGACCTCGGTGCTGACGAGGCGTTCATCGGGCACGATCTCGCGGTACTCACCGTGGAACGCGACCTCGAAACCACCGTTGGCGTCGAGGACGTAGCGCCACCGGCCGCCGACGCGCAGGTCGATCTCGACGGACCGCATGGTGCCACGGCGGCCCGCCCAGAAGCGCTTGACCAGATCGGGCGTGGTCCACGCGCGGTAGACGAGGCGCCGCGGGGCGGCGAACTCGCGGGTGATCAGGATCTGGTCATCGGCCGGCAGGGTCACCTTCGCCGTGCCCGTTGTCGTCTCGGTCATGGTCGCTCTCCTCGCCCGTGGATCGGTCGTCGGTGTGTTCGAGTTCCTCCAGCACGGAGTCCAGCAGCTCGAACCGCTCCTCCCAGGAGCGCTCGAACTGCCGAACCCAGTCGTGGATCGGTTTCAGGGCGCGGCCATTGAGCCGGTACAAGCGCTGACGCCCTTCGTCCCGGACGTCGACCGCACCCACTTCGCGCAGCACGCGCAGGTGTTTCGACACCTGCGGCTGCCCCATGCCGAGCAGCCGGACGAGGTCGTTGACGGGGTACTCGCCACCGGCGAGCACATCGAGGATCTCCCGTCGCCGCGGTTCGGCCACGGCGTTGAACACGTCGGTCGTCGTCGCTGCTCGTGCCACGCCGACTATCGTATTCCCATATGGGTATGTGTCAAGAGGGCGCCGGACGGGCGCGGACGTGGAACCGCTCCCCCTGTGGTCCGAAAAGGGCGAGAACCTCGCACGGCACGTCGCCGGGGTTGCCGAACCAATGCGGAACGTGCGTGTCGAACTCCACGACTTCACCCGGTTTGAGGATCACGTCGTGCTCGCCGAGGATGAGCCGCAACTGGCCGGAAAGGACGTAGGCCCACTCGTACCCCTCGTGCACGCGCGGATCGGGGTCCGTGTCGGGCCAGTGCGGCGGGAAGATCTGCTTGTACGCGCGCAGCCCGCCGGGCCGGCGCGTGAGCGGGAAGAACGTGATGCCGTGACGCACGAAGGAGTTCGTGTGCAGCCGCGGGTCGCTGGTCGGCGCGGTGCCGACGAGCTCGTCGAGCGGCACCTGGTGGGCGCGCGCGAGGGCGAGCAGGAGCTCGAGCGTCGGCTTGCGCTGCCCGGATTCGAGGCGCGAGAGCGTGCTCACGGAGATGCCGGTGGTCTCCGACAGCTGGGCGAGTGTGGCGCTGTTCTGCTGGCGGAGCGCGCGCAGCCGCGGACCCACCGATTCGAGGACGCCGTCAACGTCCGGGAGTTCACCGTCCATGCCTCCATTTGCTACTTCGGCAAACACTTTTGTCAAGTCGGCGACTTCTGCGCATAGTCCGAGGGGAGGGACGAACTACAGGAGGACCAGGTGAACGAGAACTACGACGTCGTGGTGGTCGGCGGCGGTGCCGCAGGCCTCAGCGGCGCGGTGGCGCTGGCGCGCTCACGGCGTTCCGTGCTGGTGGTGGACGCCGGCGAGCCACGCAACGCTCCGGCCGGCCACGTGCACAACTACCTCGCCCGCGAGAGCACGCCGCCCGGCGAGCTGCTGGCATCCGGGCGTGAAGAGGTCATCGGGTACAGGGGCGAGATCGTGGCCGGGGCGGTGACCTCGGCCGCCGCGCTGGACGGCGGGGGGTTCGTCGTGACCCTCGCCGATGGGAGGACCACGCGAGCGCGTCGCCTCCTAGTGGCGACGGGGCTCGTCGACGAACTGCCGGACATCCCGGGCGTCGCCGAGCGGTGGGGCCGCGACGTGCTGCACTGCCCGTACTGCCACGGCTGGGAGGCACGCGACCAGGCGATCGGCGTGCTGGCGACGAACCCGATGGCCGTCCACCAAGCGCTGATGTGGCGGCAGCTGTCGGACGACGTGGTCGTTTTCCGGCACACGGCTGCGTTCGACGAGGAGCAGATCGCGCAGCTGACCGCGCGCGGGATCCGGATCGTCGGCGGCGAGGTGACGGCACTTCGGGTGGAGGACGACGCGCTCACCGGCGTGGTGCTGCGCTCGGGTGAGGTGGTGGCGCGGGAGGCCGTGGTGATCGCGCCGCGGTTCACGGCGCGGGCCGACGTGCTCGTGTCGCTGGGGCTGGAGCCGGTGGAACTGGAGGTCGACGGGCACGTGATCGGCAGTTCGGTGCCGGCGGACGCGAACGGCGCCACCTCGGTGCCCGGGGTGTGGGTGGCCGGGAACGTGACCGACATGAAGTCGCAGGTGGTCGTGTCCGCGGCGGCCGGGCTGACGGCCGGCGCGATGATCAACGGCGATCTCGTCGCCGAGGACGTACGACGGGCGCGGGACCCTTTCGCGCACGACATGGAACGGCAGGTTGCCGCGCTGGTCGGCGACTCGACGAAACACGGGGTGTGACGATGGCTGAGCAGCACGAAGAAGTCCCGTTCGACCAGGATTCCTGGGACGAGCGGTACCGGTCGAAGCCCGCGATCTGGAGCGGGCGGCCCAACGCGCAGCTCGTGACGGAAGTCGCCGGCCTGCGCCCGGGCAGCGCGCTCGACGCCGGCTCCGGCGAAGGCGGCGACGCGGTGTGGCTCGCGCAGAACGGCTGGCGCGTGACAGCCGCGGACTTCGCGGCCACCGCCCTCGACCGGGGTGCGGCACAGGCGGCCGAGCTGGGCCTGGGCGACCGGATCCGGTGGCTGACGACCGACCTCACGACGTGGGTGCCGGACGAGAAGTACGACCTCGTCACTTCGCACTTCCTGCACTTGCCGACGGCCCAGCGCGTCCCGATCTTCGCGCGGCTCGCGGACGCGGTGGCGCCGGGCGGGACGTTGCTCATCGTCGGCCACCACCCGACGGACGTGGAGGGCGCCGCGCACCGGCCGAATGTGCCGGACATGTTCTTCCTGGCGGAGGATGTGGCGGCGACGTTGGACGAGTCGTGGGAGTCCGTGGTGACCGATGCACGGGAGCGGGCAAACGTGATCGAGGGGCACGAAGTGTCCATTCGCGACACTGTGTTGGTGGCGCGGAAGCAGTGAGTTCCTTGGTCGGGCGCCTGTTGCCATTGGGTGGCGACGGGTGTCCGGCCAGGTTTCGCCGGTGAATGGCGGTTGTCGCCGTGCGGTGGCGACGGCTCGCGCGATTCGCCGGTGAGCGGCGACGGCATTCGCCAGTGCATGGCGACAGGTCGCACCATTCGCCGTTCAGTAGCGACAGCTCGCGCGATTCGCCGCTGGGCGGCCACGGCATTCACCAGTGCATGGCGACAGGTCGCACCGCTCGACTTTCAGTGGCGACGGGTCGCGCCGTCGCTCGCCGTTGGGCGGCGAGGTGTTCGCCCGTGAGTGGCGAATAGCTGGTGGAAGCCCGAAACGGCGCCGAGCGGGGGCGGCCGGGCTAGCCTTGGCGGCATGGCGACTTGGGAAGACGTGGCGCGACTGGGGGCACGGCTGCCGGGGACGGAGCTGGTCGTCAAGCGGGATGCGCGGTCGTGGGGCGTGAAGGGCAAGGCGTACGCGTGGGAGCGACCCTTGCGAAAGACCGATATCGACGCGCTCGGGGACGCGGCGCCGGAGGGCGACGTGCTGGCGGTTCGGGTGCCGGACGTCGGGGCGAAGGAGGCGTTGCTGGCGGACGAGCCGGGCGTTTTCTTCACCACGCCGCACTTCGACGGGTACCCGGCCGTGCTCGTGCGGCTGGCCGAGATCGATCTGGCGACGCTTGACGAGGCACTCGTCGAAGGGTGGCTCTGCCGGGTGCCGAAGAAGGTCGGGAAGCAGTACCTGGAGGAGCGCGGCACCGGCTGACATTGTCCAGCCCTCCTTAACGATTCGTCCAAGATCTTTCACCTGCCCTGTCAATCGGGGCTGGGGCAGCGTGGAAAGCGAACCGATCGGGGGGAGCGCGGATGAGCGGCACCGTGGTGCGGATGGCGGCGCTGGCCGCGCTCTGGGGCTCGACGTTCCTGTGGATCAAACTCGCCCTCGAAGGCTTTTCGCCAGCAGTAGTGACGGTGATCCGGTGCGCGCTCGGGTCGCTGGTGCTGCCCGGGATCGCGATGGCGGCGCGGCAGAAGCTGCCCCGAGACCGGACGACGTGGGGACGGCTGACGGTCGCGGCGTTGTTGTGCAACGTGGTGCCGTTCGCGCTGCGGCCCGAATGGACATGCGGCCGAAGCCGCGACGCGCGCGGACTGACTGCGAAGGCCGTCGAGCGGGCGCGGAGTTGCCGAGCGAAGGACGCCGGGGGGAGCGGGAGCCGAGCGGGGAGAGCTCGGATAGAGCTGCGGCGGATGTCGGCGGAGTCGGGGCGGAGCTGGGCGGACGGGTGGCCCGAACGGAAAGCGCAGGTCAGCGGCAGCGTTGCCGGTGGTCGGGACAGTGTGGCATCCGAATGGCGTATGGCCCGAGTCACGTTATTGGTCTATACCATTTGGACAAGGTTTCCCCGCTCTCCAGGTCCCCGCTGTGGAGGTTTCACCATGAGGCTCCCCTCTCCCCGGAAGTTGATTGCCGCGTTGGGTGGATTGGCGGCGGTGGCCGCTGGGTTGGCTGCGCCGGCGGGTGCGGTGTCAGCGGCGCCCGCGGCGGCTGGGTCGCCGGTGCCGGTGGCGCCGTATGTGGATATGGGGGCGTGGCCGACGCCGGTGCTCTCGACGATGTCGTCGAAGGGTGGGGCGAAGGGGTTCACGCTCGGGTTCGTGACGGGCGCCGGGTGCAAGGCCAGCTGGTTCAACGCGTATGACCCGCGCTCGGCGTGGCAGGCGGATGAGATCGCGAAGATCCGGTCGGGCGGGGGTGATGTAAAGGTGTCGTTCGGTGGTGCGTCGGGGATTGAGCTGGCGCAGGCGTGCAGCAGCGTGTCGTCGCTCGCGGCGGAGTACGACGCGGTGGTGAAAGCGTACGGCCTGAAGTACATCGACCTCGACATCGAGGGGGCCGCCGTGGCCGACACGGCGTCGATCCAGCGGCGGTCGCAGGCGCTCAAAACCGTGCAGAACAACAACCCCGGCCTGAAGATCTCGCTGACGCTGCCGGCGTTGCCCAACGGGCTCGACAGCAACGGCCTCGGTGTGGTCAACGCCGCCAAGGCGGCGGGCGTGAACCTGGACCTGGTCAACGTGATGGCCATGGACTACTACCAGGGCGCGGGCGACCAAGGAGCGAAGGCGATCTCGGCCGCCAAGGCGACGCAGGCGCAGCTCAAGTCCATCTTCGGGCTGTCGGACGCGGCCGCGTGGAAGAAGGTCGGGCTGACGCCGATGCTGGGCGTCAACGACTCGCAGAACGAGATCTTCTACCAGAAGGACGCCACCGCGGTGGTGAACTTCGCGAAGAGCGTGCACCTGGGCATGCTGTCGTTCTGGGAAGCCGGCCGCGACGCGAACGCGTGCAACGGCGCGCTTTACCGCTGCACCAACGTTTCCCAGCAGCCCTACGAGTTCTCGAAGATCTTCTCCGGGTACAACGGCTGACCGGTGGCCCGGCCTGGGTGTCCACTGAGGACGCCCAGGCCGGGTTTACACCGTCAGGGCAGGTAGTACATCGGGTTCGGCAGCTTGACCGGGTGATCGGCGTAACCGCCCTCGAGGTCACTGAACTGGTCCCCCAGGTTGAGTACGATGTGGGCCCCCGTCGCCTGGATGTGGGCGCGGGTGCCCGACTTGTACTGGATCGTGGTGCAGGTCAGGCCGCACGGCAGGTAGTCCGGCGCCGTGCCGGCCGGCTTGAAGAACGCGCCCGCCGGGGCCGGGTAGCCCTCGTTCGCGAGGTTCTTCAGCGACTGCGGGCCCTGCGGGGTGCTGCGGCCCGTCAGGAAATAGACCTTCACGCCGCGCTGCGCGGCCCAGTTCGCCAGCTCCAGCACGGGCTTGTTGGCCACGAACGTGCCGTTGTCGATCGCCTGCTGCTGCTTGACCGGGTCGAACCCGAAGTCGTTGTCGGCCTCCCAGCCGTAGGTGACCTCGGACGTGTCGTCGACGTCGAGCACAATGGCCGGGCTCTTCACCGTGCCGAGCTTCTGCGTGAGGTAGCGCTTCGAGTCGGCCACGACACGCTTGGTGTCGGTGACGAACCGGCTCGAGTCCGAGTAGTGGTGTTTGCCCGACGCGTCGAGGTAGTCGCCGTAGTAGGCCTTCACGTCGTTCTTGACCTGGCCGATGTTCGCCGGCTCCCGACCGTGGGCGGCCGTCACGGCGTCGGAGCCGGCCAGCGCGGTCGCGCCACCCGCGACGGTGGCGCCGATCGCCGCGGCGGCGGCGAGCTTGAACAAGACGGGAAAACGGGACACGGCGACCCCTCCAAGGTGAACTTCAGGTTAAGTGCGCCCGAAATCTACGCCACCTCAGGCCTCAGGAGAACCCTCCGAAGGGATGCGTTCGGCGCGGCAGACGAAGGCCACCGGCGATCGGCCGATGCGCGTGAGCACCACAGTGGACTCGGCGCCACCCCGCGGTTTCAGGCGGCGGCGCAAGGCGTCCGGGTCGATGTCGAGGCCGCGGACGAGGATCTCCAGACGGCCGACGTCGTGGCGCTTCAGCGTGGCGCGCAGGGCTTTTTCGCTGTACGGGCCGTGTTCCAGCACGCGGAAGGCGCGCACACCCGGAGGCGCGGTGTCACCGGTCAGGTACGCGATGCGTTCGTCCAGCTGCCACAGGCCGTGGCGCGCCGCGTAGTGACGGACGAGGCCGGCGCGGACGACGGCGCCGTCCGGGTCGACGATCCACTCCCCCGGCGGCGAACCAGGCAGGTCGTCCGGCTCGGTGTCGGTGACCGTCCACTGAGTACCGTCCGAACGCAACACCGTGGCGCGGCGGGAGACGCCGGTGTTCAAGCCCCGCCACAGACAGGCCTCGCGGACGTGGCCGTCGAGGGAGACCAGCTCCACCTCCTCGGCCCACGGCGCGATGGCGAAGTCCAGGCCTGGCGAGCACTTCACCGACAGAGCGCGTCCGGCGTAGGCGTCAACGAGCTCGTCCAGCGGCGGCAGGAAGTCGGCCGGTTTCCAGGTCCGACGCCCGGCCGAGTCGCGGCGGGCCGGGTCGGCGACCACAACCGTGTCCCGGCTGACGGGCCGCAATGCGTCGGCCTGCACCACGCCGACCGAAACCGAAGCGGCGGAAGCGTTGTGTCGCGCCATCTCCAGCCGCACACGGTCCACATCGGACCCCAGCGCCCGAGACGCGACCCGCGCCAGCTCCACCAGGTCGGCGCCGACTGAGCACGTCACGTCGTGCACATCGCGGCCGGCCAGCCGGGAAGCCCGGTGCCGCGCCACCGCCGTCGCGCTCGCCTGTTGCAAGGCGTCGCCGGTGAACAGCCACGAGTCCGCGTCCACGAGCTTCAGCGCGGATTTCCGCCGCAGCACCACCGTTTCCAGGACCGCCGCGGCGAACCGCTCCCCCACCGAGCGGCGCACGGCGGCGACGTCGGTGATGCGGGACGCGTCCGTCAGCGGCAGCGCCGCGCAGTCGGCGAGCGCCGCCCGTCCCGCGGCAGAGCGCAGGAAGGCGACGTCGTCGAGCGAGAAACCGTAGGCCAACTCAGGAAGGCCGTTTGGTCCCGGTGATCATCACGTTGTAGAACAGCTCACGCGGCAGCACCTTCGCGAGCACCTTCTTGTCCAAAGCGGACAGCCGCAGCCACAGGTGGTAGGCGAACATGCGCCACCTGACCGTGAGCTTCTCCTGAGGCACCGCGGCCTCGAACGTGCGGATCGGCCACCCGGCCAACGCGGCCGAGAACTCGTCTGTCACGGCGCGCACGTCCTGCGCACCGGCGCCGCGCGCCATCCCCTCGAGCTCGGACGGGTCGAAGGTGTGGATGTCCACCACGGCTTCCAGCGCCGCCGCGCGCGAGGATTCGTCCAGTTCGGACTGCGGGCGCCGCCAGCCGTTCAGCGCGGGCAGCTTCGTGACGCGCGTGGTGAGGTACCAGGTGATCTGGCCCAGCTTGCGCGCGTAGAAGTCGCCGACCTTGGTCGGCTCACCCGCGAAGACGAACCGCCCGCCGGGCTTCAGCACGCGCAACACCTCGCCGAACGCCTGGCGCACGTCCGGGATGTGGTGCAGTACGGCGTGGCCCACCACGAGGTCGAAAGTGTTGTCCTCGTACGGGATCCGCTCCGCGTCGGCCACGCGGCCGTCGACGTCGAGGCCCAGCTTCTCCGCGTTGCGCAGCGCCACCTTCACCATGCCGGGCGAAAGGTCGGTGACGGAGCCCTTCTTCGCGACGCCGCCCTGCATGAGGTTCAGCAGGAAGAACCCGGTGCCGCTGCCCAGCTCCATCGCGTGGGTGTAGGGCTGGCCGTCCTCGCCCGCGACGGCGTTGAACACGTCGGTGGCATACGAGATGCAGCGCTCGTCGTACGAAATCGACCACTTCTCGTCGTACGTCCCGGCTTCCCAGTCGTGGTAGAGCACATTGGCGAGCTTCGGGTCGTCGTAGGCCGCCTTGACCTCGTCGGCCGTGGCGTGCGGGTTCGGGGCCGGGTCGGTCACGGCCGTCACTTCCCCTCGAAAGTGGCCTTGCCGGGGCCGTTCTCGATGAAGGACTTCATGCCGTTCTTCTGGTCCTCGGTCGCCCACAGCGCCGTGAACAGCTGCGTCTCGATCTTCAGGCCGGTGGCCAGGTCGACGTCGAGGCCCGAGTCGATGGCGGCCTTGGCGGCCTTGAGCGCCACGGCGGGACCGTTCACGAACTGCGCGGCCCACTTGTGCGCGGCGGCGTACACGTCGTCCGGCGCGACGACCTCGTCGACGATGCCGAGCTTCAGCGCTTCGTCGGCCTTCACGAACCGGCCGGTGTAGATGAGGTCCTTGGCCTTGCTCGGGCCGATCAGGCGCGAAAGCCGCTGCGTGCCGCCGGCGCCCGGGATGATGCCGAGCTGGATCTCCGGCTGGCCGACCTTCACGTTGTCGCCCGCCACGCGCCAGTCGGCGGTGAGCGCCAGCTCCAGGCCGCCGCCGAGGGCGTAGCCGGTGATGGCGGCGACGACCGGCTTCGGGATGGCCGCGACGAGCGAGCAGGACGCGGTGAGCTCGGCCCCGAACTTCGAGATCTCCGGGTAGGTGCGGTCGCCCATCTCCTTGATGTCCGCGCCGCCGGCGAAGGTCTTCTCGCCGCCGTAGAGGATCACCGCACGCACGTCTTGGCGGTTCGAAGCCTCGCGCGCGGCCTCGGCCAGCTCGGTCTGCAGCTGGTTGTTGATCGCGTTGACCGGCGGCCGGTTCAGGCGGATCGTGCCGACCCCGGCCTCGACCTCGAGGTTTACGAACTCTCCCACGCGACTTCCTCCTCGTTGACGGATGCCGGCAGGCTACCGGCCGGTACGCCCGAACTTACCGGCGCCGGGCGAAGAACCGCTCGCCCGAACGCTGCAGCACCAGGTCCTGGTCGAACGTCTTCGACAGGTTCTCGCTCGTGATCACGTCGTCCATCAGGCCCGCGACCACGGCGTGCCCGTCGCGCAGCAGCAACGCGTGGGTGAAGCCCGGGGGGATCTCCTCGACGTGGTGCGTGACGAGGACCATGGCCGGCGCGTCCGGGTCCATCGCGAGGTCGGACAGCCGCGCCACGAGGTCCTCACGCCCACCCAGGTCCAGACCCGCGGCCGGCTCGTCGAGCAGCAGCAGCTCCGGGTCGGTCATCAGCGAACGCGCGATCAGCACGCGCTTGCGCTCGCCTTCGGACAGCGTGCCGAACGTGCGCTTCGCCATGTGCGCGATGCCGAGCGTGCCCAGCAGCTCGGCGGCGCGGTTGAGGTCGAGGCTGTCGTAAGCCTCGCGCCAGCGGCCCATCACGGCGTAGCCGGCGCTCACCACCACGTCTTCCACGCGCTCGTCACCCGGGATGCGCTGCGCGATGGCGGCGGAGGTGAACCCGATGCGGGGGCGCAGGTCGAAGATGTTCACGCGGCCGATGCGGTCGCCGAGCAGGTCGACGGTGCCGGCGGTGGGGTGCAGCTCCGCGGCGGCCAGCCGCAGCAGGGTCGTCTTGCCCGCGCCGTTGGGCCCGAGCACGACCCACCGTTCGTCGAGTTCGACGCTCCAGTCGAGGTCCGCGAGAAGGTCGTTTCCGCTGCGGCGGACGCCGACACCGGACATCCGCACCACGAGGTCGTTTAGGTCGCTGGGCAGGATCGGCTCGCTCACGAGCCCATTGTGGCCGTCCACGCGCGCGCGTCCGCACCCGCCCGGGGTTGACAACGCACCCGCGCGCGTGTGCCCCCGCGACGGCGTCCAGCGGATGGGACGAAGCAGCGTACAAAGCGCGCGCTGTGGCACGATCGGTGACGTGTCCAGGTCCGCGTCCGCCGCCGTCCCCGCAGCCCGGGGCTCGTTCTGGCGCCGGCGCACGATCGACCTGCTCCTCGTGGCCTCGTGCGGGTGTAAGCGAGCGCGGCGCGCCTGCTGAAACGCGGGTTTCGTGCCGCGCTGTGCCGTCTTGCCAGCCGTCACCCCTGCTTGAGGAGCACCCGCGTTGACCACATTGATCACCCGTCCCGACTTCGAGATCCACCCCCGTCTCACCGATCCGCTGCTGGCGCAGCTGCTGCAGCCCGAGCGGCTGCTGTGGACCCCGCGTGAGCTGGCCGACCTCACGAAGACCGTGACCACCGAGCTCACCTCCAGCCTGCGCGAGGTGCTGCGCTTCGACGAACAAGGCCGCTGGTGGGCGCGGCTCGCGCTCACCGACGGGCTGGAGCTGTGGCTGCTGTCGTGGCTGCCCGGCCAGCACACGAAGCCCCACGACCACGGCGGCGCGGCCGGCTCGTTCACCGTGCTGCAGGGCGAACTGGGTGAGGAATACCGCTACCCCGGCGGCCCGATCCGGCGCCGCACGCACAAGGCGGGCGAGGTCATCGGCTTCGGCGCCGGGCGCGCGCACCAGGTCACCGGCCTCGGCGACGAGCCGGCCGCCAGCGTCCACGCGTACTCGCCGCCGCTGGTGGCCACGCGCGAGTACGCGTCGCTGGCCGACGTGCCCGGCGAAATCCCGCCGCTGCCGGTCATACTCGGCCGATGAGCTCGATCGACGACTTCCTCGCCGGCGCCCGGTCCTCCCTGGACCGGGTTTCGCCGGAGCGCGCGTCTTCGCTGCAGGCCGAAGGCGCGCTGATCGTGGACATCCGGCCGCACGCCAACCGCGCCGCCGAGGGCGAGATCCCCGGCGCCGTGGTCGTCGAGCGGATCCACCTGGAATGGCGGCTCGCCCCGGACAGCGACTGGCGGCTGCCGGGTGTGACTCCTGACACGACGGCGATCGTGGTGTGCAACGAGGGCTACTCGTCGAGCCTGGCGGCGGCGGATCTGCAGCGGTTGGGGTTGAAGAACGCTACGGACCTCGCGGGTGGGTTCCGGGCGTGGGCGGAGGCGGGGTTGCCTGTGGTGGAGGGTGGGTCGCCGGCGGTGCCGTGACGGCGGTTCCGCGCGATCCGAAGTGGCGTTCGGTGCGTCCAGCGCACCCAATGTGGCGTTCGGTGCGTTGAGTGCATCGAACGCCACATTGGGGCCGCTCCGGGTCAGGCGAGGACGACTCGGGCCAGCTCCGCCGGGCTCGCCAGCAGGGGGTGCTTCGGCAGCACCCGCACCGTGTAGCCCACCGAGCCCGCGCGCGGCAGGCGCAGGGAGGCGGAGAACGCGCCGATGCCGTCGCCGTGCATGGGGACCGTGACGGTGTCCGTGAGTTCGTCGCCGTCGCCGACCTGGCCGACGACGGCCTGGATGTCCACTTCGGACGGGTTCAGGCCGGCGAGGTCGATGCGGGCGCGGACGGCGACCTCGGTGCCGACGACGAGCCTTGCGGTGTGGTCGTAGAGCAGCTCCGAGTCGAAGATCCGCACGCGGGGCCACGAGACCTCGAGCTTGGTGCGGTAGTCGGCGAGCGACAGCGCGCCGACGTACCCGTTGCCGACGGCGGCGGCGACCATGCGTGACGCGGGCAGGTAGCCGGAGTCCACGTACTCGCGGACCATCCGCGACGCCTGCACGCGAGGGCCGAGCGTTTCCAGCGTGTGCCAGACCATGGACAGCCAGCCGGACGGGACGCCCGAAGCGTCCTTGTCGTAGTAGAGCGGCGCGATCTGCTGGCCGAGCAGGTCGTAGAGCGCGGCGGCTTCGAGGTCGTCGCGGCGCAAGGGATCCGTGACGCCGTCGGCGGTCGGGATGGCCCAGCCGTTGGAGCCGTCGTAGCACTCGTCCCACCAGCCGTCGCGGATGGAGAGGTTGAGGCCACCGTTGAGCGCCGACTTCATGCCCGAGGTGCCGCACGCCTCCAGCGGCCGCACGGGGTTGTTGAGCCACACGTCGCAGCCGCGGTAGAGGTAGCGGGCCATGGACATGTCGTAGTCGGGCAGGAAGACGATGCGGTGGCGCACGGCGGGGTCGTCGACGAACCGCACGATCTGCTGGATGAGCTGCTTGCCGTTCTCGTCGGCGGGGTGCGACTTGCCGCCGATCACGATCTGGATCGGCCGCTTCTCGTCGAGCAACAGCGCGCGCAGGCGATCCGGGTCGCGCAGCATCAGCGTGAGGCGCTTGTACGTGGGCACGCGGCGGGCGAAGCCGACGGTCAGCACGTCGGGGTCGAACACGCGCTCCGTCCAGCCCAGTTCCAGCGCCGACGCGCCGCGCTGCATCCACGCCGCCCGCACACGCCGGCGCACCTCGGCCACGAGCTTCTCCCGCAGCTCGCGGCGTAGCGCCCACAGCTGCTGGTCGGTGACGCCGTCGCGCAGCGAGCTGTCCGGCGTGCGGCCCTCGTGGCCGAACTCGTCGTGGTTGCCGCCCAGCAGCGCGCTCAGCTCGCGCGCGACCCACGTGGGCCCGTGCACGCCGTTCGTGATGGACGAGACCGGCACCTCGTCGTCGTCGAAACCTGGCCACAGGCGGGAGAACATGCGCCGGGTGACGCGGCCGTGGAGCTCGGAGACGCCGTTGGCGCGCTGGGCGAGCCGCAGCCCCATGTGGGCCATGTTGAACAGCCCCGGGTTGTCCTCCGCACCCAGCTGCAGCACGCGGCGCACGTCGATGTCGGGCACGAGCCGGCCGTCGGAGAAGTAGCGCTGCACGAGGTCGACGGGGAACCGGTCGATGCCGGCGCTCACCGGCGTGTGCGTGGTGAACACCGTGCCCGCGCGCACGGCCGGGAGCGCCTCGTCGAAGCCGAGGCGGTCGGCCTGGATGATCTCGCGGGCGCGCTCGAGACCGAGGAACCCGGCGTGGCCCTCGTTGGTGTGGAAGACGTTCGGCTGCGGGTGGCCGGTGAGCTCGCAGAACTTCCGCACGGCCCGGAAGCCGCCGATGCCGGCCAGGATCTCCTGGCGGATGCGGTGGTCGGCGTCGCCACCGTAGAGCCGGTCGGTGACCGGGCGCAGGTCCTCGTCGTTGTCCTCGATGTCGGTGTCGAGCAGCAGCAGCGGGATGCGGCCCACGCGGGCGCGCCAGATCTGCGCGTGCAGCGTGCGCCCGCCCGGCATGGCGACCTCGACGAGCACCGCGCGGCCGCCGTCGGTCACCAGCTCCAGCGGGAACGCGTTGGGGTCGATCACCGGGTAGTGCTCGACCTGCCAGCCGTCGAGCGACAGGCTCTGGCGGAAGTAGCCCGACCGGTAGAGCAACCCGACGCCGACCATCGGCACGCCGAGGTCCGAAGCCGCCTTCAGGTGGTCGCCCGCGAGCACGCCGAGGCCGCCCGAGTAGTTGGGCAGGGCCTCGGTGACGCCGAACTCCATCGAGAAGTACGCGACGGCCGAGGGCAGGCCTTCGTCGGTGCGCCGCTGGTACCAGCGCGGCTCGGTGAGGTACTGCTCCAGCCCCGCCGCGGCCTCGTGCGTGCGGCTCAGGAAGTCCTCGTCCACGGCCAGCTCGTCCAGGCGCTCGGGCGGCAGGGCGGTGAGCATCCGCAACGGGTCGCGAATGGAGTCGAAGAGCTCGGCGTCCATCGACGCGAACAGGTCGCGAGTCGGTGGGTGCCACGTCCAGCGCAGGTTCGTCGCGAGCGCGCCAAGGCCCGCGAGCGATTCCGGCAGGCTGGCTCGGACGGTGAACCGGCGGACAGCACGCATGGTCAGCGACCATATCGGGCCGCCGGTCCCAGCGCTCGCGACCCGTTCGGGGATAACGCTCACATCGGGCAGACCCGCTGGGTAGGGTCCCGGGCGTGATGAGGCGAGGGGGAGCGCTGCTGGCGCTCGCGGTGGTGGCCGCGCTGGGCGCGGCGGCGTGCGGTGACAGTTCGGCCGGACCGGTGACGCCCGGGGCCGGCAACGTCGCGGGCCTGCCGGTGACCCACTTCGACAGCGGCCTGAAGAGCGGCGCGCCGAAGCCGAACCTGACCGTGAAGAACGCCGAGGGCGGCCAGGACGACCAGCTCGCCACGGCCGCGATCGCCGACGTCGAGGCGTACTGGGGCGAGGCGCTGCCGACCGACTTCGGGCAGGACTTCAAGCCCGTGACGTCGCTGCTGTCCTACGACTCGCACACCGACACCGAGCAGACCGCGTGCGGCAGCGTGAAGAAGCTCGTGAACGCGTTCTACTGCTCCGCCGACGACTCGGTGGCCTGGGACCGCGGCGTGCTGCTGCCGATGCTGCGCCAGCGCTTCGGGCCGATGTCGGTGGTCACCGTGCTGGCGCACGAGTTCGGCCACGCGATCCAGTACCGGCTCGGGTCGAAGGCCGGCATCACGAAGAGCACGCCGAGCGTGGTGAAGGAGCAGCAAGCCGACTGCTTCGCGGGCAGCTACTTCCGCTGGGTCGCCGAGGGGAAGAGCAAGTACTACCAGGTATCGACGGCCGAGGGCCTCGACCAGATCATGGCCGCGATGTTCTTCATCCGCGACCAGGCCGGCACGAGCGCCACCGACCGGCAGGCGCACGGCACGGCGTTCGACCGGACGTTCGCGTTCCAGTCCGGGTTCGAGAAGGGCCCGAAGGAGTGCGCGGGCATGAACGCGCAGAACGTGCAGGCGCGCCTGACGGAGCGGCCGTTCGACAGCAAGGACACGGGCAAGGGCGACGCGAAGATCTCCGAACAGACGCTGTCGCTGCTGAAGAAGAGCCTGGACTCGGCCTTCGGTGGTGCGGGCGTGAAGGCGCCGACGATCGTGCCCGGGAGCGGCAGCTGCTCGGGTGGGCCGTCGACGCCGCCCGCGTCGTACTGCCCTTCGGACAACACGGTGAACATCGACGTTTCGCGGCTCACCGCGCTGGCGCAGCCCGTGGACTCCGACGCCGAGGCGTCCGGGCAGCAGAGCACGGGGCTGGGTGACTTCGCGGCGTTCGCGGAGGTGGCGTCGCGCTACGCGATGGGGATCCAGAAGGGCGTGGGGGCTTCGCTGGACAACCCGAACGCGGGGCTGCGGACGTCGTGTCTGGTCGGAGCCTGGGCCGCGTTCACGAACCGGCCCGGCTCGCTGCGCCTGTCCGCCGGCGACCTCGACGAGGCCATCGCCGACCTGCTGCGCCCGGAGGGCCTGGTGTCGGCGGATGTGAACGGCAAGCGCCCGGACAGCGGTTTCGACCGCGTCGAGTCGCTGCGGCGGGGGTATCTCGAGGGTTCCGCGGTGTGCTCGAAGCAGTACGGCTGACCGTCCGGCGGCGGGTTTTCCACCTGGGCTGGAAAATCAGCGTGGACGGAGTTTCCAGGAATGCTGGAAACTCCGTCGGCTGGAGTTCAGCCGAACCCGGGCGCGTTCCAGGTGACACCGTTGTCGTCGTCGAGCAGGTGGTCGAGCAATCCCGCCGCAGAGACCTCCGGGGTGATGAGGACGCCGTTTTCGTACGCGTCGGCGAACCCGCGGCGGACGGGCTCGGCGAGGCCACGGCCGAGGTCGCCGCGGATGTCCGTCTGCATCGCGGTGTCGATCATGCCCGGCTGGTAGATGTTCACGGTCACGCCCGTGCCCGCGAGCTCCGCGGCGAGGTTGCGGCTGTGGGCTTCCAGCGCGGCCTTGGTCGTGGTGTAGGCGTTGCCACCGATGAGCGAGCCGGGGTGCGTGGCGGCGCCGCTGGACACGTTGACGACGCGACCCCAGCCGCGGGCGAGCATGCCGGGCAGCACGCCGATGGTGAGCGTGATGGGCGCGGTGAGGTTGGTGGCGAGCGCGGCGGCGAAGTCGGCCGGGTCGACCTCGGCCGTGGGGGCGACGGGCCGGGTCACGGCGGCGTTGTTGACCAGCACGTCGACCGAGCCGGTCCGCTGCACGAGCGCGGCGACTTCGGCGGGACTGCCGAGGTCGGCCGGGACCACCCGGGTGGGGCCGGCGGCGAGCTCGGCCGTCTTCGCGAGTTCCGCTTCGGAACGAGCCACGAGGACGACTTCGGCGCCGCGTTCGGCGAGGCCCAGGGCGAGGGCGCGGCCCAGCCCGCGGCCGGCACCCGTGACCAGGGCGGTTTTTCCCCGCAGGCCGGAGCTGCTCATGTCCGCGAGCGTAGCGGGTCATGATCGTTCGCCGCTGCACGACGAAGGCCCCCGATCACGGATCGGGGGCCTTCGTGGTGGAACGGCTCAGAACAGGGCGCTCGCCAGGTTGCGGCGGGCCTTCATCACGCGCTCGTCGGCCGGGTCGAAGAGGTCGAAGAGCGCGACCAGGTGTTCGCGGACGCGGTTGCGGTCGTCGCCGGCGGTGCGGCGGACGGTGTCGATCAGGCGGTTGAACGCGGCGTCCACGTCCTGCTCCGCGATCTCCAGGTCGGCGGCCGCGAGCTGGGCGTCGAGGTTCGACGGGTCGGCGTCGGCCTTGGAGCGGGCGTCCGGGTCGGCCGCTTCGGCGCGGGCGGTGAACTTGACCTGGGCCAGGGCGTTCTTGGCCAGCTCGTTGGCGGGCTCGGCGTCGAGGATGCGCTCGTAGGCGGCCTGCGCGGCGGCGAAGTCGCCCTGTTCGAAGGCTTCCTCGGCCTCGGTGAAGCGCGGGTCCTCGGGCTCCTCGATCGGGCCGCGGACCTCCTCGGCGGCGCGGGTGCCGGGGAGCTTGTCGCGCAGGGCGTCGAGCAGCGCGCCCAGCCACTTGCGGATCTCGGGCTCCGGCAGGGCGCCGGAGAACGCGTCCACGGGCTGGCCGCCGCCGATCGCGACGACGGTCGGGATCGACTGGGCGCCGAACAGCTGCGCGATGCGCGGGTTGGCGTCCACGTCGACGCGGGCGAGCACCCACGCGCCGGCCGCTTCGGTGGCGAGGCGCTCCAGCACGGGGCTGAGCTGCTTGCACGGGCCGCACCAGTCGGCCCACAGGTCCACCAGCACGAGCTGGTTGAGCGAGCGCTCGACGACGTCGGTCTGGAACGTGGCTTCCGTCACATCCATGATGACGTCCGACGGCGGCGCGCCGCCCCCGGCCGGCGCCGCACCCGCAGGCGGCGCGGAGGGCTGGCTCCGGGACGCTTCCGCCCGGGCCTTGAGCGCGGACAGGTCGACCGCGCCGGACAGTGCGGCGGACATGGCCGCTGAGTTCGCTGCAGATCCGCGTGGGTGTGTCACGCCCTCCATCCTGGCACGAGGCGGCAGGACATTTCACCGCCGGTGCCCGGGTGGCGCACTCGCGCCGCGATTGGCAGGAGCGCCCGGCTCGTGCATGCTCACGGCGGAAAGATCAGGGAGGCCGTGATGCTGAGCCGGCGCAACGTCACCGTGGCGGTGGCCGTCGGGGTGGGTGTGGCGTGGGTCGTGGCGATCACGGTGCTCATCGCGAACCAGCCGGACCCGGGCGCGCCCTCGCCCGTCGCACTGCGTGATTCGCTGCGCGGCGCCCTGGTCGCCCGCGACTCCGGTGAGCTCGAAGAGCTGCTCGACTACCCGGGCTCGGGCGCCTCCGACTTCGCCGACGACTACGTGGCCGTGCTCGGCGAAGAGGACGTGCGCGACATCGCCGTGCAGCTCGTCCCCGACGACCACGCTCCGACCCGCGCGGTGGTCAGCGGGGTGACGCACGGGTCGCGGTTCACCTACTCCCTGGCAGTGACCAGGGAGGAAGGCCGGTGGACCGTGGCGTTCACCCCGCCGCTGCCGTAGCCGCTCAGCCCTCGCGCAGGTGCGCTTCCACGCGGTCGACCTTTGCGGTGAGCTGGCCGGTGTCGTAGCCCGGGCGGATGTCGGCCTTCAGCACGAGGCCGACGCGCGCCGAGCCCTCCCCCGCGGCGTGCACGGCCTGCTTCACGACGGCCATCACCTCGTCCCACTCGCCTTCCACGTTCGTGAACATCGCGTTGGTGGAGTTGGGCAGCCCGCTGTCGCGGACGACCTTCACGGCGCGGGAGACGGCCTCGCTCACGCCCGCGTCCGGGTCGCCGCCGGAGGGGCTCACGCTGAACGCGACGATCATGTCGGGATCCTTTCGTCGAGGGAAAACAATGGCGGCTGAACAGGGCGATCGCCGTCTTCCGGGTACCCGCTGGTAACTTCGTTTGTCATGAACCGACCGCTGCCGTTCGACCCGATCGCCCGTGCGGCCGAGCTCTGGGAGGACCGGATCGGTCCCGCCGGAACCATGGCCGCGGTCACCGGACTGATGCGGGTACAACAGATCATCCAGTCGGCGGTCGACGGCTCACTCAAGCCGCACGGCCTCACGTTCGCCCGCTACGAGGCGCTCGTGCTGCTCACCTTCGCCCGCAACGCGCGGCTGCCGATGCGAGTGATGGGCGAACGGCTGCAGTTGCACCCCACCAGTGTCACCAACATAGTCGACCGCCTCGAGCGCGACGGGCTCGTGAAACGCGTGCCGCACCCCACCGACCGCCGCACGACGCTGGTCGAGATCACCGACGACGGCCGCGCGCGCCGCGAAGCCGCGACGGCCGCGGTGACGGGCATCGACTTCGGGCTCACGGGGCTCACCGAGCGGCAGGTCGAGCAGCTCACCGACCTGCTCACCAAGGTCCGCCGCTCGTCGGGCGACTTCAGCGAATAGTCCCGCCGGCGGCAAGGCGGCCGCGATCGTCTCAGCGGCGCCGAGGCCGGCACAGCCCGACATCGCACGACCTGGCGAACACCGGCCGGGCAAACGCGAACGGGCCCGCACGACACGAGGTCGTACGGGCCCGTCGAAAGCGGGAAACTCAGGCGTTCACGGTCTCCGGCACGCGGACCTCGAACAGGCCGACACCGCCGTGGGTGAGGCGCTGGGGGCCGTCGAGGCGGCCGTTGCGCAGGGCCCACTTCTCGAAGATCCAGGTGAACAGCGGCGGGATGCTGGACAGCAGCGCGAGCACCAGGGTCTTCGGGCGCCAGCCGAGCGGCTTGGCGACGGACAGGGAGACCACGACGTAGAGCACGAAGATCACGCCGTGGACCATGCCGATGACGGGAACGCCGCCCTCACCGGAGGAGTGCACGACGTACTTGAGAAACATCCCGATCAGCAACGCGGCCCAGGACAGGGCTTCGGCGACTGCGGCCACGCGGAACACGAGAGCGGCCTTGCTGGACACGACTTTCCTCCTGTGCGTCACACGGGTGCGTGCTGCCTGCACACACAAAAACGCGTCCGGTGCACTGTCCAAGGGGGACTACCCGCTTGACGTCAACAGCACTGTCGGACGCGTATGACACCAGTGTGAGGCGTGACGGCCCTCACCGGAACACCGGGGCCCGTGACTATCCTCACGGACCCTCCCGAATATGGTCTGAACCACTGTCGGGATCGGTGGGGAAATGCCCGGAAAACCGTGAAGGCCCCTTCCCGGTCTCGCATTCCGGGAAAGAGCCTTCACGGATAGTCCTCAATCGGACACTAACCGGCACAAGGTGACGGCGGCGCCGACGAAGGTGACGTTGCCCACGTGGCCTGCGTGGCGTCGGCGGTCAGCGTGAAGTCCAGTGTGGTCCCGCGCCGCAGCTGCTCGACGCTCACGTAGGACGTGTCCGAAGGCCGCGCCTGCCACCCGTCGCCCACCTTCAGGCCGCGGACGTACTGGAGCTTCGCCCCGTCGGCGCCCGGCGCCTTGATGGTGACCGAACGCCCGTTCTGCAGGTGCAGCACGGACTTGGCGAACTGCGGCGCGTTGAGCACGAAGTTCCCGGTACCGGGCACGGCCGGGTAGAGGCCGAGCGCGCTGAAGACGTACCACGCCGACATGGTGCCGAGGTCGTCGTTGCCCGTGACGCCGTTGGGGGCGTTCGTGAACAGCGTGTGGGCCGCGCGCACTACCGCGGAGGTCTTCCACGGCTGGCCGGTGAGCGTGTACATCCACGGCGAGTGCAGGTCGGGTTCGTTGTTGGGGTTGTAGCGGAACTGGTTGTAGTAGGAGTACGGCCCCACGACCCATTCCTCCCGGACAGTCTTCGCCGGGTCCTTCACGAGGTCGTCGTAGGCGAAGAAGTCGTCGAGGCGCTGGTGGGTGTTGTCGGCGCCGCCCATCTCCTTCAGCAGGCCGGGCACGTCCTGCTGCACGAGCCACTGGTACTGCCAGGCGGTGCCCTCGTGGAAACCGTCCTGGCTCTGCGGGCTGTAGGGCTGGCCCGCGGGCGTGAACCAGTCGCCGCCAGTGACCTTCGGGCGGAAGAAGCCCGTGAAGCCGCGGTCGGTCACGGTCGGGTCCCACAGCGTCTGGTACGTGCGCCCCTTCGCGGCCAACGCGGCCGCGTCCTGCTTCTTGCCCAGCGCGGCGGCCATCGCCGAGAGCGAGCAGTCGCCGAGCGCGTACTCGAGGGTGGCCGAAGCGCCGTGGTTCGGGTCGGTGTCCTGGCCCTTCTTCGGGAAGTTCGGGTCGTACTGCACGAACCCGTCGGCCTGGTAGCTCGCGTTGCCCGAGCGGCCCTGGAACGGCGACGACGCCGGTGGGATCTGCTGCGAGTTCTGCAGCAACGCCTGATAGGCCTCGACTTCGTCGCCCTTCAGCGCGCCGAAGCGCCACAGGTCGACCAGGAACGGCGTGACCGGGTCGCCGGTCATGGTGTTCGTCTCCTGGCTCGCATACGCCCAGCGCGGCAACCAGCCGCCCTGCTCGTGGATCGCGAGGATGCTCTTCGCGATGTCGCGGGCCCGGTCGGGCTTCAGCAGCGCGAGCAGCTGGTTCTGGCTGCGGTAGGTGTCCCACAGCGAGAAGAAGTCGTAGTACGTCCAGCCGATCGCACGGTGGATCTTCTTGTCGAAGCCGTAGTAACGGCCGTCGGCGTCGTTGGCGGTCAGCGGCTGCAGGAACGCGTGGTAGAGCGAGGTGTAGAACACCGTGCGCTCGTCGGGCGTGCCGCCGGTGATGTCCACACTGGACAGCTCCTGGCGCCACGTGCGCTGCGCGTCGGCCTTCACGGCTTCGAACGGGCGCACGCGCGAGGCGGCGAGGTTCACGTCGGCGCCGTGGGCGTCCACCTGGGAGATCGAGGTGGTGGCGGTGATCTGGTCACCCTTCGGGAAGGTCAGCCACGCGCCGCGCAGGCCCGCGCCGCCTTCCGAAGTCTTGCTGCCGGGCGTGCCGCCGGTGGGCGACCAGGTGCCGTAGCTCGTGAAGGGCTTGTCGAACTTCGTGGTGAAGTACGTCGTGTAGGCCTTGCCGCCGCAGAACGCCTGCGCTTCGACCGTGCCCGCGATGGTGTGGTCGTCGACCACGCGCACGCTGCTGCCGGTCACGGGCTCCTTGGCATTGGCCTGCCCGACGTTCACGAACACGTTGGCGGGACCGGACTTGTCGAACGTGTAGCGCTCGACGCCGCTGCGGGTCGAAGCCGTGGTCTCCACGTCGACGCCGCCGTAGCCCGTGAGGTGCACCTTGTAGTAGCCGGGTTTGCCGACCTCGCCGTCGTGGGTGTAGGGCGCGGCGTAGTTCGCGTTGTCGAACGTGGTGGGCTTGGTCGTGTCGAAGGCGGCGCCCGGGCCGACGTCGCCCGTGGTCGGCAGGGTGGACACCAGGCCGCCCTGCTCCCAGCAGCCCGCGCCGGACAGGAAGAAGTGGCCGAAGCCGCGGATCGCGGTGTCGGTGTAGAGGTACCCGGCGTAGTGGGTCGTTTGTGGACTCACCTGCGTCATGCCGAACGGCACCGACGCGCCGGGGAACGTGTTGCCCTCGTCCTGCGTGCCGATGAACGTGTTCACCGACTCCAGCGCGTCGGCCGGTCGGGCCGAGGCGGTCACCGGCGTGAGGCCGGCCGCCACGACGGCGAGCGCGACCGCGCCCGCCAGTGTTCTGCTCCTCATCGAGGTCCCTCCGGAAACGGGTCCGTGGAGGGCTCCCTCATCGGGCGCCCTCCACGGAACACGGACTGGCGAAGATCAGCCGACGGCGATGGCGAACACGTGCATCACGCCACCGCTGACGTTCGACGGCAACGTCACGCTCGCCACCGTCTTACCGGCGTCGAGGGTGATCGGCGCGGTGCCGAACACCATCGTGCGAATCTGCTGCGGGTCGGTGCCCGAAGCGTTGCGGTACGGCGTGGACAGCACGATCCGGTTGCCGAACGACGGCTGCGCACCGCCGCCGCCGAGCGTCCAGTCGGACACGCCGACCGTGGCGGTGGACGTGGTGCCGTCGGTGTAGGTGACGGTGAGCGTGCCCTGCGCGTTGCCGTTGGAGCCGGACCCGAGCAGTGCGAGCCGGCCCGAGCCGGTCACGGTCACCTTCTGGCCGTTGGCCACGACGTTGTCGGGGTCGCCCGCCGGGAACGAGGGCCAGGTGAAGTTCAGGCCGTCGCTCGTCACCGTGCCGCCCGGCTTGGCGCCGGCCGCGGCGAGCGCGTCGGCCGAGTAGCTCCAGCCGCCGCCGTCGAAGTTGGCCTTCGTCGAGTCGGAGTCGGGCGAGATGCCGGCGTTGTCCACTGTGGCCAGCCAGCTGCCCGGCTGCCCCACGAGCACCGTGAGCACGGCCTCGGTGCTCGCCAGCCCCGGCGCGGAGAACGTGACCGGGATGCGGCGGGCGCCGTCGGCGGTGCCCGCGGGAACGGTCACGTTGACCGTGGCCTGCGCCTTGCCGTTGGCCGGCACGGCGACCGAGCCCGACGCCGGCGACAGCGTGATGCCGTCGGCGCTGCCCGCGGTGTAGGTCCACGTCTTCGCGGTGCCGGACAGGTCCTGCACGCCGACGCTCGCCGTCGCGGTCGAGCCCGCCGGGGTCACCACGCGGGCCGGGTTGGCGAACGCCAGGCTCGGCTTCTCCTGCTCGCGGAACGACGGCGGGGCATCGGCCGCCGCGGCGCCCCACTGGGTGGCCGTGGCCGAGCGGGTGAAGTCGAGCGTGCCGCCCGTCGAGATCAAGGCCTCGGGCAGCCACGACTTCGCGGCCGCGCCACCGTTGACCTTCAACGAGCCGACGTAGTCACCGGTGCCCGGCGCGTTGATCGTGATCTTCTTTCCCGCGCCGGTCGTGAGCACGGCGTGCTCGAACCGCGGCGTGGACAGCAGCACCTCGGCACGGCCCGGGATCTCCGGGTAGACACCCAGCGCGGACCACACGTACCAGGCCGACATCTGGCCGAGGTCGTCGTTGCCGATCAGGCCCTCGGGACGCGGGTTGTAGAGCTCGTCCATGGACCGGTGCACGATGGACTGGGTCTTGGCCGGGGCACCCGCGTACGAGTAGACGTAGGGCGCGTTGGAGTTCGGCTCGTTGCCCATGAAGGCGAACGGCTCCTGCGTTCCCGCGTTCAGCTGCGTGAAGAAGGTGTCCAGCCGCGACTGGGTCGCCGTGTCGCCGCCGAACGCCGAGACGACGCCGCCGAGGTCGTAGGGCACCATCCACTCGTACTGCGCGCCGTTGCCCTCGACCCAGCCCTGCGAGCTGGCCGGGTCGTACGTACCGGCGAACGAACCGTCGGCGTTGCGCGGCTGCAGGTGCCCGGTGCCCGGGTTGTAGAGGTTCTGCCAGTTCTGCGCCCGCTTCATGAACGTGGTGTAGGTGGCGCTGTCGCCGAGGCGCTTCGCGAACTGCGCGATCGCGAAGTCGGCGCTGGTGTACTCGAGCGTGTCCGCGCCGGCCCCGGGCACGTAGCCGAGGCGCTGGTAGTCGGCGAGGCCGGGCCGCTCGGTGTAGCCCTGGGTGGGCTGCGTGGCGCCCTTGATCATCAGGAGCAACGCCTTCTGGGCGTCGAAGTCACGCGCGCCGAAGGCATACGCGCTGGAGACGATGATGTGGTAGGGGTCGCCGTTCATCACGCCGGTGTAGTCGTTGGCCACGGTCCAGCGGTCCCACGAGCCGCCCTGCTCGGCGTAGGCCATCATCGAGCGCACGATGTCCGACGTCTGGGCCGGATCGATCGTGGCCAGCAGCGGGATCTCCGAACGGTAGATGTCCCAGCCGGAGAAGTTGGTGTACATGGCGTGACCCTTGTCCGCCTTGTGGATCCGGCCGTCGAAGCCCGGGTAGGAACCGTCCACATCGGAGAACACGTTCGGCTGGATCAGCGAGTGGTACAGCGACGTGTAGAACGTGGTCATGTCCGCGTCGGAGCCGCCGCTGACCGCGACCTTGCCGAACTGGTCGTTCCACGCCTTGCGCGCGCCCGCCGCGATCTGGTCGAAGGACTTCTTGCCGTTGTTCTCGGCCTTCAGGTTCGCCTTCGCGCCGTCCACGGACACGAACGACAGGCCGACCTGCACGTTGACCTGCGCGCCGTTGAGGTTCGCGAAGCTCACGTAGCCGCCGCTGCCGGGGCCGCTCACGGTGGTGTCCTGCGTCTTGGCCTTGGCCGGGCGCGCGATGGCGGCGTTCACGCCGTTGGGCTGCGCCACCTTCGCGCGAGCCCCGCCGGTCTCCGACGTCTTGCCGGGCGTCACCGCGCCGTTCTTCCACGTGCCGGTCGAGGCGAACGGGGTGTCGAACTTGGCGGAGAAGTACACGCGGTAGGTGTTCTGCGCGCCGCAGAAGCGGCCGCTGGTCGCCCAGCCGCTGATGGTGTCCTTGCCGATGGTGATCGACGCGTCGTCGGTGCCGTTGACCGAGCCGGACGTGTTGACCAGCAGCGTCGAGGACGCGCCGGCGGGGTAGGTCAGGCGCGCGGAGCCGGTGCGCTGCGTCGCACTCAGCTCGACCTTCGCGCCGCTGTCGAGGGTGACGTCGTACTCGCCCGCGGTGGCGTGCTCGTTGTCGTGGCTGAACTTCGACGTGTAGTGGCCCGGGTCCGTCGCGGGCGAGGTGCTGACCTCGCCGACGTACGGGATGAACGGGATGTCCTCGTACGTCGAGCAGCCCGCACCCGAGAGGTGCGTGAGGCTGAAGCCCGTGAGGGCGTTGTCGTCGTAGAAGTAGCCACCCGGCTGCGACTTCACCGTGTCCGGGCTCCACTGCACCATCCCGAACGGCGCCACCGCGCCCGGGAACGTGTTGCCGGCACCACCACCGGTGCCGTGGTCCTCGCCACCCGGCCGAGTTCCGACGAAGGGGTTCACCCACTTCGCGAAATCGGTGTCCGGGGCTTTCGCGGCCACGGCCGCGGTGGCCGGCGCGACCGCCGCCACCACCGCCGTGGTCAGGAAGATCAGTCCGGCTCTCCAGCGCGCTCGCGCCATCGCCATCGCCTCTCCAGTCGTCGGCGCGACTCGGCCGTCAGGGCCGCGGAGGAGTGGGATGACAACCTTGTCGCGCACACCGTCGATGCGGGCAACCTTGGGCAATCGTTCACGAAAACGTCAAGTCGTGCGTGGAAGCCTGTCTGGTTCCGGACACGGTGATCAGCCATCTGCCTCACAACTTTCGCAGGCTGAATCCCATTCGGCGCGAAGCGGGCATTGACAGCGACCCGGGCTTTGGTGTGCAATCTGCGCCACTATGACAACGTTGTCTCCTCATGGCCGGGAAGCGGACGGGCTTCCCCGCCCGGCGAGCCGACGGGCCACGATGAGCGATGTGGCCCGGCTCGCCGGCGTCAGCATCAAGACCGTGTCCCGGGTGGTCAACGACGAGCCCGCGGTGCACCCCGACACCGCCGAGCGCGTGGTGGCGGCCATCGAGCAGCTCGGGTTCCGCCGCAACCTCGGCGCCCGCAACCTGCGTCGCGGCTCGACCACGGGCACGATCGGCCTCATCGTCGAAGACGTCGGCAACCCGTTCTACTCCGAGCTCAACCGCGCGGTGGAGCGCATCGCCACGTCGTTCGGCCGCCACGTGCTCACCGGTTCGTCGGAGGAGAACTCCGACCGCGAACGCGAGCTGGCGCTGGAGTTCTGCGCGCGCCGGGTCGACGGGATCCTCGTGGTCCCGGCGGGCATGCAGCACGGTTACCTCGTACCGGAGATGCGCGCGGGCACGCCGGTGGTGTTCCTCGACCGCCCGGCCGGCGACATCGTGGCCGACACCGTGCTCGTCGACAACCTCGGCGGCACCATCGACGCGGTCACGCACCTGGTGCGGCACGGGCACCGCCGGATCGCGTTCCTCGGTGACAGCCCCGACATCTTCACCGCGGCCGAGCGTCTGCGCGGCTTCCGCGAAGGCTGCGTGCGCAACGGTGTGTCCTACGACGAGAGCCTCGTGGTGATGCGCACGCCCACGCCCGAGACGATCGCCCACGCCGTGGCGACGCTGCTGTCGGGTCCGTCGGCCGCGACCGCGGTGATCGCGGGCAACAACCGCGTGGCCGTGCACCTGTTGCGCGCCCTGTCCCACGCCGAGCACCGGCCCGCGATGGTGAGCTTCGACGACTTCGAGCTGGCGGACCTGCTGGACCCGCCCGTGACGGTCGTCGCCCACGACGTCAGCGCCCTGGGGCACGCGGCGGCAGAACTGCTGTTCGCGCGGATCCAGGGGGATCAGTCCGCACCCAGAAAGGTAGTCCTGCCCGTGCATCTCGTAGCCCGTGGTTCCGGTGAGGTCGCCCCGTGAGCACGCACCTCGAACCGATCCGGCTCCCGGCCAACCAGCCGCCGCAGTTCTACCGCGGTGGCGACGCGATCGCCGCGCTGCGCGGTGCCACCGGTACGGACTCGAAGTTCGGCCCGGAGGACTGGGTCGGCTCCGTCACCACGATGTTCGGCCAGGACACCAACGGCCTCACGAAGCTGCCCAGCGGCGTCTGGCTGCGCGACGCCGTGCGCGAGAACGCCGAGGCGTGGCTGGGCGCCGAGCACGTGGCCAAGCTCGGCGACTCCACCGGCCTGCTGGTGAAGCTGCTCGACGCGGGCCAGCGGCTGCCCGTGCACTTCCACCCGAGCAACGCGTTCGCGAAGCAGCACTTCGACTCGCACTTCGGCAAGGCCGAGGCGTGGATCGTGATCGGCACCTACGGTGACGACCCGCGGGTGTACCCGGGGTTCAAGGAGACGCTGAGCAAGGACACCGTCGCCGAGTGGACGCGGGAGCAGGACACGCCGAGCATGCTGGGCGCGCTCAACAGCGTTTCCGTGCAGGCCGGCGACACCGTGTACATCCCGGCGGGCCTGCCGCACGCGATCGGCGAAGGCGTGTTCGTGGTGGAGCTGCAGCAGCCCACCGACTTCTCGCTGACGATCGAGTGGCGCGACTTCCTGGCCTCGCCGGAGAAGGGCCACCTCGGCCTCGGGTTCGACACCGCGCTCGACGCGCTCGACACGTCCGGCTGGGACGCCGAACGGCTCACCACGATCGTGACGCACACCGCCGACGACAAGGACACCTCGGTGGACCTGCTCGCCGCGGGGTCGGACGAGTTCTTCCGCGCCGACCGCGTGCAGCTGACCGGCAGCTCGCTGGCGCTCGACCCGTCGTTCGCGGTGCTCGTGGTGCTCGACGGCGCCGGCACGCTGCGCACGGAACACGGCGGCGAGTTCTCCCTGGCCAAGGGCGAGACCTACGTGGTGCCGTTCGATGCCGGGCAGGTCGAGGCGTCGGGCACGCTCACCGCGATCCGCTGCCGCCCGCCCGCACCCGAGAAGAGGTAGGCCCCATGAGCGAGATCCTGCTGGACGCGGTGGACCTCACGAAGCACTACGGCTCGGTGGAAGCCCTTCGCGGCGCTTCCTTCCAGGCCCGCGCGGGTGAGGTCACGGCCCTGATCGGCGACAACGGTGCCGGCAAGTCGACGCTCGTGAAGTGCCTTTCCGGCGCCGAGCAGCCGACGTCCGGCAGGATCCTGCTCGACGGCTCCGAAGTGCGGCTCGACTCCCCCGTGACCGCGCGGCGGCTCGGGATCGAGACGGTGTACCAGGACCTCGCCGTCGCACCGGAGCTCGACCCGGCGGCGAACCTGTTCCTGGGCCGGGAGATCCACCGCAAGGGTTTCCTCGGCAAACTGGGCATGCTCGACAAGGCGGAGATGCGCCGCCAGGCCGTGGCGGAGTTCCAGCGGCTCGGTGTGACGCTGCAGAGCACCGACGTGCCCATCGGCTCGCTTTCGGGCGGGCAGCGCCAGAGCGTGGCCGTGGCGCGGTCGGTGGTGTGGGCGTCGAAGGTCGTGTTCATGGACGAGCCGACGGCGGCGCTGGGTGTGGTGCAGCGCGAACGCGTGCTCGACGTGATCAAGAAGGTGCGGGACAAGGGCATCGCCGTGGTGCTGATCAGCCACAACATGCCCGAGGTGCTGTCGGTGTCCGACCGCATCGAGGTGCTGCGGCTCGGCAAGCGCGTAGCTCGGTTCGTCGGCAGGGACACGAAGCTCGAAGACCTCGTGGCGGCCATGACCGGCGCCCTCGTTCAGGAGGAGGCGGCATGAGCACGCCCACGAAGGACATCCAGACCACTGTGGACGGTGGGTTCGGCAAGGTGCCGCTGGGCAAGCGGCTGGTGGGCGCCAACACGTTCTGGATCGCGCTGGTGCTGCTGGCGTTGATCATCGTGTTCACGGCGCTCGCGCCGGCCGAGTTCGCGACGCTGTTCACGCTCCAGACGACGCTGATCGAGACTTCGGTGCTGCTGGTGCTCTCGGTGGGCATGACGTTCGTGATCATCACCTCCGGCATCGACCTGTCCGTCGGGTCCGTGCTGATCTTCTCCGGCATGGTCGCCGGCAAGACGATGGAAGCGCTCAGCGGTGGCAACGCGACGAACGCGGGCTGGGGCGTGATCATCGTCGGGCTGGTCGCGGCGGTGATCGCGGGCACGATCTGGGGCTTGATCAACGGCTGGCTCATCGCCGTGGCGGACATCCCGCCGCTGATCGTCACGCTCGGCACCTTGGGCGCGGCGCTCGGCGCGGCGTTGCTGCTCGGCAGCGGCTCGGACGTGCGCAGTGTGCCGACCGCGCTGAACAAGACCCTGGGCTACGGCACGTCGTTCGGCGGGATCCCGAACCTCGTGCTGGTGGCGGCGGTGATCACGCTGATCGGCGCGTGGCTGCTGCACACCACGAAGTTCGGCCGCTACACCTTCGCGATCGGCTCCAACGCCGAAGCCGCGCGGCGCTCGGGGATCGGCGTGACCGCTCACCTGCTCAAGGTGTACACGCTGACCGGGTTCCTGGCCGGGGTGGCCGGTTTCCTCTCGCTGGCCTACTACTCGTCGACCACGGTCGCGTCGCACTCCACGGACAACCTGAACGCCATCGCCGCCACGGTGATGGGCGGTACGAGCCTCTTCGGCGGTGTCGGAACGGTGCTGGGCACGGTGATCGGCGTGTTCATCCCGGCCGTGCTGAAGAAGGGCTTCAACATCATTCACGTGCAGGACTTCTGGCAGATGATCGCGGTCGGCGCGGTGCTGATCGCGGCCGTCTGGTTCGACCAGCGACGCCGGAAGCACCGCAATTCCCGCTGAATCCCCTCCCATCGGTTTCCGAGAGTACAAAGAGGTGCTGACGATGAAACTGACCAAGACCCTGATCGCGGCCGGCACGCTGGCGTCGGCTGCTTCGCTGGTGGCGGCGTGCGGCTCCGGACAGGTGGGCCAGAGCGGCTCGGGCGACACGTCGAACAACACCATCACCAGCAAGAAGCTCACACTGGTGCCGGGCGTGCAGGCGGAGCCGTTCTACATCTCGATGCAGTGCGGCGCGCAGGACGAGGCCAAGAAGCTCGGCTACGAGCTCACCACGCAGGCGCCGCAGAAGTTCGACGCCGCCATGCAGACCACGATCGTCAACGCGCTGGGTTCGAACCCGCCGGCCGCCCTGCTCATCGCGCCCACCGACGACCAGGCGATGCTCGCGCCGATCCAGCAGGTGAAGAACCGCGGCACGAAGATCGTCGAGGTCGACACGTCGCTGCAGGACAAGAGCGTGGCCGCGTCGTCGATCTCGTCGGACAACACGGCGGGCGGCAAGCTCGCCGCGCAGACCATGGCGAAGCTCGCGGGCGACAAGCCGGGTTCGGTGCTGATCCTCGACACGATCGCGGGTACGTCGACCACGGCGGCGCGCGCGAAGGGCTTCGAGGACGAGCTGAAGAACCACCCGAACCTCAAGTCGGCCGGCATCCAGTTCACGCAGAACGAGCCGGACCAGGCGGCGTCCAAGGTGACGGCGGCGCTGGCCTCGACGCCGGACCTCATCGGCATCTTCGCCACCAACCTCAACACCGGCGAGGGCGCGGCGACCGGCCTGCGCAACGCGGGCAAGATCGGCCAGGTCAACCTCGTCGGCTTCGACGCCAGCCCGTCCGAAGTGGACGGCTTGAAGAAGGGCGAGTACCAGGCGCTCATCGCCCAGGACCCGGCCGCGATCGGCACCCAGGGCGTGCAGCAGGCCGTGGCGGCGCTGGAAGGCAAGCCCGTGACGCGCAATCTGACCGCGGATCTGCACTCGATCACCAAGGACGACATGGACGCGAACTCGAAGTACTTCTACAAGCAGAACTGCTGAGTTCCTCGCGTTCTCGAAGGGGACTTTCCCGCGCGGAAAGTCCCCTTCGCCGTGTTCGGGGCTAGGATCTACACCCCCAGACTCCGTCGCCGAGGGGAGGCCGCCGATGACCGAGGGTGTCCGGCTGCCGTGGCGGGCCGCCGCGCGCGCCGACCCGGTACCGGTGCTGGCCGCGGCCCGCAAGATCACCGACGACCTCATCGACGGGCTGGCCGGCACCCACGTCCGGCGCGCGGCCCACGGGCTGCGGCGGCTGTTCGGCGTGGCCGGGCTGGGGCTCACGGACCTGTCGGGCTCGCTGCTGTGGTCGGGCCGGCCCGGGCCGGACGCCACCGTGGCCCACGTGCTCGACGAGGTGCTGCACAGCGAGGAGCCCGCTTCCGTCGACGGGGTGGAAGCGGTGCCGCTGCACGTCCACGACGAGCTGGCGGGCGCGCTGCTCGTGGTGGGCGCGCGGGGTTCGGAAGTGGTCCGGCAGGCGGCCGACGTCGTGGTGCAAGCCCTGGAACGCGGGCGGCTGGAGGCGTCGGCGGACCAGGCAGCGCAGGCCGAGCTGCGGGCATTGCGGGCGGAGATGTCGCCGCATTTCGTGTACAACGCGCTCACGGTGATCGCTTCGCTGGTGCGCTCGGAGCCGGACCGGGCACGGGACCTGATGCTCGACTTCGCCGACTACACGCGCTACAGCCTCGCGCGCCACGGCGAGTACACCGTGGTGGCCGAGGAGTTCCGCGCGGTGGAGACGTACCTGGCGCTGCAGCGCGCGGTGCTGGGCGAGCGGCTGAAGGTGCAGGTGCGCGTGGCGCCGGAGGTGCTGGCGGTGGCCGTGCCGTACCTGGTGCTGGAGCCGCTGGTGGAGAACGCCATCCGTCACGGCATCGAGCCGCGCACGACCACCGGGCTGGTGCAGGTCCACGGGCAGGCGGAAGGGAACGACTGCGTGATCAGCGTGGAGGACGACGGGGTCGGCATGGACCCGAAGCTGGCCGCTGACATCCTCGCAGGGAGGGCTTCCGACGGCTCTCGCGGCGGCCTCGGTCTGGCCAATGTGGACAGACGACTGCGCAACGTCTACGGCGCCTGGTACGGGCTGACCGTGGAGACGGAAGTGGGTGCCGGCACGCGTGTGGTCGTGCGGGTGCCGCGGTTCCAGCCGGGGGTGCTGCCGTGAGCGGGCTGCGGGTGCTGGCCGTCGACGACCTGCCGCCGGCGCTGGACGAGCTGTGCCGGATGCTGCGCGAGGCCCCGGAGGTCGGCGAGGTCGTGGGCGCCGGTGATGCGTTGCACGCGCTGAAGCTCTTGCAGGCGGACCACTTCGACGCGGTGTTCCTCGACATCTCCATGCCGGGCCTCGACGGGCTGGAGCTGGCGACGCTGCTGGCTCGCCTGTCGGAGCCGCCGGTGATCGTGTTCGTGACCGCGCACGACGGCCATGCCGTGGCGGCGTACGGCATCGGCGCGGTGGACTACCTGCTCAAGCCGGTGCGGACGGAGCGGCTGGCGGCCGCGTTGGCGAAGGTCGTGCGCATGGCGCCTTCGGAGGCCCAGCGCGCGGCGCCCGACGCGATGGCCGCCCTCCCGGTCGACGCGGGCGGGCGCACGCGGTACGTCCGCCGCGACGACGTGTTGTTCGTGGAGGCCCACGGGGATTACGTCCGGCTCCACACCCGCGGTGGGGTGCACCTTGTGCGCATGCCGATCTCGCGGCTCGAGGAGTATTGGGAGGGAACCGGTTTCACGCGGGTGCACCGGGGTTATCTGCTCTCGGTGTCCGCCGTGCTGGAGCTGCGCAGCGACACCACGGGCGGGCTGCTGGCGCACACGCCCGTCGGAGACGTCCCGGTGAGCCGGCGGCACGCGCGGGAGCTGCGGGACCGGTTGCTGGAGGCGGCGCAGCAGGGGCAGCTGGGGTCGTCTTGGTGAGGCGCGTCTTGGTGAGGGCTGTCTTGGTTAGGGCGGCGCCGGCGACGGCTGTGCTGGTGCGGGCCGCGCTGCCGCGGACCTCGTCGAGGCGGACCGGGCTGACGAGGGCGGTCCGGTGAGCCGGGTCCGGCGGGTCGCCGTGATGAGCCCGCAGACGCGCCTCGCCCGCTCCCGCAGGCAGGCGCGCGGGCGGTGGCGGATGCCCCGGCTGAGGGCCTCCGACGCCGAGCGCGCCGCCGTGCTCTACCGCACGCAGCGCAAACGCGGCATTCCCGCACTGGTCGCCATGTTCGCGCTCGTGCTCGGGCTGCCCGTGGTCTTCGCCGTGGCGCCGGGGCTGGACGCGGTGCGGGTGTGGGGCATCCCGTTGTCCTGGTTGATGATCGCGCTGCTGCCCTACCCCGTGATGGCCGGCCTGGCGCGCTGGCAGCTGCGACGCGCCGAGAAGGCCGAGGACGACCGGTGACCCCGCCCCTCCCCCAATGTGGCGTTGGTTGCGCCCAGCGCACCCAATGTGGCGTTCGGTGCGTTCAGCGCACCCAACGCCGCATTGGGGCGCAGGGCGCCGAGAAGGGCGGGGTGCGCTGATGGACCTCGCGCTGGCGGTGACGCCCGTCGTGCTCATCACGCTGCTCATCGGCGTGCGCGGGGTGGCCGCGATGCGCACGACGTCGGACTTCCTGGTGGCGTCGCGGCGGATCTCGCCGTTCGTGAACTCCGCGGCGGTGTCCGGGGAGTACCTGTCGGCCGCGTCGTTCCTCGGGGTGGCGGGGCTCGTGGTGAAGGACGGCGTCGGCGCGCTGTGGTACCCGGTCGGGTTCACGGCGGGCTACATCGCGATGCTCGTGCTCGTCGCGGCACCCATGCGGCGGTCCGGAGCGCTGACGGTGCCGGACTTCGCCGAGGCGCGCCTGGCCTCACCCGCCCTCAGGCGGATCGCGGCGGTCGTAGTCCTGGTGATCGGCACGATCTACGTCGTCCCGCAGTTCCGCACGGCCGGGCTGGTGCTCACGGCCGTGGGCGGCACGCCGTACTGGGTCGGGGTGGTCATCGCCGGCACAGCCGTGAGCGTCACGCTCGCGCTCGGCGGCATGCGCGCGGCGACGTACGTGCAGGCGTTCCAGTTCTTCCTGAAGCTGTTGCTGTTCCTCGTACCCGCCCTGTGGCTCGTGCTGCAAGTGAGCGACGCCGACCGCGACGCCGCGCTCACGCCCGTCGAGTTCACCCGCTTCACGCACGAAACGCCGGTGGACTTCGAGCACGACGTGACCGTGGTCCTGCGCGAGCCCACCACCATCGTCACCGCGACCGGGCCGCGCACGCTCGCGCCGGGCGAGCTGACCATCCACAGTGGAGAGCGCCTGGTCTTCGCCACCAACGCGCCCGTGCCCGACGTCAGCGACGGCGCGGCGCTCGGCGGCCCCGACTGGCAGCGGCCGCTGCTCGACGTCGAAAAGGGCTACCCGCTGCTGGCGACGTGGGCCGTGCTCATCGCGACGATGCTCGGCACCATGGGCCTGCCCCACATCCTGATGCGCTTCCACACCAGCCCGGACGGCCGCGCCGCCCGCCGGACCGCCGCGATCACCGTGGCGCTGCTCGGCGTGTTCTACCTGTTCCCCGGCGTCTACGGCGTGCTCGGACGGGTGCTGGTGCCCGAGATCTACCTCTCCGGAGACACGGACACGGTCGTCGTCGCGCTGCCGGCGCAAGTGGACACCGGCTGGGCCGGCGAGCTGTTCACGGCGCTGCTCACCGCGGGCGCGTTCGCGGCGTTCCTGGCGACGTCGCTGGGGCTGCTGCTGGTGATGTCCGGCGCCATCGCCTACGACCTCATGCCCGGCGGCCTGCGCCGGCTGCGGGTGACCGTGGTGTTCGTCGCGGCGGCGATGGTGGTGCTGGCGCTCCCGTCGGCGCAGCTCGACGCCGGGGTGCTCGTGACGTGGGGCTTCACCGTCGCCGCGTCGACGTTCTGCCCGCTGCTCGTGCTCGGCATCTGGTGGCCGCGGCTCACGGCCGCGGGCGCGATCAGTGGCGTGGTCACGGGGCTCGTCGCGTCGTCCGGCTCGATCCTCTTCTCGTTGGCCGGGCCGCGGCTCGACGGCTGGGTGGCGATCTTGGTGTCACAACCGGCACCCTGGTCGGTACCCCTCGCGTTCGGCGTGATGGCGGCCGTCTCCCTGCGCGGCCGCCCGCCGTCCTGGGCCGGCGCGGCGATGCTCCGCCTGCACCTCGACGAGCGAGCGCCCGGTCCGGAGCCGCCCCATTCGTCCGCACCCGTGTACCGCTCGTCAACCGTTCGTCGTGTCGCCCGGCGTTTGAACCGCTGACGCTTCCTCCCCGGCGCAAGCCTCCCTACTGTGGCGCGGACCACAATTCGCAGCGTCGCGAGGGAGTGACGATGAGTCCCACCGACACCGACCTGCCCGGTGACCCGCCGGACATGGACTGGGAGCAAGTCCAGGAGAGCGCTGAGTTCAGGCAGCTACGCCACCGCCTGCGCACCTTCGTCTTCCCGATGACCGCGCTGTTCCTCATCTGGTACCTGCTGTACGTGCTGCTGGCGGACTACGCCCACGGCTTCATGAGCACGAAGATCGCCGGCAACTTCACGGTGGGCCTGCTGTTCGGCCTGCTGCAGTTCGTGTCGACGTTCCTCATCACGTGGTTGTACGTGCGCTACGCCAACCGGAGGCTCGACCCGCTGTCCAAGCGGATCCGCGACGACATCGAGAACCCGGCCGCGAAGGAGTCCGAATGAGCACCCTCGCCGCAGGCGTCGAAGGCAGCAACCCGACGCTGAACATCATCATCTTCGCGGTGTTCGTGGCAATCACGCTCGTGATCGTGTTCCGCGCGAGCCGCAACACCAAGACTGCGTCCGACTACTACGCCGCCGGACGCGCGTTCTCCGGCCCGCAGAACGGCATCGCGATCAGCGGTGACTACCTGTCGGCCGCTTCGTTCCTCGGCATCGCGGGCGCCATCGCGATCTACGGCTACGACGGGTTCCTCTACTCGATCGGTTTCCTCGTCGCCTGGCTGGTCGCGCTGCTGCTGGTCGCGGAACTGCTGCGCAACACCGGCCGGTTCACGATGGGCGACGTGCTGGCGTTCCGCATGAAGCAGCGCCCGGTGCGCGCCGCGGCGGCGATCTCGACGCTGATCGTGTCGTTCTTCTACCTGCTGGCGCAGATGACGGGCGCCGGTGGCCTGGTCGCCCTGTTGCTGGGCATCGAGGGCAAGACCGCGCAGTCGGTGGTCATCGCCATCGTCGGCGTGATCATGATCGCCTACGTGCTCATCGGCGGCATGAAGGGCACCACGTGGGTGCAGATCATCAAGGCGGCGCTGCTTATCATCGGCGCGCTCGTGATGACGCTGTGGGTGCTCGCCAAGTACGGCTTCAACTTCTCGTCGCTGCTGCAGGGAGCCGTCGACAAGGCGGGTGCGGCCGGCGAGACGCTGCTCGGGCCGGGCAAGCAGTACGGCGCCACGGGAACGTCCAAACTGGACTTCTTCTCGCTCGGCATCGCGCTGGTGCTCGGCACGGCGGGCCTGCCCCACGTGCTGATGCGCTTCTACACCGTGCCCACCGCCCGCGACGCCCGCCGCTCGGTGGTCTGGGCGATCGTGCTGATCGGCGTGTTCTACCTGTTCACGCTGGTGCTGGGCTACGGCGCCGGCGCGCTGGTCGGGCCCGACGACATCAAGGCCGCCCCGGGTGGCGTGAACTCGGCGGCACCGCTCCTGGCGTTGACCCTCGGCGGGCCCGTGCTGCTGGGCCTGATCTCGGCGATCGCGTTCGCCACGATCCTCGCTGTGGTGGCCGGCCTGACGATCACCGCGTCGGCCTCCTTCGCCCACGACGTGTACGCGAACGTGATCAAGCGGGGCAAGACGAAGCCGGGCTCGGAGGTGCGCGTCGCGCGGATCACCGCCGTGGTGATCGGTGCGGTCGCGATCATCGGCGGCATCCTGGCCAACGGGCAGAACGTGGCGTTCCTCGTGGCGCTCGCCTTCGCCGTCGCGGCCTCGGCCAACCTGCCGACGATCCTGTACTCGCTGTTCTGGAAGCGGTTCAACACGCAGGGCGCCCTGTGGAGCATCTACGGCGGCCTGATCATCTCGATCGTGCTGATCGTCTTCTCGCCGGCGGTGTCCGGCAAGCCGATCGACGCGAAGACGGGCAAGAGCCCGTCGATGCTCCAGGGCGTGGACTTCCACTGGTTCCCGCTCGACAACCCGGGCCTGGTGTCCATTCCAGCCGCTTTCCTGCTCGGCTGGCTCGGGACGGTGCTGTCGAAGGAACGCAACAAGAAGAAGTACGCGGAGATGGAGGTCCGTGCCCTCACGGGTGTGGGTGCGGAGAAGGCTGTGAAGCACTGAGGTTGTGTGCTTCGAGCGGGCCGGGGCCGGTTTGGTCCCGGCCCGCTTTTTGGTTCAGTACGGCAGTTTCCCGGCGGCCAGGTCGCCCAGGATGTCTGCGAGCAGTGATCGGGTAGACGCACTTGACGAGCGCGAGCACCGTCCGGCCAACCCCGCGGCGGTGCGGTGCGGGCGCTGCGACAAGTCTCGAGCTAGAAGCCGAGTGGCAGCACCAGTTCCAGATCGGTCTTGCGGACCGGCGTTCCGTCGACCGTGGTGCCGTCCTCGTTCGGCTGGATGCCGCCGGCGGCGACCCGGTCCAGGGTGCGCAGGCCGAGGGGGCCGACGGTGCCGAACACGGTGTAGTCGGGCCGCAGGGTGGAGTCGCCGTAGACGAGGAAGAACTGGGAGCCGTTGGTGTCCGGACCGGCGTTGGCCATGGCGACCAGGCCACGGGAGTAGATCCGGCCCGGGCCCGACGGGTTGGTGGTCGACGGCGGCAGGTCGGTGGGCAGTTCGTCGCGGAAGCGGTAGCCCGGGCCGCCTTCGCCGGTGGCCGTGGGGTCGCCGCACTGCAGGACCTGCAGCGTCGGGTACGCGGTGAGGCGGTGGCAGGTCGTGTTGTTGAAGAAGCCGTGGCGGGCCAGGTGCAGGAAGCTCTGCACCGTGCACGGGGCTTCGGCGCGGTCGAGTTTCAGCGGCAGCAGCCCCTGGTTGGTGATCACGGGGACGTCGACCTTGCCGCGGTCGGGGGTGTGCTGCGGGTCGGGCGGCAGGGGCACGGGACGGGCGGCGGGTTCGTCGGGCGTTTCCGTGTACTGGCAGGCGCCGTGGGTGGCGGTCGGCGACGCGGCTTGCGCGGCCGGGGTGAACGCGGCGCACAGCGCGCCGACGGCCAGTGTGGTGACGAGGAGCCTCTTCATGCGGTATCCCTCCCGGTGAGGAGGGCAGTATACGAACGGTCCGGACCATTCGGCTTCCCGCGAAAGTCTGGCGCTCACGAAACGCTGACGGGCTCCTGACAACTGTTCCCTAGCGTCCCGGGTCATGATCACTCGCCTCTTCCTCAGCGCGGTGGCGGCCGCCGCGGTGGCCTTCGCGCTGCCCGCCGTCGCGTCCGCCGCGACCGGACCGGTCGTGCAGCCCCTGGCCGTGTCCGCGGCCGAACAGCAGGCCGTGCTCGACTACTGGGCCCCCGAACGGATCAACGCGCTCACGCAGCCGTCGTCGGACAACCCGGCGACCGCCGGCCCGGACGGCGCGCCCTGGACCACCGACAACGCCGTGGCCAAGACGGTCGGCCGGCTGTTCTTCACCGACCACGGCGAGGATTCCAGCTGCACGGCCACCGTGGTGGACAGCGCGAACGGCAGCACCGTCGTCACGGCCGGGCACTGCGTGAACAACACCGACCTTCTCGGTGAGGACAACCAGTGGAACGCCCACTCGATGTTCGTCCCGGGCTACCACGACGGGCAGACGCCGTACGGGAAGTTCGTCGGCCGCTTCGGCGTCGCGAACAGCTCGTGGCTCGCGAACGACCAGATCGACGCGCAGAAGTTCGACACCTTCGACCAGGCTTTCGTGGTCCTCAACCCCGGTGCGGACGGCACCTCGTTGCAGGACAAGGTGGACGCGGCGCAGAAGATCGGCTTCGACCTGCCCGGCGACGCCGACGTCCACCAGTTCGGCTACCCCCGCGCCTCGGCCGACCCTGCGCGCGAAGGCCTGCCCGAGTACACGGGCGCGCGCCTCGCGTTCTGTGAAGGCCCCGCGCGCCACTGGGTGGGCACCGCGGACGCCCCCGACTCCCCCGACCAGTACGGCACCGCGTGCATCATGGGTGGCGGCTCCAGCGGCGGCCCCCGCGTGCGCGACTTCGACGCGACCACCGGCGTCGGCACCGTCGTCGGCGACAACACCCACGCGGGTTTCTTCGACGCGACCGGCACCCCGTGCGCTCTGGGCTCGACCGACGGCTGCACGCGGTACCTCGTGGGGCCGCAGTTCAGCACGGCGGTGACGAAACCGTTGTTCGAAGCGGCACAGCACGCCTGACGCAGCCGCAGACGACGAAGGCCGGGCAGCCACAACGGGCTGCCCGGCCTTCAGCCGAAACCAGGAACTACTTCGCCGCCGGAACCCGCAGCAGCAGCGCGTCACCCTGGCCGCCACCGCCGCACAGCGCGGCAGCACCGAGGCCGCCGCCGCGGCGGCGCAGCTCGTGGATGAGGTGCACCGCCAGGCGAGCGCCCGAGGCGCCGATCGGGTGGCCCAGGGCGATGGCGCCGCCGTTGACGTTGACCTTCGACGGGTCCAGGCCGAGCTTCTCGCCGGCCACCACGCCGACCGCGGCGAACGCCTCGTTGATCTCCACCAGGTCGAGGTCGGCGACGTCGAGCTTGGCCTTCGCGAGGGCCTTGCGGATGGCGTTGGACGGCTGCTCGTGCAGCGACGCGTCGGGGCCCGCGACGACGCCGTGGGCGCCGATCTCGGCCAGGGGCGTGAGGCCGAGCTGGGCGGCCTTCTCGGGGCTGGCGACGATCACGGCCGCGGCGCCGTCGGAGATCTGGGAGGACGAGCCGGCGGTGATGGTGCCGTCGGAGGCGAAGGCGGGGCGCAGCTTGGCGAGGCCGTCGACGGTGGTGTCGGCGCGGACGCCCTCGTCGGTGGAGAAGACGATCGGGTCGCCCTTGCGCTGCGGGATGGTGACCGGCGCGATCTCCTCGCGGAAGAAGCCGGCCTCGATGGCGGCGGCGGCGCGCTGGTGCGAGCGCGCGGAGAACTCGTCCTGCTGCTCGCGCGTGATGCCGTAGCGGGCGTTGTGCTTCTCCGTCGAGGCGCCCATGGCGACCTGGTCGAAGGCGCAGAACAGGCCGTCGTAGGCCATGTGGTCGAGCATCGTCACGTCGCCGTACTTGAACCCGCCGCGCGACTTCGGCAGCAGGTGCGGCGCCTGCGTCATCGACTCCTGGCCACCGGCCACGACGAGGTCGAACTCGCCGGCACGGATGAGCTGGTCGGCGAGCGCGATGGCGTCGAGGCCCGAGAGGCACACCTTGTTGATCGTGAGCGCCGGGACGTCCATCGAGATGCCCGCGGCGACCGCGGCCTGGCGCGCCGGGATCTGGCCCGCGCCCGCGGTGAGGACCTGGCCCATGATCGTGTACTCGACCTCGGACGGCGAAACCCCGGCCTGCTCCAGCGCGGCCTTGATCGCGATGCCGCCGAGCTGCGCACCGGTGAAGTCCTTCAGCGAGCCGAGCAGCCGCCCGATGGGGGTACGGGCCGCACCCAGGATCACGGAACCGGACACGTCGTCCTCCCAAGAATTCTGAACACCTACAGTCTCACGACTGTACCCGGGCCCGCGGCTTCTTGATGGAGCCAGTGTGAGGGGGCGCACGTTGGTTTTCAGGGGGCTTCACCAGGGTGGTGACCCTTATCCTGCCCCCATGAACACTGAGTCCATCCAAGCCGTGCTCACCCCGTTCGTGACCGCGATCGACCACGTCGGGATCGCGGTTCCCGATCTCGACGAAGCGATCGCGTTCCACAAGGAGCACTTCGGCCTGGAGGTCGCGCACGAAGAGGTGAACGAGGAGCAGGGCGTCCGCGAAGCGATGCTGCGCGCGCCCGGCACCGCGGGCACCGAGACGATGATTCAGCTCCTCGCGCCCCTGCGCGACGACTCGACGATCGCGAAGTTCCTCGGCCGCAACGGTCCCGGCCTGCAGCAGCTCGCCTTCCGGGTGTCCGATGTGGACGCAGCCGCGGCCGCACTGCGCGAGCAGGGCCTACGGCTGCTGTACGACGACGCCAAGCGGGGGACGTCGAACAGCCGCGTGAACTTCGTGCACCCGAAGGATGCCGGTGGTGTGCTGGTGGAGCTGGTGGAGCCGGCTGCGCACTAGGGTTCGCGGGTTTTGGGCGCGCGACGCCCGGCCCTGGCTGCTGGAGGCCGGCAGCGGGTCGACGAGTTCGTCGCCATCCCGCTCGACCAATTCACCGAGGCCCTGCTCGAACTGCCCAAGACAGGGCGGCTTCCTCAGACCGTCCTCTGGAACGGCACGCGGATGCCCGTGCCGGACAGATCCCGTCCAGGCACGACCTCGTCCGGGAGCACACTAGGGTTCGCGAGTTTTCGCCTTCGCCGACAACGCGTTGGCCAAGAAGGTGAGCTCGCCGTCGAACTCGGCGGGGCGGTCGTCGCCGGAGTGGCGGGCCGTGGCGTGGCGGTGGGTGACGGCACGGGCGAGCAGGCCCGAGGCGTTGTCGAGGTCGGCGACGGCGAGGCGGCCGCCGGTGGCGCCCACGATCACCGAGCGGACGAGGCGCACGAGGTGCTGGAAGCGTTCTCCGAGCGCGTCGCGCACGACGTGGTGGGTGTCGGCCTCGCGCCAGAGCAGGTGGGACAGGCCGAGGGAGCCGGTGAAGCGGCGGTCGAGCTCCGAGACGAGCCGGCGCAGCGACCCGGCGAGGTCGCCGGGCACCACCACCGCGGCGGGCTCGATGTTCTCGTCGGGCAGCCGCGCGACCAGCGCCGCCAGCAGGTCGGACTTGCGGCGGAAGTAGTAGTGGACCAGACCCTTCGGCACCCCGGCGCGCTCCGCGATGCGGGACGTCGGGGTGGCGTCGAAGCCGGACTCGGCGAAGAGCGCTTCAGCCGCGCAGAGGATCCGCTCCTTCGCCGAGTCATCCGTCATGTCAGCTCCTTCAGTGCGGCATCGCCGTCCGGTGGGCGGCGGTGGCCATCGGCATCGCGGCGGCGCCGGCGATGATCGTGAGCGCACCGGCGACCCAGGACGTCCAGGACGCCCCGTTGAACTCGGTGTACCCCATCACCCACGGCGCGAGGAACAGCAACACCCCGAGGACGATCTGGATGCCCTCGCCGTAGACGGCACCGGGCACCGCGAGCGACACCAGGCCGTCGATGGCGATCAGCGCACCGAGGATCACCATCGTCCACATCGTCATCGTGTCCGTGCTCAGCCAAAGGGGTGAAAGAGCGGCGACAACACCGATGACGACCTCGGCCCAGTCGTGGGGCCGGGTCCAGGCGCGCGTCGAGACTTCACTCATTCGTGCTCACCTCCGCAGAGAACCTGCTGTTCAGGATGTTTCCGTGCGTCGATCATGCGCCTTGATTGGCCGGCCGGTCAAGGTCTGTGGGTCACAGTTGCGCACAACCGGTTCCGGCGTGGTTTTCAGCCATCGGGCTACTGTGTTCCGCCGCTCGGCGCAGGCTCGTCGGGACACCGTGGGTGCTCACCCGTCCGTGACCCCGCAGCGGCTACGGTAGGGCCATGAGCCTTGGCGAGGAACGGGAGCTTGTGCCGCTGGGAGCCGGCTTCGACGTGGCGAAGCGCGGGTACAGCCGAGCGCAGGTCGACGAACATCTGGAACGGCTGGACGCCGACCTGAAGATGCTCACCGGCGACCGCGACGCCGCCATCGCCCAGGCGGGCGATCTGGCCCGGCAGCTGGAGATCGCGCGCGGTGAGATCGCCGACCTGCGCGGGCAGGTCGACCGGCTGGCGCAGCCGCCGACGAGCGTCGAGGGCCTGTCCGAGCGCCTGCAGCGGATGCTGCGCCTGGCGCAGGACGAGTCCGCCGACACGCGGGCACGCGCCGAGGCCGAGGCCGGCCACATCCGCGCCAAGGCGGAGACCGACGCGAGCGCCATGCGCGCTCGGTACGAGCAGCTGCTCACCGAGCTCGATCTGCGCCGCAAGGAGATGGAAGCCGAGCACCGCAAGGTCCTCGAGGACGCCCGCGCCGAGGCGAAGTCGATCACCGACAAGGCCGAGGCCGAGCGCAACAAGCTCGACGCGGAGTCCGAGGCCCGCCGCACGCAGGTCGAAGAGGACTTCGAGATCGCCATGGCCGCCCGCCGCACCGAGGCGATGCGGGTGCTGGCCGAGCAGGAGGCCGCGTCGAAGGCCGAAGCCGAGCGCCGCGTGCGCGAAGCCGCCGAGGACGCCGCCGCCATCCGCGCCAAGGTGCTCGAAGAAGAAACAGTGGCTCGCGCCGACATGGAGCGCCGCCAGCGCGAGTCCGTCGCCGACGCGAACAAGCGCAAGCAGGACTCGATCACCGAGGCCAACGCCCGCCTCGCCGAAGCCGCCGACGAGGCCCGCCGCCGCGTCCGCACGGCCACCGACGAGTCGAACCGCCGCATCACCCAGGCCAACGAACGCGTCGAGGCGCTGCGCAACGTCCGGACCAGCCTGGCCGAACAGGTCCGACAGGCGCGCACGGTGCTGGCCGAGGCCCACCACGTGCTCGGCGAGACGGACACGCTGGTGCCGACGGACATCAAGGCTTCCACCGAGCCGAAGACTCCGGTCGCGGCCGCTGCTCCCGCTGCTTCGCGCTCAGGCTCGGGTTCGGGCTCCGCCGAAGGCGACGTCGAGAAGACGGTCCGCCTCCGCACGAGCGACGTCCCCAAGCCGAAGGCCCAGTCCTCATCCGGCCAGTCCCACAAACCCACCGGCGACTGACCTTCGGCGAAGGCAAGCAACCTCCAGATCCAGTCGAGCCGCGGCTCGATTGTTTTCGTGGTCAGCGCGCTCGCGCTGATGCCCGGCCGACGGCGCACCCACGAAGTTCTTCCCTTGAGCAACTCAAGGGGCCCCACGCGCCGACGCCGCCTTTGACCGCCGCTGGCGCTCGGTCTCGACCACCGACCCACGTCCGCCAGCGCAACCGGGCCTGACCGGCGAAACCTCGGCCTGGAGCGAAGCCAACGCGTCGCAAACCGGCCAGCTCTCCCGGCAGCAGCCACCACGCAAGACCGCACCAGCATTCGAACCGAACCACCGGGCCCTATAGGCGACCACAGCGCGAGATCGCGCCGGTGTGGGGAGCGAGCGGTGCGATCGGCCGCCAGGCCGATCCGACCGCTCGCTCCCCACACCGGCTGCGAGGCGATCTCGCACGCCTCGGCGGAGCCGAGGCAGACAACACAGCGATCCCGCCGTTCGCCCCGGCGGAGCCGAGGCGAACGGCGGGAGAGCCAACTCGCGAGTAACCTTCCCCCGACAAGCGGGGCGCCAGGCGCCCCGATTCGGGATCGCCGGGAGGTTTCGGATGGCTGTCTATCGGACCGTGGTGGTGGGGACGGACGGGTCGGACTCGTCGTTCGCCGCGGTGGATCGGGCGGCGGGGGTGGCCGCGGATGCCGGGGCGAAGCTGGTCGTGGTGTGCGCGTATTACCCCGCCAGTAAGCACGACGTGGAGCAGGCGCAGGACGAGCTCGGCGACGAGGCTTACCAGGTTGTCGGGTCGGCGCCGGCGGAGGACACGTTGCAGAGCGCGCGTGATCGGGCTGTGAAGGCCGGGGCGAAGGACATCGAGACCATCGCCATGACCGGTGAGCCGGTGCACGCGCTGCGCAAGGTCGTGCACGAGACGTCGGCCGACCTGCTCGTGGTGGGCAACCGCGGCCTCAACACGCTCGCCGGGCGGATCCTCGGCTCGGTGCCGGCGGAGGTGGCGCGCAAGTCGGGTGTCGACGTGCTGATCGTGCACACCACCTGAGCCGTGGCCGAATCCTCTGAGGTGCAGCACCAGCTCGAGAAGCTCCTCCTCGGCGGGCCGCGCAGGTACACCCGCCTGGAGGTCGCGGAAAAGGCCGGGGTGCCCGAGGAACGCTCGCGCCGGTTGTGGCGCGCTCTCGGGTTCGCGGCGGCCGAGGACGACGAGGTGGTGTTCACCGACGCCGACGTCGCCGCCATGCGCACGGCCGACCAGCTCATCGCGTCCGGGCTCGTGGCGCGCAACCTCGAGGTCGCCGTGACGCGCGCGCTCGGCCAGCACCTGTCGCGCCTGGCCGAGTGGCAGGTGCACATGCTGTGGTCGCTCATCGCCGGAAAACCGGGCCTCGACGACAGCCAGGTCACCAAGCTCGTCGCGCGGCTGCTGCCCGAGCTGGAGCAGGTGCAGAGCTTCGTGTGGCGCCGCCACCTCGTGGCGTACGCCGGGCGCGCGTTCGCCACCGACGAGGACCTGGAGGCGCGGCCGCAGGTCGTCGGTTTCGTCGACATGGTGGGCTACACCAAAATGACCCGCGAGGTCGACGAGGACGAGCTCAGCCACGTGCTCGACGCGTTCGAGTCACTGGCCGCGGGTGTGATCGCCGACCACCGCGGCCGGATCGTGAAGATGATCGGCGACGAGGTCTTTTTCGTCACCGACTCCCCCGGCTCGGGCGCCGAGATCGCCCTCACCCTCACCGAGCGCGCGTCGGCGTCGGACGACCTGCCCGCCGTCCGCGCGGGGCTGGCTTCGGGGCGGGTGCTGTCCCGCTTCGGCGACGTCTACGGCTCCGTGGTGAACCTCGCCGCGCGGCTCACGTCCGTCGCCCGCCCCGGCACTGTGCTCGTCGACCGCGAGCTGGCGGCCGAGCTGGAGCCCCTGCCGGAGTACGAGCTGCGGTCACGCCGGCCCGTCGCCGTGCGCGGATACAACCGGCTACGGACCTCGGTGCTGCGGCGGGCGCAGGACGGGCCGTCGGGGAAGTTCGCGGAGGCGCAGGAGCGCGCGGCCGAGGCCATGGGGCTGCCCGAGACGATCCGTCCCGCCGATGAGCCGGACGGTCCCGAAGATCTCACGCTGGGTTCCCGGCGCCGGCGTCGCAAGCGCTGATCAAGCGTCGTAGTCCACCGTCACGCGCTCGCTCGCCGGATGCGACTGGCACGTCAGCACGAACCCCGCGTCCACCTCGGCCTTCTCCAGCGCGAAGTTCCGCCGCATGTCCACGGCACCGTCGGTCACGCGCGCCCGGCACGTGCCGCACACCCCGCCCTTGCACGCGAACGGCAGGTCCGGCCGGAACTTCTGCGCACCGTCCAGAATGGACGATTCCTGCGGCAGGCTCATCGTCGTCGAACGGCCGTCGAGGATCAGCGTGACCTCCGACGCGGCGCCGGCCACCGCCGGATCGACGTGCTTGACCGGCTCCGGCGGCACGTCGTCCACGTAGAACAGTTCCTGATGGACACTCGACTCCGGCACCCCCAGGGACGCCAGCACTTCCTGCGCGCCCGTGACCAGCCCGAACGGACCGCACAGCCAGAAGTGGTCCACCGACTCCACCGGCACCAGCGAGCCGAACAGCGCGCGCAGCTTGTCGGCGTCGAGGCGGCCGGTGAACAGCTCGGCCTCGCGCGGTTCCCGCGACAGCACGTGGATGAGCTCGAGCCGCGCCGGGTAGCGGTCCTTCAAATCGGCCAGCTCGTCGGCGAACATCACCGTGTCCGTGCGGCGGTTGCCGTACAGTACAGTGACGGTGGCGTCCGGCGTGGCGAGCAGCGACGCGACGATCGACAGCACCGGCGTGATGCCCGAACCGGCCGCGATCAGCACGTGGTGACCGCCCGCGGTCAGATCCGGCGTGAAGGTCCCCGTCGGCGCGGAGACCTCGACGACGTCACCCGGGCGGACGTCCTGCACGAGCCACGACGAGAACACACCTTCGGGAACCAGGCGCACGCCCACGCGCGGCCGCTGGCCCGCAGGAGCGCAGATCGAGTACGACCGGCGCTCGTCGCGGCCGTCGACGGTGCGGCGCAGCGTCAGCGACTGGCCGGGCGCGAAGGCGAACGTCTCGGCCAGCTCTTCCGGCACGTCGAAGGTCACGGCGACCGCGTCGTCGCACAGCCGCTCGACGTCGGCCACCCGCAGGGAGTGGAAGCCGGTGCGCCGGGAAATCGTGCTGGTCAACTCAGATCTCCTTGACGTGTTCGAACGGTTCCAGGCACGCGCGGCAGCGGCGCAGCGCCCGGCACGCGGTGGCGCTGAACCGCGACTGCTCCTCGGTGTCGAGTGAACCGCAGTGCGGGCAGGCGACGCGCGACACGGGCGGTGACAACGTGAGCGGCACCGGTCCACTCGCCCGCTGCGGGGCGGCACCCGGCGGCGCGATGCCGGCCTCGGCGAGCTTGCGGCGCCCGTCGGCCGAGATCCAGTCCGAGGTCCACGCCGGTTCGAGCACCGTGCGGATCTCGACGTCCGAGTAGCCGGCGCCGAGCAGCGCGTGCTCCAGGTCGTCGCGCATGGTGTCCATGGCCGGACAGCCGGTGTAGGTGGGCGTGATGGCCACCGTCACGCGACCGTCCTCTTCGGACACCGAGCGCAGCACGCCGAGGTCGGCGAGCGTGAGCATCGGCAGCTCCGGGTCCGTCACGGTGGCTGCCACGGCCAGCGGGCTCACCATGTCGCATCCGGCATCGCTCGCGCCACACTCTGCAGCTGCGCCAGCAGGAAGCCCATCTGTTCCGTGTGGATCCCGTCGCGTCCGGTCCGCCCGGACACGCCGGCCACGGCCCCGGAAGTCGGCCGCTCCAGCGTGGCCGCGGCGAGCACCTGGTCGAGCACGACGTCGAACTCCGGCCGCAGCGAAGCGGCGTCCACCAGCTCCAGCGAGTGCGTCTTGAACAGCTCGTCGACGTACGGCCACACCGCGTCGAGGCCCTCCTGCATCCGCTCGTGCGACAGCGCGGTGCCGTCGCCGAGCCGAACGACCCACTGCGCCGCGTAGTCGCGGTGGTAGGCCAGCTCCTTCACGCCCTTGGCCGCGATCGCCGCGAGCACCGGGTCCACACTGGACTCGAGTTGCTGCAGCAACGCCAGCCGCCAAGTGGAGAACACGAGCAGGCGGGCCATCAGGTGCCCGAAGTGACCACCACCGAGCTCGGCGAGGCGGACGTTGCGGAACTCGTGCTCGGCCCGCAGGAACGCGAGCGTGTCCTCCGAGCGGTCGGTGCCGTCGGCCTTGCCGGCGCGCGCCAGCAGCAGCCGGGCCTGGCCGAGCAGGTCGAGGCCGATGTTGGCGATCGCCACCTCGTCCTCGAGCTCCGGCGCGTTCGTGACCCACTCCTGCAGGCGGTGGGAGAACACCAGCGCGTCGTCGCCCAGCATCAGGCAGTACGCGGCCAGCTCAGCGGCGTCCACGCCCGTGGGCACCGTGATGTCCACACCGGACAGCGGGTCTGCGAAGCCGGTGCCGAAGGCCCACCGGGCGTCGTTGTCATCGGTGATGGCCTCATAGACGTTGTCAAAAGACACAGCAGGACATCCCCTTACATGTGCGGAACGTTGTCGGGAATGTCGTAGAACGTCGGGTGCCGGTAGACCTTGTCGCCGCTGGGCGCGAAGAACGGGTCCTTCTCGTCCGGCGAGGACGCGGTGATGTCGTCGGCACGGACGACCCAGATCGAGACACCCTCGTTGCGCCGCGTGTACAGGTCACGGGCGTTGTGCAGCGCCATCTGGTCGTCCGCCGCGTGCAGCGAGCCCACGTGCACGTGGTTCAGCCCGCGCTTGCCCCGCACGAACACCTCGTACAACGGCCAATCGTGCTTCACAGCGAACCCTCCTCTGTGTTCTGGGGCCGAGCCCCAGGCCCCGGCCGGGGGGCGAGCCCCCCTGGACCCCCCAACTGCGATTTGGCAGCATGCGCAACAGCAGCTTCCCGCACCCAGGCTCCCTCGTCGTGCGCCTGCTTTCGATGAGAAACGCGCGTCTTGTTGCACGGACCGTTGCCCTGCAGCACGTTCTTGAACTCGTCCCAGTCGACCGCCCCGAAGTCGTAGTGCTCCCGTGAAGCGTTCCAGCGCAGGTCCGGGTCCGGGAACGTGACGCCCAGCGCCTCCGCCTGCGGCACTGACATGTCGACAAAGCGCTGCCGCAGCTCGTCGTTGGTGTGCCGCTTGACCTTCCACGCCATGGACTGCGCGGTGTTCGGCGACTCGGCGTCGGGCGGGCCGAACATCATCAGCGACGGCCACCACCAGCGGTTCACGGCCTCCTGCACCATGTCCCGCTGCTGCTGCGTGCCGCGCATCATCGTCATCAGCAGCTCGAAACCCTGCCGCTGGTGGAACGACTCTTCCTTGCAGATCCGGATCATCGCCCGCGCGTACGGCCCGTACGAGCTGCGGCACAGCGGCACCTGGTTGCAGATCGCGGCGCCGTCGACCAGCCAGCCGATCACGCCGACGTCGGCGAAGGTCAGCGTCGGGTAGTTGAAGATCGACGAGTACTTCTGCCGGCCGCTGATCAGCTTGTCGGTGAGATCCGCGCGGTCCGCGCCCAGCGTGGCCGCGGCCGAGTACAGGTAGAGCCCGTGGCCGGCCTCGTCCTGCACCTTCGCGAGCAGGATCGCCTTGCGGCGCAACGAAGGCGCGCGCGTGATCCAGTTGCCCTCGGGCTGCATGCCGATGATCTCCGAGTGCGCGTGCTGCGCGATCTGGCGGATCATCGTCTTGCGGTAGCCCTCGGGCACCCAGTCGCGTGGCTCGATGCGCTGGTCGCGCTCGATGGTGTGCTCGAAGTGGGCTTCAAGGTCGGACTCGGGGAGAGTTGCGGTCACGGCTGCTCCTTCGAAACGAGCGTGAGCACGTCGTACTTCGCCACGGAATCGCCGGTCTGGTTCACGACGTCGGCGTCCCAGCGGACCTCGCCGTACTCCTGGTCGATGCGCGGGGTGATCTGCTTGGCGGTCAGTGTCACGGTGAGCGCGTCGCCTTCCTTGACCGGCGTGAGGAACCGCAGGTTCTCCAGGCCGTAGTTGGCGAGCACCGGGCCCGGCTCCGGTGAGACGAACAGGCCGGCGGCGAACGACACGACCAGGTAGCCGTGGGCGACGATCCCGCCGAACAGCGGGTTCGCGGCCGCGGCGGCCTCGTCGGTGTGGGCGTAGAAGGTGTCGCCGGTGAACTCGGCGAAGTGGTCGATGTCGGCGCGGGTCACCGTCCGCGGGCCGGCCACCACGGAATCGCCCACGCGCAGCTCGGCCAGCGACTTGCGGAACGGGTGCTCGCCCTCCACGCGCGGCGCGCCCTCGATCCACCGCCCGGTGACGGTGCTGAGCACCTTCGGGCTGGCCTGCACGGCCGTGCGCTGCATGTGGTGCAGCACGCCGCGGATGCCGCCCATCTCCTCGCCACCGCCGGCGCGACCCGGACCACCGTGCACGAGCTGCGGCATCGGCGAGCCGTGGCCCGTCGACTCCTTCGCGTCGTCGGCGTCGAGCACGAGCAGCCGGCCGTGGTACGGCGCGACGCCCAGCACGATCGTCCGCGCGAACTCCGGGTCGCCGGTCACGATCGACCCGGCGAGGCTGCCGCCGCCGCGCGCCGCGAACTCGATGACCTGCTCGATCGAGGTGTAGGGCATCAGCGTGGACACCGGGCCGAACGCCTCGACCTCGTGCGGCTCCGAACGCTGCGGGTCGGCCTTGAGCAGCACCGGCGACAGGAACGCACCGGTCGACTCGTCGGCGCCGACCACGTCGACGTGCTCCGGGTCGCCGTAGACGACACTGCCGGCGTCGAGCAGGGCCTTGAGCGAACGGCGGACCTCTTCGCGCTGCTCCAGGCTGGCCAGCGCGCCCATGCGCACGCCCTCGGCGGCCGGGTTGCCGACCACGACCTTCGCCAGGCGCGCACTCGCGGCCTCGGCGACGTCGTCGAGCATCTCCTCCGGCACGAACGCGCGGCGGATCGCGGTGCACTTCTGGCCCGCCTTCACGGTCATCTCCGTGACCAGCTGCTTCACGAACAGGTCGAACTCCGGTGTGCTCGGCCGCGCGTCGGGCGCGAGGATCGAGCAGTTCAGCGAGTCGGCCTCCGCGTTGAAGCGCACGGAGTTGCGCACGACCGCGGGGTGCGCGCGCAGCTTCTGCGCGGTGGACGCGGAACCGGTGAACGACACCAGGTCCTGCGCGGTCACGTGGTCGAGCAGGTCGCCGACGCTGCCGGCGATGAACTGCAGTGAACCCTCGGGCAGGAGGCCGGACTCGATGATCAGCTCGACGAGCTTCGCGGTGAGGTAGGCCGTCTGGCTCGCGGGCTTGATCAGGCTCGGCACGCCGGCGAGGAACGCGGGCGCGAACTTCTCCAGCGGCCCCCACACCGGGAAGTTGAACGCGTTGATCTGGATCGCGACCCCGTGCAGCGGCACGGCGACGTGCTGCGCGACGAAGGTGCCGCCCTTGCTCAGCGGCTCGACCGCGCCGTCGATGTACACGGTGTCGTTGGGCAGCTCGCGCTTGCCCTTCGACGCGTAGCTGAACAGCACGCCGATGCCGCCGTCGACGTCGAACTTCGAGTCGCCCAGTGTGGCGCCGGTGCGCGCCGACACCGCGTAGAGCTCCTCGCGGTGCTCGCGCAGGTGGGACGCCAGAGCCTTGAGCAGGGCCGCACGCTGGTGGAACGTGAGCTCACGCAGGGCGGGGCCGCCCACGCGGCGGCCATAGTCGAGCGCGCCCGCGAAGTCGACGCCGGTCGACGAGACGCGGGCGACCTCCTCGCCGGTCGCCGCGTCGTGCAGCGGCGCTCCCTCGTCCGTCGCCGTGTGCCAGCCGCCGGAGACGTAGCTGCGGAGCAAAACCATGGGGCCCGACCCTCTCGCCGTGTCGTCTTGTGATGTGCCAACCCGGAATTACCAACCGGACGTTCAGTAATTCCATCGTAGCCGCTCCTGCGCCTGATCGGAAGTCCTGGTGCTTGACAGCGAAGCTGCGGCGCATCTTTACTAACCGCAGGCCTGGATTACCGGCCATTCGGTCAGTTGGACACAGCTCAGTTACTCACGGGGAGGTCGCCCGACGTGACGGCGCGCAACGCGGCCCACGCCATGTTCGACACCGACGAGGCGTCGAAGGGCCTGGGCATCGAGCTCGTGGAGGCCGCCGACGGGCGCGCAGTCGCCACCATGAAGGTGACGGAGTCGATGGTCAACGGCCACGACATCGCCCACGGCGGCTACCTGTTCCTGCTCGCCGACACCGCGTTCGCCCTCGCGTGCAACACCCACGGACCGGTCACCGTCGCCTCCGGCGCCGAGATCTCCTTCGTCGCGGCCGGCCGCCTCGGCGACCACCTCACCGCCACGGCCACCGAGCGCACCCGCTACGGCCGCAACGGCATCTACGACGTCACCGTGCACCGGGACACCCCCGCCGGGCCCGAGGTCGTCGCCGAGTTCCGCGGCCGCAGCCGCGTCATCGAGAAGAGCCGGGAAAACCGATGAAAGACACTGCTGAAAAGCTGAGCGCCGACGAGCTCGCCGCCCTCCAGCTGGAACGTCTGCAATGGACACTGCGGCACGCGTACGCCAACGTCCACTTCTACACCAAGAAGTTCGACGAGACGGGCGTGCACCCGGACGACTGCAAGGAACTGGCCGACCTCGCGAAGTTCCCGTTTACCACGAAGGCGGACCTGCGCGACAACTACCCGTTCGGAATGTTCGCCGTGCCGCAGGACCAGGTGCGCCGCATCCACGCGTCCAGCGGCACCACCGGCAAGCCGACCGTCGTCGGTTACACCGAGCAGGACATCGACACGTGGGCGACCGTGATGGCGCGCTCGATCCGCGCGGCCGGCGGGCGCCCGGGGCACAAGGTGCACGTGGCGTATGGCTACGGCCTGTTCACCGGCGGGCTCGGCGCGCACTACGGCGCGGAAAAGCTCGGCTGCACCGTGATCCCGGCCTCAGGCGGCATGACCGCGCGCCAGGTGCAGCTGATCACCGACTTCCAGCCCGAGATCATCATGGTCACGCCCTCGTACATGCTCACGCTGCTCGACGAGTTCGAACGCCAGGGCGTGGACCCACGGGCCAGCTCGCTCAAGGTCGGCATTTTCGGCGCCGAGCCGTGGACCGAGCAGATGCGCGCGGAGATCGAGGAACGCTTCGCGCTCGACGCCGTGGACATCTACGGCCTGTCCGAGGTGATGGGGCCGGGTGTCGCGCAGGAGTGCGTGGAGACCAAGGACGGCCTGCACATCTGGGAGGACCACTTCTTCCCCGAGGTGATCGACCCGTTCAGCGAAGAGGTGCTGCCGTCGGGCGCGCAAGGTGAGCTGCTGTTCACGTCGCTGACGAAGCAGGCGCTGCCGATCATCCGATACCGCACGCGCGACCTCACGCGACTGATGCCGGGCACGGCGCGGCCGGCGTTCCGGCGCATGGAGAAGGTGACCGGGCGCAGCGACGACCTCATCATCCTGCGGGGCGTCAACGTCTTCCCGACGCAGATCGAGGAGATCGTGCTGCGGGTCGACGCGTTGAGTCCGCACTTCCAGCTGGTGCGTTCGACGCGGGGCCGGCTGGACCACCTGACCGTGCGGGTCGAGGCGCGCCACGACGCCACGACCGACGCGCGGACGGCTGCCGCGGCGGTGTTGATCGCGGGCGTGAAGGACGGCGTGGGGGTGACCGTCGGCGTCGAGGTGGTGGAGCCGGACACCTTGGAACGTTCGGTTGGCAAGATGCGTCGCGTGATCGACGAGCGGGACAAGACGTGACGACGGCCCGGCGGGGGCGGCCCGGGTACGACCTGGAATCACTGCTGCAGGTCGCGGTGAAGCTGTTCAACGAGCGCGGCTACGACGGCACCAGCATGGAAGACCTCTCGCGCAAGCTGGGCATCACGAAGTCGGCGATCTACCACCACGTGCCCAGCAAGGAAGAGCTGCTGCGGCTTTCGGTGGACCGGGCGCTCGACGGGCTGTTCGAGGTCGCGGCGTCCACGGAGCAGCTCGACGGGCGCGCGATCGATCGGCTGGAGCACCTCGTGCGCGGCAGTGTGCTGGTGCTGGCCGACCGGCTGCCGTTCGTCACGCTGCTGCTTCGCGTGCGTGGCAACACCAAGGTGGAGCGTTCGGCGCTGGCCCGCCGGCGCGAATTCGACCGGCTGGTGACGGATCTGGTCAAGCAGGCCGAAGCCGAGGGTGACGTGCGGCCGGACATCGACCCCGCCGTGGCCGCGCGGCTGCTGTTCGGCACGGTGAACTCGCTGATCGAGTGGTACCGGCCGCGCCGGGGTTCCTCGGGTGCGGAGCTGGCGGACGCGGTGTGCAAGATGGCGTTCGACGGCCTGCGGGCGTGAAACCCACGACCGTCCTACCGTGCCGATTGTTACCAATCCGACCACAGTCACGGCCGAATGGCTTCGTAGCAACGGTTACGTGCCGTGTGGGGGTCGGCCTGCTTTGGCCGGACTAGTAACGTGACACTCACCGCCGGAAAGTCCCACCCGGCGGCGATTCACTCCCCCGTCGTGGTTTTCGGCGGCCGGCGCGCCTGCCAGAGCATGGCGGCACGCAGTTGCTCGATCAGGACCTCGTCGTCCTCTTCGCTCGGTTCGGCGCCCAGCGGGATCCAGCGCTCGCTGACGAGCGCGCCCTGGGCGTAGTTGCTGATGACGATGCCGTCGTAGGACAGATCCGCCGCGCACTCGCCGGGACACTCGCCCGCGCAGCAGGATTCGTCCACGCGCACCTGGCGGTGCTGCAAGCGCACGCTGACCCAGCGCCCGGCGGGCCGGGCCGGGTCACCCTCCACATCGCTCATCTGCTCCTACCCCACAGCGCCCATCCCCCGTTCGATCCGTCGTCCGAGCGGGCGGCGAAGTTACCGGCCGGTTGTTCCGGTTCAATAACGGCCCAGTCGAGGAGTACAAATACCGTCACGCACACCAGCGGGCCACGGTCTTTACGTTCAGTAAACAACTTGTTGACAGCACGACGGAGGACGAGAAGGCTGATAAGATGAGCACCGGAACCCGGCCCACGCGGCGCCGGCTGGAACCGGCCGAGCGTAGGGCCGAGATCCTCGCGGTGGCGCGGCGCCTGTTCGGGGCCGGCAGCTACGCGTCAGTGTCCACTTCGGACATCGCCGCGGCCGCGGGGGTGGCGAGGCCCCTGATCAACCACTACTTCGGCGGCAAGCGCGAGCTCTACCTCGAAGTCGTGCGGCAGATGATGATCGTGCCCGCGCCCGTGGTCGAGTCGCTGCCCGAAGGCCCCGTGCGGCGCCGGCTGGAGGTCGGCATCGAGCGCTGGATCGACGTGGTCGATCGCAACCGCGACGCGTGGCTCACCGCGATCGGCCCGGAGTCCGCCGGCCGTGACCCCGAGATCGAGCGGATCATGCTGGAGGCCGACGACATCGCGGCCGACCGCGTGCTGGCCGGGGCCCTGATGACCGACGTCACCGAGGGCCGCGAAGAGCTGCGCGCGATGATCCGGTCGTACGGCGGGATGTTGCGCGCGGCGTCTCGCGAATGGCTGATCCGCGGCACGCTCAACCGCGCCGAGCTGCGGACCTTCCTCGTGGAATCGATCATGGGCCTGATCGAGGTCACCTACCCGGCCGTGCTCGCGGAGCGGAACGGCGCGCGTAGGCCGCCGGAGTCGTCCCCGTCCACCGTTTGAACGCGTAGATGAAGCTCGACGCCTCGGCGTAACCCAGGCGCAGTGCGACATCTTCGACGGACAACGCGCCGGTGTCGAGCATTTCCTCGGCGAGCGTCTGGCGGACCTCGTCCACGAGCTGGCGGTAGCCCGTGCCGGCGTCGGTGAGTCGGCGGCGCAGCGTGCGCGGGCTGACGGTGAGCTGGCGCGCGATCTCGTCCATGCCGGCGTCAACGCCGCCGAGGCGCACGAGGCGTTCACGCACGAGCTGGGAGATGCCGGACCGTTCGCGACGGCGGGCCACGAGAGCTTCGCACTGGGCCGCGCACAGGGCCACGGTCTGCTCGTTGGCCTGGGGCAACGGCATGGTGAGGAACGCGGGGTCGAAGCTCGCGCGGTGGCGTTCGGCGCCGAACCCTGGCTCGACGCCGAAGGTGTCCACATAGGACTTCGTCGACGCCGGTGCCGAATGCCGGAACTCCAGGCCCCGCGGGGAAATCCCCGGCAGCAGGTCGCGCATCACGGTGTGGATCGCGGCGAGGTCGCGCAGCACGAGGAAACGGGCGACGTCGGCGGGTACGCGTGAATCGTCGAGCACGAGGCTGATCCCGCCGGTATCCCCCACGTCGAGCTCCACGTGGGGGATGCAAAAGGTGAAGCTCAAGTCCAGGTAGCGCAACGCGAACAGCATCGCGTCGCGCATCGTCGGGCTGCTGATGCAGGCGAACCCGAAGATGCCGAACGTCGTCACGCGGTAGCGGCGGCCGAGTTCGAGCGCGATGTCGTCACCACCGCCGATGTGCGTGGCGACGGCTCGCACCACGGCCAGCTCCTGCCGCGCGTCGACCTGACGGTCCGGACCGGTCAGCGCCTCACGCGGGGTGCCGGGCAGCAGCGTTCCGGCGGGCACGCCGTGGTCCTCGGCGAACCCGAGCATGAGCAGCACACTGGCGGTGCCGCGGGGAAAGTCCCAGTCGCGGACCGCGGGGGCTGCCAGCTCTGCCATGGCCGGAATTATGGATCAGGTCAGGCCGGCCGTGCTCGTTGAGGACGTGTTCTGTCCGCAATGCCCATTACGCTCGGGCGCATGAAGCTGAGTCTGCGTGCCCTCAATCGCGCGACACTGGAGCGGCAACTGCTCCTGCGCCGGGCGACGATGCCGGCGCTGGCGGCCGTCGAGCACCTCGCGGGATTGCAGGCGCAGGCGCCGTTCCCGCCGTACTACGCGCTGTGGGCGCGGCTGCACGGCTTCAAACCGCACGACCTGGCGAAGCTGCTCCTCGACCGCAGCGTGGCGCGGATCGTGCTCATGCGCGGCACCGTGCACCTCGTGACGGCGGCCGACGCACTAGCCTGGCGCCCGCTCGTGCAGCCGGTGATGGACCGCGACCTCCGGACGAACACACTGCACGCGGCCCGCGTGGCCGGCCTCGACCACGGCGAAGTGGCTGCCGTGACCCGCGAACTGCTCGCACAGCGCCCGCACACGAGCGCGCAGCTGGGCGCCGCGCTCGCCGAGAAGTGGCCGGACCGCGAGAGCGACGCGTTGACGCACCTGGCGCGCTGCCTCCTGCCGCTGGTGCAGATCCCGCCGCGCGGCGTGTGGGGCCAGGCCGGGCAGCCGACGTACCAGCTCGCGGACCACTGGCTGGCGGGCGTCGACGCCGTAGCGTCGGTCGAGCAGCTGGTGCGGCGCTATCTCGCGGCCTTCGGTCCGGCAACGGTGGCCGACGTGCAAGCGTGGTCGGGTCTCACGAAGCTCGGCGAGGTCGTCGACGGGATGGACTTGCGCCAGTACGTCGACCACGCCGGTCGCGCGCTCTACGACCTGCCGGACGCCACGCTGCCCGACGAGAACGTGCCGGCGCCGCAGCGGTTGCTCGCGCCGTTCGACCAGCCGCTGTTGTCCTACGCCGACCGCACGCGCGTGATCTGCGACGAGCACCGCAAGCGCGTGATCTCGCAGAACGGTCTGGTCAAGGGCACGCTGCTGGTCGGCGGCTTCGTGAAGGGCGCCTGGGAGGTCAAGACCACCCGCGAGGCGGCGACGCTCGTGCTCACGCCGTACGAACGGCTGCCGAAGCGCGACGCGGCCGCGCTGGAGAGCTCCGGCAGGCGGCTGCTGGCCTGGGCGGAACCGGGCCTGCACCACGACGTGCAGCTGCTGCCGATGTGATCCAGGCCTGGCCGGAATTCTCGATTCTCTGACCGTTCGTGTCCTTCCACCTCGGCGGACGCGTCGGTAACTTGCTGACGATGGGTGACACGGCAAGGACGCCGTCGGTGCTGATCGTGGGCACCGGGTTCGGCGGGGTCGGCACGGCGATCGAGTTGAAGCGCGCCGGCTTCCACGACTTCACGATCCTCGAGCGCGCGGACGAGCCCGGCGGGGTGTGGCGCGAGAACACCTACCCTGGCGCGGCGTGCGACATCCCGTCGCCGCTGTACTCGTTCTCCTACGCGCCCAATCCCCACTGGCCCAAGCGGTTCTCGATGCAGCCGGACATCCACGCGTACCTCAAGCGCGTGGTGGCCGACCACGACCTCGGCCCCCACATCCGCTACGGCCAGGAGGTGACGGCCGCGACGTTCGACGAGGGCCGCTGGCGCGTCGAGACGGCGGGCGGCGAGACGTTCGAGGCCGACGTGTTCGTGCCGGCCGTCGGGCAGCTGTCGCGGCCGGTGCTGCCCGACATCGCGGGGCGCGACAGCTTCGAGGGCGTCGCGTTCCATTCGGCGCAGTGGAACCACGAGGCGGACCTCGCGGGCAAGCGCGTCGCCGTGATCGGTACCGGGGCGAGCGCGATCCAGTTCGTGCCCGAGCTGCAGAAACGCGTCGGCAAGCTCACGATCTTCCAGCGCACGGCGCCGTACATCATGGCCAAGAACGACACGCGGTACGCGCGCTGGCAAAAGCGCCTGTTCGAACGCCTCCCGGCGACGCAGCTGCTCGGCCGCCTGCGGATCTTCCTGCTCGCCGAGTATGCGACGTACGCGATGACGCGCCACCCCGTGCTGGCGAAGGCGTTCGAGCTGCGGACCTCGCAGCTGCGACGCAAGTACATCAAGGATCCCTCGCTACGGCGGAAGCTGACGCCGAAGTACCCGTTGGGCTGCAAGCGGATCCTGTTCACCAACGACTACCTGCCCGCGCTCGCGCAGCCGAACGTCGAGGTCGAGACCGGCCGGATCCGCGAGATCACGCCCCGCGGCGTTCGCACGGAAGGCGGTGTGGAGCACGAAGCCGACGTGATCGTGTACGGCACCGGCTTCAACGCCACCGACTTCCTCGGCTCGATGAAGGTGCTGGGCCTCGACGGGCGCAGCCTCGACGACGCGTGGCGCGGCGGCGCTCGCGCGTACCTGGGCATGACAATGCCCGGCTTCCCCAACCTGTTCTGCGTCTACGGCCCCAACACCAACCTCGGCGCCGGCTCCATCATCTACATGATCGAGCGGCAAGCGCGCTACATCCGCCAGGCCGTGGAACAGCTCGCACGGCCGGGTGTGTCCTATTTGGACGTGCGGCCCGAGGTGGAGGAACGCTACGACCGCGAGGTGCAGCAGCGGCTGGGCCACAGCGTGTGGAGCGCGTGCACGAGCTGGTACCGCCAGGCCGACGGGCGTGTGAGCACCAACTGGCCCGGCCTGGTGACCGAGTACGACCGCAGGACCCGGGTGCTGGACCCGGCCGACTTCAGGGTGGTGGGCTGATCTTGAACACCGACTACGACGTCCTCGTGATCGGCTCCGGTTTCGGCGGCAGTGTCACGGCGTTGCGGCTCACGGAGAAGGGCTACCGCGTCGGCGTGCTGGAAGCCGGGCGCCGCTTCGCCGACGACGAGTTCGCCAAGACGTCGTGGCGCCTGCGGAAGTACCTGTGGGCCCCGAAACTCGGCCTGTACGGCATCCAGCGCCTCACGCTGCTGAAGAACACCTTCGTGATGAGCGGCACCGGCGTCGGCGGTGGTTCGCTGGTCTACGCGAACACGCTGTACGAGCCGCCGGACGCGTTCTACCAGGACCAGCAGTGGGCGCACATCACGGACTGGAAGGACGAGCTGGCGCCCTACTACGACCAGGCCAAACGCATGCTGGGCGTCGTCGAGAACCCGCTCACGACGCCGGCCGACGAGGTGCTGCGCGAGGTCGCCGACGACATGGGCATCGGCCACACCTACCGCCGCACGCCCGTCGGCGTGTACTTCGGCTCGCGCCCGGGTGCGGAGTCGCCCGACCCGTTCTTCGGCGGCGCCGGCCCCGCGCGCCGCGGCTGCACGCACTGCGGCGAGTGCATGACCGGCTGCCGCGTCGGCGCGAAGAACACGACCGTGAAGAACTACCTCTACCTCGCCGAACAGGCGGGCGCCGAGGTCCACCCGTTGGCGACGGTGGTCTCCGTGCGCCCGGTCGACGGCGGCTACGCGGTGGACACCGAACGCACCGGCCGCTGGGTCCGGCGCGGCCGGCGCACCTTCACCGCGCGCGATGTCGTCTTCTCGGCTGCGGCGCTGGGCACGCAACGCCTCCTGCACCAGCTGCGCGACAACGGCACGCTCCCGGGCTTGTCACCGCGCCTCGGCTTGCTGGCGCGCACCAACTCCGAGGCCGTGCTCGCCGCGCGCTCGCTGCGCAAGGACACCGACTACACGCGCGGCGTCGCCATCACGTCGTCGATCCACCCGGACGCGGTCACCCACGTCGAGCCCGTGCGCTACGGCAAGGGCAGCAACGTCATGGGCCTCATGGCCACCGTCCTCGTCGACGCCGAACCCGGCAAACGCCGCTGGGCGCTGGGTCTTCGAGAACTGGCGAGGCGCTGGCGCCAGCTGCCGCGCCTGCACAACCCGCGGCACTGGTCGGAACGCATGATCGGCCTGCTCGTGATGCAGACGCTCGACAACTCCGTGACCACGTACACGAAACGCGGCCTGTTCGGCCGCCGCATGACCACTCGTCAAGGCACCGGCGAGCCGAGCCCCGACTGGATCCCCGCCGGCCACGAGGTGACCCGACGCGTCGCCGCGAAGATCGGCGGCCTCCCCCAGGGCGCGTGGACCGACCTCGCCAACACGCCGATCACCGGCCACTTCATCGGCGGCTGCGCCATCGGCGACTCCCCCGACACCGGCGTCGTCGACCCCTACCAGCGCGTCTACGGCCACCCCGGCCTCCACATCGTCGACGGCTCGACGATCTCGGCCAACCTGGGCGTGAACCCGTCGCTGACGATCACCGCCCAGGCCGAACGCGCCATGGCGTTGTGGCCGAACAAGGGCGAGGCGGATCCACGCCCTGCGCTGGGCGCGGCCTACCGCCGCATCACGCCCGTGGCGCCCCGGAAGCCGGCCGTACCGTCGACGGCTCCCGGCGTGCTGCATCTGCCGATTGTCAATATCCGGATCGGGCAGTGATCATCGGGCCGTGACCAGCAGATTGCCCACTGTTCGACAGTCCGGTTGAATGCGGGAACCTGCCCTCAGCGGCGTGGACTGTTGGCGTCCGACATCGAACAGCGCGAGCCGTCGGGAGCTTTGTGGGCTGGGAACTTGCCGTTCTTGTTCAGGGTCATGCGCTTCCTGCCACAACTCGGGCAACTCTGACCACTCAAAGGACGATCGCATTTGTAGACCGTGAGTCGATGACGAGTCGTCCCCGAAGCGGAGCAGGTTTTTTGAGCACCGCCAGAGAAAAGTCCTGCCGCGACACCGGTGTAATGCACCGGCAACAGGCCCTGTTTCGTCAGCGTGATGCGCAGGCAACAGTAATTGCAGTGTGCTTTCGGCAAGGCGGCGATTCCTCTCCGTGACCACGAGACAGTTCGATCTTGTCACCACGCAAGTCTCTATTCGAGGTGCTGATCGAACATCCCCGCGGAATCAACCCGTTCGGCCGAAGTTCAGAGTGACTCCGTATCGCGGCACTGGTACACCTCGCGCACCGAGCCACACCCTTACCAAAGACCTCCTGACCAGCGGATTCAACAATTCCTCAACACATCCACCAACCACCACCAGGCACGCTTGCCACGTCGCACGCGCTCACCCCCCTCTGAGCACGTGCACTGGGGGTGTCTTGAAAGGAGCTCCCGCGACGACGCCCTCCCTGCCGTCGCGGGAGTCCTTCCAAGGTCTTGTCCGGAGCGCCCCCTAAGGCAGATTCGCGAGCGCGGCTCCCACGGTGTTCGCGAACGCGTACCCGGCGGACGCGTCCCAGTTGATCGACCAGGTCATGGCACCGCGGATCGCCGGGTACGTGGCCGAGGGTTTGAAGCCGGCGCAGCTCGTGCCGCGGGCGAGGCAGTTGAGTGCCGACACCACGTTCGACGGGGGCTGGGAGCCGGCGCCCGCCGGGCCGGAAGCGGGCAGGCCGAGGGCCACCTGATCGGCCCGCAGACCGCCCTGCAGCTGGATGCACGCGAGCGCCGTCAGGAAGTCGACGGTGCCCTGGGCGTAGACCTGGCCGTTGCAGCCGAGCATGGTCCCCGAGTTGTAGTACTGCATGTTGACGACCGTGAGGATGTCCTTGATCCCCAGCGCGAGCTGGAAGTAGCCGCCCTGCGTGGACTGCATGTCGATCGTCTGCGGCGCCATCGTGATGATCGAGCCGCCACCGTTGTGGATGCTGCGCAGCGCCTGGCCCATGTAGGTGACGTTGATGCCGTTCTCGAGGTCGATGTCCACGCCGTCGAAGCCGTAGGTCGAGATCAGCGACTTCACGGAGTTGGCGAAGTTGTTCGCCGACGACGAGTCGCTGACGTTGATCGTGCCGTTCTGGCCGCCGACCGAGATGATCACCTTCTGGCCGCGCGCCTGCACGGTCTTGATGTCGGCGCGGAACTGGGCGTCGGTGTAGCCGCCGAGCTGCGACGACAGGCCGGGGTCGAGCGTGAAGTTCACAGCGCCCGGCGAGCCGGTGGCGTCGGCGAAGGCCACGGCGATGATGTTGTACCGCGTGGGCACGTCGGCCAGCCGCAGGGCCTTGGCGCCGTTGTAGAAGTTCTGCCAGTAGCCCGTGAGTACGTGTTTGGCCAGGTCACCGGTGACCGGCGGCTGCGACGTGGTGGGGGTCGTCGGGGTCGTCGACGGGGTGGTCGGCGTGGTCGGGGTCGTCGGCGGCGCGGTGCCCGGGCCGTCGAGGTTCACGTCGTCGGCCAGGTAGGCCGGCTGCCCGTACCAGCCGTGCAGGTAGACGGTGATGCTCGTGGACGCGCCGGTGGTGAAGGCGACCGAGAGCTGGCTCCAGCCGCTCGTGCCGGGCGTCCACGTGCTGGTGTCGGCACCGCCGGTGCCGGACACGCCCAGGTAGACGTAGCTGCCCTGCACCCAGGCCGACAGCTTGTAGGCGGTGTTCGCCTTCACCGTCACCTGCTGCGAGCACTGGGCGGTGTCGGACGGCGAAGGCGCGGCGCTGAGCGCCTTGCTCCCGCCGTGCGCGCCACTGGACACCACGGAGGCCGAACCACCGCAGGTCCAGCCGGAGAGGCTGCCGCTTTCGAAGCCGGGGTTGGCGAGGATGTTGGCCGCCGAGGCGCTGCCACCGATGGCGAAGGTGACACCGAGGCACGCGGCCACGGTGGCGATCAGCGCGCCGATCGCGAGTTTGGGTCCGCGGGACGGGCGAGGTTGTGGGGACCGTTTGGAGAACACAGCGAGACCTCCACGAAAGAGTGAGGCAGGTCACCACAAAGTGGACTAGACCAATCTCGGTGTCAAGGAACCGTTCGGGCGTCGCTTCGACGGGGCCATACGAAAGTCGCACCGCACCGGGCGGCAGAATGCTCGGCACGGAACGCCGAGACGGAGCAGGAGCCTGGTTGTGAGCGTGCAGTCGGTCGAGGAACGGATCGCCGAAGAGCTGGGGGTGCGCGAAGGTCAGGTCAAGGCCGCTGTCGATCTCCTCGACGGCGGGTCGACCGTGCCGTTCATCGCCCGGTACCGCAAGGAAGTCACCGGGATGCTCGACGACGCGCAGCTGCGCACCCTCGAGGAACGGCTGCGCTACCTGCGGGAACTCGACGAGCGGCGCGTCGCCGTGCTGGAGTCGATCCGCACGCAGGGCAAGCTCGACGAGGCGCTCGAGGCCCAGATCATGGCCGCGGACACGAAGTCGCGCCTGGAAGACATCTACCTGCCGTACAAGCCGAAGCGGCGGACGAAGGCGCAGATCGCCCGTGAGGCCGGCCTCGAGCCGCTGGCCGACGGCCTCATGAACGACCCGAACACCGACCCGCAGGCCGCGGCCGCGGTGTTCGTCGACGCCGACAAGGGCGTGGCCGACGCGCAGGCCGCGCTCGACGGCGCCCGCTCGATCCTCGTGGAGCGCTTCGCGGAAGACGCCGACCTGATCGGCGAGCTGCGCGAGAAGATGTGGACCGAGGGGCACATCGCGTCGAAGGTCCGCGCGGGCAAGGAGGAGGAAGGCGCGAAGTTCGCCGACTACTTCCAGTTCTCCGAGCCGTACACGAAGCTCCCCTCGCACCGCATCCTCGCGATGCTGCGCGGCGAGAAGGAGGAAATCCTCGACCTGTCGATGGAGGCCGAGGAACCCCGGGCCGAGGACGACGAGCCGCGCGTCGGCCCGACCGAGTACGAGATGCGGATCGCGCAGAAGTTCGGCGTCACCCAGCAGGGCCGCGCGGCCGACAAGTGGCTCGGCGACACCGTGCGCTGGGCGTGGCGCACCAAGATCCTGCTGCACCTGGGCATCGACCTGCGGATGCGGCTGCGCCAGTCGGCCGAGGACGACGCCGTGCGCGTGTTCGCGGCGAACCTGCGCGACCTCCTGCTGGCCGCCCCGGCCGGCACGCGCGCGACGATGGGCCTCGACCCGGGCTTCCGCACCGGTGTGAAGGTGGCCGTGGTCGACGCGACCGGCAAGGTCGTGGACACGCACGTGATCTACCCGCACCAGCCGGCGAACAAGTGGGACCAGTCGATCGCCGAGCTCGCGGTGCTGTCGGCGAAGCACCACGTGGACCTGATCTCGATCGGCAACGGCACCGCGTCGCGCGAGACCGACAAGCTCGCGCAGGAGCTCATCAAGAAGCACCCGGAGCTGAAGCTCACGAAGGCCGTGGTCAGCGAGGCGGGCGCGTCCGTGTACTCGGCGTCGGCGTTCGCGTCGCAGGAGCTGCCGGGCATGGACGTGTCGCTGCGCGGCGCCGTCTCGATCGCGCGGCGGCTGCAGGACCCGCTGGCCGAGCTGGTGAAGATCGACCCGAAGTCGATCGGTGTCGGGCAGTACCAGCACGACCTGTCCGAGGTGTCGCTGTCGCGCTCGCTCGACGCGGTGGTGGAGGACTGTGTGAACGCGGTGGGCGTGGACGTGAACACCGCGTCCGCTCCCCTGCTCACGCGCGTTTCGGGCATCACCACCGGGCTCGCGGAGAACATCGTCGCCCACCGCGACACCAACGGTCCGTTCAAGTCGCGCACGGCCCTGAAGGAGGTCGCGCGGCTCGGGCCCAAGGCGTTCGAGCAGTGCGCCGGCTTCCTGCGCATCCCGGACGGCGACGACCCGCTCGACGCGTCCTCGGTGCACCCCGAGGCTTACCCGGTCGTGCGGCGGATCCTGGACCGCACCGGCTCGGGCATCCGCGAGCTGATCGGCAACGCGCGCACGCTGCAGGCGCTCAAGCCGACGGAGTTCGTGGACGAGACCTTCGGGCTCCCGACCGTCACGGACATCCTGACCGAGCTGGAGAAGCCCGGCCGCGACCCGCGTCCGGCGTTCAAGACGGCGACCTTCGCCGAGGGCGTCGACAAGATCGGTGACCTGAAGCCGGGCATGACTCTGGAGGGCGTGGTCACGAACGTGGCCGCGTTCGGCGCGTTCATCGACGTCGGTGTGCACCAGGACGGCCTGGCCCACGTGTCGGCGCTGTCGAAGAACTTCGTGAAGGACCCGCGCGACGTCGTGAAGCCCGGCGACATCGTGAAGGTGAAGGTCCTCGACGTCGACGTGCCGCGCAAGCGGATCTCGCTGACGCTGCGCCTGGACGACGAGCCGGGTGCTTCGTCGCAGGACCGTCGCGGTGGCGGCGGCGGTCGTGACCGCGGCCAGGGCGGCGGCGGTGGCGGCCAGGGCGCTGGCGGCGGCCAGCGGCGTGGCCAGCAGGGCAACCGCGGCGGTGGCGGTGGCGGTCGTGGCGGCAACTCCGGCGGTGGCGACTCCGGCGGCAGCGGCGCGATGGCCGACGCCCTGCGGCGCGCCGGGTTCGGCAAGTAGGTCTCGGCAGGCGAAACGGGCCGCCGTCGCACAGCGGACACTGTGCGACGGCGGCCCGTTTTCCGCTGTGCAGCACCGCTGTCAGGGCCGGATGGTCAAGCCGGTGAAGTCACCCTGCTCCGGCGCCACCGGATCTCGCCGTCGTGCCCTTCGTCGGTGCGAGTGAGCCCGGCGGCAGCGGCGACGGCCGTGGAGGACCGGTGTTCGGGGTGGATGTGGGCGATGACGGTTCGCACGGCGTGGCGATCGAGCCAGGCGACGAGCCCTCGGGTCGCCTCGGTGGCTATGCCGCTGCCCTGCCACGGCGTCCCCACCACCCAGGCGATCTCGGCTCCGGCGGAGTTCACGGTCGCCTGGACGGTGCCCGTCAGACAGTCCTCGCCGCGAAGCCGGATCACCCAGTTCAGCCAGGTCACGGCCGGGTCGGGAGAGCCGGCAGTCAGCCGCTCGTAGCGCGAACGCAGGGCCTCCGGAGTGTCCGGGGTGCCGCCGATGAAGGTGTGCAGCGCCGGATCGGCCAGCACCCGTGCCATCTCCTCGGCGTGCTCGACGAGCAGCGGCAGCAGGTCCAGTCGCGGAGTCTTGATGGTCTCGGCTTCGAGGCTGGGTGCGATCACGGCGCGCCACCGTAGCCGCGCGGACAAGCCCAGCCTGGGTTCGCGGACCGGTGGGCCCAGGACCGGTCCGGCGCTGTTCTCGTCCCGGTGATCACCGCGTGCGGGACGACCGCGGGCGGGCGGAGATCTCTTCGCGAAGCGTTCGTCTCTCCTCGCGAAGCGTTCGTCTCTCCTCGCGAAGCGTTCGTCACTGCGCGATTCCCAGCAACGCGGCCTCGAGCGCCAACAGGATCTCCGCGGTTGCCCTTCGGGTCACTCAGGGGGCGACCGGTGGCGGCCTCGATCCGCCGCAGCCGATGGCGGACCGTGTTGGGGTGGCAGAACAGAACCGCCGCGGCGCCCGAGGCCGATTCCCCGCTGTCCCGCCACGCGGCCAGGGTTTCGAGGAGGACCTTGCTGTGCTCGGCGGCCATCTCCTCGGCGAAGGGGTCGTGTGCGGACCACAGATCGGAGGCCGCGTCCACCAGCGCCTGATCGGACACGTGTTCCTGCGTCCGGGCCTGCAGCACGAGGCTGTGCCAGATCTGGCTGAACAGCACGCGGAACGCCGCCATGACCACCGACAGCGGCACCCCTTTCCCGGCTCGGAGCGCACCGGTCGTCCGGGGCGCCGAAACGTCGGCGAACCGGTCCTCGTGCAGGGACCGCGGGACGTAGTCGAGGTTGCCTTGCACGGATCGCCGCAGATCGTCGGCGTCGCCCTCGGGCGCACCCGGGTACGGGCGCTGAACCAGTTGCGCACCGAGTTCGGTCTTCCTGCCGCCGAGCGTGATGGACTCGAACAACGTCTCCCCTTTGTCCGGCGCGAAAGTCCTTCGTTGTCCGTGCGGACATCGGGCCCTAGGCGTTCATCTCGTACGCCCCCGAAAGGTCGCGCACCACTGTCCACACGCGAGCGAAGCGGTCGGCGTCCACGACGGGCTTGCGCAGGACCGCCAGCGCCAGTTCCTGCTGCTTGTCCGTGGAGCTCGCCTTGCCGTTGAGGTCCACGGCGGCGGCGCTGAAGTCCTGGACCAGCACGGCGAAAAGCTGGTCCACGACGTCGTCGGGCTCGCCCGTGAGGTCGGCTTGCTCCAGGATCAGCTGGCCGTAGACGACGAGGGTGAACAGCTCCGTCAGCGCCAGCCCGAAGTCCAGGTCGGCCTGCTGCGCCTCGTCGGGTGCGGCTTCGGTGAGCAGGCGCACGAGGTGGTCGGCCTGCTCGCGGAAGAGCGCCACGTTCGGGAGGTGCGACGCCTTGCCGTAGGCCGTTTTCCAGTCGTGGAAGCGCACCTTCGACAGGCCGCGCGCCGGGCCCTGGCGGAAGAGGAACTCGTCGTCCGCGGCGTCGTCGCGGGTCGGCACCGGGGCGTAGTCCTGGGGCGCGAAGAGGTACGCGGGCATGAACTTCGCGATCAGCGCGAGGTTCACCGCTACGGTGCCCTCCAGCTTGGGCAGGCCGTCGATGTCGTTCTTGGCCATGGCGAGGTAGGTGTCGGCCTCGAAGCCCTTCGCCGCCACGACGTCGGCGACCAGGCCGATCACCCTCTGGGCCTCCGTGGTCACCTTCATCTTCGTAATGGGGTTGAACAGCAGGTAGCGGCGGTCATCCGGGCCGGCCGAGCGGAAGTAGTCCACGGCGCGGTCGGCGAACAGCTTCATGCCGGCCAGCCGCGCGTAGGCCTCCACGAACTCGCGCCGCACGTGCGGGAAGTCGGTGACGGGCTTGCCGTAGAGGATTCGGTTGTGGGCGTGGGTGATGGCCTCGTACAGCGAGTGCGTGGCCATGCCGATGCCGCCGAAACACAGGTTGAACTTGCCGATGTTCACGGTGTTCAGCGCGGCGCTGAAGGCCTCCGCGCCGACGTGCAGGAGGTCCTCGGCGTGCACCGGGTAGTCCTCGAGGCGGAACTCGGCGACGAACATCTGCGAGGGCACGATGTTCTTCACCACGTGGTAGTTCGGGTGCGTGGCGTCGGCGTAGAAGAACACGTACTGGTCCGGGCCCTCGACGCCGTCGATGCGGCCGAAGACCGACACCGTGCGGGCGACGTTGCCGTTGCCGATGTAGTACTTCGAGCCGTTGGCGCGGTAGCCGCCGTCGCCGTCGGGGGTGAGCACGAGGTCGGACGAGTAGATGTCGGCTCCGTGATCCTTTTCGGACAGTCCGAACGCGCCGACGCCGCCCGCGGCCAGCGCGTCGGCCGCCCGCTTGCGCGCGACCTCGTTGCCGCTCTGCCACACCGGGCCGAGCCCGAGGATGGTGACCTGCCAGGGGTACCAGTAGTTGAGGCCGTAGAAGCCGAGAATTTCCGACAGCGCGGCCACGCGGCTGGTGTCCCAGCGCCTGTCCGGCGCGCCGTTGGCGGCCGCGGCGGGCGTGAGGAAGGTGGCGAAGAGGCCTTCCTGGCCGGCGAACTCGATGAAGTCCGAGTAGAAGGTGCGGTTGTGGTAGTCCTCGGTGAGCTTGCGCTTGCCGCGTGACTCGAACCACTCGATCGTGGCCAGCAGCAGGCGCCGGGTCTCCGGGTCGAACGACTGCGGGTCGTAGGCCCGCGGGTTGAGCAGCGGCATGGCTCTCCTCCGTGATTACCGACGAGTAACTTAGCAAGCGGGGATGAGTGCGGGCAAACTCACTCGGCCCTGCGTGCACGTTCGGCTATACTGATCTTGCGGTCCGCTCAGTTCTGCCTCGGATCGCGTGTTGTTGTCGACTACCACGCGCCGCGGCCCCCCGAGGTCTGCGCCGGGCAGGACAACCCTTCTCACGTATGGAGAACCGGGGCGTTTCGAGCGCCCGTACGCACTTATGACCACTTTCACTGAACTCGGCCTGCCCAAGTCCCTGGTGGACGCGCTGGCGGCCCAGGGCGTCACCTCGCCGTTCCCGATCCAGGAAGCCACGCTGCCGCACACGCTCGCGGGCCGCGACGTGCTCGGCCGCGGCCGCACGGGCTCCGGCAAGACCTACGGCTTCGCGCTGCCCGTGCTGGCCCGCCTCGCCGCCGGCCCCACGCGCCGGCGCCCCGGCCGCCCGCGCGCGCTGATCCTCGCGCCGACGCGCGAGCTCGCTACCCAGATCGAGGCCACCATCGCCCCGCTGGGCAAGGTGCTGGGCCTCAAGACCACCACGATCTTCGGCGGCGTGAGCGCGTCTCCGCAGATCACGCGCCTGCGCGACGGCGTGGACATCGTCGTCGCCTGTCCCGGCCGCCTGGCCGACCACATGCGCTCCGGCGAGGTGAAGCTCGACCAGATCGAGATCACCGTGCTCGACGAGGCCGACCACATGGCCGACCTGGGCTTCCTGCCCGAGGTGCGGCGCATCATGGACCAGACGCCCGAGCGCGGCCAGCGGCTGCTCTTCTCCGCGACCCTCGACGGCGGCGTCGACGTGCTGGTCAAGCGCTTCATGCACGATCCGGTCACGCACAGTGTCGACTCGGCCCAGTCGCCGGTGTCGACCATGACGCACCACGTGCTGCACCTCGAGGAGACCCACCGCCTGCCGGTGCTCGTCGACCTCACAGCCGCCCCCGGCCGCACGCTCGTGTTCACGCGCACCAAGCACCGCGCGAAGAGCCTCACGCGCAAGCTCGTGGCCAGCGGCGTGCCCGCCGTCGAGCTGCACGGCAACCTCGGCCAGAACGCGCGCACGCGCAACCTGGAGGCGTTCTCCTCCGGCGCGGCGAAGACGCTCGTCGCCACCGACATCGCCGCCCGCGGCATCCACGTGGACGACGTCACCCTCGTCATCCACGCCGACCCGCCCGTGGAGCACAAGGCCTACCTGCACCGCTCGGGCCGCACCGCGCGCGCCGGCGCGTCGGGCACCGTCGTGACGCTGATGACCGACGACCAGATCGCCGATGTCCGGGACCTCACCCGCAAGGCCGGCATCAAGCCCACGACCACGCAGATCGGCCCGGGCCACCCGCTGCTGGCCGAGCTCGCCCCCGGCGAGCGCGCCTTCGACGCCTCGCCGCGCCGCCCGATCGTCGACAACCGCCCCAAGAAGGTCACCGCTTCCGGCGGCGACGCTTCCGTGCGAAGTGGCCGTCGCGGCGGCCCGGCTCCGGAGAACCGCGGTGGGCAGGGCGCTCGCGCCAACGCTCAGTCGCGCCGCGGCGAATCGGCCGGGCGCGGTGGTTCGAGCCGCGGCAGCCGTGGTGGCGCCGGCCGGGACTCGTTCGGTGAAGGTCGCGGTCGTGGCGGTGCTGCTCGTGAGTCGTTCGGCGAGGGTGGTGGCCGTGGTCGCGGTGGCGCTTCGCGGGAAGCCGTCGCCGACGGCGGCGGTCGTTCCGCCGGAGGCCGCGGTGGTGCCGGGCGCGCGAACGCCGGCCGCGGTGGCGCCGCAGCGGGCCGCACCGGCGGCGGTCGCGGTGGCGCTGCTGCCGCCCGCACCCAGGGCGAACCGCGTCGCGGTGGCTCCGGCCAGTCGGGCGCCCGTTCCCAGCAGCCCAGCCGCGCCGGCTCGGCCTCCGGCTCCAGCCGTGGCGCCGCTGCGTTCTCGGCGGGCACCCGCGCGGGAGCTCGCCGCACCGGGCGCTGACCGTCCACTTCAGACCGGCCCGCAGGCTCCCCGCCCGCGGGCCGGTCTTCGTTTCCGCCCCCGTCGACCACCCCGATGCGGCGTTCAGCGAAGCGTGTCAGAGCTGGCCGAGCAGGGCGAACGCCGGCGGGAACCCGACCAGCACCACGAACGCGGCGATGTTCGTCTTCTTGTACTGCACCAGCAAAGCCACGAACTCACGCAGAAAAGCGCTCGGCACGAAGTACGAAGCGGTCCGAGCCCCGATCACGTCCAGCCGCAGCCGCAGGCGGCGAGCCAGGATGGCCGTGCGGAAGACGTGGTAGTTGTTCGTCACCGCGAGGATCCGGCCGGAAGTCCCCCGCGCGCGCAGCAGCGCCACGCTGAAGCGCAGGTTCTCGTCGGTCGTCGTGGCCTTGTCCTCCAGCAGCACCGAATCCCGGGGCACACCGGCGTTTTCCAGGTACGCCGCCATCGCCGCGGCTTCCGAGGTGAGCTCGTCGCTGCCCTGACCACCGGACACGACCACGACGGCCTCAGGTGAGCGCTGGTAGCACTGGACCCCGCGGTCGAGCCGGCTGGCCAGCAGCGGCGGCACGCGGTCGCCCAGCAAACCGGACCCCAGCACGATGATCGCGGCGGCGCGGGCGCGGCGGTTCAGCCGGCTGTAGAGCACGGAGTACATGAGCAGCGCCGTGAACACGAACGCCAGGTACGCCGAGAGCAGCAGCGCCGACAAAGCCACCACGATCAGCCACGGCGCCGCCCGCGTGAACGCCACCGCACCCACCGTGAAGACGTAGACCGCCAGGATCGCCAGCCCCGCGAGCAGCGACAGCAGGTTGGCCGGCCGGTGCCCCTCGCGGCGCCACATCACGGCGCCGTTGGCGACCAGCGCCCACGGCAGCACCAGCGCGGCGACCACCGCCACCACCCCGACGCCGATCAGCACCACCGTCTGCAGCCACACCAGCCCCGCCGTGAGGCTGAAGAGCCACAACCCGGTCAGCACCACGGCGATCGCGAACCACACCGCGTTGCCGAACCGCCGAGGCTCGCGCAGGAACCGCACGAGGAAGATCAGATCGGCGAGCAGCGCCAGGATCGCGGGGGCCATGATCGAACATCATGGTGGGTGCCGTGAGAACGCGTTGGGGCAACCCCGTCAGAGCGAGGACGTGAGCCCGCGCGCCCGCAGCACAGCGCGCTCCAGCGGCCGGAACACCAGCAGCTCGATCCCGATCCCGACGAGCAGGATCAGGAAGATCGCCGCGATCACCTTCTCGATCGCGTTGAGCGACGAGCCCTGGTTCAAGTACGCGCCAAGGCCGATGCCGAGCTGTGGCGACAGCGCGATGAGCTCCGCGGCCATCAGCGAACGCCACGAGAACGCCCAGCCCTGCTTCAGCCCGGCGAGGAAGCCGGGCAACGCGGCCGGCAGCAGGATGTGGCGGGCGGCGGCCAGGCGGCGCGCGCCCATGACCTGGCCGACGCGCGGCAGGATGGGCGGGATCTGGTCGATGCCGGACACGAGGCCGTTGGCGATCGAGGGCACCGAACCGAGCAGCACGACGAAGTAGATCGCCGCGTCGTTGATGCCGAACCACAGGATGGCGGCCGGCACCCAGGCCACCGACGGCAGGCTCTGCAGCCCGGTGAGCAGCGGCCCGATCGCGGCGCGCACCACGCGGACCTTGGCGACGAGCAGCCCCAGCGGCGTCCCGATCACCACCCCGGCGGCGAAGCCGAGCGCGGCGCGGTGCAGCGACGTCCAGATGAAGCCGAACACCTCGCCGTCGGTGAGGCGGTCCCAGAACTCGTTCCACACGGCCAGCGGCGCGGGCAGCTGCGCCTCCGGCCAGAACGCGGCGGCCCACAGGATCTGCCACACCACCACGAGCAGCACGAGCGCCACCACCGGCGGCAGGAAACCCCACGCGAACCGGCGCCAGAACGACGGGCGACGCTCCCCCACCGGGGCGTCGAGCGCGTCGAGGCCGGAACCGACGGCGTCCAGCTCGTCGACGGGTCCGTCAGGCTGCGGCATGGGTGCTGATCACCTTTCGCAGGTGGCCGGTGATTTCCTCGGTCAGCTCCTCGGTGTCGGCCAGCGGCACGTCGGTCCACTCGCGCACCACGCGGCCGGGACGCGACGACAGCAGCACCACGCGCTGACCCAGCCGGACGGCCTCACGCACGTCGTGGGTCACGAACAGCACCGACGTGCCCGTGCTCCCCCACACGCGCAGCAGCTCGCCCTGCAGCACGTCGCGGGTGATGGCGTCGAGCGCAGCGAACGGCTCGTCCATCAGCAGCAACGCCTGCTCGGCATCGCCGCCGACGCGGTGGGTGGCGGCGAGCGCGCGGGCCAGCGCGACCCGCTGGCGCATGCCGCCGGACAGCTCGTGCGGGCGCTTCCCGCCCACACCGCTCAGGCGCACCAGGTCCAGCAGCTCGGCGGCCTTGCGGCGGCGCTCGGTGCGGCCGAAGCCGGCCAGCCGCAGCGGGAGCTCGACGTTGCGCGCGGCCGTGAGCCACGGCATCAGCGCGGCCTCCTGGAACATGACCGCGGGGCGTGACGTGTTGAGCGTGATCTCCCCCGCCGACGGCGCGTCGAGGCCGGCCACGAGGTTCAGCAGCGTGCTCTTGCCACAGCCGGACGCACCGAGCAGGCACACGAACTCGCCCGGCGCCACCGCCAGGTCCACGCCGTCGAGCGCCACCACGGCGCGCCCGGCGGGGCCGAACGCCTTGCCGACGCCATCGAGCCGCACCGCGGCCGTGCCGGTGAACTCGGTCCGTCCGCTGGGGAGAGTGATCGTCATCGCGCGCTGCCTCTTTCCTGAATTACTTCGGACGCAGTCACTTGGCCAGGGCGGGAGCTTCGACGGAGGGCTGCTTCGCTTCCTGCAAAACCTGGTTGAGCGGGCCGAAGTCGGCGAACCCCTTGAGCGCCACGGCGGACTTCGCGACCCCCGCGGTGACGGAGTCCTGCGCCAGCTGCGGGAACTGCTCGGGGATCGGGTCCGTGGTCAGCTCGATGCCGGAAAACGCGCGGTCCAGCACGGCCGGGCTCAGCGAGCTGCCGGCGAGCTTCTTGAGCGCCCCGTTGACGACAGTCTTGGCGTCGGCGGGGTTGGCCTTGGCCCAGTCGATGGCGGCCAGCTCACCCTTCAGCACCGCGCGCACGGTGTCGGGGTGCTGCTGCAGGAACTCGCTGCGCACGATCACGACGGTGGTCGGGAACCGGCCGTCGGGCCACAGCGACTTCTCGTCGACGAGCACCTTCGCGCCGGCGTCGAGCACCAGCCGCGAGGACCACGGCTCGGGCAGCCAGCCGCCGTCGACGTCGCCCTTCCGGAAGGCGTCGAGCGTCTTCGGGTTGTCCATCGTGGTCACGGTGACCTGGCCGCTGAGCTGCTTGCCGGCGAGGAACTTCTTGAGCGCGACGTCCTGGGTGTTGCCCAGCTGCGGCGTGGTGATCGTCTTGCCCTTGAGCTGGTCGATGCTGGTGATGCCCGGCTTCACCACGAGCTGCGCGCCACCGGAAACCGCGCCGGAGACCAGCTGGATGGCGCCTTCGGACTTGCTGAACGCCGTGATGGCCGGGCCCGAGCCGATGAACGCCATGTCGAGCGAGTTGCCGAGCAGCGCGTTGACCTCGTCGGGGCCGGCGTTGAACGTCTGCGTGGTGAGCTTCGTCTTGCCCAGCTGCTGGGTGAAGAAACCCTTGTCGACGCCGATCAGCGCCGGCGCGTGGGTGACGTTCGGGAAGTAGCCGAGGCGCACCTCCGTGGCCGCGCCGACGTTTGCGGCCGCTGTCTCGGGGCGATCCGCGCGCGAACAGCCCGCGAGCGCACCCACCGCAGTCAGCGCGACGAGCGCGGCGGCGAAGAGGCGGGTTCTCGGGAGCTTGCGCACGGGTGGGCCCTTCCAGTGGCGACGGGTCCCGGCGAGGTTCGCACGGTCACTCACCCGGGCGCATGGACATCCGCATGGCGGGAATTCTGCTGAGATCCCCTTGACACGGGTGCCGTTACTTGCTCAGCAGCAGCGACACGTCGCCGAACTCGTGCCAGAGGTACCTCCGTTCGACGGCCGCGTCGTAGGCGCGCTGCACCAGGTCGGGGCCGACGACGGCCTCGAGCAGGAGCAGGTGCGAGGCCTCCGGAGTGTGCAGGCCGGTGACGAGCCCGTCGACGACCTGCGCCGGGTGGTCCGGGCCCAGCACCAGCGACGTCCAGCCCGACGCGGCGGTGACGGCCCCGTCGGTGACGGCCGACTCCAGCGCGCGCACCGCGGTGGTCCCCACGGCGACGACCCGGCCACCCTGCGTGCGCACCCAATTGACCAGCGAGGCCGTGGTGGCGGGGATGTGGAAGCGCTCGGCGTACGGCGGCTCCCCCGCTTCCGGCGACGAAACGCCGGTGTGCAGGAGGATCGGCGCGAAGAGCACGCCGCGGGAGACCAGTTGCGTCACCAGTTCCGGCGTGAACGGACGGGCGGCGCTGGGCATTTCCGCGCTGCCGGGGTCGAGGGCGAACACGGTCTGGTAGTCGGTGAGCGGCCAGGCGCGCGGAACGTAGCCGTAGCGGATGGGGCGTCCCACGAGCGCCAGGTACCGGGCGACGCCACCTTCGACGTCGATGCGGGCGCGCCAGAGCCGCCGCTGCCCGGCGACGTGCGGGGCGAGCAGGGTGAGCGCGGCGCCGGCGGGCAGGGTGAGGTGCTCGCCTTCGTGGCCGTCGAGCAGCGGGCCGCCGGGGGCACGGAGTTCGACGACCCAGGTGCCGTCGTCGATCTCCGTGGAGAAGTGGACGCCGACGACGTGGTCGCCGCGCACCGCGTCGACGGCCGCCGGGAGTGTCCCCGAGGTGTTGACGACGAGCAGGTCACCGGGCCGGAGGTGGTCGCCGACCTCGCGGAACGTGGCGTGGTGGACGCCGTCCGGGCCGGCGGTGAGCAGGCGGACCTCGTCGCGGGCGAGGCCGCGTGCTTCGGGTGGCGCGGTGGCGAGCAGGTCGTCCGGCAAGAAGAAGCGCGTGGTCACGAGCGCACCGCCGCGGCCAGGTCGGCGGCGCGGTAGCGGCCGCTGGGCGGGCGTTCGTCGAACAGGCGCAGGAACGCGGGCACGGCCGTCTCGGGCAGCGGCCGGTCGGAGATGTCCTCGCCGGGGAAGGCGAGCTGGTGCATGGCTGTGCGCAGGTCACCGGGGTCGACGGCGTAGACGGCGAGCTCCGGGTTCTCGACGCCGAGCACGGCGGTGGCGTGGTCGAGCGCGGCTTTGGCGGAGCCGTAGGCGCCCCAGCCCTCGTAGGGTTCGACAGCGGCGTCGGAGCTGATGTCGACGAGGATGCCGTTCGCGGTTTTCAGCGCGGGCAGCAGCGTTCGAGTGAGTGCGAGGGGCGCGAATACGTTGGTGCGGTAGACGGCTTCGAGCGCTTCGAGCGGGTAGTCGGCCAGCGGCGGCAGCGGGCTGACACCGAGAGTGCTGGCGTTGTTCACGAGCAGGTCGAGCCGGGGCCCGGCGGCCTCGGCGAGGGCGGCGCGGTGCGCGGGGTCCGTGACGTCGCCGGGCACGGCGGTGAAGCCGAGCTCTTCGGCCGTGGCCCGCAACGCCGCTTCACCCCGCGCCGTGCCCAGCACTGTCCACTCGCGACGGACGAGGGCCCCGGCGAGGGCCCGCCCGAGACCGGCTGACGCGCCGGTGATGACGGCGACTGGCATGGTTCCTCCTGGAGTAGGTACCAGCCAGCGTGCGACCTCTACTTTACTGGAGGTCAACCTTCTTTCCGGCGCGCAGGAGCAAGTACGCCACCAGCGAAACCACGAACCCCGCGTAGTACGCCAGGTCCGCGCCGTGCAGGGCAGCGGCGACGGGTCCGGTGTAGACGGTGGTGTTCATGAACGGCACCGCCGCCGCGAAGCCCACGAGGAACGCCACCAATGCGGCCCACGACCGGGTGGGTTTCCCCAGCTCAGCGCTGATTTCGAACCTGCGGCCGCCCTTGGTGCGGCGCAACCAGTCGGGCACCACGACACCCAGGAACGGCGGGATCCAGTAGCTCACGAACAGCAGCACGTTCTCGAACTTCGCCGACAGGTCACCGCTGTGCATCCAGAGGATGAGCACGAACGCCAGCACTGTCACCACGACCGCGGACACCGGGCGGCGCAGCCGCACGCCCACGGTCTGGAGGGCGAGCGAGCCGCTGTAGTCGTTCATGGCGTTGGACGACACCGCGGCCAGCGCGATCACCAGCAGCGCCAGTCCGCCGACCGCTCCGCCACCCACCAGCTGGGAGACGCCGGCCGCGGTCTGGTCGCCCAGCGCCGAGCCGAGCGCGAGGCCGATGCCCTCGCCCAGCGCGTACGACGCGACGAGCCCCAGCAGCGTGAACCAGAAGACCCGAGCCGGCTTTGTGTCCACGGGCAGGTAGCGGCTGAAGTCGGCGGCGTAGGGCGCCCACGAGATGGCGAGGCTGAGCGTGATCGTGGAGAACAGCACGACGGCGCCCGCGAAATCACCGCCGGTCGCCTCGTTCGTGAACGTGATCGGGTGGTCCAGCACGACTTTGACCGCGAGCGCCACGAACGCGACCACGAGCACCGCGCTCATCACGGCCTGCACGCGGTGGATCACGGCGTAGCCGAACACGCCGAGCAGGCATTGCAGCACCAGCACGAGGACTACGGCGAGCCAGAACGGGAGCCCGGTGAGCTCGGCCAGCGCCTCGCCGCCGAACAATCCGACCAGCGCGTCCCAGGCAATGCTCCCGAGCCACTGCACGAGCCCGGGCAGCACCACGGTCTTGCCGAACGGCAACCGCGCGAGCGGCAGCTGCCCCGCGCCGGTCTTCGGGCCCCACGTGGACAGGTAGGCCGGCGGCAGCGAGCCGAGGATCGTACCGACGAGCGCGACGATGAACCCGGTCGTGAAGCCCAGCCCCAGCGTCGACCCGAGTGTGCCCGTGAACACGGCGGTCATGGTCAGGTTCGGCGCGAACCACACACTCGCGAGCCGCCACGGCCGGCCGAACCGGTTCGCCTCCGGCACGGGCGTGATGCCGTGCGTCTCGATGGCGAAGTCGCCCGCGCCGGACGGCATGCGTCCTCCGAAGACGTCCGCGTCGATCCCGCTCATGTGCTCGGCCTTTCTCCCGTTTTGCCGGGTGCCATGATTGCCGCTGACGGGGGCCGGGGGAAGCTTCCGCGACGAAGGTCTCCTCGGCTAGGAGAAGTTCGGGTCTTCGAGATCGCAAGTAATCGAGTTGCCCAGGTTGTCGGTGACCTCGACCACCGTCCCGGAAACCGCGATCCGCTCGAACAGTTCGACCGCGCCGACGCCACCACCCAGCGGAGGTCTCCCCCGGAGCCCTGACGAATCCAGTCCTTTGTGGACCAACAGGCGTAAATCCCTTCACCACCCGCCGCTCCCCTGGGAAGATCGCCGGATGGGGGTTCCCGCGCCGCTGCGTGAGCGGCGGTTCGCCGCGTTCTTCACCGCCCGGGCGGTGTCGTTGATGGGCAGTGCGATGGCGCCGGTGGCGCTGGCGTTCGCGGTGCTGGACAGCACGGGCGGCGCGGGTGGCCTGGGCGTGGTGATGGCCGCGCACATGGTGCCGCTGATCGGGCTGGTGCTGGTGGGCGGGTCCGTGGCGGACCGGTTTCCGCGGGCTACGGTGGTGCGGGTCGCGCACTTCGGGAGCGGGATCACGCAGCTGGGGGCGGCGGGGGTGCTGCTCACGGGCAACTACTCGTTACCGGTCCTCGTGGGCACCGAGTTCCTCAACGGGGTGCTCACGGCCTTCACCACGCCGGCGTTGCGCGGGATCGTGCCGCAGCTCGTCGGACGCGCGGAGCTGCGGCAGGCGAACTCGGTGCTGGAGTCCGCGCGCAACGTGTGCAAGATCGCCGGCCCGGCGGTGTCCGGGGTGCTGGTGGCGGCGGCGAACGGCGGATGGGCGCTGGCGGCCGACGGGGCGTCGTTCCTGGTGGCGGGCGTGATCTTCAGCGCCTTGAAGCTGCCGCCGCGCGTTGCGCACAACGCGCCCGGGATGCTGCGGGGCGTGCGGGAAGGCTGGTCGTACGTCCGGCGCGTGCCGTGGCTGTGGCAGATCGTCGCCGCGTTCACGGTGGTCAACATCGCGCAGACGGGCGTGTGGCAGGTGCTCGGCCCGACCATCGCGCGCGGCACGATCGGTGAAGCGCCGTGGGGAGTGGTGCTCAGCGTGCGCGCGGCAGGCGTGCTCGTGACCGGCGCGGTGATGTACAAGATCGCCGCCAAGCGGCTCCTCACACTGGGTCAGGTGTGCGCCGCGCTGTCGGCGGCGCCGCTGGTCGTGCTCGGGACACAGCCGGGGTTTCCGCTGCTCGCCGGCGCCGCCCTGCTCGCCGGGCTGGGCGGTGGCGTCGCGAACATCGCCTGGACCACCACGATGCAGGAGAACGTCCCGGACCACCTCCTCTCCCGCGTGGCCGCCTACGACGACTTCGGCTCCTACCTCGGCATCCCCCTCGGCCAGCTCTCCGCCGGCCCCCTGGCCTCCGCCTTCGGGGCGGGCCCCGTCGCCACCGGCGGCGGCGTGCTCCTCGCGACGGCGGCCTTGGTACCGCTGTTGTCACCGGCGGTGCGGAAGATGCGGCACACGCCGGCGGAGGCCCCCGCCGGGTCTTGATCAGGCGGCCGGACTCCGGCTTCACCACATGTCGGCGACGAGCAGATGCCCGGGAACGACGCAGGCCCCCTCCCTGCCGCAGTGGCAAGAAGGGGGCCTGCACCGACCCTCAGTGGCGGATCACACGAGCAACAGGAACGGCAAGCCGTTCGGCGAGCCCAGGCCGGTGACGTCGTCGTAGCCCTTGGTGGTGTGGATCGTCAGGTTGGGGTAGTCGAACGTGCGAGCGGAGGTCAGGAGACCGCCCGACGCGTCGACGCTGTTGGCGAAGTCCACGCGCTGCACGGCGGCGTCCACGTGTTTCACGTCGTAGATCGTGCCGCTGCGGGACGTGAGCTGATACAGCGCCGGGTTGATGAAGCCGTGGTGGAAGTGATCCAGGCTGTCGGCCACGGCCATGACGCCGGCGAAGACCGGGGACGCCAGGCTGGTGCCGCCGATGCGGTACTGGTCGTAGTAGGCGCCGTCGGGGAACGTCTGGGTCTGGCCCACGAGCATGCCGGTGTTGGGGTCGGCCACCGCGGAGATGTCCGGGACGACGCGGCCCTTGGCCTTGCCCGTCTGGTTCTTCGTGGACAGCGCGTCCGGCACGATGCCCTTCTGGTACGCCGGCTGCGGGAACACGCGGCTGGTGCCGCCGCCCGCGCCGCCGTTGAAGGCACCCGGGAAGGACGGGGTGTAGGCGCCCGCGGTGAGCGTGGACTTGCCGGTTTCCCAGCCGGTCTCGAAGGTCCGCTTGCCGGACTTGTCGACCGCCAGCGAGGTGCCGCCGACGGCGGTGACCCACGGCGACGAAGCCGCGAAGTCCGGTGAAGGCGTGCCCAGGCGCGCGGCCTCGTCACCGTTGTCGCCGGAAGAGAAGTACACGCCGATGCCCTCGAGCGCGGCCTGCACGGCGATCTGGTTGAACGCCTTGATCTCGTCGGCCGGCAGGTCCTCGCCGGTGTCGCCGTAGGAGTTCGACACGATGTCGGCCTTGTGGCCGGCGATCACGTAGTTCAGCGCGGTGTCGAGCGAGAGGTCCTCGCAGTCGGAACCACCGACGTACAGGATGTTCGCACCCGGCGCGAGGCCGTGGGCGGCTTCCACGTCGAGCGTCTCCTCGCCGTACCAGCCCGAGGCGTCGCACTGGTCCGGGCCCTCGTCGGCCGGGTTCACCGGGAAGACGTGCTGGCTGAACTGCGCCTTCGTCAGCGGGTGTGCCGGGTCGTTGCGCTGGGCGTAGGTCGACGCGTCGGCGTAGATGGTCGGCGACGCGAAGGCGTCCACGATCGCGATCGTGGTGCCGTGGCCGTCGGCGCCCAGCTTGGCCGCCTGGTCGAGGCCGTAGGCCGAACGCAGCTGCGCCGGCTTGTAGCCACACGGCGCGTACGGCAGCTGCTTGCCGTTGTACGCCGGGTCGACCGTGTCGGTCTTCTGGCCGTAGTAGTCGCTGCACGGGCCGGAGTTGCGGAAACCGGCACCCGGAGGCGCGGTGGCCGGCCCCGAGGACTTGGCGGAAGCGGTGTCGGCACCCGAAGTGTGGTCCGGCTTGAGCAGGCTGGTCGCCTGGTCGACGCCGACGACACCCAGCACGGACGTGGCAAGCGTTGCCGGCACGGACAGGTTCTTGTCCGCCGCGCGCAGCGTCTGGCCCTTCACGGCGTACTTGCCGAGCGTGACGTCGAACGCCTTCTGCACCTGGTCCGCCGTCCCGGCGGCCTCCACGTACGCGCGGTTCGACGGCACGTCGCCGATCTGGAACCCGGCACCGGACAGCCAGTTCTTCACCGCGGACACGGTCTGGTCCGATGCGGTGAAGCGGTCACGCACCTGCTGCGGCGACAGGTACTGCCGGTAGCTCTTGGAGTGCGGGTCGGACACGCCCGCCGCCACGGCTTCGGCGCCGGCCTCGTCACGCAGGTTCAGGTACACGCGGAAGTCCAGCTTGGACGCCGGCGCGGTGTTCGCGACCTTGGCCCCGGGGTTCGCCCAGAGCGGGTGCGACGCGGGGATGTCGGCCCGGCCCGGGGCCGATGCCGCAGACGCCAGCCCCGGCGTGGCGGCCGCGAGGCCACCCGCCATCGCCAGCGAAAGGAACACGGTGAGACTTCTTCGCACAGGCAACTCCCTCGTGAATCGCGGCCCCAGGCCGCAGGCGTCCGGCCCGAGACTAGGTCCGCACCGGCCGCCGGGGAAGCGTCCGGCCCGCCGGTGCGGAACCGTTATCTCGAAGCCGCACTCGATCTTCGTTGATACACAAGGAGGAAGTCCGGTTCGTCCGCACTGTCCCGAGTGGAATGTCGCCTAATGGAACAGAAGTCCGATTCGAAAGTTCCGCATCGCGGTATCGCGGAGCACGCCGGCTGGGGAAGCACCACCTACTTCCGTCGGTTGCTCACCCGGCCTGCAGTCCCTTCGAACCGGCACCGACCACGAAGCTCTTGTCCGTTTTGATCACCAGCTTCGCCGGGTCGTTCACGCTCGTGTCCGACACCACCACGAAGTCGGCCAGCATCTGCGCCGGCGTCGCGGTCACGCGCACGTAGCCGCGTTCTCCCTTGCAGTACTTGATGTGCGGGTTGTTCGCGAGCCACGCGGCCGACGGCGGCGCGGCGTCGTCGCTGTTGGACGTGACCGAGGTGGTCACCAGCTCCGAGCCGACGATCGGGTCGGTGTGGTCGAAGTAGTCCTTGCGCAGGTCGGCCGCCCAGTGCCGGTGGACGTCGCCGGTGAGCACCACCGGGTTGGGTACCCCGCGGTCGATCCAGCCTTGCGTGATGCGATCGCGCGAAGCCTGGTAGCCGTCCCACGAGTCGGGGTTCTCGCACGTCGTCGACTTGCCGTCACCGTCGCGCTGGGCGAAGAACACCTGCTGGCCCAGGAAGTCCCACGTCGCCGGGTGCGTCTCGAACGCCTTGAGCAGCCACTGTTCCTGTGCCGTGCCGGTGATCGTGTGCGAGGTGTCGCGGTACGGGCCGCACGCCGTACCGGAGACCTGCGCGCTGCGGAACTGGCGCGTGTCCATCATGTGGAAGCGCGCGAGATTGCCCCACAGGAACTGGCGGTACAGCTGGATCGACGCCCCGTTGGGCTTGGCCGTGGACCGGATCGGCATGTGCTCGTAGAACGCCTGGAACCCGTAACCCTTGCGGGCGGCCGAAGCCGGGCTCGTGGTGGAGTTCCAGTTGTTCATCACCTCGTGGTCGTCGAACACGACCAGCCACGGCGCCAGCGCGTGCGCGGCCTGGAGGTCCACATCGGTCTTGTGCTGACCGTGCCGGGCCCGGTACAGAGCCAAAGTCGTGGTGTCCGACGGCACCGCGAGCCGCCGCGGGTTGAGCTCGGCCTTCTTGCGCCCGGACGGCTTTTCGTAGATGTAGTCGCCGAGGAACAGCACGAGGTCCGGATCGTCGCGCACCACGCCCTTGTACGAGTGGTACCAGCCTTCCTCCCAGTGCTGGCAGGAGGTGAAGCAGTACTTCAGCTGGTTCACGGCCGCACCCGCGGCAGGCGCCGTTCGGGTACGCCCGACCGGCGAGATGTACCCGGCGGACTTGAAGCGGTAGAAGTACTCGCGCGCCGGCTCGAGGCCCGTCGGCTCGATGTGCACGCTGTGCGCCGACGCGCGCACCGCGTTCACCGAACCGCTTTGCACGATCGAGGAGAACGCCTCGTCGTTCGCGATCTCCCAGTCCACCGCGTACGTCGCGTCCGGCATGCCGCCGAACCCGTCGGCGTTGAGCGGCGCGGGCGCGAGCCGCGTCCACAGCACCACGCTGTCGGGCAACGGGTCGCCCGAGGCGATGCCGAGCTGGAACGGGTCGTGGATCGCCGGGGCGGCGACGGCGGTGCGCGCGTTGGCCCACGAAGGCAGCGCGGTCGTCGCCGCGGCCGCGGTCACGGCGGCGAGTCCGCCCAGCAGCACCGAGCGCCGGTTCACCTGGCCCATGTCAGGGGTTCCTTTCGGGGAGTAGGGGTTTTCAGGCCGCGAAGTCGGTGAGGCCGGCGCTGCAACCGGCGAACGTCGGTGGCGAGGTGTTGTGGCCTGTGCAGACCTTGTAGAAGACCCACTTGCCCTTCGCGACGGGCGCGGCCTTGTCCACCGACGTGCCGTTTCCGCCGGAAGCCCAGACGTAGTACGGGCCGGAGCCGTCGGCGAGCCAGTACTGCACGACGCCGGAACTGCCGTCGGCGTCGGTGTCGTAAGCGACGAAGTGCGCGTCGGACGAGCGGAACACGCCCTCGGCGGCGCAGGACGCGGCGCACTGGGCGCTGCCGGTACCGGTGCCGCAGTCGGGTGCGACGCGGCCGTCGGAGCCGGTCTGCACGTAGCCGTCGGACACGTAGCCGCCGAGCGCGGGCACGTAGTCCCAGATCGTGGTGGTGCCGAGCGGGCCGGCGACGGAACTACCGGTGGTCTGGCACTCGATGTTGACGGTCGCGCCGTTGGCCACCGTCTTGACGGCGGTGGCGGCGGCGTTGGCCGCGCGGCGGACGTTGAGCGGATCACCCGCGGTCTGGACCTTGCCGGGCACCGTCGCCGACACTGCCGACACTGCCGACACCGCCGACACCGCCGACGCGGGTACCGCCGCCGACAGCGTGAATCCGCCGATCGCCGCCAGGACAATCCCGAATCCGGCCAGGCGCCGGAGCTTCGAACGCTTCATGGCCGTAGCGTGTCGAAGCCTTGTACACGACCCGTACAATTCGCAATATAGGGGACGCGAGCCTCCGAATGGATCTAGCTAACCCGCGCAGACGCTCCTAGCATGCCCGATCATGGGGACCTTGCCGCTCAGGCGGGTAAATTGTTGACTTCACTGGCGTTCCGAATTCTCGGACCGTTGGAGGTCATTGCTGAAGGCCGGACCGTCCCACTGGGCGGGCCGAAGCCGAGGTTGCTGCTGGCCGCGCTGGCTTTGCAGCCGAATGTCGTGGTGTCCACCGAAGTGCTGGTCGAAATCCTCTGGCCGGGTACCGCACCTCGCTCCGCGGCAGCCAACATCCGCACCTACGTCCACTCCCTCCGTAGGCGGCTCGCGGAAACGGCACCCGAGCTGGGTGACCGCATCAGCAGCCGCGCGTCGGGATATCTGCTCTCGGCCGCAGACGAAGAGCTCGATCATGTGTTGTTCGCCAACCACGCTGCCGAAGCGCGGAAAGCGTTCGAACGCGGTGACGCGGAAGCGGCGCTCGCGTTGCTCGACAAAGCCGACGCGCTTTGGCGCGGCGAAGTACTCGAGGGTCTGCCGCACGACCACGGGTGGGGCGCGGCGATCGCGCGGCTGGCCGAGCTGCGCCTGTCCGTGCAGGAGCAGCGGCTGCAGGCCCGCCTCGCGCTGGGGCGCCACGGTGAGGCCATCGCCGAGTTGCGCGGCCTCGTGACCGAACACCCGTTGCGGGAGGAGCTGTGGCAGCAGCTCGTGACGGCGCTGCGCGACGGCGGCCGGATCGCCGAGGCCGTGGCGGCCTACGAGCTGGCCGAGCACACGCTGGAAGAGGAGCTCGGGGCGAAACCCGGGCCCCGGCTGCGGGAGCTGCGGGCCACGCTCGTGCCGCCCGCCGCGGTGCCCGAGCTGCCGGCCGAGCTCGCGGCGCTGCGGCCGCGAGCGCAACCGGAGCTGCCGATCTGCCAGCTCCCGCTCGACCTGCCGGACTTCACGGGCCGCGAGGACGTGGTCGACCAGCTGGTCAGGCGCCTGCGCGAACACGGCGAGACGCGCCGGCCGACGGTGGTGGTGCTCTCGGGCGCGCCCGGCGTCGGCAAGTCCGCGATCGCGGTCCGGGTGGCCCACGCGGTGCGCGACGCGTTCGGAGACGGGCAGCTCCACGTGGACCTCGCGGGCACGTCGTCGTCGCCGCGGGCGCCGATGGGTGTGCTCGCGGAGCTGTTGCGCGCGCTCGGCATTCCCGACGCGGGCCTGCCGCGTGATCTGCCGGAACGCTCGGCGCTGCTGCGCTCGCGCCTGGCCGGCAAACGCATGTGCGTGGTCCTTGACGACGCGGGCAGCGCCGCGCAGGTGCGTCCGCTGCTGCCGGGCACGGGCGCGTGCGCGGTCCTCGTGACGAGCCGCGTGCGGCTGCCCGACCTCGACGGCGCGGTGGCGGTCGACGTCGGGCTCCTGCCCGAGCCGGAGGCCGCGCGACTGCTGGAGGGCATCGTCGGCGCCGAGCGCGTGGCGGCGGAGCCCGACAACGCCGCCGCGATCCTGCGCCAGTGCGGGTACCTGCCACTCGCGATCCGCGTGGCCGGGGCGAAGCTCACCAACCGGCCCAGCTGGTCGCTGCGGATCCTCGCCGACCGTCTGCACGACGAGCGGCGCCGGCTCGACGAGCTGCGCGTCGGCGACCTCGCCGTGCGTGCCAGCGTGACGCTGAGCTACGACCTCCTGCCGATGTCGGCGGCAGCGGCGTTCCGCCGGCTGGGTGCGCTGGGACCGATCCAGTTCCCCGCTTGGGTGGTCGCGGCCGCGCTGGGCCGGTCGTCGGCCGACGACGTGCTCGACGTGCTCGTCGACGCCCACCTGGTGGAGCTCGTCGCGTCCGACGCCACGGGCCAGCCGCGGTACCGGCTCCACGACCTGCTCCGCGTCTACGCGGCGGAGCTGGCCGAGCGGGACGCGCTGGAGAAGACGCGCCGCGCAGCGCGACGGGTGCTCGAGGGTTACCTCGCGCTGGCCGTCGCGGCGGCGGAGCGGATGCCGATCCACTTCTTCGGCCAGTACCGCGACCACGCCGTGCCGTACCCGAAGCTGCCGGACGGGACGGAGCAGCTCCTGGCCGACCCGGCCGCGTGGTTCGCCGCGGAGCGCCACTCCGGCGTCGCCGCGGTGACGCTGGCCGCGCAGCTCGGGTTCGACGACCTGGCGTGGCAGCTCACGGCCGCGTTCACGCCGTACTTCGACCTGCGCGGGCACCAGGACGACTGGCACGCCACCCACGAGGTGGCGCTGACGGCGGCCCGGCGCGCGGGAGCCGTGCGCGGCGAGGCGATCGTGCAGCGCAACCTGGGGCAGATCCACCTGTACCAGGACAGCTACGCCGAAGCATTCGTGGCGTTCGACGCGGCGCGGGAGCTGTACGAACGGGTCGGCGACGCGCAGGGCACCGGCGTCGCGCTCGCCGGGCTCGGCACGATCGTGCGCATCCAGGGCGACAACGACCTCGCGCTGGAACGCTGCCACGAAGCGTCGAAGCTGTTCGCCGAAGCCGCCGACCGGCACGGCGAGGCGGTGATCCGCATCGCCGTGGGCGCGGTGTGGATGGCGCAGAAGTGCTACGCGCCGGCCAAGCGGTGGTTCACCGACGCGCTCGAGCTGGCCGCCGCGATCGGCGACCGGCACCGCGAGGCCCACGCCTTGCAACGGCTCGGGCTGCTGCACCAGCACGAGGGCAACCTCGGGCCCGCGCGCGAGTTCGTGACGCGCGCGATCGCCGTGTTCACCGACCTGGGTGACGATCACTGCGTGGGGTACGCCAACCAGAACCTCGGTGAGCTGTGCCTGCACAGCGGCGATTTCGCCCACGCGCAGCTGTTGCTGGTCAACTCGCTGAGCGTGCACCGCCGCAACGGCGACCGGCGGTCGGAGGCCGAGGTGTCGCAGTTGCTCGGGGAGCTGCATTCGGCGCTCAGCCAGCCGGAACGCTCGCGCACGTACTCCGAGCGGGCGCTGGCGATCTGGCGGGAGCTTTCGGCGCGGCCGCAGCAGTCGGCGCTGGAAACGCGGCTGGAGCCGGCTCCGGGTGAGGGGCCGCGGATCGTGTCCGCCTGACCCGGACGCGCGGGCTTGCTTGCGCGGCAAGGGGTCCTGTCGAGACGAGGATTGTGTCTCGACAGGACCCCTTTGTCGTGGAGGAGCGGGAATGGTCCGAAGAGGTCTGGTTCGGCGGGTGCTCGGGGTGCTGGCGGCGGTGCTCGCGGTGGTTCCCGTGACGCCGGCCGCCGCGGCCGGGTCGTGGCGGGTGGATCTGTCCACGGTGGACGGTGATGACATGAACGTGTCCTCGGTTTCGGGTTTCCTGACGCTGGCCGACACCGCGTGGAACCCGGTCACCGCCCGGAGTTCCGGGGTTCTCATCACGGCCACCCGGCGCCTGGGGTCCTCGGTGGGCCGGGTGACCGCGCGGGTGGTGGACGACGTCCCGGCCGGCACCGCGGTGGAGGTCGACGTCCGTGGCCGCGACACCGCCGGCGACTGGACGGAGTGGACCCCGGCGGGCCGGGAGTTCCCGTTCGCCGTCCAGGTGGTCCAGGCCCGGATCTCCCTGTCCGGCACGGTCGACGGCGCGCGACCGGCCGTGCGCTCGGTGGCGCTCACCGCGTCGGGCGGCACCGCACGCGCCGCGGTGGTCAGCGAGCCGCTCACCTACCGGATCTACGCGACGCGCGAAGACCTCGTCGGCGGCAAGACGTCCAACGGCCACGTGATCGCCAAGAGCGACCACTTCGTGTCGTTCCCTTCCACGAAATCGGTTTCCCCCAAGGGAACCGGCTCGTACACGGCGAAGGTCTGCCGCACCGACGCCACCCGCTGCGAGTTCGCGCCCGTGTGGGAGGTCGGCCCCTGGAACACCCACGACGACTACTGGAACCCGTCGGACCAGCGCGCCACCTTCCCCACGCTGCCGCAGGGCACGCCCGAAGCGCAGGCCGCGTTCCAGGACGGCTTCAACGGTGGCAAGGACTCCCGCGGGCGCGCGGTGAAAAACCCGGCCGGCATCGATCTCGCCGACGGCGTCTTCTGGGACGGCCTCGGCCTCACGGGCAGCTCGTGGGTGGACGTGACCTACCTCTGGACCGGCACGGGCGGCCCCGCCGGCGTGATCACCACGGCCGGCGCGCCGCTGAACCTGCGCGAAAGCCCCAGCACGTCGGCGGCGATAAAGGGCGTCGCCGCGCCGTATGCGCGCGTGCCGATCGAATGCTCGGTGGCCGGTGAGTTCGTGAGCGGCGCCCTCGGCACCAGCGTGATCTGGGACCGCGTGGGCCCGGATCTCTACGTCTCGGACACGTACGTGAAGACCGGCGCCGACGGTCCCATCGCGCCGAACTGCCCTTGAGCTGCGACGACAGGCGACCAATACTGGACAATTCGCCAAGCCTGAGGGGGCAGCATGACCACACTCCACACCAAGGACGTGACTCCGTTGCGGCGGGGGTTCGCGGGGACCGTCTTCACCCCGGCCGACGACCGCTACGACGAAGCGCGCAAGGTCTGGAACGGCCAGATCGACCGGCACCCGGCCGTGATCGCGCAGGTCGCCGGCACCGCCGACGTCGCGACGGCATTGGCGTTCGCCCGCGAGCACGGGCTGCCGGTGAGCGTGCGCGGCGGCGGGCACAGCTACGGCGGGTTCTCGATGTGCGACGACGGCGTGGTGATCGACCTGAGCGCGTTGCGCTCGATCACCGTGGACCCGCACACGCGCACCCTCCGCTGCGGTGGCGGCACCACGTGGGCCGAGCTCGACGCGGCGGGCCAGCAGGAGGGCCTGGCGGTCCCGGGCGGCACGATCAGCGACACCGGCGTCGGCGGCCTGACGCTCGGCGGCGGCGTCGGCTGGCTGACCGCGCGCCACGGCCTCAGCGTCGACAACCTGATCTCGGCCGAGGTCGTCACAGCCGACGGCACGCCGCAGCACGTATCGGCGGACGAGAACGCCGACCTGTTCTGGGCCCTGCGCGGCGGGGGCGGCAATTTCGGCGTGGTGACACAGTTCGAGTTCCGCGCGCACCCGGTCGGCCCGATGGTCGAGCTGGGCCTGTTCTTCTGGCCGCTCGCGCAGGGTCCCGAGGCGCTGCGCTTCATCCGCGACATCCTCACGACACTGCCGCCGACGATGGGCGCGATGCTGGTCGGCCTCAACGCGCCGCCGGCGGACTTCGTGCCGCCCGAAGCCCACTTCGCGCCCGGCTACGCGCTCCTCATCGCCGGGTTCGAGGGGTCGGAGCAGCACGCCGAGGTGGTCGCGCAGGTCCGGCGCGGGCTGCCGGCAGCGTTCGAGCTGGTCACGCCGATCCCGTACGTCGGGCTGCAGCAGATGCTCGACGAAGCGGCTCCGCGCGGGCTGCTGGCGTACGAAAAGGGGCTGTACGTCGAAGAACTGAGCGACGAAGTGCTCGACGTGATCGCCGAGTACCTGCCACGCAAGTCGTCGCCGCTGTCGATCACGCCGATGTTCCTGATGCGCGAGGCCTATTGCGGCGTGCCCGAGGACGCGACGGCGTTCGGCGGCACGCGCACGCCGAAGGTCGCCGTGAATCTCGCGGCGACCACGGCCGATCCGCAGGAATTCGAGGCGGACCGCGAGTGGGTGCGCGCGTTCTGGACGGCGCTCACACCGTTCGCGTCGAGCGCCAGCGGCTACGTGAACTTCATGACCGAGTACGACGAGAACCGTGTGCGAGCGGCCTACGGCGCCGAGAAGTACGACCGGCTGGCGCTGATCAAGGCGAAGTACGACCCCGGCAACGTCTTCCACCTGGGCGCCAACATCCGGCCCGCCGTGGCCGTCTGAGACACACGTCGTCGGGCCCGGCCAAGGTGCCGGCCGCCCGGGGACACGGCGGCCGGCACCGGCCCCGGCCGGGAACTCAGTACCCGGACAGGTCGATCGCCTTGTCGAGCTCGCGGGGCTTCAGCACGCGCAGGATGCCTTCGAGCAGGTAGTAGTCCGCGTACGGCAACGAGATCTCGATCCCGTCCTCGGCCGGGCGGTTGCGGGTGCAGCGGGCCACCACGGCATCGGCGCGGGTCGACTTCGTGGTGAGGCACGTGCGGGAAGTCGCCTCCAGCAAGCGCAGGCCGGTCGCGCGGTACTCGGGCCGGCCCGCGGCCGAGGCGAGGTCGATGAGACCGCACGCCATCACGACCCCGGCGGAGGCGTCCTTGATGTCGTTCGGCGCCTGCGGGGCGGTGTAGTCCCACACCGGCACGTTGTCCGGGGTCAGGACCTTCAGCGCGAAGTCCGCGAGGCGGCGCGCCGTGGTGAGGAACGAGCGGTCGCCGGTGCGACGGTACATCGTGGTGAAGCCGTAGATGCCCCAAGACTGCCCACGCGACCAGCACGAAGCCGGGCTGTAGCCCTGCACGGTGTTCGGCCCGATCTCGGCGCCGGTGGCCGGGTCGAAGTCGAACACGTGGGGCGTGGAGCCGTCCGGGCGCAGGAAGACGCGTTGCGCCGTCTTCGCGTGCTCGGTGGCGATGTCGAGGTACTGGCTGTCGCCTGTCTGCTTGGTCGCGAAGTCGAGCAGGTCGAGGTTCATGATCGTGTCCATGATGATCCGGCCCGCGTCCTTCGGGTCGGTCAGCGAACCCCAGGCCCGGATGAAGTGGCCCTTGGCGTTGTAGCGCGTGATCAGCGACGAGGCCGCCTGGATCGCGCCGGCGCGCCACTTGTCGTCGCCGGTGATGCGCCACGCGGTGACCCACGACGGGTAGAACAGGAATCCGAGGTCGTGCGTGCTGGTGTCGTTCTGGCGCGGCGCGAGTTTGTCGGCCGACGCGAGTGCGAGCGTGCGGAATTGTTCGTCACCGGTGTGCAGGTATGCCATCCAGAGCGTGCCGGGCCAGAATCCACCGACCCAGTCACCATTCTGCGAAAAGGCCCATTTCTCGAACTTGGTCCCGGTGGGAAACGAGGTGACGCCCGGCGCGACCGCACGCAGCTTCTTCACCGCGTAGTCTGCCGCTGAGCGGAACACCTTCTCCTGGCTCGCGATGTCGGACACCCCTTGCTCGGCAGCCGTTGCCGCGACGGTGCTGGTCGCGGTCACCGCCACGGCGGCACCGGCCGCGGTGGTCAGCAGGGTACGCCGGGAAACGCTCACGATTGCCCGCCATTTCACAGTCGTGGAAACACCAGTGGGAAATGCCTCACGAGAAGGCCGCCCGAGTTTTACACGAAGGTCAGGTGCTTGTACACCCACCAAAGCGTGCTTTCACGGTTGTGAATTGTTCATGGATGTGAACTCGCTATTCCACACTCCGGACCGGAGTGAACCACGTGCTCACTCCGGTCCGGGCCACTCAGTGGTGGTGGTGCGCGTGAACCACGGCGTGCCCCTTGCCGCGGCCGATCATCCACTTGTTCACCGGCACCGTGATCACGAAGGCGACGATGAGCGAGAACAACAGCGACAGCCAGAACAGCGCCGTCGCCAGGCCCGCGTCCATCGCTCCCGGGACCACGACGATCACGAGGTTGTCGACGATCTCCATCACCGCGATCGACACGGTGTCGGCGGCCAGCGCGACCTTGAACGCCGCCGAAAAGGTCAGGCCCGACTTCAGGACTCCGCGCATCGTCAGGCCGTAGCCGAAGACGAACGCGAGCACGATCGCCAGCACCACGGTGGCCGCGTTGTGCAGCCCGAACGCGGTGCCGAGAACCACGCCGAGCACCTCACCGATGGCACAGCCGGTGAGGCAGTGCAGCGTCGCCTGGATCGCGGTGGACCAGGACGCGCCGTGCTGGTGGTCAGTCATGTCGTTCACTATACCCCCTTAGGGTATCTCGAATCCATGGTCAGCCGCCGAGGAGCGACTTCATCGTGGTGATCTCGGCCTCCTGGGTGTCGACGATCCGCTGGGCCATGGCCTTCGCGTCCACACTGCTCCCCTGGGCCAGCTCGGTGCGCGCCATCGCGACGGCGCCGGAGTGGTGCTGGATCATCAGCTCGAGCCACTTGCGGTCGTAGGCGGCGTCGTGCAGCTCGTCGAGGCCGGCGGTGTCGACCAAACCGGGCATCTGGCCGTGTTCCATGCCGGTCATGCCACCCATGCCGGTCGAAGGCGCCGGCGCGCCCCAGGCCTTCAGCCACGCCGTGAGCTGGTCGATCTCGGGCTGCTGGGCCTGCTGGATCTGCTTCGCCAACGTGATCACGCGCTGGTCGCCGGTGTGCTGCGGCACGGGCCCGGACATCTCCACGGCCTGACGGTGGTGCGGGACCATGTCCTGCGCGAACGTGACGTCCGCGGCGTTGTGATCAGCGGCGGGCGGGGCCGCGCTCGGCGACGAGCAGCCGACGAGCACGGCGGCGATCGCGGGCGCCGCGATGCCCGCCAGGAACTTGCGATTCATGACGTTTTCTTTCCTCACTGGGTACGACGGAGTTCGGACACGATGGAGCTCGTGCCCGATCAGATCCGCAGTACGCAGGAGGTGGTGAGGAGTTCTCGGCCCGTCCGTGGCGGCGGCGCCCGGGCAAACCCGCTGGGCCCGCGTTCGACCGAACCCGGCACCGCGCTTTCCCGACGCCGGCGCAGCCACGCCAGTGCGAGCAACAGCCCCGCCGCGGCCAGCAGCACCGCGAGGCACAGGTGCAGCATCGCGTGGCCGCCGTCGCTCGCAGGTGGCGCGGCAACGGGATTCCCCGACGTCGAAGCCACCGGCAACGGAGCCACCGCCACTGGAACCACTGCCGGCGCGTCCCTCGGCGAGTGCGTGGCGGACACCGCCGGCATCGCACCCGTCCCGCCACCGTGCGGCGCCGGGGCGTGGTGCATCGCGAGCACGCCGAGGACCAGCGCGCCAAACAACAGCCAGCGCGCCGGGGCCGGAAGCGGGAGCCCGCGGGGCGGTCGAGTCATCGTCCTCAGAATAACCACATACCCCAAACGGGTATCCGGTGCTCCCAAGATCACCGCTGAACTCACTTCCGTAACCCTTTGCGCACGACCGGTTGACCCCTGTGAGCAAGCTCCCTTACGTTCACTCCAGGTCGCCGGCGGTACGCAGACCGTGAACCGAAGGAATGGTGGGGATGCGAGGGCCGTCCAAGACGCTCTTCCTGGGCGTCGCGCTGCTGCTCAGCGCGGTGGTGGGGCTCGGCAGCTGTTCCTCCGCACTACGGACGCCGACGGCCGGCGGCGATGAAGCCCCGGTCCGGATCGCCTTCGTGCCGAAGGTCGCGGGCATCGCGTACTTCGACGCCATGAACGCGGGCGGCCTGGAAGCCGCCGAACGGCTCGGCGTGCGGTGGACCACGCGCGGCCCCGCGACGGTCGACCCGGCGGCCCAGACCGCCATCGTGCGTGACCTCGTGGCCCAGCAGGCCGCCGACGTGATCGCCGTGGCGCCCAACGACCCCGCGGCCCTCGCGCCCGCGATCGCCGACGCTCGCGCCAAGGGCGTCCACGTGCTCACCACCGACACCGACGCGCCGGAATCGCAGCGCGAGGTGTTCGTGAACCAGGCCTCCCCCGAGGGCGTCGGCACCGCGCTCGTCGACGCGCTCATGGCAAAAACGGGCGGCAGCGGCAAGTTCGCCATCGTCTCGTGCGGGCGAAGCGCCGCGAACCTCAACGCGTGGATCTCCGTCGAGCAGACCTACGCGGCCGAGCGCTACCCGAAGGCGCAGCTCGTGGAGACCGTCTACGCCGGCGAGGACACGACCACCGCGACCGAGCTCGCGAAGCAGGTCCTCGACCGCCATCCCGATCTGGCGGGCCTGATCGGCGAGTGCACCACGTCGGCTCCCGGTGTCGCCCAAGCGGTGCGGGACCAGCAGAAGATCGGCCGCGTCTACACCGTCGGCACCGGCACCCCGCAGACGATGAAGCCGTACCTGCTCGACGGTTCCTGCTCGATGTCGGTGCTGTGGAACGTCGAATCACTGGGCTATCTCACGGCGTGGGCCGCGCAGCAGCTCGTGCTCGGCCGGCCCTTCGGCCCCAGCAACAACGTGAGCCTCGAGCTGCCCGCGGTGAAGTACGACCGGCCCTCGAAGAGCATGCTGCTCGGCGACCCGCTGCTGATCACCCAGGACAACGTGGACCAGTTCAAATACTGACGGCCGGGACCCCGGTCAAACGGAGCCCCGGCCGGGCAGTGCTTGCGACAAACAGTGCTTGCGGTGAAGGCGAAACTCAGCGCACGTCGATCGTGACCGTCGCCGTGGTGACGCGGGCGGGCAGCTTCGTCGTGTCGATTTTCAGGTACTCCCCGTCGTCCTGCTGACCGTTGGGCAACGTCTTGGCGTGGAGCGCGTACGGCGGCGCGGTGTTCGAGAGGCCGTCGATGCCGAAGTCGTTGTCGTTGCTGACCACGAGGGTGCGGCCGCCGTCGGTGGTCGCGACGCCCTCCACCTTGTCGTGGCCGAAGAACCCGCCGGTCGGGTCGAACCCGGTCACCAGCGCGCCGAGGTCGACGTAGAGCTTCTTCGCCACCGGCTTGATGCCCACCCCGGCGAGGTCCGCGGTGGCCTCCTCCGTGGTGTCCTTGCCGACGTAGGCGTCGAGGCTCGACTGCGCGTCGCCCACGAGCAGCCCGCCCTTGGCGGAGTCGTAGACGGCACCGGCCACCTTCGCCTTCGGCCCGACGTCGGTCGCGTCGCGCAGGTCGATCTCGTAGATCTTCTTGAACGCACCGGGCTCGAAGTTGCCGTCGCGTTCGTCCACGAGGAACTTCGTCGACGAGAGCGCGGTGATCTCGCTGACGGCCGTGCCCGTGTCGTCCGGGTCCTGCAGCAGGTACAGGTACTCGTGCGTCGCGCACGTGCGCAGGTCGACCGTGACGATCCGCAGCGTGGTCACGTTGCCGGGCTTCTTCGTGAGGTCCGGCTGCTGCAGCGCCGACTGCATGATGCCCACGAGCGTCTTGCCGTCCGGCGTGAGCGCGAGGCCTTCCATGCCCTTGTTGGGCACGCGGTACTTCAGCTCCTTCGGCAGCGAGCCGTCGAACGGCGAGAGCCGCTCGACCGCGCGGCCATCGGCGCGGAAGTGCGTGATGAAGGGACCGTACTCGTCGGACACCCAGAACGTGCCGTCGCTTCGGCGACGAGACCCTCGGAGTCGTAGCCGTTGGGAGTGGCCGGCAACGGCTTCCCGTCGAGGCCCACGATCGTCTCGCCGGTGTCGGCGGCCGTGCTGACCTGCCCGTTGTACGGCGAGCCGTCCTTGGCGCGCAACGGGATCCGCTTCTCGAGCACGGCCTTGCCGTCCTTGAGGCGGAACTTGCCGATGGCCGGGTCGAACGCGGGCAGCGGCTCCACCTTGGACCCGTCCGGCGCGTCGACGTTCGGGCCGCGGTCGGTGAGGCCGTAGAACTCGTCACGCGAGCCGGGCACCGGCGTGAGCGCGGAACCGTAGGCACCGCCGGTGAGCTTCACGCCGCCGATGGTCGCCAGCGGCGGCAGGGAGGTCGGGTAGAGCTGCACCGCGTCCGACACGGAGTACGTGAAGGTGTCGCGCCCGTGGAAGCCCGGTGCGGGCGTGTAGCTGAACGACCCGCTGGGGTCGACGGTCAGTGATCCGTGCGCCGGCGCGGTGTGGCGCACGATGGCGCCACTCGCGCCACCGTGGCTGTCGTTGCCGAGCACGCCGTCGCCGTGGACCTGCAGCGACCGGCCGGCTCGCGTCCCGTAGTGGTCGTCGCGGGCGGCGAACGCGGCGTGCCCGCCGCCCCCGTGCGCCGACGCCGTGCCGGTGGCCAGCAGCGGCAGGGCGAGGATCCCCGCGGCGACCCCGATTCTCACGCGCTTCATCCGTTTTCTCCTCCTCCGGCGCCACACGACGCCGGAGGAGGAGTCTGGTTAACGGAGTTGGACAACCGCCGTCTTCCAGGCGACGTCCGCGTTAACGGCCTCGTCTCACATGCGCTGCCGCCGCTCCACCACCGATCACGAGAACAAGTACGGCGACGCTCCACCTGCGTTGTTTCTCTTCTCGGTGACCGGCGTCGGCCACCGACGGTTGCGGGGTCGCGACGGGACGGAACTTCGTCGGCGGCGCGACCGAAGCCGAGGCGACGATCGGATCGGGCGAGGTCTCGTCCCGCGGCTGGTTCACCGCTGTCGGCTGTTCCGCGAGCGCCGGTGGTGGCGGGGTTTCCCCCGTCCGCGAAGGGTTCCTCGGCTTCTGCGACGGTGTGGGACTCGGTGGCGGAGATGGCGGCGGGGGCGGCGGGGGTGGGGGCGGCGGCGGAGGCGCGCTCGCCCCGGCGAGGCACCCGGCCGCGTCGGAGGTGTAGAGCTCGGGTCCGGTGCTGATCTCCTGTGCCCCACCGGAGCCGTCGCGTGGCAGGCGGTAGGTCACGCTGCGGTGGCCGATGCGGTTCGCCGTCGCGTAGAGCGCACCGTCCGGTCCGAACACGACCGAGCCGTACGCCCTGGCGAGCGGGAACTTGAGGCCCGGCACGGTGGCGACGCGGCCGTCGCGCGGGTTGATCGTGACCACCGAGCCGTGGCCCGCGGCCGTGACCGAGACGCCGTAGAGCAAGCCGTCCGCCGGGTTGTAGGCGAAGTCGTCGACGCCGGCGGACAGGACGATGGGCCGCAGCTGCTGGTGCGCGACCAGGTCGAGGTAGTGGGGACTGGCCGGGTCGACGTCCACTGTGTACAGACTGTTGGCGTGCAGCAGGTACCACGAGTTGCCGGCCATCGCGCCGCCCGTGGAGCCGGTCGCCCAGCTCCAGATGCCGTGGCGCGCGCCGGCGCGGAACACGCCGCCGAGGTCGGTCACGTGGCCCGAGGCGTCGATCCGCACCGCGTGGGCGCCGTCGTGGAAGTGGCCCGAGGCCGGGCCGTCGGCCACGCCGTAGACCACACCTTGCGCGGCGGAGTAGGCCATCGCGTTGATCGTGTACCCGGGATTACCGAGCGACTGCCGCTGCCCGGTCGGCACCGTGAGCCGGACGAACGACGACGAGTGCGAGTTCTGGCTCTCCACCTGGAGAACCAGGCACGTCGCCGGCGCGGCCGGGCGCGTCCGGCCGGGTGGTGCGAGCCATCCCGACGCCACGAGCAGCGCCGACACGGCGGCCGCGGCGGCCGCCACCGGGAGGAAACGGGGAATGCGCACCGCGGTCAGCCCAGTCGCGCCAGTGCCGAGCTGAACGCGTCGGGTTGGATGCTCGCACCGCCGGCGAACGGGTTCTGCAGCTGGAAGATCGCGTAGAGCAGCAGTGCGATCGTGCCGGCCAGCGTCGACACGATCACCAGGTGCGCCGCCATGCGCGTGCCGCCGAAGAGGTTGGGCAGCAACACGGAAATCAGGCTGCCGAGGATCAACGCGAACCACACCACCGACCCGACACCGCTCGTGGCGGCGTCGGTGAGGCGCGCCTGTCTGGCCTGGTAGACCTGCCACAGGTCGTTGGCGGCCTCGGTCTTGCGGTCGTTCTCCCAGTCGCTGCTCGCCTGCGCGCCTGCGATGGTGCGGCGCAGCTGATCGAGCTGCGTCCAGCCGGTGTCGGGGATCGTGCCGCCGTCGGCCAGGCGCGGCCATTCCTGGTGCTGCACGGTAGTGGCGTACGCGGTGGCCAGCTGCTGCACGCGTTGGCCGGTGTCGCCCGGCAGCGCTTCGGCGGCCCAGGTCATGGACACGAGGCTGTCGGCTTCGGTGTAGGAGCCGTCGCGCGCGGTCCCCACGGCGTCGAAGAGCGAGATCAGCACGAACGCCACGAGCACCGCGTGGAGACCGCCGACAATGGTGAACACCTGACCGGCCGCATCGTTGTTGTCACGACGACCTTCATCCCAGCCGAACCGCCTCACCAGATAGCCGATACCGCCGCCGACAACAGCCGCTCCGACCACCCAGAAGATCCCGGTCAGGTAGACGTTCATCCGAACCCTTTCACACGCGCAGACCACTGGATCCGCCATTGTTCGGCGAATTCCCGGAAGTCGGCCCGCTCAAGTTAGTCATCCGATTACCGGGCGACAAGAAGCGGCAGATCGGTTCATTCGAGTGGCCCTGCAAGGCGCCCGATGATCACTGGAACGGAGCAGTTGAATGTTGGAACACCTGCTCTGGATATGCTCGTTCACCTGGGGTACACCGGCGATCTTCAGCCGAACTTCCCGTCCGGGTGAGTCCGGTCGACCGAGGGTGACGAACGCGGCGTCGACCAAGATCGTCTAAAACTGGCGCTCCGACAACAGCAACTGGAATGTCCGATTACCCGTTCTGGCAAACAGGTGAACCGACCCGGTTACCCGATCGTGGGATTGTCGGGCGAGGTCGGCTTGCTATGTTGATTCCGCGGCGCCGACCCGAATGAATTGCAGCAGGATAACGAACTCAAATTTGTGCTGGAAACTTTCTCACACGCCCGAAATCCGACGATAGGTGGTTTTCGCTGTGACCGTCACGGACCCCGTGGACTCCGCGAATCAGGAACAACCGCAACTGAGCCTGGGCCGGGCCGCGGCCCGCACGCTCGCCACGACGACCAAGTCCGTTCCTCAGATGCAGGGCATCACCACCCGGTGGCTGCTCAAGGTGCTGCCGTGGGTCGAGGTCTCGGGCGGCGCGTACCGCGTCAACCGCCGGCTGAGCTACGCGGTGGGCGACGGCCGCCTCACGTTCACCAACACCGGCGCCGAGGTCCGGGTGATCCCGCCGGAGCTGGGCGAACTGCCGGCGCTGCGCGGTTTCGACGACGAAGAAGTGCTCACCGAACTGGCCGGCCGGTTCGTGCAGCACGAGTTCTCCCCCGGCGACGCGCTGGTGGAGTTCGGCCACCAGGCCGACCAGATCTTCCTGGTGGCACACGGCAAGATCAGCAAGGTCGGCACCGGCGCGTACGGCGACCAGACCGTGCTCGGCACGCTGGCCGACGGCGACTACTTCGGCGACACCGTGCTCACCAACGCCGACGGGATCTGGGAGTACACGGCCAAGGCCGTGACCGCGTGCACCGTGCTTTCCCTGTCCCGCAGCGAGTTCCAGGGCGTGCTCGACCGGTCCGACGCGCTGCGCGAGCACCTCGACGCCGTCGCCGCCTGCTCGGCCGGCCCGGCCAACGACCACGGCGAGGCCGTGATCGACGTCGCGTCCGGTCACGACGGTGAACCGCAGCTGCCCGGCACGTTCGTGGACTACGACAGCTCGCCGCGCGAGTACGAGCTGAGCGTGGCGCAGACCGTGCTGCGCGTGCACAGCCGCGTCGCCGACCTCTACAACCAGCCGATGAACCAGATCGAGCAGCAGCTGCGGCTCACCGTCGAGGCGCTGCGCGAACGGCAAGAGAACGAGCTGGTCAACAACCGCGACTTCGGCCTGCTGCACAACGCGGACTACTCCCAGCGCGTGTCCACCCGCACCGGCCCGCCGACCCCGGACGACTTCGACGACCTCCTTTCCCTGGTGTGGAAGGACCCCGCGGTCTTCCTGGCGCACCCGAAGACGATCGCGGCGTTCGGCCGCGAGTGCAGCCGCCGCGGCGTGTACCCCGACGCGGTGGACCTCGGCGGGCACCAGGTGCCGGCGTGGCGCGGCGTGCCCGTGTTGCCGTGCAACAAGATCCCGGTCACCGAGACGCGCACCAGCTCCGTGCTGCTCCTGCGCACCGGCGAGCAGTCGCAGGGTGTCGTCGGTTTGCACCAGACCGGGCTGCCCGACGAGTACCAGCCGGGCCTGAACGTGCGGTTCATGGGCATCAGTGAGCAGGCGATCATGTCGTACCTGGTCAGCGCCTACTACTCCGCCGCCGTGCTGGTGCCGGACGCGCTGGCCGTGCTGGAGAACGCCGAGATCGGGCGCGGTGACTGAGCATGGCCGCGCCCGCCACCCCGCCGCGCCCGCCCGAGGCCGCCCCCGTGCGGCCCGGGTCGGCGCCGCTGCCCCCGTCGGCGCTCGGGCCGACGGGCCTGGGCACGAGCGCGCTGCGGATCGTGCCCAGGCCCGCGTCCCAGCGGCCTGCAGAAGCTGAGCCCACCAAACGAGGAACCGCATGACCGTGACCGAAGAGCCGCCACTTTCCCTTTCCACGCGCGCGGCCCGGGCCCTGGCTACCACCACCAAGTCGCTGCCGCAGATGCGCGGCATCACCCCGCGGTGGCTGCTGTCGCAGCTGCCGTGGGTGGAGGTGCCGGCCGGTTCGTACCGCGTGAACCGCCGGCTGACCTACACCGTCGGCGACGGCCGGGTGAGCTTCTTCAACACCGGCGCTCGGGTGCAGGTGATCCCCGCGGAGCTGGCGGAACTGCCGCTGCTGCGCGGGTTCGCCGACGCCGACGCGCTGGCCGCGCTGGCCGAGCGCTTCGAGCAGCGCGAGTACGAGCCGGGCGACACCATCGTGACGGCGGGTTCGCCGCTCGACTCGGTGGTACTGCTGGCGTTCGGCAAGGTTTCGCGCACCACACCCGGTTCCTACGGCGAGGAGGCGAACCTCGGCACGCTCACCGCCGGCGACCACTTCGGCGCCGAGCTGCTGGGCGGCTCGGCGGGAAACTGGAAGTTCACCGCTCGCGCGGCCACGCGCTGCATCGTGCTGGCCCTGCCGGCGGAGGCGTTCGAGCGGCTCAACGGCCGCGCCGAAAGCCTGCGCGCGCACATCGCCGAGGTGCTGGCAAGCCCGCGGCGCGAGCACAACAAGGCCGGCGAGGCGAGCATCGACCTGTCCGCCGGGCACGACGGTGAGGTCGCGCTGCCGGGGACCTACGTCGACTACGACCCGGCGCCGCGGGAGTACGAGCTCGCAGTGGCGCAGACGATCCTGCACACGCACAACCGCGTGACCGATCTCTACAACCAGCCGATGAACCAGATCGAGCAGCAGCTGCGGCTGACCGTGGAGGCGTTGCGGGAGCGGCAGGAGCACGAGCTGGTCAACAGCACGGACTTCGGGCTGCTGCACAACGCGGACCTCGGCCAGCGCGTGACCACGCGCAGCGGCCCGCCGACTCCCGACGACCTCGACGAGCTGCTGTGCCGGCGGCGCAAGTCGCGGTTCTTCCTGGCGCACCCCAAGGCGATCGCCGCGTTCGGGCGCCAGTGCACGGCGCGGGGCCTTTACCCGGCCAACGCGGTGCTCGACGGGCGCCGGGTCACGACGTGGCGCGGGGTGCCGCTGCTGCCGTGCGACAAGATCCCGATCTCGCCGCAGGGCACCACGTCGATCCTCATCATGCGTACCGGTGAGGAAGACGCGGGCGTGATCGGGTTGCGGCCGGCGGCATTGCCGGACGAGTACCAGCCGGGGCTGAACGTGCGGTTCATGGGCATCAGCGAGCGGGCCGTGACGTCGTACCTGGTCAGCGCGTACCACTCGGCCGCGGTGCTGGTGCCGGACGCGCTGGGAGTGCTCGACGACGTCGAGATCGGGCGCTGAGCTTCGTTTTTCCGTTCGGAGGGGATGTATGACCACAGTGGACGCCCGGGCGCGGACGGTGCCGGAGGTGCTGGCGTGGAGCCGGGACCTGTGGGAGCCGGCGATGCGCGCGGCGGTCGACCGGCTGCCCGACTCGATGCGCCGCATCGCCGGCTACCACTTCGGCTGGTGGGACGCTTCGGGCGCCGAGTCGGCCGTACGCAGCGGCAAGGCTCTGCGGCCGGCTTTGGTGCTGCTGTCCGCCGAGGCGGCCGGCGGCGATCCGGCCGACGCGATCGCCGCCGCCGTGGCGGTGGAGCTGGTGCACAACTTCTCGCTGCTCCACGACGACGTCATGGACGGCGACGAGACCCGCCGCCACCGGGCGACCGCGTGGACCGTGTTCGGCACCAGCCCCGCCATCCTCGCGGGGGACGCGTTGCTGACGTTGGCCTTCGACGTCCTGGCCACGGACGGTCCCGCCGCTGCTCGCGTCCTGAGCACGGCGGTGCTGGATCTGTTGCACGGCCAGAACGAGGACCTGGCCTTCGAACGACGGGCGTCGGTCGACCGGCCTTCCTGCATCCGCATGGCCGAGGGCAAAACGGGAGCCTTGCTCGGCGCCGCCTGCACCCTGGGTGTGCTGGTCGTCGGCGGCCGCGGCACGCACGTCTCGCAGCTCGGCGCGTTCGGCCGCTCGCTCGGCCTGGCGTTCCAGCACGTCGACGACCTCCTCGGCATCTGGGGCGACCCGGCTGTGACGGGGAAGCCGGTGTACTCGGATCTGCAGAACCGGAAGAAGTCGCTGCCGGTGGTGGCGGCTCTGGCCTCGGAGACCGCGGCGGCCGGGGAGCTGGCCGGGTTGTACCGGCAGGAGGCTCCGCTGTCGGCCGGGGAGCTGGCCCGGGCGGCGGCTTTGGTCGAGTCGGCGGGTGGGCGTTCATGGAGTTCTGCGGAGGCCGAGCGGTTACTGGCTTCGGCTCTGGCATCCCTGTCCGCCACCACCCCGGCCGCCCGCCCGGCGGCGGAGCTGACCTTGCTGGCCCACCACATCACCCGCCGGGACCACTGACCCCACGCACCTGACCACAGCGCGCCCGTGCCTCTTTCCCGAGGCACGGGCGCGCTGTGGTGCGCTCGGCGTTACTTCCCCGGCCGAGTCAGGCCGTCGTCGCCGGCGCCCTTGGACAGCACGACCTCATCCGTGTCGGCCAGCGCCTCCGTGCCGCGCGCGGTGGGTGGGGCGGTGGTCAAGTCGCGGAGGCGGATCGGCGGGCCGAGGTCGATGAGGGTCGGGACGTACTCCGCCTTGGACACCGCCCAGTGGCCGTCCGTCCGGGTGAAGGTGAAGCGCGCGGCCGTGCCTTCTTCGGTGGAGCCGCGGGGGTCGTCGTGGCGGGCGATTTCGTTGCCGAGGCCGTAGGCGACCCACTTGCCCTCGACCTTCGCGAAGGGCTGGACCACGTGGGCGTGGTGGCCGACGATCAGGTCGATGTCGGGTGAGGCCAGCAGCTTACGGGCCAGCGAAGCCTGGTCGTCCGTCACCGAGTGCTGGTACTCGATCCCCCAGTGGAGGCTGGCGATCACGACCTCCGCACCGGCCGCGCGGGCGGCGTGGGCCGCCGCGAGGATGTCGTCGGCGTCGATTTCGTTGGCCAGCCAGGGTTTGCCGGCAGGGACCTTGATGCCGTTGAAACCGAAGGCGAACGACAGCTGCGCCACCTTCACGCCGTGGACGTCGAGGATCAGCGGCCGCGAGGCCTCAGCCGCGGAACGAGCCGAGCCCGTGTGCTTGAGACCCACCTCGTCCAGCTTGTCCAACGTCCGCGTGATGCCGGCCGCGCCCTTGTCCAGCGTGTGGTTCGAAGCCGTGGAGCAGGTGTCGTAGCCGGTGTCCTTGATGGCGTCCGCGATCTGCGGCGGCGCACTGAACGACGGGTACCCCGTGTACGGCCCGCCCTCGGGCGCGAGCGGCGTCTCGAGGTGGCAGATGGCCAGATCGGCGCCGGACACGAGCGGCTTCACGCCGGCGAGGATCTGGCGGTAGTCGATCTGGCCGCCACCATCGGCCTCCGCCTGGTCGGTGAGCGCGGGGTGGATCAGCACGTCGCCGGTGGCCACGACCGTGAACGACGCGGGCGCGGACGAAGGAGGCACCCCAGGGGCCGAAGGAGCAGAAGCGGGCAGCGCGGCCTGCGGAGCCCCGCTGCACCCCGCCAGCAGAAGCACGGCACCGGCCCACCCGAAGACCGAGCGGCGGATGTGCGTCATGTTCGCCCCCTTTGTCCAGCTGCGGTCGACATCCTGCCGCATGTCGACCGGACAAGACGCAACGCCTGCCATGACGGACCGTAATCGAACCCAAGTCAACAAGAACACCCACCAGCAATCGAAACAGCAGCACGATCAGCGCGGAGCAACAAACCCTGGTCAACCGGGAAAAAATACGATAATTACCCGCCAACCACCAGTAGGAAAATCACTCTCCGTAGGTATCCATCCGCTAACTGCGGCAGATCCTGTGGTTGACGTCACCCGATCCAGTGTCTTGTAATACGAGTCACGCGGAGTTCACGCCCACGCAACAGTCGTCCTCGGCCCTCATGGGAGCACTCGATGTCCACATACCCGCACAGGTCACGCACCTGGAGCGTTGTTGGTTGTTGTTTGATTGCCGGTGCGGTGTTGGCCGGATGCTCCTCCGGCAAGGACACCGCCGCGCCCGCGCAGCAGGCGCCGAAGAACGGCAAGATCACGCTGTACTACCTGCAGAAGCAGGGTGACCAGCAGTACTTCGTGGAGCAGGCGCAGGGCGCCCAGGAGAAGGCGAAGGAGCTGGGTGTCGACCTCAAGGTCGTCAACCTCGGCCAGGACGCCAACAAGGCCATCACCGAGCTCGACGCCGCGGTCGCGCAGGGGGCCAACGGCGTCGCCATCGTGGTGCCCGACCAGGCCATCGGCCCGGAGGTCATCGACAAGGCGAAGTCCGCCGGCATCCCGCTCATCTCCTCCGACGACGTGATCAAGGACGGCACCGGCAAGGCCGCCCCGTTCGTCGGCTTCAACGGCACGCAGATGGGCACCTCGGTCGGCCAGGAGGCCGCGAAGCTGTTCAAGGCCGCCGGCTGGTCCGCCGCCGACACCAAGGTGATCAGCGCCTTCAAGCAGGACCTCACCGTCTGCACCGACCGCGTCAACGGCGCCAAGGCCGCGTTCGAGAAGGACGCCGGCGCGCAGGTCGACGTGATCGACGTGGGCACCGACAACTCCCCCGTCGACGCCCAGAACCGCGCCGGCGCCGTGATCAGCTCCAACCCCGGGGTGAAGCACTGGGTCGTGTGGGGCTGCAACGACGAGAACGAGACCGGTGTCGTCACCGCGCTCGCCAACTCGGGCGTCGCCGCGAACAACATCGTCGGCGTGGGCCTCGGCGCCTACCTCGACTGCAAGGACTGGGCCGCGGGCAAGGACACCGGCAACAAGTCCTCGCTCTACATCTCGGGCGCCGAGGTGGGCCGCACCGCGATCCAGGTCCTCGTCGACAAGGTCAAGAACGGCAAGGACCTCCCGCTGGAGACCATCGCCAAGACCCAGATGGTGAACAAGGACACCTTCAAGTCGGCCGGCGTCAACTGCACCTGACCCGACCGCGGCCCGGGGGTGTCCACTCGCGACACCCCCGGGTTCCCTGTGAGAAAGGCTGAGGAAGGCTCACCATGGCCAGTTCCACGGCGCTCATCGCCGAGGGCATCGGCAAGCGCTTCTCCGGCGTCACCGCGCTCGACGACGTGACGCTGGAGTTCCACTCCGGCGAGGTGCTCGCGCTCATGGGCGAGAACGGCGCCGGCAAGTCGACGCTGCTGCGCGTGCTCTCGGGCGACCACGAGCCCAGCGACGGCACGCTGCGGGTCGACGGAGAGCCGGTGGTGTTCGACAACCCGCGCGCGGCGATGGCCGCGGGCGTGCGCGTGATCTACCAGGAACCGGAGATCATCCCGCACGTTTCGGTGGCGGAGAACGTGTTCGTGGGCGAGCTGCCCTCGCGCGCCCGCGTGTTCAGCCGCCGCACGCTCAACCAGCGCACGCACGAAGCGCTCGTCGAATACGGCTTCGAAGGCGTGCTCGACCCGGCCACGCTCGGCAGCAAGCTCTCGGCCGCGCAGCGCCAGCTCGTCGAGATCCTGCGGGTGCTCACCGCGGCCACCCCGCCGCGCGTGATCGCCTTCGACGAGCCCACCTCGTCGCTCTCGGAGCACGAGGTCGACGCGCTGTTCCGGCTCATCCGCCGGTTGCGCGACTCCGGCGTGGCCGTGGTCTACGTGTCGCACCGCATGAAGGAGATCTTCCAGCTCGCCGACCGCGTGGCCGTGCTGCGCGACGGCAAGCTCGTCGGCGTGCAGCAGGCGGCGGAGTCCGACGAGAACCAGCTGGTGCGCATGATGATCGGCCGCGACCTCTCGGCGCTGGAGCGGCGCGAGACGGCCGAGACCGGCGAGGTCGTGCTGCGGCTGGACCACGTGACCACCGACGACGTCACCGACGTCTCGTTCGAGGTCCGCGCCGGTGAGGTCGTGTGCCTGGCCGGGCTCGTCGGCGCCGGGCGGTCCGAGCTGGCGCGCGCGATCGTCGGCGATCTGCCCGTGCGCTCGGGAACCCTCGAGCTCGACGGGAAACCGTTCAAGGCCCGCACGCCCGGCGACGCGGTGAAGGCGGGCATCGGGTTCGCGCCCGAGGAACGCAAGACCGACGCGTTGCTGATGCAGCGTTCGGTGCGCGACAACGTCTCCATCGCCGTGCTCGCCCGCCTGCGCCGGTTCCGCGTGATCCGGCGGGCGAAAGAGCGCGAGCTCGTGGCGGAGTACATCCGCGAGCTGCGGGTGCGCACGCCGTCGATGGAGCAGGAGGTGCGCAAGCTCTCGGGCGGCAACCAGCAGAAGGCCGTGCTCGCCCGCTGGCTCGCCCGCCGTCCGCAACTGCTGATCCTCGACGAGCCCACCCGCGGCGTCGACGTCGGCGCGAAGGCCGAGATCTACCGCATCATCGACGGTCTCGCCGCCGAAGGCATCGCCCTGCTCGTGATCTCGTCCGACCTGCCTGAAGTCCTGTCGCTGGCCGACCGCATCGTCGTGATGCGCGCCGGGCACGTCGCGGGCCAGGTGAGCCGCGACGAAGCGACCGAAGAAGCCGTACTGACCCTGGCCATCCCGGCGACGGAGCCGGCCGCCGAAGACATCCAGGAGGTGGGGGCGTGAGCACCCCGACCCGGCCCAGCCCCGCGCAGGAGCAGCCGACCGAACAGCCCGACCCGCACCGGGTGTCCACCGCGCGCAAGGTGCTCAACGGCATCGGCGTGCAGAACAGCAGCCTGATCATCACGCTCGTGGTGCTCACCGTGGTGCTGTCGAGCCTCAACGACAACTTCTTCCGCACCAACAACCTGCTCCTGATCGGCAGCGCGGTCACCATCATGGGCCTGCTGTCTCTGGTGCAGACGCTGGTGATCATCCTCGGCGCGCTCGACATCTCCGTCGGCTCCATGGCCGGGCTCGCGTCGGTGATCTCGGCCATGGCGTTCACGGCCACCGGCAACTCGATCGTCGGCATCCTCGCCGCCGTCGGCACGGGCATCGCGTGTGGCCTGGTCAACGGCCTGATCATCATCTTCGGTCGCGTGAACCCGGTCGTCGCCACGCTGGCCACGCTCGCCACGTACAAGGGCATCGCGCAGGTCGTGTCCGACGGCAAGGCGCAGGGTTACACCGGCGCCGACGACCTGTTCATCTTCCTGGCCAAGGGAAGCGTGCTCGGGTTGCCGACGCTGGTGTGGGTGTTCCTGATCGTCGCGGCGGTGCTGCACTTCCTGCTGAAGTACACCGACATCGGCCGCAACGTGTTCGCCATCGGCGGCAACGACACGGCCGCGCGCCTGGCGGGCATCAACATCAACCGCTACATCATCGGGGTCTACGCGCTCGTCGGCGTGGTCGCGGCCATCGCGGGTGTGCTGATCACGGCGCGCACGGGCTCGGGCCAGCCGACGTCCGGGTCCGAAGGCCTCGAGCTGCAGGCCGTGACGGGCGCGGCACTCGGCGGCACGATGCTCAAGGGCGGCAAGGGATCCATCGTCTCCACGGTGCTGGCGGTGTTCATCCTCGGCGTGCTCGACAACGGCATGTCCGGCCTGGGCATCAACCAGTTCTGGCAGAACGTGGCCCACGGCGCGCTGCTCGTGGTCGCCGTCGTGCTGCAGCAGCTGCGCAGCGGGGAGCGCCGCGTCGGTCTGCCGGCCTGACGTGGGCGCAGTCGTGGGGGCTGACGGGGCCGGCCTGCACGCCCGCATCGTCGACGCGCTCGGCCGGCTGATCGTCGAAGGGGCGCTGCCCACCGGCGAGCCGATCGTGCCCGAGGACATCGGGCGCCGCTTCAAGGCCTCTCGGACGGTGGTCCGGGAGGCCTTGCGAGTCCTGGAGTCGAAGGGACTCGTGGCGGCGCGGCCGCGCGTCGGCACGTGGCCGCAGCCGCCGGAGGCGTGGGACGCGATCGACCCCGACGTGATCGGCTGGCGCGTCGGCGGCCCGGATTCGCTGCGGCAGCTGCACGACCTGATGGAGCTGCGGCACCTCGTGGAGCCGCAGGCCGCGCGGCTGGCGGCCCGGCACCGCGCGCCGGATGAGCTCTCCGCGCTGGCGGCGGCGTACGGGCTGATGACCGACGCCGTCGAACGCGAGGACACGGAGGCGTTCACCGAGGCCGACACGCTGTTCCACGCCGCCCTCGTGCGGGCCGCGGGCAACGCGTTGCTCACCCAGCTGCAGGTGCCGGTCGTCGCCGCCCTGCGCGCCGCACCCGAGCCGACGGCGGGCACGCTCGTGGCCCACTCGCGCGTGCTCACCACGGTGCTCGCGAAGAATGCCGAAGGAGCCGAGAACGCGACGCGCCGGCTGCTGGAAACCGTTGCGGCGTACCACTCACCGGCACCTTGACACACCCAGTGGTCCACACCATAGTCCGTGATCGACCGGCCACCGATCACGATGGCCTCCGCCGCCATGAGCTGCTTGAGGAGGACGCACCCATGCGTTTCCCGGGAATCCGCGGTTTCGCCGTGCTCGCGGCGGCGGTGACGGCCGGCGGGCTGGCCCCCGCCGCCGTGGCCAGTGCGGCACCGGCCGCGCAGTGCTCCGTGGCCGACGCGATGGTGAAGGCCGGTGACTACTGGGTCGCCCACGGGACGAACCTCGCACCGGCCGACTGGCAGAACGCGACGTTCCACGTGGGCAACCTCGCCGTGGTCCGCACCACCGGCGTGTCCAACCACCAGACCCTGCCGTGGGGCGAGGCCAACAACTACCTGCTGCCGACGACCCCGGGTCAGCCGTTCGCGGCCGAGGACGAGGCCGCGGGCGAGGCGTACCTCGACCTGTACACCTACTTCCACCCCGACCCGCCGATCCTGGCCGACCTGCGGTCGCGCCTGGCCGACGAGGTCGCGAGCGTGCAGGCCGGGCACACGGACTACTGGGACCACGTGAGCGCGCTGAACATGGCGATGCCCTCGTTCGCCCGCATCGGCGTGCTGGACTCCTCGGAGCCGACGCTCGCCGCGATGCAGAAGCTGTTCCAGCACACGGAGAAGAGCCTGTTCGACGAGTTCTCCGGCCTGTGGCGAACCGACGCGCACTCGCCGTCGTACTGGGCGCAGGGCAACGGCTGGGCGCTGGCGGCCCTGACGAAGGTGCTGCAGGTACTGCCCGCGAACGACCCGCGGTGGCCGGAGTATCTGCGCGTGTTCAAGAAGACGGCGACGACGCTGAGCGTGCTGCAGCGGCCGGACGGCTTCTGGAACGCCAACCTGCTCAACCCGTTCGGCGGCCCGGAGAGCAGCGGCACGTCGCTGATCACCTACGGCCTCGCGTGGGGCGTCAACGCCGGGGTCCTCGACAGCCGATGGTTCAAGCCGGTGGTCGACCGGGCGTGGAAGTCCTTGTCCACCAAGGCGGAGACAACCGACGGGTTCGTGGGTTACGTCCAGCCGAAGACCGACGGGCCGGGTTCGGCGAAGGCCACGGACACCTCGGCCGCCGGTGTCGGGGCGTTCCTCCTGGCCGGTCAGCAGGTCGCCGACCTCACCCCGGGCTGCGCCTTGTGAGTCGCGCCCCAATGTGGCGTTCGGTGCGCCCAACGCACCGAACGCCACATTGGGTGCGCCCAACGCAACCAACGCCACATTGGGGCGAGGGTTGGTGAAGTGGTCAGCTACTCGAGACAGTCCTGGGGGTCGCCGCGCGTCAGCGCCGGGTCGGTTTGTTCGAAGGTTTTGGCCACGCCGGGGCCGGAGGTGCGTGTTTCGAAGCGCACGGTCACGCGGCCGTGGCCTGCGCCCTGGACCCAGCCGGTGCCGAACTCCGGGTGCACCACGTCGTCGCCCGGGCGCCAGCCGCTCGACGACACCGGCGCCGAGCCGCCCGGCGACGGCACCACCGCCACCACGGGCTCAGCCGAAGTCCCGGGCACGGCAAGGGTGAACAACGCGTCCTGGTGCGGCACGGAAAGCCCGCTGAACGCCACGCCGACCAGCCGCACGCCGCCGAACTCCTGCGGATCCAGCAACAACCGCTCCGCGGTGGCGGCGAGCTGGTTGAGGTCGTCGGTGGGCGAGGCCGTGGTTTCCGAGCGCGTCACCGTGCTCATGTCCGTGTGCCGCAGCTTGATCACGACCGTGCGCGCCACCCGGCCCGCCTTCACCAGCCGCGAGTGGGCGCCCGCCGCGATCTTGCGGACTTCCGCGCGCAGCCGGGTGAGGTCCACGATGTCGACGTCGAACGTCGTCTCCGCGCTGACCTGCTTGGCCTCCCCGCGTTCGGCCACGGGCCGGTCGTCCGTGCCGCCGGCCAGCTTGCGCAGCTCGCGCCCGACCACGCCGCCCAGCGTCGCCACCGCGTCCGGCTCCGACAACGCCGCCAGCTCCCCCAGCGTCAGCACACCGATCGTCCGCAGCTTCGCTTCGGCCACCGGCCCGATCCCCCACAAGGCGCGCACCGGCAGCGGCGCCAGAAACTCCCGCTCGGTGCCCGGCGGCACCACGAGCAAGCCGTCGGGTTTGGCCCGGTCGGAGCCGATCTTCGCGACCTGCTTGCCCGTCCCCGCCCCGATCGACGCCGTGAGCCCGGTCTCCGCGCGAATCCGCGCCCGAAGCTCCTCGGCGAACCGCGTCACCTCCGCCACCGGCGCTCCGGCCAGCGAAGGCGGCTCCGCGAACGCCTCGTCCAGCGAAATCCGCTCCAGCACCGGAGCGACGTCCGCGACGATATCGAAGACCTGCTTGCTCAACGTCTCGTACAACCGGAACCGCGGCGGCAGGACCACCGCACCCGGCGGCAGCAACCGGCGCGCCTGCGACATCGGCATCGCCGAACGCGCGCCGTACTCCCGAGACTCGTAACTCGCGCCCGCGACGACCCCGCGCGGCCCGGTCCCGCCGACGACGACCGCGCGGCCCCGCAGCGTCGGGCGCGTGAGCTGCTCGACCGAGGCGTAGAAGGCGTCCAGGTCGAGGTGGACGACCCAGCGGGTCACGTCAGCTCCCGCCGGTGGCGTCCAGCAGCCGGTGCAACGCCGTCGTGTAGGACTCGAACGCCGCGCGGCCCTTGGCGGTCAGCTTCACGAGCGTGACGGGTGTGCGGTGCTCGTAGGCCTTGGTGATCTCCACGTACTCGGCGTCTTCGAGCTTGCGCAGGTGCGTGGAGAGGTTGCCGGCGGTCATGTCGAGCAGCTGCTGCAGCCTCGGGAAGGTGATCTGGTCGCCGTGGTGCAGCCCGGCGAGCGCGACGGTGACGCGCAGCCTGGCCTGGGCGTGGATCACCGGGTCGAGCTCCGGCAGGCTCGCCTCCGTCACGTGGTCTCCCGAGCCGGCCGACCACGGCGTTCCCGCACGAAGTACACGAGCGACGCCACGAGGAACCCACCGCCGCCAGCGAGGGACAGCACCAGGAAGTTGCCCGGCACACCCACGAGCACACTCGCGCCGCCGCAGACGACGATCCACACGCCGAAGCCGTACTGCAGCTTGTCCTGCCACAGCATCCCGCCCGCCAGGTACATCACGCCGGTCAGCAGGAGCGAGGTGCCCGACCACAGTAGAGAGATCGTGTGCGGGTCCAGCCTCCCCGCGTTCATGACGCTGATGTTGATCAGGGACAGCGCGGCGAACGAGATCATCCAGCTCCAGCCGTACATCGCGCCGATGCGACGCGACGGGCCACGAATGCCGCGGCTGATCCGGCTCCCGTAGTAGGCGGAGTAGACGATCGCCGCCACGAACAGGACCGCGACCACGATCCCCGCGACCCACCCGGGCATCAGTGGCCTCGCGTGGCTCTCGTCGGCCAGGAACACCAGTCCCCAGCCGACCAGCCACGTGAAGGCCCAGACGCCGAGCAGACGCGCCGGGCTGGCCCCCAGCTCCCGGCGCGTCCGCTCGTCCTGCCGGGCGATGAGGTTCAGCGACTCGGCTGCCGACATCGGCTGCTCTTCGTCGTCATCCACCTTGTTTCGCCCTCCCACCGTGCTGACCCCTATGCAGCACGGAAGTTACTGTGCTGTTGGTTACCAATCCGACCACAGTCACGGCGGGAAGGGCTGCCACACACGGTAACGTCCGGTTCCGTGCCCGCCTACTTCTGGTCGGATTGGTAACAGCTGTCAGCCGACCTTCGCCGTGTCCAACCGGAACCGCCGCACCACCACGAGTGCAGGGACGACCAGCCACGCGGCCAGCACCCCCACGGCGAGCCCCAGCCCACTCGCACCACCCACCGGCATCGTGCCGACGCGGCCGAGCCAGTACGTCGGGACGAAGTGGGCGATCGTGGTCATCCAGGCCGGCATGATCGACAGCGGCATCCACAACCCGCCGAACACCCCGAGCGGCAGCATCAGCGCGCCGGTCATCGCGCCCACCGTGTCGCCCTTGCCGAACAGGCCGAGCAGCAGGCCCAGCACCGCGAACGGCAGAGCCCCGAGCCACAGCGCGAGCGCCGTCAGCACCCACTGCGTCGCTGTCAGGTCGACCCCGCGCAGGGCACCGGCCACGAAGATCACGAGCACCACGGGCAGCGCCATCGCCATGGCGGAGGCGATCTTCACGAACACGTAGTCCGCGGCGCGCATCGGCGTGAGCCGCAGCTGCCGCTGCCAGCCGTCGGTGCGTTGGGTGGCCACCCGCGTGCCGGTGAACAACGCCCCGCTCAGGGCGCCGTACGCGCCCATGTTGATCATCGTGGTGGTGCTCGCCTTCAGCCCGTCCGGGCCGACGTAGTCGCCGAACAGGCCACCGAAGAGCAGGAACATGCCCAGCGGCACGACGATCGTGAACAGCGCGAACTGCGGGGCGCGCACGATGCGCAGGATCTCCAGGCGCAGATAGACGAGGTTCATCGCAGGGCTCCTTCCGGCTCGTCGGTGTGCTCGTCGCCGGTCAGCGCGAGGAACGCTTCTTCGAGACCTACCGCGGTGATCTCGATGTCGCTCGCGTCCGGGAACGTGGTGAGCAGTGCGCGGATCGCGAGGTCGGAGTCGGCGCACGCCAGCTCCGCGCGGCCGCCCTGGATCCGGGCGGTGGTGACGCCGGAGAGCGCGGCGAGCTCGACCTTGTTCGCGCCGCGCACCACGGCCCGCAGCACGCGCCCGGACACGGCGGCGCGAACCTCGGCGACCGTGCCGTCGGCGACGACGCGGCCGTGGCGCACGAGCACCACGCGGTCGGCGTAGTCCTCGGCCTCGGCCAGGTAGTGCGTGGCGAACAGCACCGTGCGGCCGCCTGCGCTGAACTCGTGCATCGAGGCCCAGAACGAGCGCCGGCCGTCCACGTCCATGGCGGCGGTCGGCTCGTCGAGCACCAGCAGCTCGGGGTCGCCGGCCAGGGCCAGCGCGTAGCGCACGCGCTGCAGCTGGCCGCCGGAAAGCTTGCCGCAGCGGCGGTTCGCGAAGTCCGTGATGCCGGCGCGCTCGAAGACCTCGGCGGCCGGCAGCGGCTCGCGGTACATCGAGCGCATCAGCCCGACGAGCTCGGCCGGCGTGGTGTCGCGCAGCAGGAAGCCGTTCTGCACCATCGCGGCCATGCGCCCGGCGTCGACGGCCGCCCGCGCGTCGCCGCCGAACACCCGCACCTCGCCCTCGTCGGGCCGCGTGAGCCCGAGCAGCATGTCGATGGTGGTCGACTTGCCGGCGCCGTTGGGGCCGAGCAGCGCCACGACCTCGCCGCGGCTGACCTCGATGGTCAGCTCCTCGACTGCGTGCACCGGCCCGAACCGTTTCGTCAGGCCTCTCAGACTGAACGCCTCACTCATCTGGTCCCCCATCGACTTTGCGTTGCAAACCTGCTGGGGAACTTTGTAACACAAACCTCGCTGTAATGAAAAGCCCTACGTGGGGCGAAGTTGTTTGATCATGGCCCGAGAACGCCGAAGCGCCGGGTGGGGAGCATCCCCACCCGGCGCTTCGAGCCGGTGTTTCAGCTGGTCAGAGGTGACCCAGCAGCGGCAGCGTGTCCGCCTTCGCCTTCGCCTGCGCGGACGCCGACGGGGCCGGTTGCGGCTGCGGCAGCGGCGCGCACTCGACGTCGGCGGTGCGGCCCGGCTTGCGGGCCGGCAGGGCGCCGGTCGCCAGGTAGTCCGCGATCTTGGTGTCCACGCACGCGTTGCCGCGCGGCGTGATGGCGTGGCTCGTGCCACCCGGCTCCGCGATCAGCGACGCACCCGGGAAGCGGCTGCGGACCTCGAGGCTGCCCTCGTACGGCGTGGCCGCGTCGAGCGTCTCGTCGATCATCAGCACGCTCTGCACGCCCTTGCCGTTGACCTGCACGGGCTTGCTCGCCTTGGCGGGCCAGTAGACGCAGGGCGCGTTGAACCAGGCGTTCTGCCAGGTGAAGTACGGCGCCTTGAGGAAGGTCTTCCAGTTGTCGAGACGCCACTGGTTCCAGTTCGTCGGCCACTGCACGTCGGTGCACTGCACGCCGAGGTACACGGCGTAACCGTTGTCGCTGTCGGACTCGTACAGCGCCTTGACACCTGCCGGGTCGCCCTTGGTCACGATCGCCGACAGTGCGTCGGCCACGTCGAGCCAGGTCAGCTGGTAGTAGCCGGCCTGCTGGATCACGTCGGTGAGCTCGTCGGGCCCGATCTGGCCGCCCGCGGGCTTGAGCGCGAGCTTGACCAGCTCACGGTCGACGGTCGCCTTCACCGAAGCCTGCGTCTTGCCCAGGTGGTAGGTGCTGTCGTACTTGGCGAGCCAGCCGAACCAGATGTTGATGTTGCGGTCGAACGCCACATCCTGGTTCAGGTTCGCCTGGTACCAGACGTCGCGCGGGTCCACCGTCGAGTCGAGCACCATGCGGCGCACGCGCTGCGGGAACATCGTGCCGTAGACCTGGCCGAGGTAGGTGCCGTAGGAGTAGCCGTAGAAGTTGATCTGGTCGGCACCCAGGGCGGCGCGGATGGAATCCATGTCGCGCACCGAGTCGGTGGTCTTCAGGTTGTCGAGCAGCGCCTTCGGGTTCTTCTTGGCGCAGTCCTCGGCGTAGCCCTTGGCGCGGTTGAGCCACGTCTTCTCGAGGCTCGGCGTGAGCGGCACGTACGAGGGCCGGTCGAAGCTCGTGTAGCCGTTGTCGCACGACAGCGCGGGCTTGCTCGAACCGACGCCGCGCGGGTCGAAGCCGATCCAGTCGTAGGCGTCACCCGCGTGGTTGGGCACGTTGGCGCCGACGCGCGAAAGCGTCAGGCCGGAGCCGCCGGGGCCGCCGGGGTTGGTGAGCATGACGCCCTGGTACTGCGCGTCCGGGGTCTTGTGCTTGATGCGGCTGACAGCGAGCTGCGCCTTCTGGCCGCCCGGATTGCTGTAGTCCAGGGGCACGGTCACGAAACCGCACTGGGCGCCGGCCGCTTGGAGGCCGGCGTTGTCGCACTGACCCCACGCCACGGGCGGCGGGGTGTAGGCGGCGGGGGCGGTGGCCGGCGCCGCTGACGCGACGGGCGCGGTGACCAGTGAGGCCAGCGTCGCGACGGCGACTGCCGCGAAGACAGCACGTCTCACGGGAGTTTCCTTCTCTGTCGGGGTTCTCGTCTGTCGGGTCCGCCAGACGTTAGTCGTCTTCGCGGCGCCCGGCCGGTTGTTCGTGCCGCTCTGCCCGATAGTCCCTACGAAAGGTGGACGCCGGAAATTCGGTTGGTCCCCCCACCCGGTCGCCGTTACGGTGGCTGCCATGACGATCTTCCAGCGCTTGCGGCAGCTCTAGCCCCGGCGTGACTCTTCACGGCCGCTTGTTCTGAACGCGGCCGTCATCCTTGCGCGCCGGGTCCTCCCTCTTTGACGGAAAGGACCTGCGTTTTCATGCGCGAACACATCGTGATGGTCGGCAGCACCGCGCCGAGCCACATCTACCCGTCCCTGGGCGTCATCGCCGAGCTCGTGCGGCGCGGACACCGGGTGAGCTACGTGGTGGGATCACCCCTTGAATCGCTGGTCGCCCCGACGGGCGCCCGCGTCGTCACCCACCCGACCCTCCTGCCCCTCGGCGAGGCCGGCGTGTGGCCCGACGACCCGGCCGACGCCATGCGCGTCTTCCTGGACGAGGCGATCGCCGTGCACCCACTGCTCCAGTCGACGTTCGACGGCGACCGCCCCGACCTGGTCCTCTACGACATCGGCGGCCTCGGCGCGCCCCTGCTCGCGTCCCGGTACGGCGTGCCCGCCGTGCAGCTGTCGCCGACGTTGGTGGCGTGGGAGGGCTACGACGAGGACATGAGTTCGGTGATGGACCCGATCAAGGCTTCACCGTCCGGTGTGGACTACGCCCGCACGATGACCGCGTGGCTGCGGGAAAACGGTGAGACCGAGGACGCCTGGACCTGGCTGGGACACCCGTCTCAGGTGCTGTCACTCATTCCGCGCGCGATGCAGCCCAACGCCTCGCGCGTCGGCTCGCATGTCCAGTTCGTCGGACCGTGCCTGTCACCCGATCGACTGGCGGAGCCGTGGACACCGCCTTCGTCCGGGAAGCCGGTGCTGCTGGTGTCTTTCGGGACGGCGTTCACCGATCAGCTGCCGGTGTACCGGGCTTGCCTTTCGGCTTTCGCGGATTCACCCTGGCACGTCGTGATGTCGATCGGCGTCTTCGTGTCCGCTTCGGGCCTGGGGCCACTGCCACCGTCGTTCGAGGTGCACTCCCGCGTCCCCCAGCTCGCGGTGCTGTCGGCGGCCTCGGCCTTCATCACCCACGCCGGGATGGGCAGCTGCACGGAAGCGCTCTGGTACGGCGTCCCCACGGTGGCCATCCCGCAGGCCGCCGACCAGTTCGGCAACGCCGCGCAACTGCAGGCCCTGGGCGTCGGACGGCACCTGCCCGCTTCGTCGGTGACCGCGGCTTCTTTGCGCTCGGCGGTGGCCGAGGTCGCGGGCTCCGCCGAGGTGGCCGCCCGGCTGTCGTCGCTGTCCACGGAAATCCGCGCCCACGGCGGTATTCCGGCGGCGACTGATGCGGTGGAGGCGTTCTTGAAGTAACCCACACGCGTACCGCGAATACCTCGGCGGTAATCATCGCCGAGGTATTCGCATACTCTCACTGGTCTATTCGTGTCTCCCCATTCACTCGACACCACGAAGCGCGATTCACCGACTCAGCGGTACGAACATCCCCGAAAACCCGAGGACGATCAATGGATTGCCGAGGGGACCAGAGGGGATAAATGAAACACTACGCAAGCTGCGAACGCGCCCGAAGCCGTACCTGCCAGTGCCAGATGTGCTGTGGCACCGAACATGGCTGGACCGGATCGATAGAATTGGCCAAGGCATCGGATCCGCGGGCACGACAGGAGCTACGCGGCGCCGCCGACAAAGCATGGCATGCCTCCACCGCCGATAAATCCCGTCCATCTCAGCGTGCGACCTACCCTCAGAAGGCGGCGGCCATCGACAGCACAGTGGCCGAGATCATCGATTTCCTCGCGCAGGAATATGCCGAAAAGCCCCCACGAACCCATCGAGCAGCGGAACTCGTATCTGACAATTCAAGCGACATCCGCACCGCCGGAAACACCGTTATCGACAATAATCACCCGGAGCTGTCACGCCAGATCCACTCGGAGCCACATCAGGCTGAGACACGTCAGGCGGAGGGCTGGGGAGGTCCGCCCGAGGCCACCGCCGGGAGGCGCGGACAAGGAGCCGGCGATGACAGTGGCACCGGCGAGATCTCACGCAGCTCCTCGGAATACGGCACCGTCGAGAAGATCGAGCAGCTCGGCAACGCGCTGACCGACGTGGCGCTGAAGGATATCGAGCGAGCTCACCAGGGCCCCGTACCGGAATCGACCAAAGTGGCTCTCGCAGACCACTTCTGGTGCGATCTGCTCGCGCAGATCGCGCACGTGATAGACGAGGGTCTCACCCTGTTCGACAACCTGCCGGACCGGGCGACCGCGCTCATCCTGGCGAGCCGCGAGGAAGACCGACGGCTTCCGCTCGAAGAATTCGTGGTCAAAGTAGCAGTCAAGAGTGTATGGACGCTGATCAAGTCGCTGACGCCGCTTGGTTGGATCAACGGGTTCCGCAAGGCCCTGCCGATCATACGGATCCTGGCGGTGCTGATCTGCAAGTCCCCGGAGCGACATGAGGCGGTGGTGCGGTACTGCGTGGACCCGCTGACAACACTGCTGACCAATGAGGTGAAGAAGCGGCTGGTCAAGACCCTGAGCGACTGGTTGCCTCGCTTGGTGGGCGAGCCAGGACTCGCGGCGGCATGAGCAGTTACGTAGAGACGGCACCTCGCCATTGACCAATCAAGCCCTGATCTCGTTCAAGTAGTTGTAGATCGTGTACCGGGTCACGTCCAGGTGCGTGGCCAGGTGGTCCACCGCGTCCTTGATGAGGAAGAACCCCGCCTCGTCCAGTTCGCGCACGACGGCGGCCTTGTGGCGCTTCTTCATGAGGTCCACGGGGATGCCCGCCTTGCCGATGGCGCGCTCGACCAGGAAGCGTTGCAGGCTGTCGACGTCGGGCGGGAACGTCTCGGGCCGCGAGGCGGGCGCGTCCGGGGAAGGCGACGTTTCGCTGTTCACGCACAGGCAGCCGACCGCCACGCCGTCGGCGTCGCGGAGGAACAGGGTGGACGAGCGGATCGCGCGGCCATCCGGCCCGTGGGTGCGGTAGTTGGTCAGGTCCTGGGTGGTGCCACGGCGGACGAGGCCCAGCAGGAAATCCGTCATGGGCCCGCCGACGGAGCGGCCGGTGACGTCGCCCGCGATGGCGACGATGGAGTCGGGCAGGCGGGACAGGTCGTGGAGCAGGACCTCGTTGCCGGGGCCCAGCATGGTGGCCAGGCCGTCGACGGCGGGGATCAGGGCGGCCAGCAACGCGTGTGTCGCGCCACCTGAGACCACCGACGGAAAGGTCACCGAAGTACCCGGGTGCAGGAGACTTTCCAAAGCGGACCGGACGGCCTCGGCCGCGGAAACGGGCGTCGAGGCGTGCGGTGAGAGGCGGACGTGTTCCGGCCGCACCGTCGCCGCGATGCCGGCCGCCGACAGAGCCGCGCCCACCTGTTCCGCGGGGTGGCCGGGCAGCTCGAACGCCAGGATCCCGGCGCGACGGTCCACTGCGGACACGATCGACGCGCCCAGCGACAGCAGCACCTCTTCCAGCTCAGCCACGCGCTCACTCACGCGCAGAGCGATCGCTCCGACACCCGCCTCCTCCACCAGCTCCAAAGCCGCCGCGAAGGCGCCCGACGTGATGGGGCTGAGGTTCGAGATCGACCAGCCGGCGGCGGTCGTGTCGGCGGGGTGGATCTCGTCGTCGAACAGGCCGGGGTCACGCGCGCCCGTCCAGCCGGACAGGATCGGGTCCATGCGCTCCAGCGCGCGGTCGGACAGCACCGCGAAGCCCGTGCCCCAGCCGGCCCGCAGCCACTTCTGGCCGCCGACCACGAGCACGTCCGCGACCTCCCACGGCGCCTCGATCACGCCGAAACCCTGGATCCCGTCGACGACCAGCAGCCGGTCGCCCACCACCTCGCGCAACGCGGCGAGGTCGGCGCGGTAGCCGGTGCGGAAGTCGACGGCACTCACCGACACGACCGTCGTCTCGGGCGTCAACGCCTCAGCCACCCGCGAAGCAGTCACAGGCCCGGCTGGCAGCCGCCGCAGGACCACCCGCCCAGCCTGCGAAGCACGTGCCCACGGATACGTGTTCGCCGGGAACTCCCCTGCCGAGACCAGCACCTCACCGTGGGAGTTGAACGCCGCCTGGAACAACCCCAGGCTCGTGTGCGGCAGCAGCACAGTGTGGTCGGTGTCGCTGCCGCACAGCCGCGCCGCGGCCGCCTTCGCGCGCGTCTCCTGGCGCATCAGCTCGTCCACAGTGGACGGGCCGGCCTTCGTCGCGGCTTCCAGCAGGTTCGCCGTGGTGTCGAGCACCGCGTGCGACGGCGGCCCGAACCGCGCGAAGTCGAGGTAGCCGGCGGGCTCGTCGAACTGCAGCAGGTACCGGGGCGAGATCCGCGTCACGAGAGGACCCGCGCGAGGAACTGGCGGGTGCGCTCGTGCTCCGGGTTCTTCAGCACGGTCTCGGGCGGGCCCGTCTCGACCACCGCACCGTCGGCGAGGAACACCACCTCGTCGGCCGCCTCGGCGGCGAAGGCCATCTCGTGCGTCACGACCACCATCGTCATCCCCTCCCGCGCCAACGTACCCATCACCGCCAGCACCTCCCCCACCAGCTCCGGGTCGAGCGCCGACGTCGGCTCGTCGAACAACATCAGCTTCGGCTTCATCGCCAGCGACCGCGCGATCGCCACGCGCTGCTGCTGCCCGCCGGAAAGCTGCGCCGGGTACGCGTCCGCGCGGTGGGCGAGGCCCACGCGGTCCAGCAGCTCCAACGCCTCCGCGCGGGCCTGCGCCGGGTTCGTCCCGAGCACGCGCACCGGCCCCTCGACCACGTTCTCCAGCGCCGTCCGGTGCCCGAACAGGTTGAACCGCTGGAACACCATGCCGATGTCGCGGCGCTGGCGAGCGACGTCCTTTTCGCGCAGCTCGTACAGCTTCCCGCCGCGCAGCCGGAAGCCGATCGGCTCGCCGTCGACCCACACCTGCCCGGCGTCGATGGTCTCGAGGTGGTTGAGGCACCTGAGAAAGGTGCTCTTGCCCGCCCCCGACGGCCCGAGCAAGCACACCACCTGCCCCCGGCGTACCTCCAGGTCGATGCCCTTGAGCACCTCGGTGTTCCCGTAGCTCTTGCGCACGCCGACGGCACGCAGCAGTGGTTCAGACACGGGCACTCCTCACGAGCGGCATCCCCCGCAACGCCTTCCCCACCCTCGCCGCGGGCCCGCGATCGGCCGCGCCGAACGAGCGTTCCAGGTAGTGCTGCCCAACGCCGGCCACGGTCACCACGACCATGTACCAGATCGCGGCCGCGATGAGCGTTTCCATGACCAGCAGGTTGTTGGACGAGATGTTGTTGGCCGCGTGGATCAGCTCGGTCACGCCGATCACCGACGCCATCGACGTGCCCTTGAGCATGTTGATGAAGTCGTTGCCGGTCGGCGGGATGATCACGCGCATGGCCTGCGGCAGCACCACGCGCCGCAGCGTCGCGCCCGGCGTCATGCCGATGGACTTCGCGGCCTCGGTCTGTCCGACGTCCACACTGGTCAGCCCCGCGCGCACGATCTCGGCCATGTAGGCGCTTTCGTTCAAGGCCAAACCGAGCAGCGCCGCGGTGAACGCGCTGATCAGCACGTTCGTCTGCTCGTGGACGAGGTAACCGCCGAAGGGCAGCGGGATCGAGATCGTCGGAAAGATCAGCGCGAGGTTGTACCAGATCAGGATCTGCAGCAGCACCGGAAGCCCGCGGAAGAGCCAGATGTACGCGGCCGCGAACCACTTCGCCACCGGGTTGGCGCTGCGGCGCAACAGGGCGATCAGGATGCCGAGCACGATCGCCACGGCCTGCGAGATCACCGCGAGCACCACGGTGTTGAGCAGCCCGACGGCCATCACGCGGTAGAACACGAAGTCGGGCACCGAGTCCCACTCGATCTGGGCCTGCGCGAGCGCGAACCCCAGCAGCACGAGCAGGGCGACGATGACCATCGCGCTGACCCAGCGGCCCCAGTGTTTCAGCCGGACGATCGGCAGCGGCTCAGCTCCCGCCATTGACGGCCGCCTCCTTGACCGCGCCCTGCTCCACGCCCCAGGCCTGCAGGATCTTGCCGTACGTACCGTCGGTGACGAGCTCCTGCAGCGCCTGCTTCACGGCGTCGCGCAGCTTCGTGTTGCTCTTGGTGAAGCCGATCCCGTACGGCCCGCCCTCGATCGGCGCGCCCGGCACGACCTCGAAGAACTTGCCGTCGCCCGCGGTGCGCGAGATGTAGACGGCGCTGGGCAGGTCGTTGAGGATCGCGGCGACGCGGCCGGTGCGCAGCTGGTTCTGGTTCTGCGTGTCGGAGTCGGTGGCTGTGACAGTGATCGCCGGCTTGCCTGCCTGCGTGCACTTGGTGCTCTGCGCGGCGGCGAACTTCTGGTGGCTCGTGCCCTGCACCACGGCGACGTTCTTGCCGCACAGCGTGTCCGGCCCAGTGATGGCGTCGGGGTTGCCCTTGCGGACCATGATCGTGATACCAGAGGAGAAGTAGTCGACGAAGTCGATCTGCTGCTGGCGTTCTTTGGTGTCGTTCATCGCGGCCATGGTCAGGTCCACGCGGCCGGACTGCAAGCTCGTGATCAGCGAGCCGAACGCCATGTCCTGATAGGACACCGTGACACCCAGCTTCGCGCCGATCGCCTTGGCCAGGTCCACCTCGTAGCCGATCGGCGTCTTGCCGTCGCTCGAGTAGAAGTTGTTGGGCGCCGACTGGATGTTCGACGCGAGGTGCAGCGTCTTGACCTGCGCGACGGCCGGCGGCAGGGCGGCGGTGAGCTGCGCGTCCGGCTTCACGGCGGCGATGAGCGCGGCGTTGTCCGGGATCGGCGAGGCTCCCCCGCCGGCCGGCTGCTGCGTGCCGCAGGCGCCGTCGGGACCACCTCCGCAGGCCGCGGTGACGAGGGCGAGCGCACCGGTCAGCAGGGCGGCCTGCCAGGCGCGGGTACGGGACGGCGACGGCATCAGGGACCTCCAGGGCGTCGTGATGGGCGGAACGGTACAACTGGTTGTTGAAGTGGTCAACAGTCAGTTGAAATTCGCTGGTCCGATAAGGTTCGATCATGCGCATCGGAGTGCTCGGAGCCGCCGGAATCGTGCCGGAAGCCCTGCTCAAGCCGGCCCGGGAGAACCCCGATGTCGACATCGCGGCCATCGCCGCGCGCGACATCTCGCGTGCCCACGAGTTCGCCGCGAAGCACCGCGTCCCCGAGGTGCACGCGACCTACGAAGAGCTGCTCGCCGACCCGTCCATCGACGCCGTCTACAACCCGACGCCCAACGGTCTCCACGGCCGCTGGACCCTCGCCGCCCTGGCCGCCGGCAAGCACGTGCTGTGCGAGAAACCCTTCAGCGCCAACGCTTCCGAAGCCCGCCTAGTCGCCGACGCGGCCGAAGCGGCCGGGCTCGTGGTGATGGAGGCCTTCCACTACCGCTACCACCCGTTCACGCGGCGCATGGAGGAACTGCTCGCCTCCGGCGAGCTGGGCGAGGTGCAGCACATCGAGACCGCCGTATGCTTCCCGCTGCCGAAGTTCTCCGACATCCGCTACAACCTGTCCCTGGCGGGCGGCGCCACCATGGACGCGGGCTGCTACGCCGTCCACATGGCCCGCGTCCTGGGCGGCGCGACCCCCACCGTCGTCGATGCCCGCGCCAAGCTGCGGTCCCCGGAAATCGACCGCGCCATGACCGCGTCCCTGCGCTTCCCGTCCAGCGCGACGGGCCGGGTGCGCGCCTCACTGTGGTCCTCGGACGTGCTGCGCATCAGCGCCCGCGTTGTCTGCAGCGGTGGCGAGCTGCGGGCGATCAACCCGCTCTCCCCGCAGTTCTGGCACCGCCTGTCCGTCCGACGCGGCGATTCCCGCTCAGTGGAACGCTTCTCCCACCGGCCTTCGTACGCCTACCAACTCGAAGCCTTCGCGGACGCGGTGTTGCGCGACGTGCCGCCTTTGACGTCACCTGCCGACGCCATCGAAACCATGACCGCCATCGACGCGATCTACGAAGCCGCCGGCTTGCGCCCCCGCGTCCCCACGTCCTGACGCACCCTCATCAACGCGAACCCCAGCAGATTGAGCCCCCGCCACGCGCGGGGCTCGCCCACCCGCTCGTCGTCCGGCGCCAACCCGATCCCCCACACCCGATCCACCGGGCTCGCCTCGACCAGCACGCGCTCCCCGGTGTTCACCAGGAACTCGGCCAGCCCGGCGTTCTGCCCGAACTTCGCCCCGTTCCCTTCCACGACGATCTCGAACCGGTTGGCGTTCCACACTTCGTCGCTGAAGCCTCTTACTTCGCGACCGAGCGCCTTCGCCGCGCCCGGATGCACGGCCCGGTGAATCCGCTCCGCCGCGGCCTCATCCCCGAACAGCGTCGCCTTCCGCCACATCATGTAATGCTCGGCCGTCGCGAACAGCCGCCCACCCACCTCGAACCCCGCCGGCCACCACTGACTCAGACACCCCGCCCCGATCCGCCCACCCGGCTCCGGCCGGTGCCCCCAGAAGGCCAGATACTTGAACCTCCGCCCCCGGTCCAGGGCACGACAGAGCTCATCGAACGTCCGCGGCTGTGGTCCCATACCGACAGTGTGAACGAGTCTGGGGAGTTTTGCCCGGGGTTTGCGCAGGTTGACGGGGTTGGGGTGGCTTTGAAGGGGTGTCGCTGAGTGGGATTGGGTTGGGGGGTGTTGGTGAGTAGTTCGGCGGTTGTGCGGCTGGGTGAGGGGTGTTGGCGGGGTGGCTGTTTTGGTGTGGGAGTGGGAGTTTGGGCTGATCTGACAGCGGAACGCGGCTCGCCCCGGCAGCGCGATTTGCCTCACGGCGGCAACACCGACCGAACCATCATGGTTACGCGAGTCGACCCACGCCGGCAACGCTGATCGACCCATCCCTACCGCGCGAAGCGGCTCATCCCAACAACGCAACGCCACACGGCCTCCCGACAGAACCCCCTCCCCACTCCCCCCGGTTCCCCCCACACAAGCGACACCTTTCCCCCACCACAAAACGCAACAGGCCCTCCCAGCTGCGGGAGACCTCCCACCCCCCTCCCCTTCCCCTCCCGGCTCCCCGACAAGAAGCCTCAGCGCGGTTCGGGGCTGGTTGTCAAGGTACTCTTTCCCGCCTTGACAACCAGCCCCGAACCGTAGCCACAATTGTCGGCTTCGGGGAGCTCTCGCCAAGTGCTGTTGTCTTTCACCGTTAGGCGAGGGGTGTTCAGTGGGGGAGGAAAGACCCGCCTACGGCGGAAAAGATATGCATATATCACCACCCCGATTTTTCTATCGTTCTACGGTGCTCGCTTTGCGTCAAGGCGGGAAAGAGTACCTTGACACAAAGCAAGCACCGTAGAGAAGGTAAAGAATCGGGGGGTCACCGGGGGAAAGGATGTTGAAGGAGTTTTCGTTGCAGCCTGAGTGGGGGGTCGCCAAATGCAAAGAAAAGATCAAAAGCCGGAGTTCCGTTACAGCCTGAGTGGGGTCGGCAGTGCAACGAAAAGCCCATACGCAGAGCAGGTTTCTTCGTTGCAGTCCAGGTCGAGGGTCGGCGATGCGACGGCGTGCGCCGCCATCAAGCCCACCACCGAGAAATCCCCTGCGCACCGCACACCCGGCCCCGACAGCGGGAACCCAACCCCCGCCCAGTTCAGACCACCTCGCCAGCTAGCGTGGCCCGTATGGAGATCGACCTCAGCACCCGCGGCGACGAGTTCCGGGCCTTCTGGACCGAGCGTCGGCTCGCCTCCCTCACGACGGTCCGGCCCGACGGAACGCCCCACGTCGTGGCGGTGGGCGTCACGGTCGACTTCGAGGCCGGTGTCGCGAGGGTCATCACGTTCTCCGACTCCCACAAGGCGCGCCTTGCCAAGGCGGCGGGTGAAGACGGCGTGGCGGCGGCGGTGTGCCAGCTCGAAGGCCCGGTCTGGTCCACGTTGGAGGGCCGCATGTTCCTGCGCGAAGACGCGGAAGCTGTCAAGGATGCCGAGGATCGGTACGCCGCTCGGTACCGGCAGCCGAAGCCGAACCCGAAGCGGGTCGTGTTGGAGATCCGGATCAAGAGGGTCATCGGCAACGCCTAGGCGCGGGCGTGCACCAGCCAGGTGTACTCCGCGATCAAGGCGGCGAGGTCCGTATCTTCTCCGGCAGCCGCCAGTTGCTGGTGCCCGATGAGCATGGCCAGGCCGAGAGCGGTCAGGGTGCGGGCGAGGGCAGCGTCCCCCACCAGGCCCTTCACGGCCCGCCCCACGGTTTTCAGTCGGGCGTCGTCGACTCGTTTCTGGGCTGCCCGCACGGCTTCGTCGTTGGCGGCCCAGGCGCGGATCGCCGCCTCGGCCTTGTGGTGCAGGCCGAGGGTCAGTTCCATCAACGCCGCGAAATCAGCGGCGGGGCCGGCCTGGCCGAACGAGCCCGAAGCCAGGATCAGGATCTGCCGATTCTCCCAGAAGACGAGCAATTCTTCGACGAAAGCCGACCAGCCGCCGAAATGGTGATAAAAGGACCCGCTGGTCACGCCCAGATCGCGGCAAAGGCGGCCGACGTTCAAGCCGGCGAAACCGTCACCGGCCAGAATCTCCAGGGCCGACTCGAAGTACTGTTCCCGGGTCACCGCCGCCATCAGACGTTGCGGTCCCGATCCCGCCAATAAGGCTCGCGCAGAGAACGTTTCAGGATCTTCCCCGTCGCGTTGCGTGGCAGGGCTTCGAGGACGTCGACGCTGCTCGGGCACTTGAAGTGGGCCAAGCGTTCGCGGCAGAACTCCAGCAGCTTGTCCACGTCGAGGACCTCGCCAGGGACTGGCGCGATCACGGCCTTCACCTGCTCGCCCCACCGCTCGTCCGGCACGCCGATCACGGCGACCTCCGCGACGCCGGGGAACTCGGCCACCACGCGTTCCACCTCGGGCGAATAGACGTTCTCGCCGCCGGTGATGATCATGTCCTTCACGCGGTCTTCGAGAAAGACGAACCCGCCGTCGTCGACGCGGCCGATGTCGCCCGTGCGCACCCAGCCGTCGACGATCGTCTCAGCGGAGGCCTCGGGTTTGCCCAGGTAACCCGACATCCGTTGGTCGGTGCGGATCCACACCTCGCCGGACTCGGCGTCCGCCAAGGTCGCCGGGTCGACGATCCGCACGTCGACGCCGGGGACGGGGGTGCCGGCGGAAGCCAGGCGCTCGGGGCGCGACGCGTCGCGGTGCGCGACGCCGTCGAGGGTGGTCACGGCGCCGGACAGCTCCGTCATGCCGTACACCTGCACGAACTCCATGTCCGGCCACGCGGCCAGAGCCGTGCGCAGGAGTGGGAGCGGCATGGGAGACGCGCCGTAGCCGAGGTACTTCAGGCGGGAGAAGCCGGCGATCGCCTGTTCGCCCGCCTGCACGATCGCGCCGACCACCGCCGGCACGAGGAACGCGTGCGTCGCCCCCGCGGCCAGGGCGCCGAACAGCGACGGGGCGTCCGGTTCGCGGGTCATGATCGTCGGCAGGCCGGTGAGGAAACCCAGGATGGCGTAACAGGTCCCGCCGACGTGGAACAGCGGCATGGCCACCAGGTTCTTGTCGCCGTCGGTCATCGGGAACGCCGTGCCCACCGCGATGCCGTGCGTCAGCACGCTGCGGTGAGTCAGCACGGCGCCCTTCGGGAAACCCGTGGTGCCGCTGGTGTACATCACGAGCACACCGTCGTCCTCGGTTGCCGGCGGCAAGTCCACAGAGGACGGATCACCCGCCGAGACAAGAGCTTCGAACGCGTCGGAGTCCCCGCCCACGACAACGAACCGCCGCAACGCGGGCAGCCGCTCTCGGATCTCCTCCAGAACCGGCACCAGCTCCGCCCCGACGAAAACGATCTCCGCACCGGAATCCGCGAGAATGTAAGCCAGCTCGTCCGGCGACAGCCGCCAGTTCACGATCGCGTTGGCCGCTCCCAGGGCCGCCACGGCGAAGGACACCTCGAGGCACGCGGGGTGGTTCTTGTCCACGAACGCCACCCGGTCGCCGCGGCCGACGCCCTCGGCCGCCAGAGCCGCGGACAGCCGCCGCACCCGCTCGTCGAACTCCGCCCAGGTCCGCGTGATACCGCCGAAGGTCACCGCCGGCTCGTCGCCCCGCTCGCGCGCCCAGTGTTCGAGGACGTCTCCGAGCAGGCGGAAATCGGGACGGTCGTCGACAGCCACGTGCGGCTCCCTTCGCAGGCACCAGCGCCATAGAGTGCTCTATGGTGCGACGCCGAAACCCCGGCCGTCAACACCCCGGCCAGGGGAAAGTCACTCAGGCGAAGAGCGCCAGCACCCCTTCGGCGCTGCGGACCACCACGTGCGCGGCAGCGCGCTCGGCCGGCGGGCGGTCCTGCCGTTCGGCCTCGTGCCGCCACCGCAGCACGGCGTCCGCGCCGGCGGCGTAGACCTCCCGCGGGTCGGTCTCGAAGTCGAGGCCCAGCCGTTCCTCCGGCGTGGTCCCCTGCGCCCCCAGCAGCCGCACGGCTTCGTCCGCAGGCTCGCCGGACAGCGCGGTCCGCCCGCCACGGATGTCGGCGATCAGGCGCAGCTCCGTGAAGTCGTGAGCGGTCGCCGCGAAGCGCTCCACGCGCGCCTCCAGCCGGTCGCTCCCCGGCCGCGGTTCGTTCTGCAGCACGGCTTCCAGCCGCACCACCGCCGTCCGCGCCTTCAGCGCCTCAGCGCGCGCCGCGAAGCACCCCGCGACGGTGTCCCGCAGCTCCCCCAGCCCACTGCGCCGCACCAGCTCCGTGGACAGCTTCACGCGGCTGTCGCTGCCCGTGCGGATCAACGTCAGCGCCAGCTTCACCCCGAACAACCCGAACCGCGAAACCAGCGACCGCCGCGTGTCCACGGAAACCGGCCCCGGGAACGCGGGATCGGTGAACGCGTCCACCGACAGCAGGTAGCGCTCCAGCTCCTCACGCGGCACGGCGGCGAACGCGGCCAGCAGCTCGAACTCGTCGTCGGTGAACGCACGAGCGCCGTACGCGAGCTGCGCGGCCACGGCGATCACGCCCTGCGCGCCGCTGCACAACGGGTCCTCGCGCCACGCCCGGCGCGCCAGCTGCTTGGCCGTGAGCAGCGCGTCGATCCGGCCCGCGCCCGTCTCGTCGGCGCGCGCGAGCACCAGGACCGTGTCCACGGCCGTCTGGCGCGCGAACGCCGAGCGGGCGGCCGGGTGCGCACTCGCCAGCTCGTCGGGCTCGAGGTGGCGCAGCAGCCGCACGGCCGCGTCGGTCGGCACCGAGGCGGCCGGGTCGTCGGCGAGGGTCAGGTCGCGCAACGACCGCGTCTCGCCGAGCGCCGCCGCGAGCGTCGACTTGCCGGTGCCCGCCGCGCCGGTGATGCCGACGCGCAGCGGTTCGTCGAGGTGGTTGAGGGCTTCGTGCAGCGACGCGGCTGCGCGCGGGCTGTCGCGGTAGAGCCCGCAGGCTTCGGCCAGCAGGCCGCGGACGTCCTCGGTCACGCCGGCAGCTCCCTCGGCGCGCGGCCCGCGAGCACACCCAGCTCGCCGGCGCGCTGGTGCAGACCGGCGAGGCGCTCGATCTCGCGGCGCAGCTTCACCATCCGCCGTTCCCGCTCGGCCGAGCCGGCGATGATCGTCTCGCGCTCGCGCGCGAGCTGGTCGGCCAGCTCCTCGGCCAGCGCCGTGAAGTGGTCGCGCAGTTTCCGCTGCACGCCGCGGATCGCGTCGCGGCATTCCTTGGAGAACCGCAGGAAAACGTCGTCGACGTGGCGCTGCGCGGTCATCTTCGCCACGGCCTGGCGGCGCTGCAGCCGCATGCCGCCCTCGTCGCTGATCGTCTTCGCCGCGAAGGCCGCGCCCGCGCCGAGCGAGACGGGGTTGATCAGCGGCAGCCCGGCGAGGCTCGTGACGAGGCCGAACATCAGCACACCACCGTAGGAACCACGCAGACCCGTGAACAGCTTCTGCCCGATCTTGAACCCCTCGATGCGCGGCTGGCGGACGTCGGCGATCAGCTCGGCGCCCGACTCCCCGAGCCGCAGGTCGTGCAGGTCGTACTGCGCCCCGAAAGCTGCCGCGACCGCCTGCGCGATCCACTCCGCGCGATCGGCGGTGAAGTTGTAGTTCGTCTCCACGGCCTCGGCGAGCGTCTTGTCGAGCCACGGCCCGAACTCGTCCCACACCTTCACCGGGTCGCCCTTGTCGAAGGTCTCGTCGATGGTCTCGACGATCTTGCGGGTGCGCTCGCGCAGGTCGTACTCGGCGTCGGACTGCAGGTCCGCGATCTCGTCGGCGAGCAGGTTCTGCCAGCGGGTGTTGCGCTTGCGCAGCTCGTCGGCCTTGCGCTGCGCGCGGTGCAGCAGGGTCGTCTGGTCCACGCCCGCGTCCTGCCCGGCGAGCTCCGCGCGGGCCCGCAGCGTCTCCACGAGCTCCGCGGTCGCCGCACGCACGCTCAGCGCGGCCAGCACGGCGCTCGTGTGCTCCGGCGGCCGCGCGGCCTGCTCCGCGATCCACGCGAGCAGCGGGGGAAAGCCGGAGCGCGAGTTGAGGTCCTGGTCCCCCGCCTTCGCCGCGGCCATGCGCACGGTGGCCGATACCGGCAGCACGGGCGAGTCGATGCCGGCGCCCGCGAGCAACGCGCGATCGCGCTCGGCGACGGCGCGCCAGCTCGGGCAGACGTCGATCTTCGTCAGGGCGACCACGACGTGGGGGCACCACGTGCGGACGTGGTGGGCGAGCGCGACCTCCGCCTCGCTGAGCGGGGTGGTGGCATCGGAGACGAGCACGACGGCGTCGGCGTCGGCCAGCACGTCGAGGGCGGCGGCGGTGCGCGGCGAGCGCGGGTCGCCGATCGCGGGGGTGTCGACGAGCACGAGGCCCGCCGAAAGCAGTTCACGCGGCACGCCGACCTCCACGCGGCGCAGCGAGCCCGGGGGGCGCGCGCCGAGTTCACCGGTGAGGCGTTCGACCGGCACGGGCACGCGCTCGTCGGCGCGGCCCACGAGCGTGGCGGCGGGCTGGGCGGAGTAGCCGATCTCCACCGGCACGGCGGGAGTCGCGGCGTCGCCGACGCTGCAGACGGGGGCGTTGAGCACGGCGTTGACCAGGTAGCCCTTGCCCTGCTTGGGAAAACCCAACACGGCGATGCGGGTGACGCCCGGCGGGCGGTCGCGGCGCCGGCGCAGGCGCTGCACCAGGTCTTCGCGGCCGTGGGACCGGCAGGCGTCCAAGGTCTCGTCGAGCACTTCGAGCCAAGCGGAAGCGGTCACGTCGAAGGAGTGTCCCCCGTGCACGAGGAGTGAGCGAACCGGGTGGTGGCTCCGCGGTCGCACCCAGACCGCGGAGCCACTCCGTCAGAGCTTGTGAATCAGAGGTGCAGGTCGAGCCCGGCGCCGCCGTGGCTGGTCTCCGCACCGGCCTGGAGGTCGAGGCCCAGCGTGTGCTGGCCCAGGTCCGTGACGGTCGAGACGGAGTCGTGCACCACGCCGAGGCCGGCGTCGGTGCCCGTGTGCGCGTCGGTGCCGGTGTGGGTGTCGGCGCGCTCGCCGCCCAGGTCCGGAACGACCGAGTGCGTGAGGCCCTGGACCTCGTGGGTCACGCCGCCCACGGCGTGGTCCAGGCCGCCGGCGCCGAGGCCGCTGGTGAGGTTGCCGACCTGGTCGGTGACGGAGCCCGCGAGGTCGCCGACGTGACCCTCGACGCCGCCGGCGGCCTGGGCGAGATTGCTCGTCAGGCCACCCACGGGGGCCATGGCGCCACCGGCGACCGGCAGGTCGCTCACGTGCAGCGGCGCGGAGCCGTCGACCGCACCGGTGACCTGGCCGGCGACATCCTGGGCCTGCGCGACGGCGCCACTGACCGCGCCGGCGTCGAGGCCGCCGGAGAGGTCGTTGACCAGGCCGAAGGCATTTGTCGGGTCCTGCGCGAGGGCGGTGACGCCCGCAGCGGTGTTCTGCAGGTCGGTCACGCCGGACAGTGCGCCGACGACGGGCAGCTCGCCCACGGCCGGGAGCTCGCCCACCGCGGGCAGCTCGCCGACGGCCGGCAGCGCCGGCAGACCCGGGACGGCCGGCAGCGTCGGGACGGAGAGGCCGTCGACGCCGGGCAGGCCCAGCGACGCGGTCAGCGCCTGCAGCTGCTCGATGGCGCCCTGGGGGCCGTCGGCGAGGACGCCGGTGAGGTCGCCCGCCTGCGGGAGGTTGCCGAGCGAGCCCAGGTCGTCGACCGGGATGTAGTCGAGCACCAGCGGCATGACCTCTTGCACGTCGGCGGCGCTGATGTCGCCGAGGCCGGCGGCCTGCAGCGCGGCCGTCGGGTCCTGCGCGAAGGCGGCCAGCGACATCGGGTCGCTGAGCAGGTTGAGCGTGAAGTCGTGCAGGGTCTGCACCGGGTCCATGTGGGGATCTCCAGAGGTGTCGATAACGGGGGATTGGCCCGGCCGTCCCCGGCCAGGTTGCCGATGAAGGTAGAGACGGGGCTCCCCGCCCACATCGGGGTTCACTCCCAGTTGTCACGCGTTGCGCCGTTAGGGGGTCGACGGCTCCCCGTTAGGGAGCATGGGTGACTCATCGACCCAGCAGTGAGGTGAAAACCGACATTCGCTTGTCGTCGGTGACCCGATCGCGTGAGGATGACCGGGGGCCCCGGGATTCGACCGTGCGCCCCTCCGGGAAGCCCCCTCGAAACCGGCTCCGCACCCCTGTTCACTTCGGCGTTCACTAACAGTCGCAGCTCGCTCAGCCGTTAGGGGGTCGATATGAGATCGTTAGGGAGCTACGGGCTCATCCATTCGGGGGCTCGGTTGGGTAAATCCCACCCGCGCTTGCCCGAATGACCCGAACGGGTGAGGATGGCGTACCCCTAGGGGGCGGATTGCTCTCCTTGGCCCGTCCCAGTGCGACGAAGGGAGGAAGCGGCGTTGCCCTATGTGCTCGGCATCGATGTCGCCCACACCCGGACCCACGCCGCCACCCGCCGGAAGCTGACCGACGGCTGGGGCGCCCCCGAACCGCTGTGGCTCGGCGAAAGCTCGCCGGCCGCGGCCACCGCGTTGTTCCTGGACGATGAGGGTTACTTGCTCACCGGCGACGCCGCAGCGCGCGCCGGAACGAGCGTTCCGTCTCGGCTGCTGACGGGCTTCCACCGCCGCATCGGCGACGACGTCCCCGTGTTCGTCGGGGGCGAGCGGTTCTCTCCGGAGTCACTCACCGCAGTCCTCGTCGAGGGCATCGCGGAGCACGCGGGCGCTCAACTGGGAGGAGCACCCCGCCACCTCCTCGTCACCCACCCCGGTGATTGGGGCGACTACCGGCGTGACCTTCTGCGACGAGCGCTGGGTGAATCCGGCTTCGCCGCCGTGACTCTGGTGCCCAGTTCCGTGGGCGCACTTTATGCCCATCTGCCCGATCCCGGACCCGGCGACCACACGGCCGCGGTCTGCGAGTTCGGGCCCGACGGCGTCACCGTCACGCTCGCCACGGCGTCCGGCGCGGGCGGCTGGGTCGCGCGCACGAGCACCGAGGGCGTGGCCCCCGCGGCGGCCGTGAGCACGGCTTTCGCGCTCGCCCACGGGATTTCGGTGCTGCCCGAGAAGCTGGCGGGCATCGTGTTCTCCGGCGAACCGGGTCCGGGTGCGCTGCCGGGCCGGTTGCCGTGCCCCGTGTTCACCTCACCCCAGCCCCCGCTCACGGCCGCGTTCGGAGCCAGTAGCCTCGCTGCTCAACGGATGAGCCCGCCCGCCCGGCGGGAGCAGCCCGTCGCGGAGACGACCCTGATCCCCAAGGTCGACTCGCTACCCGAGCTCACCGAGCGGCCCTCCCCGCCGCCGGTGGACATCACGCCGTTCGAGCTCCCCGAGCCCGAAGGCGTCGCGAAACTGCTCCGCCGGTGGCGTCCGCTCGCCGCCGCGGCAGCGGTGCTCGCGATCGGTTCCTCCGTCCTGATCGCCGCTCTCTCCTCCCACGAAGCCACGGCGGACAAGGGAACCGCCCCGGCCCACCCCGCGTCCCTCACGTCATGCGCCCACCCGGGCGCGGCCCCCACCGGTGAAGGTCACTGTTGAACGCACTGCTGGCGAAGACCGGCACCGACGCCGTCCACCCCGTTGCGCACCTGCTCCTCGCGGAGCTTGCGGCTGCGACCGCGACGCCCGCGCGGCTCGTGGTCGTCGCGCCGGGTGGCTACGGCAAGACCACGCTGCTCGGCGCGCTCGAGTCGGGCTGCCGTGAGGCCGGCGTCGACGCGACGCTCGTCGACGACGCCGACCAGCTCGGCGAAGACGACCTGACGAGACTGACGGCGCTGGCGGGACCGGTCGTGCTGGCGCACCGGCCGAACCCGCGTTCGGAAGCGCTGCGCGCGTTGGCGGAGCCCTTTGCCCGGCAGGTGGCCTTGCCGCCGCTGGACGCCGAGGAGGTCGGCGCGCTCGCCCGGCAGCTCACGGGCCGGCTCGTCGACGGGACGGCGGCGGCTGCGTTGCACTCCCGCACCGGCGGGGTGCCGCGGCTGGTGGAGCGGGCGGTGACCGGGCAGCTCGGTGAGTTCCGGGCCGAGCTGGCGGAGCTCGACGACGACGTGCTGCGGTACTTGATCGCCGCGGAGGCCGGGGCCGGCCGCAATCTCGACCTGCTGTGCGCCTTGCTGGAGCTGGCGCCGGACCGGTTGCCCGAGGTCGTCGACGGTGCCCGGGCGACGGGACTGCTCGACGCGAACGACGAGTTGTTGCCCGTGGCCGCGGAGGCCGTGCGGACCTACGGGCCGCCGGCGCGCCGGCTGACGGTGCTGCAGCAGCTCGTGGAAATCCAGCTGCGGGGCGGGTTGCCTGTGCTGGAGCTGGCGAAGTCGTTGCTGGACACGGGAAGTTCGGGCGCCAGCGCCGCCGCCGCGTTTGCGGCGGCCGCGGGCGAGGCGCTGCCCGGGGACGCGAAGCTGGCGGCGCGGCTGTTCGAAGCCGCCGCCGAGGCCGGGGCGCGCGACACGGCCGTGACGACGGGGTGGGCCCGGGCGGCGGCGTTGTCGGGTGACCTCGACACGGCGCTGCGGCTGGGTGACGGGATGTTGAGCGGCGACGATCCCGAGGCGCGGGCCGCGGGGGCGGAGATCGCCGCGACGGTGCTGGCGCATCGAGGTGAGCTGGCGCGGAGTGCGGAGCTGTACCGGTGGGCCGCGGCGGCGGACGCTTGTGCGCCTGCCGACGGTGACGGGCCGGATCTGACGGCGTCGGCTTGGGGCGCGCCCCGATCGACGCCCGGCCACAACGCGCCGGTGCCCGGCGACGCTTGGGCGCCTTCGTGGAACAACACGCGTGGGCCCGAGGTGTACCGGTGGGCCGGGCGCGGCGCCGCGAACGCGTTCGCCGCGATCGCGCTCGTCGGGACCGGACAGCTGGACGCGGCGCGGAACCTCGTGGACGCGCCCGTGCCCGGCGTGGCGCCGACGCTGTTCGCGGGCGCCGTGACGCGGACGGCCGGCGGCATCGTCGATTCGGTGAGCGGGCAGGGCGCGGACACGCTCTCGGCGCTCGTCGGGGCGGCCGCGATGCTCGAGCCGGCCGCGACGGGCGCACCGCTGCCGGACAGCCCGGCCGCGCTGGCCGCGCTCGTCGGGCTGCACTCGGGTGAGCTGGGGCTCGCCGAATCGGTGCTGGACCGCGCGCTGGCCAGCGAAGTCGGCGGCGACCTGCTCACCGCGCGGCACCGGCTGTTGCTCGGCTGGGTCGCGATGACCAGCGGGCACCTCACCGCCGCCGCCGAGCACCGCGACGCTGTGGCGGGCACCCGTCTCGAAGCCCGCGACGAGCTCTTCTTCGCGACGCTCGAACTCGGCCTCGCCCGGCGCGCGAGCGACCTGGTGGGGCTGCAGCAGTCGTGGGACCGCGCCTACCAGGCGTCAATGCGGCAGCAGACCGACCTGTTCACGCTGCTGCCGCTGGGCGAGCTGGCCATCGCCGCCGCCCGCACCGGCGCGCACGCGAAGCTCACTCGCCAGCTGCGCCACGCCCACGCCATGCTCGGCGAACTCGGCAACCCTCCACTGTGGACGGTTTCCCTGTGCTGGCACGAGCTGCACGCCGCCATCACCGTCGAAGACCTCGACACCGCTTCCCACCAACTGGCCGCCCTGACGAGCTTCGCCGGCCACGGCCGCTACCCCGCCGCGCTGGCCCGCGCCGCCACCTGCTGGCTCGCCGTTCTCAGCGGCGCCTTCGACCACGACGAGGTCTCCGCGACCGCCGCCGAACTCCACGAACTCGACCTCTGCTGGGACGCCGCCCGGTTGGCGGGCCAGGCCGCTATCCGCACATCCGACCGCAAAGCCATGGTCCAGCTCCTCGAAGCCGCCCGCCAATTCCAGGCCGGCACCGGCCGCCGCGAATCCGCCACTCCGGAACCCGGCGCCGCACCCGGCCTCAGCACGCTGAGCGAACGCGAGCTCGAAGTCGCCCGCCTCGTCGTCGACGGCCTGACGTACAAACAGGCCGGCAGCAAGCTCTTCATCTCGGGCAAAACCGTGGAACACCACATGGCGCGGATCCGCGCCAAGCTGGGCGCCGCGGACCGGCGCGAGCTGCTCGCGACGCTGCGGGAGCTGCTCGCCAAGCCCGACCTGTCCTGACTGGAGTGACCGGGCCTGGACGTCAGTCTCGGCTGGGGCCGAAGCGTTCCGTCCGGATCGAGTGCGGCGAGTGGCCCAGCGCCAACAGCGCGTCGGCCACCGTCTCGACGAACGCGGTGGGGCCGCAGACGAACGACGTGGGCCCGAAGTCCGTCGGCCAGCTGGCCGTGTTGAGGGTCGCGACGCTGAGGCGGCGCGGAATCCCGGCCGCGCCGTCGGGGAGCTCGCGGGTGTAGACGTACGTGACGTCCAGGCCGGCGTACGGTTTGCGCAGCTCGTCGGCGTAGAAGAGGTCCGCGGGGGTCCGCGCGGAGTACACCAGGCGGAACAGCGCGCGGCTCCCGGCGGCGCGGCGGGCGCGGATCATCGCCATCAGCGGCACGACACCGGAGCCGCCCGCGACGAGGAGGACGGGGGCGGGGTCGGTGGGGCGCCAGACGAACCAGCCGCCGATCGGGCCGCGGATCTCGACAGGGTCGCCCACGGCGTAGGGGCCCGTGAGGTGTTCCGAGACCTCGCCGCCGGGGACGCGCTGGATCGTCAGCTCGAGGCGGTCACCGTCGGAGGGCGCGGCGAGGGAGTAGCTGCGCTGGGCGGTGTAGCCGTCGGCGGCGGTGAGGCGGACATCGACGTGCTGGCCCGCGAGGTGGCCGGGCCAGCCGGGGGCGTCGAACACGAGGGTGCGGGCCGTCGCCGTCTCCTGGCGGATCTCCGCGAGGTACGCGACGCGCCAAGCTAGTCGCCCTGATACCGCTGTTCGCGCCATGGGTCTCCGTAGTCGTGGTAGCCGGAGGACTCCCAGAAGCCCGGCTCGTCCTTCGTGGCAAGTTCCAGGCCGCGCACCCACTTCGCCGACTTCCAGAAGTACAGGTGCGGCACCAGCAGCCGCGCGGGGCCGCCGTGTTCCGGGGTGAGCGGCTTGCCGTTGTACTCGTACGCGATCCACGCCTGCCCGTCGAGCAGGTCGGCGAGCGGCAGGTTGGTGGTGTAGCCGCCGTAGGAATGCGCCAGCACGTAGTCGGCCTCGGTGCCGAGGTCGCCGATCAGCGTCTCCACGGGCACGCCGCGCCAGCGCGTGTCGAGTTTGGACCACTGCGTGACGCAGTGGATGTCCACGGTGAACTTCTCGCTCGGCAGAGAGGTCAGCTCGCGGAACGACCACGAGCGCTTCTCGCCCTTCTCCGTGGTGACCGCGAACTCCCACTTGTCCAGGTGCACGCGCTGCGTCGGCCCCGCCGACAGCACGGGGAAGTCCTCCGTGAGGTACTGGCCGGGCGGCAGCCGCGGGTTGCCCCCGCGGGCGCGACCGGTGAACCCAGGGGTGATGACACCCATCGCGGACTCCTTTCGCCGACCCTGCCACGCCCAGCGCAGCCTACCCGCGAACGTGCAATCCGAGCGACGTCACCAGCACCGTCGCTTGTTCAGGCGACACGATGGCCCCGCCGAGCTCCGCGTGCACCGGGTCGAGCGCCGACAGGTCACTCCCCCGCAGCTCGGCGCCGCCGAACTTCACCTCCAGCAGCTCCGCGCCCGACAGGTCGACGTCGGCGAACGTCGCCCCCGTGCAGTCCGCGCGCGTGAGGTCGGCTTCGCGCATCCGCACGCCCTTGAACGTCGCGCCGCGCAGGTCCGCGCCCGCGAGTCCCGCGAACGACCAGTCGCCCCCGAGCACCTTCATCGGCCGCAGCGCGCACTCGGTGAATCGGCTGCCGACGAGCTTGCACCCGCTGAACTCCGCGTCGAACAGGTTGCAGCGCGTGAAGCTGCAGCCGGTGAACGCCGTGTCCACGTGCTTCGAGGCGTTGAAGCGCACGTTGCCGAACACGCAGTCGACGGACGAGACACCGCGCGTGACGGCCTCGGTGAGGTCGACGTCGTGGAACTCGCACCGCTCGAACCGGCGCCCGGTGAACTCCTCGGCGTACCAGTCCTCGCGGCGGAAGGTCAGCTCGGTCGCCGGATGCTCGGACTCTGGGGGCTCAGCGGTGGCGGGCACGCGGCCAGGCTAGCCGCCGCGCGCCGGTGATCGGCCAACCGGCGCAATTCGACCGGCGACGCGTTTCACCGTCACCCGGAAGTGGGAATTAACCAGCATGTCCAGATGGCGAACTTCCACCAGAACCAACACGGCAGCCCGAGTGATCACCGGAATCGGCGCGTTGTTCGCGTTCATCGAGGTGCTCTATCTGGTGATGCTGCTCGCCGGCGCCAACGCCGCGAACGGCTTCTTCATCTTCATCCGATCATTGGCCGACCCGCTCGCACTGTTTTTCCCGGGTCTGTTCCCGGTGAGCAATCCCGACCTCGCCGTCATCCTCAACTACGGCCTCGCCGCGGTGTTCTGGCTGGTCGTGAGCGGGATCATCGCCCGGCTGGTCGCCCGCTGACCCGTTTTCCCCCGGCCAAACGTGTTTTGCGCCGATAACCGGGGAAACGCGGTGAACGCCACAGCCGGACGCGACTGGTTACCGCGCCCCATACGATGGCCGGGTGACCGAAGGCAGATGGTTCGAGGGCTGGCCCGAAATCGCGGGCCTCGCCGCCGCGGCGGGTCGTTCCCTGCTGCCGAACGTGCCCGCCACGCCGGCGGCCCTCGCCCGCACGGTCACCGAACAGCTCGTCGGCCGCCGTCTCACGGCGAAGGCCAACGGCGGCGAAGCCCGCTTCACCCTCACCGAACTCGACTACCCCGCCGATTCCCTGCGCCTGGCCACCGGCCGCCTCGGCGACGTGCGCCTGGCCGCCGCGGACGTCGAGTGGCCGACGTCCGCGACGAGCACCATCCCGCTGCGCCGCGTTGTCCTGCTGGCCAAGGAAGTCAGGCTGCGCAGCCTGCCGACGCCCAACGTGGTTCCCGGAAAGGTCGAGCTGGACATCACCGTGCCCGGCGGCGTCGTGCGGGAGCGCGTGGCGCAGGCCCGGCCGGATCTCGTCGCGACCCCGCACGACGACGGGTTCCAGGTGCGCTGGGCCAAGCACCCCGGCTGGGCCGGCTCACGCTCACGTCCGCCGTCGCCGGCGACGCCGTGGTGCTGACCCCGACAACCCTCCACATCGGACAGCGGGAGTTCCGCGCCCCGAAACGGATCCGGCCCGTCGTGCTGCCGCTGCCCGAGCTGCCGAAGGGGCTGCGGCTCACCGCCGTGCGGCCGGCCGAAGACGAGCTCGTGCTCCACACCGTCGCCGACGAGTGGCCCGCGCGCCTCTCCCGCGTCCCGCTGCCCGACCTGCTGGCCTGGCTCACGACGGCCGCGCTCACGCTGACGTTGCCCCGGTTCCGGTAACCTCTCAGGACCACGCCACCGGCAGGGAATGCACGCCGTAGACGAGCATGTCGGTACGCAGCGGCACTTCCTCGGCCGGAATCGCGAGGCGCACCTCCGGCAGGCGAGCGACCAGCTCCGCCAAGCCCACCCGGAGTTCCGAACGCGCCAGCTGCTGCCCGAGGCACTGGTGCACCCCGTGGCCGAACGCCAGGTGCGGCGTGCGCGGACGCTTGAGGTCCAGCCGCTCCGGCTCCGGCCAGTGCTCGGCCGAGCGGTTGGCCTGCGGCACCGAGATCAGCACGGTGTCCCCCGCCGGGATCGTGACACCACCGACCTCGATGTCCTCGGTCGCGACGCGGCTCGGTCCGATGTGGATGATCGACAGGTAACGCAACAGCTCGTCGACGCCGTTGTCCAGCACGGCCGGGTCCTCACGGACGAGAGCCAGCTGGTCCGGGTGTTCGAGCAGCGCGAAAGTGCCCAGCGCCAGCATGTTCGCCGTGGTCTCGTGGCCGGCGCCGAGCAGCACGGTCGCGATGTCGACCAATTCCTGCTCGGTCAGCGCCGGGTCGGCGTCGCCGTGGATCAGGCCGGACACGAGGTCGTCGGCCGGGTGTTCCCGCTTGTGCGCCACCAGCTTGCGCATGAACGCGTAGATCGACTCCGAGGCCTTCGCCCGCTCCTCGTCGCTCTTGGTCAGGTTGAGCGCGATGCCCGTGTGCTCCTGGAACTCCGCGCGGTCCGCGTAGTCCACCCCCAGCAGTTCGCAGATCACCAGCGAGGGCAACGGCAAGGCGAACGCGGGCACGACGTCGCCCTCGTTCCCGGCCGCGCGCATGGCGTCGAGGTGCTCGATCGAGATCTCGCGGATCCGCTCCTCCAGCAACTGCATGCGCCGCACGGTGAACTGGCCGGTGAGCAGCCGGCGCAGCCGCGTGTGCTCGGGCGGGTCCATGAAGATGAACCGGCCGTCGTCGCGCTGCGGCACGTCCACGGGGCAGCGCGCCTCGCCGACCTCGTCGGGGCGCAGGTCCATCGCGCTGCGGTTGCGCACGTTGTCGGAGCTGAACCTCGTGTCGGCCAGCACCGCGCGGCCCTGCTCGTAGCCGGTGACCACCCAGGCGTGCGCGCCGTTGACCAGCTCGAGCCGCGACACCGGCGCCTTTTCCGCGAGCACGGCGGGCGGGTCGAACGGGCACTCGCCGCGCTCCAGCATCTCCGGCGGGACCGGGCGGCGCATCGTGGGCGGTTTCGTGGCGGACATCAACGATCCTTCCGGGTGGTGGGAACACGCGGGGCGGTCAGCAGACCGGTGAGGGCGTCGGTCAGGGCCTCGCCGACCAGCGCCCAGTCCGCGGGCACGCCGGTGACCGCGGCGAGCCGCTCCTGCTCGGCGCACGTGTGGATCACCGCGACGCGCGCGGTTTGGCTCCGCAGAGCCGATTCGGCGGCCGGCAACGGCGTCACGTGCGCCCACACCGCGGCCGTGCCCTCGACGAACTCGACCGCCAGCACCGGCTCGACGCCTTCGACGTCGAGCAGTGCCGGATCGGTCACAACCTGCGCCAGGAACCGGGCGCACCAGCTGGGGTTGCCGAGGCTCGCGAGGTGCTCGGTGTAGGGCAGCACGAGGCTGGCCACATGATCGCGCGGCCGCTTCGAACGCCGGACGGCCGCCACGCGTTCCCTGGCCCGCGCGGCGATCGGCTCGACGTGCGAGCGCGTGATGGCGCGGATCAGGTCTTCGCGCGTGCCGACGTGGTAGGCCAGCGCGGAGTTGTTGGCCTGTCCGGCGGCTTCCACGATCTGACGGTTGGACACCTGCGCGAGCCCGCGTTCGGCGAACAGCCGTTCTGCCGTACGGAGGAGGAGCTCGCGAGTCGCCTCGGCCTGTTCCCGGCGCGAACTCGTCTCCACGACCTGCTCCCCTGCTTTGTAAGACGATCTTCTTACGACGCTAGTCGTAAGACACGTGTCTGCCAACCACCCGGTCGGAAAATCCCCGAGACCGGCCGCCGCCGTGGCTAAGCTCGCCCGCGTTGCCGTCGGAACCCGTGGAGGACCCATGCTCACGCCGACCCCGATCCACGTCGCCGACGACGTGCTCGAAGACCTCCGCCACCGCCTGGGCCACACGCGCTGGCCGGAAGACGCCGGCAACCGCGACTCCTTCTACGGCGTCGACCGGGTCTACCTGCAGGAGCTCGCCGAGTACTGGCGCACGCAGTACGACTGGCGCAGGGCCGAAGCCGAGATCAACACCCATGAGCACTACCGCGTCGAGGTCGACGGCGTGCCCGTGCACTTCATGCGCGTCCCCGGTGCCACGCCGGACGCGACCCCGCTGATCCTCACGCACGGCTGGCCGTGGACGTTCTGGCACTGGGCCAAGGTCGTCGGCCCGCTCGCCGACCCCGCGGCCCACGGCGGCGAGCCCGCCGACGCGTTCGACGTGATCGTGCCGTCGTTCCCCGGTTTCGGCTTCTCGACACCGTTGCCGAACCGGCCGGACCTGAACTTCTGGAAGGTCGCCGACCTCTGGCACACGCTGATGACCGAAACGCTCGGCCACGAGAAGTACGCGGCGGCCGGCTGCGACGTCGGGGCGCTGGTGACCGGGCAGCTCGGCCACAAGTACGCCGACGAGCTGCACGCCATCCACATCGGCTCAGGGCTGAAGCTCGACCTGTTCACCGGCGACCGCGCGTGGGACTTGAGCGGTGGCAAGCCGATCCCCGAAGGCCTGTCCCCCGAACCCCACGCACGCGTGCTCGAACTGGACAAGCGGTTCGCCACGCACCTGGCCGTGCACGTGCTCGACGGGAGCACGCTGGCCTACGGGCTGTCCGACTCCCCCGTCGGGATGCTCGCGTGGATCCTGCGCCGCTGGGACCTCTGGAGCGACGGCGGCGCCGACACCGCGTTCACCCGCGACGAGCTGCTCACCCACGCCACGATCTTCTGGGCCACCAACTCCATCGGCACGTCGATCCGCACCTACGCCAACAACAACCGCTACCCGTGGACGCCCTCGCACGACCGGTGGCCCGTGATCGAAGCGCCGACCGGCATCACGTTCGTCGCGCACGAGAACCCGCCCGGCGTAACCACCGAGGGGCGTGTGCAGCAGTTCCTCGACAGCGATCGCGCCGCCTGGTACCACCACGTGAACCTCACGGCCCACGACCACGGCGGCCACTTCATCCCGTGGGAAATCCCGGACGAGTGGGTCGCCGACCTGCGCCGGACGTTCCGCGGGCGGCGCTGATACCTCGGCTAGGAATCTTCGCCGAGGTAGCGCGTGTGGTCCTCCTGGCGGTTCACGTCGGCCGAGTAGTACTCGCCGGCGAGCTTCTCCGCCTTGCCCCGCAGCAGGTCCAGCTGCTTCGCGAGCTCGTCCTCCGCGCTCGTTCCGTCGGCGTCCCGCCGGGAGGCGAACCAGCGCGGCAGGTTCAGGTACGTCTCCACCGACAGCGGCAGGTCCGTGCGCGCGAGCAGCAGCACGCGGTACTGCAGATCCGGCGTCGAGGCGAGCCGCAGCGGGTCCTTCAGCAGGTCGGACAGCACCTCGGCGACATGGCACACACCGTCCACAGCGGACGGTGGCAGGCGCCCGGAATGGCTGGACACCTTCTGCACCAACGCTTCCAGCGACGAGCGCACCTCCGCCGCCTCCACGGTCGGGTCGACGACGAGCCGCACCTTCTCGGGCGGCGCGACGAGCGCGCCCGCCGTGTAGAGCACGGCCATGACCACGAACATCAGCCACAGCGGCCCGATCACGCCGACCGCGTAGAGCACGAGGCCGATCAGGCCGCCGACGCAGCCGGCGATGTTCTTGGTGGAGCCGAACCAACGCCTCATTGGTACCCGCGAATCTCCTGGAAGACACTGGACAGCTGGGTGTTGCGGGCGTCGAAGACCTTGCCACCGGTCATCGTGGCGACCTGCGTGAGCTCGTCGCCACTGCCCTCGCCGAACAGCACCGTGAACACCGGGATCTGCTTCATCGCCGCGGGCAGCGAGGCGAAGGCGGACTTGAAGCCGCCGAGGTTCGAGCCGCTCTCGTTCTCGCCGTCGGTCATCAGCACGATCGAGTTGAACCGATCCGGATCCTGAGCCACGAGCGGTTCCATCACCTGGTACGCGCGGTCGAGGCTGTCGTAGATCGCGGTGCCGCCGTCGGCCTGCAGGCCTTCGGCGAAGCTCTTGATCTTCGCCAGCTCGCCCTGCGGGTTCTGCTCGGGCACGGTGAACGTGACCGGTTCGCCCGGCGCGGTGTTGAACGGCAGCATCGTCACCTCCTCGCGGCTGCGGAACTGCCGGTAGCGGCCGACGAGCGAGTTGTCCGCGCCCGTGAGGCCGGCCAGCGCCGTGCGCAGCGCCTGGATGCGGTCACCCTGCATCGAGCCCGACGTGTCGAGCACGTAGAGCGTGCGCGAGGGACGGCGGATCTTGCTGAAGTAGGCCGAAAGCAGCGCGTCGATGGCCTGCTGCGTCGCCGGGAACGGCAGCTCGACCAGGTCGTGGGGCACGAACTGCCCACCGAGCTGCACGCCTGGAACCACCGGACGCCGCTGCGTGACTTGCATGATCCGCCGCTGCACGTCGGGGGTACGCAGGTAGTCGGTGAGCCGCTGGTGCGCGTCGCGGGCGTCGTTGCTCGCGCTGGTCAGCAGCGTGAGCGGATAGTCAGCGGTGACGACGCCGTCGCTGGGGTAGATCAGCTTCATCGGCTGCGGCAGCTTGCCGGAGGAGTTCATCGACAGCAGCACCGACTCGTAGTTCACCAGGCCGTCGACCTTCGCGCCCGGATCCTGGCCGGTCGCGCGGCGCTGGAACGCGTCGGAGAGCCAGCCCGACGAGCCGGCGGACATCACCTGCGCGCTGAAGAACTGCGTGAGCTGCGGCGTGACGGCGGCGATCTGCTGCGCGTCGATCGCCGTGCCGGAGTGGGCCAGCGCGGACGCGACCCCTACCAGCGCCGAGAAGCCGGAGTTGGACGCCGACGGGTCGGTCATCCCGTAGGTGAACTCCTTCTTGCCCGCCGCCGCGGCGATGTCCCCCCACGTCGGCGCTTTTTTATCCCACCCGAGCCGCTGCGCGACCGGCTGCGACAGGCCCAGCACCACGGGCGAGCTCATGATCTTCACCTGGTTGCCCAGGCGCTTGGCCGCCTCGGGAATGCCTGCGGGGTAACGGTTCGAGGAGAACCAGACGGCGTCGTACTTGCCGTCGAGGCTGCCGTTGGCGAGCGACTCGGCGCCCTCCAGCGTGCCGGTGAACGTGAACTTCACCTTCACGCCCGTGGCCTTGGCGGCCTCGTCGAGCACCGGCTGCATGTCGGCCAGCTCGCTGCCCGCGAGGATGCGCAAGGTGCCGGCTTCGGGCGGCCCGGCGTCGTCGCCGGAGCTCGGATCCGCCGACGAACACCCCGTCACCAGCAGTGCGGCGGCGAGCGCCAGTACCGCGAGTTTCTTCACAGCTCCCCCTCGTGCGAACGGCGCAGCCGGTCCTCGGCGCGCCGCAGCTCGCCGGACAACGACTCCACTGTGGACGCCATGTGCATCACGGCCTCGGCCTTGAACCCGTCGATCGCGTCGAGGGCCGAGTAGATCCGGTCGAACGAGTCGCGCAGCGTGTCGACGGCGACGGCCGGGTCGCTCGACGCCTTGCGGATCTCCGCGCTCTGCGACTCGAGCAGGGCGGCGTTGGCGCGCAGCAAGCCGTCGGTAGTCGACTGCAGAGCTGCGACCTCGTCGAGCACGTCGCGCTGGTTCGCCAGCGCCGCGCTCACCAGCAGGGCCACGCGCAGCGCGGAGACGGTGGTGGACACCGCCCGCTCGACGCCGCGGATCAGCTCGTCGTTGGTGCGGCGCACCAGGTCCAGCGCGAGGTAGCCCTGCGCACTCACGGCCAGCTGCGTCAGCACGTCCTGGTGGCGCTGGCGGATCGGGTACAGGATGTCGGCGCGCAATGCGTTGGCGTGCGAGGGATCCGTGAGGTCGAAGACGCCGGCCTGCCGGTCGATCGCGCCGTCCACGGCCTCCGCGAACGCCGCCGCCTCGGCGAGCCGGCCGAGCGTGGCCCAGAGCCGTTCGCGCTCGCCCTTGAGGGCCGCGTTGTCTCGGCGGAGCACGTCCTGGCGGGTGCGCAGCTCGCGGACCAGCGCGTTCACCGGCTCGTTGGCCGCGCGGTAGCGGTCGAGGGCGCGCTTGGCGGTCGCGGCCGCCGGGAAGATGCCAAGGAGCTTGCGGCCGGTGATCGGCAGCTTGGCCGGGTCGAGCTCGGCGACTGTGCGGCGGAGCTCGACCAAGCTCGTGGTCACCTGTTGCTGCGGCGAGCCGACGGAGCCGCGCGCGGATTCCAGCGCCTTCGTCGAGCGGTCGAGCATCGTGCCGGCGACCGTGGCAGCCGCCCGCATGTCCGCTTCGCCGACCGCGAGGATCTCGTCGAGCAGCGTGGTGAACTCGGGCGCCTTGACGTCGAGTGCTTCCAGCCGCGTCGCGAACTCGCCGGCGCGACGGGCGATGTCGGCCCGCGTGTCGTCACCGAGCGCGATCAGCCCGGCGGCACGCTCCACGGGGACCGCCGCCACCGGCTCCGGTGGGGTGAGGGTGAACTCGTCCATCAGTACTGCTTCTGGATCGCGTCGAGCAGCCGTTCCAGCGTCTCGAACGACGGCGGTTGCACCGTGTCCACGAGATCGGCCGGCACCGGGGCCTTGGCCGCGGCCACGACGTCGCGGAACAGCTGCGGGTTCGTGGTGCGGAAGCCGAACGTCGCGGCGAGCTTGCCCAGCTCCGGGTCGGTCGAGAGCAGCTGGCCGATCTTGTCCCCGTTGGGAGAGAACGGAACCAGCGTGTGCTTCGAGTACACCGTGGGCGCCGTGTAGAGCATCCGCATGTCGGGCCGGATCGACCCGTCGTGGCGCACGAGCCGATCCACGTACTGCGACTCGTAGATCAGCGCGAGCGGCGTCTTGCCCATGCCGGCCGAGAGGTAGTCCTCGAACGGTCCCTCGGTGCTGTTCTGCGTGTACCCCTGGTCGAGGAACAGCTTCGACACCTGCGGCAGCACCTTGGCTTCCTGGTCCGGCGTCGAGACGACGTTGTTGCCGTTGGCCACAAAGGAGACGATCGACAGGTACATCGCCGCGGAGTTCGACTCCCGCGGGTCGGTGGTCGTCACGAGGATGTTCTTGCGCACGGGGTAGGCGGTGTTGCCCGGCAGCTGGTCCCAGCGCGTGCCGGCCTGCGTGAGCTGCAGGTACTTCGCGATGTCGAGCACCTGGTAGTCGCCCGCGCCCTTGTGCACGGCGCCCGCGGCGCTGAGCAGCTGCACGATCGGCTCGAACGTCGCGATCGCCATCGGCGACTGGAACGGCGTGTACACCGTGGTCACCTTGCGGTCGCGCTGGATCTTCTGCGCCGCCGGCGACGACGAGGGGAACGCGAACTCGTACTTGGCGAGGTCGACCGTGGTCGCGATCTGGCGCGAACCCGCGGTGTCGACCTCCACCTTCAGACCGTGCTTGGCGAACGCGTCGACCACGCGCTGGTCGGTGAAGAAGGCCTGCTTCTCCGAGCCGATCACCCCGCGCACGACGGTGAGGTCCCCCCTCCCGACGCTTCGTCGCTCCCGGACCGCCCCCACACGATCACGGCCACGACGGCGAGCACCAGAACCACAGCCAGCCCGATGGACAACCGGCGTTTCACGAACCCACCTTCCGCACGTCCCGCGACGCGTCACCTCGGATCCTTCAGCCCCCGCAACTCGTTTGACTCGCGGCACGAGGAGTTCGAAGTGAACGATCAATGAACGAACGGGGTCGATCGGGATCCGGTGAGGCCCCGGCTTTCCTTGCGACGGAAGGGAAATCACGAACCGCCCGCGTGCTGCCGCCGGTTGATCACGGCGACCGCACGCGGGCGGTTCGAAAGCGAACGGCTCAGAGTGAGGCTTGTTCCTCCACCGGCAGGCAGATCTCGAACCGCGTGTCACCCGGCACGGACGTCACCTTGATGTCGCCCGAGTGCCGTTCCACGACGATGCGCCACGAGATGTCGAGGCCGAGGCCCGTGCCCTCGCCGACGCCCTTGGTGGTGAAGAACGGCTCGAAGATGCGCTGGCGCACCTCTTCCGGGATGCCGGGGCCGGTGTCGCCGATCTCGACGCGCACCTGCTTGCTCTCCTGCCACGTGCGCAGCGTCAGCGTGCCCTCGCCGCCCATGGCCTGCACGGCGTTGTCGATGATGTTGGTCCACACCTGGTTCAGCTCGGCGGCGTAGGCCGGGATGTGGTCGATGCCGCGGTCGTAGTTCTTCACGACCCGGATCCCGTCGCCGATCTTGCCCGAGAGCATCACCAGCGTGGAGTCGAGTCCTTCGTGGACGTCGATCCACTGGTGCGGCGCGCGGTCCATCTGCGAGTACTGCTTGGCCGCGCCCACGAGCACCGAGATGCGCGTGGTCGAGTCCTCGATCTCGCCCATGAGGATCTCGGTCTCGAGCGCGTAGGCGAGCCAGCGCAGGGCGCCGTCGAGCAGGCCCTCGCCGACGGATTCGAGGACGCCGTCGAGGTTCTCGGTCTTGAGTCCGGCCGCGACGAAGATCGCGGCGAGGTCCCAGCCCTGGTCGATGTCGTGGTCGTCGAACCAGTCGCTGATCTCGTCCTCACGATCGGACTGCTGCATCGCCGAGAGCCGCGGCGCGTCGGCGACCGTCTTGACCAGCTGTTCCTGCACGTCGAGCAGCTGCTCCAGCAGGTCCGGGTCGATGTCCTTCTTCGCCAGCAGGGCGAGCTTGTGGCGCATGCCGGCCACGCGCTCGCGCAGCGACGCCGTGGCGCGCACCGCGGCCGCGGCCGGGTTGTTGAGCTCGTGGGTGAGCCCGGCCGACAGCTCGCCGAGCGCGAGCAGCCGGCGCCGCGAGGAGATCACGGTGTCGCTGTTGCGCCAGCCGAGGTACATGCCCTCCAGCAGGTGCGCCGCCATCGGGAACCAATTGCGGAACTCCACCGCGAACTCCGCCGACGGCAGCGCGAGCAGCGTCAGGTCCCCGATCGCATGCACGGTGGCACCGTAGGTGTGCTCGGTTTCCTGGTGCACGAAGAACTGCGTGGCGCCGAAGTAGGAGCCGCGCTGGTCGGAGCGCTTCACCTCGACGTCGGCGCCGCTCACCAGCCGCGACATCCGCAGCGCGCCCGAGAGCAGGATGTAGAAGCAGGTGGCCGGATCGCCCTCGCGGTGCACCGCGGTGTCGCCGTCGTAGTGTTCCAGCACGGCGTGCTGTTCGATCCAGTCGAGCTGCTCGTCGGAGAGGTGCTCGAACAGGAAGAGGCCGCGGAGTTCTTCGCGCGGCAGTGCGGGCTCCTTCACTGCTCCTCCAGGTAGCGGTGGACCAGGGTGACGGCCATGGCGCCCTCGCCGACGGCGGAGGCCACGCGTTTCACCGACTGCGACCGGACGTCACCGGCCACGAACACCCCGGGCACGGACGACTCCAGGTGGTACGGGTCGCGGTCGAGCGGCCAGCCGGCGGGTTTACGGCCCTCGGTGACCAGGTCGGGCCCCGTCTGGACGAACCCGTGGTGGTCGCGCTGGATCACCTCGCCGAGCCAGTCGGTGCGCGGTGCCGCGCCGATGAAGATGAACAAGTGCCCGGTCTCGACGGTCTCCGTCGTATCGCTGTGGCACAGGGTCACGGCTTCGAGGTGGTCGGCGCCGTGGGCCTGGACGACGGTGGTGCCGGTGCGGACGGTGATGTTGTCGATGGCCGCGATCTGCTCGATGAGGTAGTGCGACATCGACTTCTCCAGCGAGTCGCCGCGCACCAGCAGCGACACCTCGCTCGCGTGCTGCGCGAAGAACACCGCCGCCTGGCCCGCGGAGTTCGCGCCGCCGACGATGTAGACGTGCTGGCCCTTGCACTCGGGCGCTTCCGTGGCCGCGGAGCCGTAGTAGACGCCGCTGCCGGTGAGCTCGCGGATGCCGTCGGCCTCGTGCGCGCGGTAGGTGACGCCGCTCGCGAGGATCACGGCGTGGGCGGCGATCTCGGAGCCGTCGCCGAAGGTGACCACGCGGCTCGACCCGCGCACCTCCAGCCCCACCACGTCGCGGGCGGTCAGGACTTCGGCGCCGAACTTCTGAGCCTGACGCCGGGCGCGGTCGGTGAGCTGCGCGCCGGAGACGCCGTCGGGGAACCCGAGGTAGTTCTCGATGCGCGAGCTCGTGCCCGCCTGTCCGCCCGTGGCCTTGCGCTCGACGAGCACCGTGCGCAGGCCTTCCGAAGCGCCGTACACGGCCGCGCCGAGCCCGGCCGGGCCGCCGCCGATCACCACGAGGTCGTAGAACTCCTGCGCCGGCCGCGTGGACAGGCCCACCGCGACCGCGATCTCGCCGCCGGTGGGCTGCTTGAGCACCGTGCCGTCCGGCGTCACGACCACCGGGATGTCGGTCTCCACGGCGCCGGCGGCCTGCAGGATGCGGCCGCCCTCGTCCTCGTCCACCGAGTACCAGCGGTAGGGCACGGCGTTGCGGGCGAGGAAGTCGCGCACCTTGAACGAGGGCGCCGAGTACCGGTGACCGACCAGCTTGGTCTCCTCGACGGACTTGTCGCCGACCGCGAGCCACGTCTCCACGAGGGAGTCGATGACCGGGTACAGCTTCTCCTCCGGCGGGTCCCACGGCTTGAGCAGGTAGTGGTCGACGTCGACCACGTTGATCGCCTGGATGGCCGCGTCCGTGTCGGCGTAGGCCGTCAGCAGCGCGCGGCGGGCGTTGGGGAACAGGTCCATCGCCTTCTCGAGGAAGGAGATCCCGTCCATGTGGGGCATGCGGTAGTCGGCGAGGATCGCCGCGACGGCGTCGCCGCGCAGCTTGATCTCGCGCAGGGCGTCGAGGGCGTCGGCCCCGGAGTCCGCACGGATCACGCGGTAGTCCTTGCCGTAGCGGCGACGCAGGTCACGCGCGACCGACCGCGAAACAGCGGGGTCGTCGTCGACGGTCATCAGGATCGGCTGGCTCACACCCGACAGCCTACGGCCGTGTCCACGAGCGGAGAACGGCATCGCGGGGTGGACCTGCTCCAGCCGGGCCTGGACCTGGGGATCGGTGCCGGAAGTGCCTGCGCGAACGGTCCGTTCGTGCCACTCCGGTTCAGGCCGGGCGGCCCAGCAACACGAACGCCCGCGCGGCCAGCTCCCGCACCCGAGCCCACTCCGGCGCGGTCGCCAGTGCTTCGAACGACCACGGCCCCGTCGGGCCGCTCATCTCTTCGAGGAGGGCATCGAGCTCCGCCGGCACCGCGACGGTGCCGGCGGGCAGCGCGTGCTTGAGCACCGCGAAGTACTGGTCGAACTCCAGCGCGAGCTCGTCGGCGTCGCGCAGCCCCTGCTTCTCGAGCAGCGCGATCTGCGCCGCGGCCGGCTGCGCCAGATCCCCGACGGCGATGACCAGGCGCCGGAAGAAGGACTCCTCGTTCTCGCGCGAGACGCCGGCAACCGCGTTCCACTGCGCCCGCAGGAAACCCAGCCGCGCGGGGTCCGCGACGGTGCGCAGGGCAGCGATGCGCCCACCCCGCGTCTCCACGACCGTCAGTCCGACGACTGTGCCGCCTGAGAGGAAGAGGATGCCCGGGCCGCCGTTGACCTCCGTGAGCACGAACTCCGACACGGACGCGAAACGCGCGAGCGTCGCGGCGGCGTTGCGGCGCACGGCGTCGCGGCCGCGGACGTGCACGCGTTCGCCGCCGCCGAGGTCCATCCACGTGGCGATGTCGGCCATCAGCAGGTCTTCGAGCAGCTCCAGCCGGCCCGAGCGGACGGCCGTCATGAAGCTCTCGGTGAGCCGCATCGAGCCGCTGTCGGACGTCGGGAACCGGGTCTCGCCCGCGTCGATCCGGCGGCGGGCGCGGCTGCAGTGCTGCCGGGCGCCGGCCTCCGTGAGCTCCAGCAAGCTCGCGAGCTCTGGGTAGGGGTAGTCGAAAGCCGTCCGCAGCACGAAGACCGCGCGTTCCACCGGAGTCAGTGCTCGCATCAGCACGAGCATCGCGAACGACACCGACTCACGCTGTTCCACCGTCTCCAGCGGCCCCAGTGCGCCGCCGCCGGTCAGCGCGGGTTCCGGGAGCTCGTCGCCCGCGGCGGACTCGTGCCGGGCGTGGGCGGACGTCAGGCGGGTGAGGCAGAGGTTCGTCACCGCTTTCGTGAGCCAGGCGCGGGGAGCGGTGATGCCGGCGTGGTCGGCGCGGCGCCAGCGCAGGTAGGCGTCCTGCACCGCGTCCTCGGCGTCGGCCGCCGAACCCAGCAGCCGGTAGGCCAGGCCGAAGAGCCGGCCGCGTTCGCCGTCGAAGAGTTCGGGCGTGGTTGTCACAAGGCGCTCCCCTGTTCAGTCCTCACTGCGCCACACACGAAGACCGCAATCACCACCACAGTAGAGAGGGGACCCCTGTGGCCACCACCCGCGAAACCGTCGAACGCTTCTACGCCGACCCTGTTCAACGGGCGCGACTTCACCCTGCTCGACGAACTGCTCACCCCCGACGCCGTGAACCACGGACCCACCGACGAACCGGCCCGCGAGGCCGTCGTCGGTGCCGGCGAGATCGTGCGCACGTCGTTCTCCGACGCCGTGCTGCACGTGGACGACATCCTGATCGACGGCGACAAAGCCGCCGTGCGCTGGACGATGACCGCCACCCACGACGGTGACTTCCTCGGCACCCCGCCCACCGGCAAGGCGATCAGCCTGCGCGCCACCGTCGTGTTCGGTCTGCGCGACGGCCGCATCGCCGAGCTGTGGCCGATGCTCGACTTCCACGGCCTGCTGCGGCAGGTCGCCGCCTGAGCGAAGGCCGCCGTCGGAGACCGGGGCACGGTCTCCGACGGCGGGCCCGGCTCAGCTCACCGGCAGGACCGGCTGCGTCCCGAACGACACGTTCACTCCGTGCCCGGCAACGGCAGCGGCTGCGTGCGCACGAGCGCGTCGACGATTCTTGTCGATCTCTTGCTCGTTCTCATGTGGACTGGGAACCGGTGCGCGCCGAGGCCGCCACCACGGCGCGCACCGGTTGTCTGGAGCGCCTGGGCTACGGGTAGCTCACCAGGTTCACCGGCCGCGTCCCGTCGGGTGTGGTCGCGCCCGTCGTGTTGATGACGTGGGTGATCGTGCCCGCGTGGTTCAGCGACACTGTGACCATGTCGTGGAACCGCACGCCCGGAGTGTTCGGCGCCTCGTACGCGTGGGCGCTGGCCACCGACGGGTTGGTGTTGAAGAAGCAGTAGCTGCCCAGGCCCCACGCTTCGTGGCTCGTGACGTCCGGCCCCACCTTGTAGGCGGAGAAGCCCTGAGAGGAGCCGTTCATCCAGGCGGCCTGGTTGGGCACGTCGTAGGGCATCTCGTTCTGGAAGAAGTACGTGCGCCCGCCGTTGCCGTTCCAGACGACCTGCGTCTTCTGATAGTGCTCGACGAACAGGCCGTACATGGTGACGTTGTTGCCGTTGACCGTCAGCCCGTTGTCGGCGGTGTTGGTGTTCCAGCCGACGAAGCTGTTGTTCGCCGCGTGGTCGGCGCGCCAGATCCACATGTGGTCGCCGATCACGTTGTTGCTGTTCACCACCAGGCTGTTGGTGGCCTTGCCGACCGCCGGGCCGCCGATGCGGAAGAACACGTCGTGCAGCGACGTCGGGTCGGCCGAGTGGTCGGCGGTCGAGCCGGGCGCGCCGACCTGCATGAGCGTGTTGGAGTTCGTCGTGCCGGCGTCGACGAGCAGGCCGGCCACCTTCACGCCGTTGACGTCGTCCACGTTCATCGCGGTGATGCCGTTGTCGGGCACCAGGGTCGCAATGCCGAGGCCGAGGACCACGGTGTCGGGGCGGGTCACGTGCAGGGTCTGGTTGAGGTGGTACACACCCGGCGTGATCAGCAGGTTCTTGCCCGCCGCCAGCGCGGCGTTCATGTCGGCTGCCGAGGCACCCGGCTTGGCGATGTAGAACTGGTCCATCGGCAGCGAGGAGCCCGGCGCATTGCCGTTGGCCCAGCTGGTGCCCGAGGTGTTGGTGCGCAGGGCCGGCACGAAGACCTGGTACTTGCCGGCGCTGTCGATGTAGAGGAACGGCTTCTCGCGGACCACCGGCGCCTGGCCGACCGTGGTGTAGGGCGGGCTCGGGAAGGTGTTCTGCGGCGCGCCGTTCACGCCGACGAAGACCATGTTCCAGTTGGAGCCGTTCCAGCTGCCGAACTGCGAATCGCGCGAGATCCACTGCTGCTGCGAGCCCGAGCGGACCTGGCCGTCGATCTTCGAGTCGGAGATCCAGCCGCCGCTGGCCCAGCCGCCGTCGTCGAGCTGCAGGTCGCCACGCACGTGCATGCGCCGGTAGGGCGCCGCCTGCGACACGGCCCAGCGGTCGGCGCCGCCGGTCGGGTTCACCGACAGGTTCTCGGCGCCGCGCCAGAAGTTCTGCGTCGCGTTCTGCGGCGGGAACCAGTCGGCTTCGACGTGCACGGCGCCGTTGATCGTCACGGCGTCGGGGTTGAGCCCGAGGCCGAGGACCTGCGTGTAAAAGCCGACGTTCACGTCGTTGGAGTACGTGCCCGGCTTGAACATCACGGCGTAGCGCTGGCTGCCGAACTGGTTCTTCTCTTGCTGGCTGAAGATGCTGTTCAGTCGGCTCTGGATGCTGGCGCTCGACATCGACGGGTCGAAGACCACGACGTTCGGGCCGAGGTCCGGCTGGTCGGAGTCCGGAGGAGTTGTAGTGCCACCCACAGGAGTAATTGTGAACGATTGCGCGCTGGTGTTATTACAGGTGTACTGCTCGAGCTGAACGCTGTCTGCGATAGAGGCGCCCGGCACGTCCAGGCACTTGCCGCTGTTGCGGTTCACGAAGTGGTATGCACCGCCCGCTTCCTGCACCGGCTGCCACTGCTGGTTGACCCCGTTCGAGTAAGACCACAGCTGCACCAGCCCGCCGTCGTCCTTCGAGACGTTCGTGATGTCCCACGCCTGCGCCGCGTTGAGCTGCGTGTTCACGCGCATGTAGCCGTCGCTGGTGGGCTGGAACTGCCAGACCTGCGAGGACGTCTGGTTGCACGCGTACTGCTGCACGACAGTCCCGTTCGCACTCGCGGCGGCTTTCGCGTCCACACACTTCCCGCTGTTCACGGCCTGCACCGTGTACCACTGATCAGGCGCGATGGCGGCTGCCTGGGCTTGTGCTTGGGGCTGAGCTTGTGCTTGGGGCTGGGCTTGGGCTGGGGGTTGCGCTTGAGCTGCCGGCTCCGCCTGCGACACCCCCGCATACCCACTCACCAGCGCGAACGCGGACAGCACCACCGTGCCCACTCTCCGCAATCCCATCGGAACCTCCTCCACCGCACCACGGCGTTCGACGAGCAGGAAACGGCAAGGCTCATGCCCAAGGATGAAAGACGCGGCGTAGCGGGCGGGGACCTCGGCGTCACAACCGGGTGAAAATGTAACGGCGGCCACACGGGGAGTCAATACAGAGCTAAAAATAAGTCATGAAGACGCTCTTGAGCTGGGAGTTCTCGAAGCGGGCGGGCTGAGGTCACGCTCCGGAGGCGGGATCGTCGGCTTCGGGCCCGCCCTCGCCGCCTGAGTGGATCTCCGCGAAGCTGTCATAGCGTCGGCTGACCTGGGGATTTGGCTTGCCGGCCCGTTGGTCCACCCCCCTGCTGAAGCGGCCTAGGGCGGGGTGTACTCTTTGTTCACACGAGATGCGGAGTTCACCTTCGCTTCGGGGCTATGGCGCAGCTGGTAGCGCACCTCACTGGCAGTGAGGGGGTCAGGGGTTCGAGTCCCCTTAGCTCCACAGTGACGAAACACCGTCCACCGGATCCAAAGATCCAGGTAGGGCGGTTTTTTCGTGGTCACAGACATCGAGTTTTTGGATACCTAACTTCCGCAGTGACGCGAAAAGTGGAGCAAACCTGGAGCAAAGCAGGTCCGCGACCGCGCAACGGGGTCACCCGGGCTGCCGCGATCGTGCCCCTGATGGGTGAATCTTGCGTGAGGTGTTGCGGCACTGGGTACACGGATCGCCGCTCAGCGCCCTTTCCGGCGATCGCGTCGACGTAGCTCAGTTCATCGAGGCCGACGTCATCTACCGGCTGGTTTGGGGAATGGAAGCCGCCAGAGTCTACGAAGCTGCCCAGAGCAATGCCGACGCCGACACCCTGTCGGGCTCGGCGGTGACCGCAATCGAAACAGGAACCTTCAACCGGGCGGCCTCCGTCCTCATCCGCTCCGGCTTCGACCACCGTCTCGCGGCCATATCGGCAGTCACAAGCACCAACGCCACGTTCGACTCGGCGGCCAGCATGCGCCAGTGGATCGATGACCTCGGACCCGCGCAGACCCTCAGCGCGGACTGGCCCACACCCGGCTCACGGTCAGCATGGGAAACTTTCGTCAACCCCTCCCGGACACGCCGTTCGCGACGGTGGAGTCGTCAAACCGAGGACTTGGACGACGTTACCTGGTACGGGACGGCACCGGAGCCGGGCAACTGGTTGCGCGTAACCGACGCTGCCCCAGACAAGATCAAAATTTGGTCTACAGGCTTCGATCTGCTCGGGGAGGCAGCCGTTCTCCTCAACCATGAACGGCAAGGCGTCCTACGTGCTCAGCGGCACCATGCTGATACCGGCATCCGTCTTCGTTATCGAGGCCCCAATGATCTGTTGCCGAGCACGCCAAGCACCGACGCATAGCTCAGCGAGCGCGCTGGACCTCTCGGTGAAGGGATCGATCAGCGCTCCGGCTTGGCCAATACTAGGAGTTCTTCCCAGCTCTTGGCCTGCCTGATCAAGTTCTCGGTTGCGAACACGTACCGCCAGACACCGAACTCGCCTTTGTCCCGGACAAAGCGCGCCCACTCCTGGGCCGCCTTCATCTTTGCTAGCACGTCGAGACGGTCCGCGTCACGATCGGACTTGCCTTCCACCACCCAGAAGACGCCATCAGTGTCCAATACGACAAAGTCCGGGTAGTAGCGTTTGCCGTTGTCCAGCTCAATGTACGCGTCGCCTGGCTCGTAAAGGCGCAACCACCAGTCCACCATCTTCGAACTGTCGAACAGATTCGCGAGATTGAAATCGGTGCTCTTGGCATCGAAGTTGGCGACGGGCTGGACTGACTTGCTCCAGTCGCCATACCAAAGTTCCTTGCCTGCCCACTGCCACTTGCTTCCGAGATCACTGGGCATCGAGCGGCGAATTGGGACTTCGACGATCCGCCATCGCCGCTGCGGGTTGAGCTTGCGTGCGTTGTATGCGCTCACGATGAGTTTGGCGATCGCTTCGACGGCCTGCTGGGGCATCTGGACCGTTATTCCCCCTGTGAACTCTCAGGCCAAGGAGGACAGTGGGTATGACACGCAAAAGCCCGAGCAGTTACTCCGGCGGATCATTGATGCAAGTTCGAATCCTGGCGACATAGTGCTCGATTGTTTTGGTGGATCAGGACCCACTGCTGCGGTCGCTCACAAGATGAACCGTCAATGGATCACCGTCGAGTTGCTAGAGCAGACCGTCAACTCCTTTACACGCCATAGACTCGAGAAGGTCGTCGCTGGTGAGCACACCGGCGGAATCACCCAGGATGTTGGCTGGTCGGGCGGCGGAGGTTTTCGGATGCTGACTGTCGGTCCATCGCTCTATGAACGCGTCGACTCGCGGGTGTTGCTGGCAGACTGGGCGAAGGGGGACGAGTTTGCTCAGGCTGTGGCAGCGCAGCTTGGGTTCGCCTATGAGCCCGACGGTCCATTTGCCGGCACGAAGGGGCGAACCCGTCTGGCAGTCGTGGACGGGGTAGCGGATGACGTTGTGGTCTCTTCAATCGAAATCCACACGACGTCATATCGTATCGACGCGGTCACCAGCCGTGAGTCGAATCTTCCCCGACCACCCAATCGGCCCAGGCCCCGGCCGCTGGCCGACCGCGACGTTGCCTATCGTTGACGGGGTCGGGGCTGCTGATGTCGAGTACGAGCACGGCTCACCTCGAACTCGGTCGATGTCCGGCTGAGCCCAGCACGATCTCGCCTGCGATTGAGTGCGATCCGTGACTAGCTGCCACTGCGGCTGGGGCTGTCGGGGAGCTGCACGTCCTGACTATGCACGGGACCTGTGATCTACGCCTTCGCCACCACGTTCGGTAACCGCTGGTCGGGAGTCGAAACCTGCTGATCAACAACTGGGACAATGATTTTGAGTTCGGCTGTCCCCGTTCCAGGGCGTTGCCAACCTGGGCCCCTCAAGGCGCAAATGCGGGGTCGGGTCATGATCGGGGTGGCAGAACACGTGAGAGTCGACCGCTTCGAAGATCATCTGACTGATGATCTGTCCCATGCCGCTGTCCATCTTGAGCAGGTGGTCGACTCGCTTCCGGGGATCCTCTTTCCGCTCGAACGCAAGCCGGATGTCATGGCGTCGGCCCGGCTACTGGAACTCGTCGAGATGCCGTGCATGGACGCCCTGCGCGAACACATCGCCCCGCACGGGTCTACCCTCGGCACCCGCCAGCACGTCGAGCACCGGGGAGCCGTCGTCATCGGCGCCCGGCTACGGATCACCGCCCGCTGCGCGGCGGCCCAAGGCGCCTACAGCGAATGGCGGGTGATGACCGTCCACGACGGACACTAAGATTTCTGGCGTGGGTCGCTCGGCTTCGTCGTGGTCGACCTGGCCGACTTCGAACGCCGGCGCGTCGTCCCGAAACAGCACTCCGCCGTCCCCTCCGGCGATGGGACGGCGTCACCAAGCCCAGGCTGATCGCTGCATCAAACGGGTTAGTCCGGTTAACGGTGTGGCGCCGCTACCGCAACGTTTTTCTCAACGGCCCGGCACTATCGCCCAAGTCGGTCAGGGCACGCCGCCGTCTGCATGCGCATCCGCAGCCTGTCGCCGCTCCATCCACGACCTCCCCGAGGGAGCGCAGGTACAGCTCATGCCCGACACACTCAGCCCCTCACCCGGCCACACTGTTCGGCAAGAACTGGTGACCGTGTTGCTTATCGTCAACCACAACGTGCCGTCGGAGGGCGCGACGTCCACTGCTGATCTTCATCTCTCCTCGTGCCAGCAACGTCCCAGACCAATCGGCAGGCCCCGTCCACGACACCCGCTGGCTGCCGAGATAAGGGAGTCGCGGTTTCACCGTTTCCCCTTGCCTGCGATGCGCAACCTCGCCGGCCGCGGCCTACCCAACCGGGTTGAGCCGCGCCGACCACTTCTCCTCGATGCGCCCGAACCGCCACACGGCGAGCGCGACCACCCAGGTGAAGATGAACAGCCCGACGATCGCGAACCCGACGTAGTCGAGGTTCACGTCGGCGATCGCGGCGAGCGGGCCGTGGGTGATGTCGAGCTTCTCGGCGAGGATCGACACGAGCTCGATCGTGCCGATGACCAGCGCGACGGCCACGGACAGTGCTGTGACGGTGATGTTGTAGTAGATCTTGCGGATGGGCCGTGAGAACGCCCAGCCGTAGGCGAAGTTCATGAACACGCCGTCGGCGGCGTCGAACAGGCTCATGCCTCCGGCGAAGAGCACGGGCAGTACGAGGATCGCGTACCAGGGCAGGGCGAACGCCGCGGCGCCGGCCGCGAGGACCAGCAGGCCGATCTCCGTGGCGGTGTCGAAGCCGAGTCCGAAGAGGACACCCACCGGGTAGATGTGCCACGGCTTGCGCACGGCCTTGGTCGCGCCGCGCAGCAGGCGGTTCATCAGGCCGCGGTTGTCGAGGTGGCGCTCCAGCGACTCCTCGTCGAGCTCGCCGCGGCGCATCTGCGCGAAGACCCGGACGATCCCGACGAGCGCCACGAGGTTGATGATCGCGATCAAATAAAGAAAAACGGCCGAAACCGACGTACCGATGAGCCCGGTCGTCTGGTGCAGCGTCGACCCGTCATCTTCGAGTTGCCCGGCGAGCGCGCGAACGCCGAACGAGAGCAGCAGGCACAACCCGAACACGATCGTCGAGTGCCCGAGCGAGAACCAGAACCCGACCGACAGCGGACGCTGGCCGTCGGTGATGAGCTTGCGCGTGGTGTTGTCGATCGCCGCGATGTGGTCCGCGTCGAACGCATGGCGCATGCCGAGCGTGAACGCCGTGACCCCCAGCCCGATCCCGAACACACCCGACGCACCGAGGTCGTAGTGGTGCGGGGCGATGAACAGCACGAGCACACCCCAGCCCACGAGGTTCAGCAGCAGGATCACCGCCGCCATCCCGGACAGCGACCCCCACTCCCGCCTCGACAGCGGCTGCCTGCCGGAGGTGGAGGGTGCGGAGACGGCCATCGAGATACCTTCTTTCTCTTCGTTCGACTTCTGAAACTGCCGTCACGAACGGCGCTGGAGTCCTGGGGTCACGCCTGTGTCGGCTCCTCGGCTTGCGCTCGGGCGTACTTGCGTACCGGGTTGGATCGGCCGAAGTGGCCAATGGCGAAGGCGACGGTCGCGAGGCCGCCGATCATGAGGGCGAGCACGGGACCGATCGCGGCGGCGACGCCACCGATGACCGTGTCGCCGAGGGCGGGGCCGCCGCGGGAGGCCATTTGGTAGATCGCGGAAACCCGGCCGCGCATGTCGTCCGGCGTCTCGAGTTGCACGGCCGCTTGCCGAATCGTCGTGGCCATCGCGTCGAAAACGCCGAGCAGCAGGCACGCCAGCAGCGCGATCAGCAGCGCGTTGGCGTAGGCGAGGAGCACGGCACTCAGCCCATACGCGATGGTCGAGTAGAGCAGGACTCTCCCGAGTCGTTTGCTGCGGTCGACCACTCGGAACACCGTGTACGTCGCCAAGAGAGCTCCCGCTGACGGCGCCGCCGAGAGCAGGCCGTAGGCCGTGGCGCCCAGGTGGAACCGGTTGACCGCGAGGGCCGGCAGGAGGACCCGGTACGCCGCGAACACGGTCGCCACCAGGTCGAGCAGCACCATCTGCGACACGATTCGTCGTCCCAGCACAAAACGGACACCCTGTGTGAACTGCACTCGAAGGGGCACGTTCGCCCCCGACACGGGAAGTTCCGGGATTCGGAGCACGGCCAGGGTGACCATGAGCAGCAGGTAGGTCGCCGCGTCGACCGCGTACATCATGCCCGGCCCGCTCACGGCGATGAGCACACCGGCTACGGCCGGGCCCAACAGCACGGCCAGCTCCCTGGAGGGATTGAGTAACGCGAACGCCTGCGGCAGCTGCGCTCGCGGAACCAGGGCCGGGATCAGAGCCTGCCGGGCGGGCTGGTCAAAACTGGCCGCCGCGGTCGTGAGCACCACAGAGGTAACCACTTGCAGCACGTCGGCGTGACCGGTGAAGCTGGTGGCGGCGAGCGCGACCGCCACGACCATGGCCACGGCTTGCGCCCACTGAAGCAGCTTGCGCCGATCGACCCGGTCCGCGTAAACACCCCCCAGTGGGCTGAGGACCACCAGCGCCGCGACCTGGGCGGCGCCCACTAGGCCGGTTTGCGCGACCGAACCGGAGAGTTCGTAGACCTGGTACAGGTTCGCCGCGATCGTGCCGCGGCTGCCGATCTGCGAGAGGACAACGCCACCCCAGTAGATGTCGAAGTGGCGGTTGCGCAGAACCTCGGCAACTTTCATCGGGCGCCACCGTGGTGTTCTCGCTCACAGCCGAGCCGGGTGGTTGTCGCCGAATCGGACACGCCTACCTCCTTGTAGAACGACTCAGCCGCAGTCGGGCGGCACCGAGCAGCGAGGATCTTCGATTCGGCCCATCATATTGCCTTATGGTATGACCAAAAGTCCATAGTTGCGGTAGTGTGCCCGGCGACCCACAATGCTGAAGGTATAATGGTCCTGCCAATCAAGGAGGCTTAGGTGTCGACGAAGACCACGACGAAGACAAGCCATTACCACCAGCAGAAAGCCCGGCGGGCGAAGTTCCTGGAGGACTGGCGCGCGAACCACCGCACGATCATCCGGAGCGAGGACGTCACCCTCGCCGAAACCGTGCGGGGCATGCGCACCGGCGTCTACATGGGCGAGGACGGCGACAACCCGACCCGCTCGATCGACGCCCTCGTGCACGAGGTCGACCACGGGAAGCTCACCACGATCCACCGGCACTCCTGGGACGCCATGGTGTTCGGCGTCGGCGGTGAAGGCTGGCTCGAGATCGACGGCGAACGGGTGAACGTCGCTCCCGGCGACTCGGCCCACATCCCGGCGTGGGCGTGGCACCGTTCGGGCAACGACGGCGAGGCGACGTTCCGCTACCTCACCTTCTCCAGCGAGCCGATGCTCGCCACGATGGGCATGTCGGTCCTCGACGACCGCGGGCACGAGCCGGTCGAGAACCTCCCCGGCCGGCCCGAGTTCAGCGCGCCCGACGTGCAGGGTGACGACGCGTACGCCCGTCGCCTGCGCCGCCTCGGCAAGGAGCAGCAGAAGCGCCGCAGCGGCCGGCTCCACACCGACTGGGACGAACTCGAAATGCTCAACACCCCGCGCGGCACCCGCACGACCTTCCTCCTCGACCGCGCCATCGGCTACCAGGCTTCCGGCATCACGATGGCGATGTTCGAGATCGGCCAGGGCCGGCAGCAGTCGATGCACCGCCACGCCGGCGAGGCCTGGCTGTACGTGGTCGAAGGCGACGGTCACTCCTACCTCGGCACCGAGCCGGAGGGCGGGGAGAACCACCCGTGGAAGAAGGGCGACCTGATCGTGGTCGACCACTTCCTGTGGCACCAGCACTTCAACGACTCGAAGGAAAACACCGCGCGGGTCGTGCGCATCCACATGTTCGACAGCCTGCTCGAGACGATGCGGGCGCTGATGGATCCCGCGGTGCTCTTCGAAGAGCCGCCGGAGCACATCCGCGACGCCCAGGCCGGCGACGTCACCACGATCGTGTGGCCCGCCCTCGACCGGCCGTCCTGGCCGTGAGCGAGCGGACGCTCCCGCCCGGAGTCATCGGACTGCACGCGCTCCCCTCGGACCACCACGACGGGCCGTGGGACTCGATGATCGTGCCGGCGGGCACCAAGGAGAGACTGCTCGGCACCGCGCTGCTCGTCCTGCGGCAGGGCCGGTTGCTCAGCGGGCTCTCCGGCGCGCCGCACGGCCTCATCATGCTGGCCGGACCGCCGGGAACGGGAAAGACGACACTCGCGCAAGGCCTGGCGCAGGCCGCCGCCCGGAAAATGGCCCCGCGCGGTGCCACCACGCTCGTCGAGGTCGACCCGCACGCGTTCCCGAGTGACATGCTCGGGGAAAGCCAGCGGGCCGTGTCGCGGCTGTTTCTCGACACCCTGCCCGAGATCGCCGCGCGGCGACCGCACACCGTGGTGGTGATCGACGAGGTCGAAGCGCTCGCCGTGCGCCGGAGTTCGGCGTCGTTCGAGACCAACCCGGTCGACGTGCACCGCGCGACGGACGCCGTGCTGTCCGGTCTCGACCAGCTGCGGGCGCAGTGCCCGAACCTGGTGCTCGTGGCCACGACCAACTTCATCGACGCGGTCGACGAAGCGGTGCTCTCGCGGGCCGACCTGGTCATGAACACCACCTTGCCCGATGAGGACGTCATCGAGCAGATCGTGGCGTCCTCGCTGACCGAACTGGCCGAGCAGTGGACCGGGCTCATGCCGCTCGCCCAGGATGCCGACCTGCGCGCGGAACTGGCCAAAGGCCTGCGGGGCCTCGACGGGCGGCGGGTCCGCAAGGCGATCCTCGGAGCGCTTACCGTGCGCACCGAGGTCGCCCTCGACCCGAATCGGCTCACGGCCGACGACCTGCGCCGCGCGACGCAGCTCGACTACTTGGGCTGATCAGAAACCGCGCGTTGCCCGGGTTGGTGCCACTTCGGTCACCGACCCGGGCAACGCGCATTTCAGGAGTCGGCCAGCTCGTGCAGTGACAGCACGCTGGCGTACTTCGCGTTCATGTCGAACAAGTTGGTGCAGTGGGAAAACCACGACCGATCGAAGCACGCGTCGTCGACGACGATCGTGTCGAACCCGTACGAGCACGCGTCGACGACCGTCGCCCGAACGCACCCCGACGTGGACACGCCGCAGACCACGAGCGAGTCGACCCGCTCCTGGACCAGGTACGGCAGGAGCGGCGTGTGGAAGAACGCACTGGCCTTCGTCTTGCCCAGCACCCACTCGCCCTCGCGCGGCGCGCACTCGTCCGGAAACTCGCCGTATCCCGGCGCCGCCTTGCTCGAGCCCTTGTTCTTCGTCGCACGTCCGGTGAAGCGCTGGCCGTCCGTATCGGCGCGCGTGAAGATGATCGGGGCGCCCCGGCCACGGAACATCCCGATCAGCCTCTCGATGGTGGGCATCGTCGCCCAGGCGGCCGGACCGCAGGCCGTCGAAAACTCCCTGATCGCCTCGTCGAAGGTCAGTCCTCGCGACCCGGTGAAGCCGTAAGTCACGTCGACCACCAGCAGCGCCGGCCGCGCGCCGAGCCGGAACCCGTCGAGAAACCCGGCGCGGCGGTAAGTGGCGATCTCGGCCGGCGGAAGGACGGTCATCCACTCTTTCACCACAAACCTACCTTTCGGTAACGCAAGCGACGGGGCTGCCGAACCGAAGTCCGGCAGCCCCGTCGAGAAACACCTGTTGTCGGGGCTTCGTCAGGCGACGTAAAGCTTCCGATTGTCGTCGTAGATGAACGGGGCTGGGTCACGAGCGAAGTCGTCGTACGAGCCCGGCACCGTGATTCCAGGAACCGCCGGAATCCACCGCTCTTTCAGGAACACGTCGGGGTCCCCGCCGTAACCGCGCGCAAGGTCGACCACGGCCGGGTCGTCCAATGCGTTCAAGTGTCCATTTTGGATGACGGGAATGACGTTTCCCTCGCGAGTGGTGATCTCGTAGGTCGGGAAAAGCAGGTGAACGTGAAGGTGCCCGTACTTGACGTTGTTCTTCGCGGCCCAGGCCTCCTCGCCGGCGCGCCAGCGCGTGCCCATGCCGCAGTGGATGACGCCGGCGCGACGGCGCTCCCACTCAAAGCCTCCGGAGGAGACCATGTTGATGTTCGGCGACCGCACCGTCCACGGATTGGTGCCGATCGCGACCTCCCACAGCCAGAACAGGCCCGGTCGCGGGAACGAGGGGTAGTGGACGTTCTTCGTCTCCTCCAGCACCTCGCGCCACGCGTCGCCGTAAGGGCCGCCGCCTTCGATGGCTTCGATGCGCCCACCTTCGATGTGCACTTTGATCCGCGGGAACGGCCGGCCGATGTGGCTCGTCGTGCCGGCGATCACCCCGGTCGCGTCTTCCTTGTCGAGGATCGGCGTGGGCGGGTGCCCGTGGAGGTGCCCGAACGCGCGAGTCGGCTTTTCGGTGAAGTTGCGCCGGCTCCCGTCGAAGTACTCTTCGTGCAGGGTGAAGGAGATGTCGGTGCCCTCGGGGTCAGTGAGCCGCACCACGCTCCCCGGGCCCTTGTGCCAGATCTTGTCCCACGTGGTCATGTTGATCAGGCGGTGCAGGTCCCGGGGAAAACCACCGGCGCCCTGGAGCAAGTGCTCTTCCTTGAGCCAGGGGAACTGCTCGTACCGGTAGTCGGTCGGCGGTGTCGGGCCGCCGCGGCCGTGGAGCAGCAGGTCGTAACCGGCCTTGCCCGCGAAGTCCTCGACCGAGGGCAGCCCCTCCCATCGGCGCGGTTTCTCGGTCCAATGCGTGTCGCGGATGACAGCCTCAACCTCGTCCCGGTAGTCGGCCTCACGATCGGGCCCCGAGTCGGTGGTCATGATGTCGACGGTCGCGCCCTTGTCGCGCAGGGCGGTGGCCATCGCGTCGACGACCGTCTGGTCGTAGTGGTTGTCGACGGCGATGAGCACGCGGTCACCGGCGACGGTGTCGCCGTAGCCGATGAACCCGACCTGAGGAGCACGGTCCTCGGGCAGGCCGGCCAGGACCGAGGCCACCTCGCTCATCTGCCAGCTTTTCCGGCCGCCTCGCCGTGCCGCCTCGGTGATGGTCGCAACCATCCCGGGCGGAAGGATGAAGCTTTCTTCTGATCCACACATTGTTTTGTCCCGAACCTTTCCCTCAGGAGATCGCGCGAAGAACGAACTACTTGCGGGGGAACGCCTTGTCCACAAAGGAGGTGTCGATCAGACCCGCGAGATCAACCTTCTCCACGCCGCCGACCGAGCCCACCAGCGACTGCTGGGAAGACTGCAGGGCCGCCACGGTCGCGACCGGATGGTCGGCGAGAACCTCGGTGGAGTAGTACTCCCACGTCTCGTCGAGCGCACGCTGGTCTTTAAGCCCGAGGTGAGCGCCGAGGATCTTCGTGGAGTAGGCCTTGTCGGCGCGCTCGCGGTCGAAGCCCTTCTTGAGGCCGGCCATGAACTTGTCCAGGACCTCCGGGTGCGCCTTGATGTAATCCGACGTGCTGGAGATTCCCACCGCGATGTTGGGGGTCTTCTCCTTGGCCAGGTCGAGCACCATGTGCATCCCGGCGTCCTCGAACTTGATACTGGCCGGCGGATGCGTGGCTGAGGCGTCGATCGTCTTGGACAGCAACGCGTTGTTGACGTTCGTCACCGAGCCCAGAGGAACCAGGTTCACTTCGCTGGGCTTGATCCCCAGCTTCTTCAGTGCCAACAGGGTGCCGATGTACTGGGAACCGCTCTTCGATGTGTAGCCGATCTTCTTGCCCTTGAGTTCGGCGCCGGTCGCCACGTTCGCGTACAGCTGGTATGGGACCACCGGAGTGAGCGCGGCCAGCACCTTCACGTCGCCGCCGGCCGCCTTTCCGGCCACGATCTGCGAGCCGCCGATTGAGGCGATTTGCGTCTGACCGGAGATCAGCGCGGGGTAACCCTGGTCGCTGTCCAGCTTGACGAGCTTGACGTTGAGGCCTTGCTCCTTGAAGTAGCCGGCCTCCGAAGCGATCCACAGGGGAAGCTCGTCGGCAACTTCCTCGCTGTAGCTGACCGTAATGACGCCGTCGGCTCCGGGGGAAGACGATGCGCCACAGGCCGTGAGAGAAGACATGGCGAGCACCGCGGCCAAGGCGGCACTGAGAGCGCCAGGTTTGAACGTCATTGTTCTGTCCTTCTGGGGTGGTGGGAAAAGTCAATGGTTGCTGGGACGCCACGCCGCGAAGTGGTTCTCCACTCGGCGCAGCAGCGAGGTCAGGATGACGCCTGCCGCAGCGAAGATGAACAGCCCGGCGAAGACCGTGGCGGTCTGGAACTGCTGCCCGGCGGTGTTCATCGTCATGCCGACACCGTGCTGCGCACCGCTGAGCTCAGCCACGAAGACACCGATCAGCGCCTGGCCCACCGCCAGCCGCATCCCGCTGGCAATGAACGGAACGGTGCCCGGCAGGGCCACGGTGCGGAACAGCTGCAGGTCGCTCGCCCCGAAACACCGTGCGACGCGGACGGTGCCCTGTTCGAGCGACTGGACACCCTGCGCGGCGTTGATGAGCACCGGGAACAGCGCCATCAGGAAGACGATCGCGATCTTCGAGGAACTGCCGATGCCAAGCCAGATGATCAGCAGAGGCGTCAGCGCGATACGCGGGGTGGCATACAGGAAGTTGATGAAGGGGTTCAGCGCATAGGCGACCCTCTTGTACCAGCCGATCAACAGGCCCAGCGGCAGACCGACCACCACCGCCAGCCCGAGGCCGATCAGTAGTTCCTGGGCGCTGGTCCACAGGTCGATCCAGATCTGACCGCCTTGGATCAGGGTCCCGAAGGCTTCGATGACGTCGACCGGCCCAGGCAGGATCAGCTGCGGCTGAAGCCGCAGCAGCGCGACGACCTCCCACGCAACCAGCACGAGGATGACTGCGCTGATGCCGATCAGGCGCTGCTCGCTCAACCAAGATGGCACGCGACGACGCTTGGCTTGCCGATTGCGAAGGGAAGGACCACCAACGCGGGATTCGATCCGTGCGGCCGGTTTCTCGGAAGAGGTGATGCTCATCGGTATGCCTCCTGGCCCACGCCGTTCTTGGTGCCGTAGAGAACGTCGGCGATCTCGTCACGCAGGTGAGCGAACTCCGCCGTCCGCCGAATCTCCTGCGAACGCGGCCGATCCCACGGCACGGTGATCTCCTTGACGATGCGACCGGGGCGCGGGCTGAACACGCAGACCCGGTCCGACAGGAACGCGGCCTCGGAAATGTCGTGGGTGACGAACAGAGCCGTCACGTCGCGCGCCGCGCAAACCCTGAGCAGTTCAACCTGGAGAACTTCTCGCGTCTGTGCATCGATCGCGGCGAAGGGCTCGTCGAGCAGGAGGATCTCCGGCTCGACCGCGAGCGCGCGGGCAAGATTCACCCGGGCCTGCATGCCGCCGGAGAGCTGCGCCGGAAACTGCTGCCCGACCCCGGCCAGCCCGACCAGCTCCAACAGCTCGTCGGCGCGCTGCTTGGCTTCCGCCTTCTTGACCTTCTTGGTCAACTCGAGACCGTAGCTGACATTCGCCTGAACAGTCCGCCACGGCAGCAAGTTGGCGTGCTGGAAGACCATCGCCCGGTCGGGCCCTGGGCCGGGGATCGGGCGCCCGTCGAGTTCGAGCACGCCGTCGGCGATCTTGACGAATCCGGCGACAGCGTTGAGCAATGTGGTCTTGCCGCAGCCGGACGGCCCGACCAAGCAGACGAAGTCGCCACGTTCGACGGTCAGGTCGCACTGCTCGACGGCCGTCGTTACCTCCTTCGACCCAGGCTTGGCGTATTCGATCGTGACACCTCGTGCTTCGAGGTGCGCGATCCCGCCGGTGCCCCCCACATCGGTGTGTGCAGCATCACGGGCTGCCGTACTGGACGGTGCCAGCTTCTCTCGGCTCAGCATGGGAGGGAGAGTAGGACTAATTGTCAGTCCAAAGCAATGGCCTTCGCGGGATTTCTAGCCATGCCGGGACCGGCGGGCGCCCAGCATCAGTCTCTGACCTGGCGATCTGGCTTAAGGTTAAACCATTAACTGTTACGGTATGGTGTCCTATCGGCATCGACGACGTTTTAGGTGGGGACATGGCTGCCACTGGACGCAGCACGACAGACGGTCTCTTCAACCGCGTGAACGCGCCGCGGGTTTCGCAGGTCATCGTGGACCAGGTCAAGGTCCTGATCCGGGACGGCGCCCTTACACCAGGAGATCGGCTACCGAGCGAGCGCGAGCTGTGTCAGCGGTTCGGCGTGAGCCGGGTCACCGTTCGCGAGGCCCTCCGCATACTGGAGGCCAGCGGACTCGTCACGATTCGGGTCGGCGCCCACGGTGGCGCCTTCCTGACCGCGCCGAGCACGGACCGCGTCGGCGAGGGCCTGGCCGACCTCCTGACAATGTCCGCGCTCACGGCCGGCGAAGTGACCGAAACGCGCAAGATCGTTGAGCTCGGCGCGCTCCCCCTGATCGTCGAACGGGCGACCGACGACGACATCGACGCGCTGTTCAAGCTCGCCGAGGAGGGGCAAGCCGCCGTCGACGAGGACGCGTACACGGTGGACATCTCGGCGCGCTTCCACATCCGGCTTGCCGAGTGCGCCCATAACACGGCACTGGCGATGTTGATCCAGAGTTTCCACGGCCCCATGCTGATGTCCCTGAGGGAGGCTCGCGAGCACGCGCCCGCCATGGGCAAGCGCGGAACCGACGAACACAGGCGACTCGCCGAAGCCATCCGTGAGCGCGACCTCGCCGCTGCCCAGCACGTGATGAGCGAGCACATCGCCCGAACCGCGCAACGAGTCTCGCACGGCGCCGAGCAGGACTGAGCAAGCTCACACCCGCACACCCTCGCCCTCCACGACGCCCTCCGTTAAGGTTTAATGGTATAACCAAAGGAGGAGTTCATGGCGGTGACGGAAGGCGCCAGCAACGCCGGAACCCTGGTCGTCGGTGCCGGGCAGGCCGGCGTCGAGCTCGCCGGTTCGCTCCGCAAGCTGGGCGCTTCGGGACCGATCACGCTGCTCAGCGCCGAGGCCCGGCTGCCCTACCAGCGGCCCCCGCTATCCAAGGCGTTCCTCAAAGGGGAGCTGCCGGAGGAGAGGCTGGCTCTCCGTGGCGCCGACTTCTACGCGGCGCAGCAAATCGAGTTGGTCCGCGGCGAATGGATCGAGGACATCACCGTGACCGATCCCGAACGCGGAACCGGTGTCGCAACCACCAGATCCGGCCAGACGATGGTCTTCGATCGGCTCGCGCTGGCCACCGGAGGCACCCCCCGCCGCCTCCGGATTCCCGGGAGCGAGCTCACCGGAATCCACTACCTGCGCGATATCGACGATGCGGTGGCCTTGCGCCACGACCTCGACCAGGCCCGCGATGTCGTGGTCGTCGGCGGGGGTTTCGTGGGGCTCGAGGCCGCCGCGGCCGCCACCGCCGCCGGCAAGAACGTGACCGTGGTCGAGGCGGCCGACCGGCTGCTCGCCCGCGCCGTCGCGCCAGAGGTGTCAGGCTTCTACATGGCCGCACACCAGCGGCGAGGGACCGAGGTCGTGCTGTCGACCGAGGTGACCGAGATCCTGGGCCGCGACCGGGTGACCGGTGTCGGGCTCTCCGACGGCCGCACCATTCCCGCCGACGTCGTGGTCGTCGGGATCGGCCTGGTCCCCCACACCGAGCTGGCAGAGAAGCTCGGGCTCGCCTGTGCCGGCGGGATCGTGGTCGACGAGTCCAGCCGCACCAGCACGCCCAGTGTGGTCGCTGCGGGCGACTGCACGATCGTCGCGCACCCCGACCACGGCGCGATCCGGCTCGAATCCGTCCCGAACGCCATCGCGCAGGCGAAAACCGCCGCGGCCACGCTGCTCGGCAAGGACGCGCCCGACGCCGGCGTTCCGTGGTTCTGGTCCGACCAGGCCGATCTGAAACTCCAGATCGCCGGGATCAGCAGCGGGTTCGACGAGACCGTGCTGCGGGGCGATCCGGGCAGTGAACGGTTCTCGCTCTTCTACTACCGCGGCGGGCGCCTCGTCGCGATCGACGCCGTCAACGCGCCCCGCGACTACATGGCGGTGCGCAAGCTGCTCGAGGCCGGCCGCACCGTCCCGCCCCACGTCGCGGCCGACACCGAGGTGGCGCTGAAGGAACTCCTCCGCGCGGCCTGAGGCCGGGCGAGCTCGCCGGCGGGGAACGGTTGCCCGCCGGCGAGCTCGCCGAGGTCCGCGGTCAGATGACGAAGGACTCCGTCGACTCGGGTGCGAACAGTTCTTCCGCCGTGCGCAGGCGAGCCGAGAGACCCTGCTCGTGGTGGTAGCGGAGGAACACGTCGAGCACGTGCCGGTTGGCGTTCAGCCCGTAGGACCAGTAGTCGGGGCCGAGCAGGCTCCGCGCGTCCTCCAGGTGCTGGTTGAGCCACGGCTCCATGAACCGCAGCGCCGAGGCGTCGTAGATCCGGGCGTACGCCTCCTTCTTGGCCGCCGTGAACGCTTTTGTCAGTGACTGCGCGACCCACGGGTGCCGCTCGTAGACCTCGCGCCGCAGGGCTACCACGTGCATGATCGGGAAGATCCCGGTCTCCGCGTAGTACTCCTTCTCCGCCGCGACGGTGTCGGGGAAGAGCCGGGCGACGCGACCGTCGCCCGCGACGTACGAGCTCGGGATCCGCGGGCTCTGCAGCGCGTCGATCTCGCCGGTGGCCAGCAGGTCCGACAACGTCCGGTCCGCTGGGATCGGCTGGACGTCGAAGCGCGTCGAGACCGCACCCTTTTCGATCCGCCCGGGAGTTTCCTGGCCACCGGTGAGGTAGGTGACCGAGTCGAGCGGAACGTCGTACGCGTCGGCGAGGATGCCGCGGATCCAGACACCCGCGGTCAGCTGGAACTCGGGCGTGCCGATGCGCTTGCCGACGAGGTCGGCCGGTTTCTCGATGCCCGCCGCGGTGTTGATGAAAATACCGCCGTGGCGGAACATCCGTGACGTGAACACCGGCAGCGCGACGAACGGCGCCGGGTCGCGGTCGAGCGAGGCGACGTAGGTCGACAGCGACATCTCCGACGCGTCGAACTCGCCGTGGCGCAGCATGCGGAAGAACGTCTCCTCGACCGGGAGCCGCAGGTACGTCAGGTCGATGCCGTCGGGCCGGATCGACCCGTCCTCGAGGGCGCGCGTGCGGTCGTAGTCGCCGCAGGCGAACGTGAGGTTCAGCCGGCTCATCGGATCACCTTCCTGCGGCGGCGAGCCGCCGGTCGAGCCGGGGGTAGACCCGGCGGGCGTTGTCTTCGTACACGGCCGCCAAGTCCTCGGCGGTAAGGCCGGCGCGGTCGACGTACTGCTTCGTGTCATCCCATTCGATGCCGGTTTCGGGGTCGGCGCCGCGGACCGCGCCGAGCATCTCCGAGGCGAAGAGCAGGTTCGGCGTGGGCAGCACCTTCAGCAGGAGATCGACCCCGGGCTGGTGGTACACGCAGGTGTCGAAGAAGACGTTGCGCAGCAGCTCGGCCGGGTCGGGCCAGCCGTTGCGTATCGCCAGGCCCCGGTAGCGGCCCCAGTGGTAGGGCACCGCTCCCCCACCGTGGGGGATCACCAGTCGCAGACCGGGAAAGCGGTCGAACAGCTTCGACTGCAGCAGCTGCATGAACACGCTGGTGTCGGCGTTGAGGTAGTGCGCGCCGAGGGTGTGGTGGTTCGGGTTGCACGCCGTCGAGACGTGCACCATGGCCGGCACGTCGAGCTCGGCCAGGACCTCGTACACCGGGAACCACGACTCGTCGGTCAGCGGTTTGCCCGCCCAGGTGCCGGACGGGTCCGGGTTGAGATTGACACCCACGAAACCGAGTTCTTCCACGGTGCGGCGGATCTCGGCCGTGACGCCGCCGAGGTTGCCCTCCGGGGTCTGCGGAAGCTGCGCGACCGGGGCGAAGTGCTCGGGGTACAGCTCCGCGACGCGGTGCACGAGGTCGTTGGACGCGCGGGCCCAGGCGTTCGCCACGCAGGCGTCGGGCACGTGGTGCTCCATGCCGGATGCCTTGGGAGAGAACAGCATCAGGTCGCCACCGCGGTCCCGCAGAACCCGGAGCTGGTGACCCTCGACGCTTTCGCGCAGCTCGTCGTCGGACACCGGCGCCAGTGCCGCCCGCTCACCGTCCAGCTGGGCGTCACGGAACCTTTTCAACGCCAGCGGAGCGGTCGTGTAGTGGCCGTGGATGTCGATGATCACTTCGCGCGCACCTGCCTGAGGTACTCGTCATGCTCCACGTACCGCAGGCCTTTGCGCGCGAGTCGCTCGCGCATCGAGTTGACGTCCAGGCCGAGCTCGCCCTCGGCGTAGCGGGCCCGCAGGCGCGCTTCCTTGTCCTCCCGCGCCGTGGCGGCCGCGAGGACCTCGTCCGCGTCGGCCCGGCGCACGACGACCACCCCGTCGTCGTCGGCGACGATCACGTCACCCGGCTCGACCAGCCGGCCGCCGCAGACGACCGGCGTGTTCACCGAGCCGAGGGTTTCCTTGACCGTGCCCTCGGCCGACACGGCCCGGGACCACACGGGGAACGGCAGCGCGCGCAGCTCGGCGATGTCGCGGCAGCCGGCGTCGATGACCAGGCCCCGGACGCCCCGCGCCTTGAGCGAGGTCGCCAGCAGCTCACCGAAGTAGCCCGCGTCCGACGGCGACGTCGGCGCGACCACCACCACGTCGCCGGCCTGACACTGCTCCACGGCCACGTGGATCATCCAGTTGTCGCCCGGCGCCACGCTCACCGTCACGGCCGTGCCCGACACGTGCGCACCCGGGCAGATCGGGTTCAGCGACGACGCCATCAGCCCGGTGCGGCCCTGCGCCTCGTGCAGAGTGGCGACCCCGAACCGACCCAGGCCGTCGCGCGTCTCCGGACCGGTCCGGGGCGGATTCGTGACGACGACCCCGCTCATCGCACGACCGCCCCACCGGCCTGGCCGACCAGCGAGGGCATCAGGGAAATGTGGATCGCGTCCTCGTCGGTCTCGCCGGCGAGCACGCGGATGGCGTGGTCGACCTGGTCGATGCCGTAACGGTGGGTCGCCAGCTTCTCCAGCGGGAAACGGCGCGAGGCGAGCTGGTCCACGGCGAGCTCACAGGCGCGGAACGAGTGCCCGCGCGCGGACTTGATCGTGATCGCCTTCTCGGTGACCTTCTTGACCGGGAAGTCCGGGAACGCGGCCAGCTCACCCTGCATGAGGAGCGTGCCTTCACGGCGCTTGAGCACGTCGACGCCGAGCAGCACCGGCGCCGTGCCGGCGCGTGAAGTGCAGTCGAGCACGATGTCGACGCCGCGGCCGCCGGTGAGGTCCATGACCTTCTCGCGCGGGTCCTCGGTGAGCACGTCGATGACCTCGTCGGCACCGAGTTCCTTCGCGAGGTCGAAGCGGTGCTTGTCGCGCGTGGTCCCGGAAACCAGGATCTTGGCGGCACCCGCGGTCTTGGCCGCGACCAGCTGCGCCAGGCCCTGCTGGCCCGGACCCTGGATCAGCACGGTGTCGGCGTATCCGACCCCGGCGGTGAGCAGCGCCCACTCGATGCCGTTGGACAGCGGCATGACCATGCCGGCGAGCTCGGGCGTGACCGTGTCGGGGATCTTGTGCAGCACGGAGTTCCACGGCAGGTACATGTATTCGGAGAACCCGCCCCACAGCGTGCCCGGGTTTTCCGCGGAGGTGTAGCCGAACCGCCGGCCGTCGGGGTTGGTCCGCCAGTCCGTCGCCTCGCAGTGCCGGTACTCGCCGAGCCGGCACCACTCGCAGTTGAAGCAGCCGACGTAGTGCTCGACGAAAACCCGATCGCCCTCGGCGAGCCCGTGGCGTCGCTTGAACCGCGGCCCGGCCTGCGCGATGACACCGACGTTCTCGTGGCCCATGATCACCCGGCCCTGGATCACCGCGGGCGGATCGGCGTACATCTTCACGTCCGTCCCGCAGATCCCCGCGACCTCCACCTGCAGCAGAGCGGAGTCGTCGTCGATCGACGGAAGTTCGAACTCCTGCATCTCCGTCGTGCCCGGCGCGACGCGGACGGCCGCCTGCACAGTCTGGACCATCGAATCTCCCTCTTTGGCAGAATGGACAGCCCAATATACCATCGGCGAGGTAGTCCACCATGACGAAGCGAGGAGCCGCATGGCCGAGCACCTGCTGACCGTGACGCGTACCCAGGGCAACAACCGCGCACTGACCGACGGCGCGGTTGTCCCCGCGGGTTTTCCCTTGGCGTTCAAGGAAGAACCGGTCCTCGTCAACGGGTTCCGGCGGATGGTCCGCGAGCTCGCCTACGACGTCTGCGAGATGGCGCTCACGACCTACCTCACCGCGCGCGAGCACGGCGTGCGCTTCACCGCGCTCCCCGTCTTCCTGGTCCGCGGGTTCCACCACGGCGCGATCCTCGTACGGAAGGACTCCGGCATCACCGAGCCTGGGCAGCTGGCCGGGAAGCGGGTCGGCGTGAACCGTGGCTACACGGTCACCACCGGCGTCTGGGCGCGCGCGATCATGGCGCTCGAACACGGCCTCGATCTCGACTCGGTGACCTGGGTCCTCAGCGGTGACGAGCACGTGGAGTCCTACCGCCCGCCCGCGAACGTCGAGCCGGCCGGGCCGGGCAAGCAACTCGGGGACATGCTGCTGGCCGGTGAGGTCGACGCCGTGGTGAACGCAGGCGTCGACTCACCCGACGTCGTGCCCCTGATCGCCGATCCGGTCGAAGCCGGGTTCGCGGCGCTGCGCGAACGCGGCTTCTACCCGATCAACCACCTGGTCGTCGTCAAGGACGAGGTGCTCGACGCGCACCCAGGCGTCGCGAAGGCCGTGTTCGACGCGTTCGCCGAGTCGAAGCGCCGCTACGTCGAGCAGTTGCGCACCGGGGTCGTCGAGACCGCCGACGACCGGATGTACGCCCGGGTCATGGCCGAGACCGGCACCACCGACCCGCTCCCCTACGGCATCGAACCCAACCGCGCGATCCTCGAGCTGCTCGCCGAACAGGCGGCGGCACAACACATCCTGACGAAACCGGTGGACGTCGACTCGATGTTCGCGCCCACAACCCGCGAACTGGTGGGCTGAGGCCATGCGGATCGCGATCGCCGCCGACCACCACGGCGTGAACCTCAAGCAGCGCCTCACGACCTGGCTCACCGCCCACGGTCACGAAGTGGACGACCGCGGCTCGCACAGCGCGACCGACACCGTCGACTACCCGCCGCTGTGCGCCGACGTGAGCCGACGGGTCTCCGACGGTCGCGCGGACGCCGGCCTCGTGCTCGGCGGCAGCGGCCAGGGTGAGGTCATCGCCTGCAACAAGATCCGCGGCATCCGCGCGGGACTCGGGCACACCCCGTTCATGGTGGAGATCTCGCGCGGCAACAACAACGCCAACGTGCTCGTGATCGGCACGAAGGTCATCACGGACGACGAAGCCGAACAGCTGCTCGCGCTGTGGCTTTCGACGCCGTTCAAGGGCGGGCGGCACCAGGACCGCATCGACCAGATCAGCGCGCTGGAAGCCTGACCGCCGGCCGGAACGGGACGGCGGTCGGCACCTCGGCACCGATCGCCTCCCGGAGGTCCAGCCCGCTCACGTGGGCCAGCAGCATGCGCAGGGAGTTGCCGTGCGCGACCACGAGCACCGAGCGGCCCGATTCCAGCAACGGCAACAGTTCTTCGAGCCAATACGGTCGCAGCCGCTCGTGCAGCATCTCCAGGCTTTCGCCGCCCGGCGGCACCCCGTCCGGCGCCCGCCGCCAGCGGGCGACCGCTTCCGCACCGAACCGCGCCCGGGCGTCGGCCCGCCCGATCCCTTGCAGCACACCGTAATGCCGCTCGACGAGCGCCGGCCGGTGCTCGACCTCCGTGGTGGGCGCGAGCACGCCCGCGACGATCGCGGCGGTGTCGGCGGCGCGGACCAGCGGCGAGGAGTGCACGACGTCCGGGACCCAGCCGGCCAGCTCGTCCGCGACGGCTCGCGCTTCGCCGACGCCGGCCGGAGTCAGCGGGACGTCGAGATGCCCGGCGAACAGGTCCTCCGCGTTGGCGGTGCTCTCACCGTGGCGCAGCAGGACGAGCTGAGTCACCGGTCGTGCCCGCGCAGGAACTCGAGGACCCGCGCCGGCGCGGTCCCGGCCGTCTGCTCGGCGACGGGCACGTCCCAGTACTCGTGCACCGGCAGGCATTCCTGGAGGTAGCGCGCGGCCGACGGCGCGTGCGACGCGTCCTGCCCCGGCACGATCAGCGCGGGCACGTCGCAGGTCATCAGGTCCTCGGGCTCCACGCCCGGGACGGTGTCGCGGTCGAAGAGGCCGCGCACGGAACCCGTCGCGAGCAGGTCGTAGCGAGCCGGGTCGAAGGCCGCGTAGGCCTTCGCGAAGGTCTCGTCGCTGCGCAGGGCCGCGGCCCACGGACCCACCCGCGGGTCGGCGCTGAAGCCGGCGCTCGTCGAGCGGGCCAGGCCGACGACCGCCGGGAGTCCGTGTTCGGCGGCGAAGGCGAGGTGCTGCACGAACCGGCGGTGCTGCGCCATCCGGTAGCGAGGCCCGCCGGCCGGCGAGAACAACACCATGCTGCGCACCCGCTCCGGTGCCGCGACGGCGAGCGCCGCCGCCGTCGAGCACCCGACGCAGCCGCCCATGGTGTGCGCCGCGTCGATCCCGAGGTGGTCGAGCAGCGCGAGCGCCTGGCACACGTAGACGGGCCACTCCAGCCGCTCGATCCGGCCACCCGAGCGCCCCGATTCGCGCCGGTCGAAAACGACGCAGGTGTACTCCGGCGCGAACGCGTCGAGGAAACCGAGCTCGCGGTAGCGCCCGAAACTCGTCCAATTGTCCAAACCGGAATCGAAGCCGCCCGGGCTGAACATCAGCAGCGGCGGCCCGTCACCGACGGTCTCGTAACGCGTAGCGATCCCGTCCAGCACGACCACGGGCATGCGAACTTCTCCTCAGCTCTGCGGCACCTTGATGCCACCACGGATCTGCCTGCCCCCGCGGATGTCCGCGGCGCAGTCGGTCAGCGCGTCGAACGCGATCCGCGCGACGTTGGCGTAGGTGTCGACGTCCTTGTCCACGTTGGCCGCGTTGTAGCCGATGGCCGCGGTCGCCATGCGGATCCGCCCGTCGAGCCACGGACCGCCCCCGAACCCGCCGAGCACCGGGATCGACACCGCGTCCACCACCGCCGGCCCCACCACCGGGCCGGAGTTGGTGAAGTTGAGCGCGACGGCTCCCGCCGACTCGAGCAGCTTGGCCTCCGCCACCAGCTCGTCCAGCATCCCGTCGGGCACCTGGGCGACGCTGGCCGCCGAGTACTCGATGCCGTACTTCAAGGCCGTCTGCGGCGTGATCCCGAACTGCGCGAAGACCGGAATGCCCGCCCTGGTGACTGCCTCGACCGCGTCCGGGAAGTCCGCGGCCCCGTCGAGCTTCACCAGGTCGACGCCCGCCTCCTTGACCAGCCTGATCGCCGCGTCGACCGCACTGGCGGCGCCCTGCTGCAGCGGGCCGAACGGGAAGTCGCAGCTGAGCAGCGCTCGCCGGACTCCCCGCCGAGCCGCCTTCGCGACCACGAGCACCTCGTCGAAGGTGATCTCGAGCGGATGCGGCTGCCCCCAGAGGTTGACCCCGACGGTGTCGCCGACCGAGACGATGTCCACGCCGACCCGGTCGGCGATGCGCGCCATCTGGTAGTCCCAGGCGACGATACAGACGCTCTTCTCGCCGCGCGTCTTCATCGCCTGCAGAGCCGGGATGGTGACCTTGCCGGCCGGATCACTCTCGGGGCTCATGCGCGCGTCGCTTTCAGCAGTTCCAACAGGTCGTCCTCCTCGGCGGGCACCAAGAGGATCCGGGCGTGCGGGCGCAGCGAGAACAGCGCCTCGTTCGCAACCCCGTCCGAGGTCACGACCAGGCCGGCCGTCATGATCCCGCGCACCGTGCAGGCCGCACCGATGGTGGCCGCCGCCTCCGCGTTCTCGCCGGTGGTCGAGACCAGCACGACCGTGTTGCTGTCACGCAGCTCTTCGGTGAGCGCCACCCGGTCGCCGGTCATGGTGACCAGCTCGTCACCGGCGCCGGAAACCGAGTAGAACCGCGCCTGCGCCCACTCCTCGGCGGCGGTTCGCTCGACGATGTCCTTCGCCGCGTCGTCGAGCGCCACCACCCGCGTGTTGCGGGCGGCTGACAACGGGTAATCGATCCGGAAAGCCGCTTCCTCGGCCGTCGCCGCGCGGGCACAACTGCTGACCAAACCACGTGACAACACCGCGTTCCTCGCCGTCTCAGACCGTGGTCTGCCGCACGCCCGGCTTGGCGACCATCGCCTCACCGATCCCGTCCACAAAGGACTGGTCGGCCGGCAGCACGACCGCGACCGAGCGCACCTTCTGGTGCCGGGCCCGGTTGCCCGCCGGCTCGACCCCGTCCTCGGCCAGCGCGAGCGCCGCCTTGCGGAGCTTCTGGCGCGCCTTGATGATGCCCGCGTCGGTGGCAACGAGACGCTCCTTGGTCCGGTCGACGATCGGCCCCATCGACTCCTGCAGCGACGAGTCCTGCAGCGCGATGCCCTTGATGCCGGAGTAGGTCTCGCCGCGCCGCTGCGCGTCGCGGTCCATGAGGTAGTCGTTGTCCTTGTTCGCGAGCGGCCGGTAGTTCTCGTCGTTCGCGCTGTGCACGCCCAGGCCGGCCCGCATGGCCGCGACCTCTTCGCTGTCGAGCTGGCGGGTCGGGTGATAGTCGAAGCTCCAGGCCCAGCAGTTCTCGTCGTCGATCGGCACCCAGAAGTGGCCGTGCATCGGGTGGTCGGCACGCGGCGGGACCATGGTGAAGTTCGGCAGCACCCACGGCGTCACCCGCCAGTAGTAGTGCCCCTCCTCCGCGCTGCGGCGAGCGCCGATGAGCAAGCCGCCCTCGTAGTCGACGACCTCGAAGAACGGCTTCAGGTCCGCGCGGTTGTAGGCGTTGCCCCTCGAACCCTTGAACAGCGGGTCGCTGTCGAGGCTGCCCGAATGCAGGAAGGTGACGTGGCTGGAGTCGATGCCGCCTTCGAGCGCCTGCAGCCAGTTGCACTCCTGAAAGCGCTTCGACGTGAACGCCTGCCCCTCCGGAACGGTCACGAACTCCCACTCCGGCAGCGGCGGCTGCGCCTCGGGGTCACCGAAGTAGGCCCACAGCACGTCGCCGCGCTTGACCAGCGGGTAGGACTTCAGCTTGACGTTGGCGCAGAAGTTGCTGGTCTCGGGCTCGCTCGGGACCTCGATCGCCTGACCGGTGTAGTCGTACTTCCAGCCGTGGTACGGGCAGCGCAGGCCGCCGGCCTCGTTGCGGCCGAACCACAGCGAGACACCGCGGTGCGCGCAGAACTCGTCCATCAGACCGTACCGGCCCTCCGAATCGCGGAAGGCGATCAGCCGCTCCGACAGGATCTTGACCCGCACCGGCGGGCAATCGTCGGCGGGCAGCTCCTCGGCCAGCAGAACAGGCTGCCAGAAGCGCCGGAACAGAGCGCCCATCTTGGTCCCCGGCCCGGTCTGCGTCAGCAGTTCGTTGATCTCTGTTCGGAGCACGCTGAAGTCCTTTCACGCCGGCGATCGCGAAGCCGTCATAGGATTGAATATCAGACCATTGAGCCACTGGCAATGGGCTATCCTGCAGTCAAGGTCAGACGACTTGCTCGTCGGGCACGTCGACGATCAGCCCGTCCAGCTCCGAGGTCATCTGAATCTGACAAGACAGGCGGCTGTTGACCTGCCGATCGCCGACCGCGAGATCAAGGAGGTCGTCCTCCATGTCACCGACCTCACCAACCTGATCCACGTACTCTTCGCGCACCCGCACGTGGCAAGTGCCACACGAGAGGCAGCCCCCGCACTCGCCGATGATCCCGGGAACGCCCGCGCGCACGGCCGCGCTCATGACACTCTCCCCAGCGGATGCGTCGACGACCCGCTCCTCGCCGCCACTGTCCACGTACACGATCTTCGGCATGCGGCGTCCCTCGATTCCGGCTAATGGACTTACCAATATACCAGCTTGTTGTCGCTACGCAAGCAGCGAGGCGGGATTGGATGTCGCTGGGCCAGAGGATGAGGCGGTAGCGGTCGTTGACGAAGCGGCCGTCGTCAAAGATGGTGCGGAATCCGTTGGCGTAGACCGCGGGCGGTGTAATCGCCGGGTGGGATGGTGGTGCGGAGAATGGTGGGGCGGTAGTCGAATTTGGGCACGACGATGCGAGCGCTGGTTATTCGGAGGCCGGCTTCAGCGACGCGGTCCCAGTCGTCGAGGTTGTCAAGCGAAGTGCCCACACGGCCGACCCGCGGGCAAGCGACAGCAGTACAAGCGCACGGGAGAGACATGGGAAAGAGCCGCGATGGCATTGATATGCTCGCCGAGAAGCTGATCGCTGACTTCAACCGACACGACGCCCGTGACTTCGCCGCCAACTTCACTCCGCAGGCGTCCTTCGTGGACTTCCTCGGACGGAGAATCCGAACTACGCCGAGCGGCGCTTTGCCGACGACGATAAGTTCGTCAGCGCGCACGGCAGCGCGGCCCTGGACCTGCTCTGCACTGCGGTCGCCCGCGCGAGCCCGTGCCTGGTGGGCGCGTCGCACGATGCGCTCGTCGAGCACCAGCCGGCGCGTTGCGTTGTCGAGGTGCTGCCCGGTCATGGCCAGCTCAGCGGCCAGCAGCCAGGTTTCGGCCCGTGCACGTACTGCTTCAGCATCATCGGCTTTCCTGGGTGTCGTTCCCGACCGCGCCGAAGCTGCTCGTGACCGTCGGCGCGGCGTCGCGGGTTTCAGCAGCGAGGGCGAGGTCAACGAGTTGACGGACGGCTTCCGCGCGACTGCCGATCCCCCGCTCGGCCGCCCACGCCTCGACGCGCGCCTGGCGGTCGTCGCCGAGCTTGAGCGGGAACGGCTTGCCGCCCACGACCACTGGTCGGCCCGGGCCGCGTTCCTCCAACAGAACGCACGAAATTCCCCTCGCCAAGAGCAACCAGCCCAACCTGCTGGGCCCCCGACGAACCCAAGATCGCTCTGCCAAACGGGATTACTCAAGGAAATAGACCAAGCGGCCTATTTGACGGATCGCGACCGTGTGACCCAAGTCGCATTGAAAGCAATTAAGCCACAGATCATGCAAAACGGACAAATTATTGTAATGCCGCAATCGGGACCAGAAGTAACTCTCTGTCAGTCCTCCAGAGCGCCCCACGACCGCTACCAACCCGCTGGCGCTTGAGCCCACACGATCCCCCGGCGCCCACAGTCGTCGCTGGGGCCTGCGTGGCGACACCGATCTTGGAGCAAATCTGGAGCAGCGGCACGTGATCAACGGTGATCAACGGTCTCAGACTGCGCACAACAGCCACCAACAACAACGCCCGACCAGCAGGTTCTCCATAATCGCAGGTCAGCGACTTGATCGAACCTTACTGACAGTGAGGGGGTCAGGGGTTCGAGTCCCCTTAGCTCCACAGTGACGAATCACCGCCCACCGGAACGATCGTTCCAGGTAGGGCGGTTTTTTCGTGCTGGCGAACGTTGAGTTTTACCCACTCAACTTCGGCTATGGCACTGAAGCTGGAGCAAATCTGGAGCAGCACGGCTGAATCAGCGAAACGGGGTCACGCAAGCAGCCCCGGCAGCGTGCTCCGAATGAGTGGATCTTCATCGACGCCCGCGATGAGTCCAGCCCCACCTCCAACCTCCACATTGTGGTGGCGTCGATGCGGATCTTCGTGACGCACAGCGTCGCCTGACCGCCAGCGTCGCGCAGCCGGATCTAATTCGACTGATCTCTCCGTGTGATGTCGTAGACGTGGCGGTGCATGAGCCGCGTGTCGCTGACTTGCGATCGCCCGGCCGGCGGAATGCGCCCAAGGGCGCGCAATCAGCGCGCGCTACGCCCCAGCAACGAACAGCAGCCTCTCCTGACCGAGATGCCGCGACACAGGCCCGGTCGTAGCCCAGCAGGCAAGCGGGCCGTGGCGCAGTACGTCGGGGAGTGCGCGCCGGCTTTCGGCCCCGCCGTTTACACGGGTTGAGCAACTGGCCATAGCCCTGGACACTGATCCAGTACTCTCTGTGACAGGAGGGAGGGATTCTGTGATGGATGGACCTGGGTTTCATGTCGAGGTGGACAAGCTCGACGAAGCTGCGACCGGCATCAGGCAGAGCGTCGACGATCAGGAGAATTTCGAACTTCGTGGACTCTGCGGCGATAGCAGTCTGTATGGGCACTCTGGTGTGCACGACGCGTTGATGGACTTCTGCGCGCGATGGAGCGACGGCCTCGACACTCTCACCGACGACATCGGCGCCATCGCGGACACGCTCTCCCGCGCGACTCGGGCATATCGCGCCATCGATGACGCGGCCACCCGCTCGTTGACCGCTGACCCCGGCGAGGGCGCAGTCGACGATGGCTGAACTTGGACAGACCCAGGATCCAGCCGAGTTGGTGCCAGGCAAGCCGGAGGCCATCGAAGACAACGTCCGGGTGTTACGTGCCCGAGCCGACCGAGCCGGCCACGCGTCCGAAGGGCTCAAGGCGATCGATACGGGAGCCTGGACCGGCCCAGCGGCTCATGCATTCCACGACAAGTTCTCCTACGAACCGGCCAAGTGGTACGACGCCGCCGACTCAATGCTGTCCGCAGCCGACGCCTTGGACCACTACGCCGAGACGCGGCGTTGGGCTCAAGCGCAGGCGACTGAGGCTGTCACTGCGTGGAATCAGGCCCAGGCCGCCACACAGCGCGCGCAGGCCCAACACGACCAAGCCGCAGCACAAGCCGCAACCAACGGCGAGCCGGCCCCCGGATTCACCGACCCTGGCGCGGCGTCTCGCCAGGCCGCCCAGGACACTCTCAACCGCGCTCGTGCCCAGCTCGCCGAAGTCGGCGACACCGTCGCGGGGGCCATCAGTGATGCCACCAGCGGAGCACCCCAGGACTCGAGCTGGCTCGACGACGCGGGAAACTTCCTCGCCGACGCCGGTGGCCACCTCATCAACGGCTTGGCCTCCCTCGGCAACGCCATCGTCAACCACCCCGGTGACGCGCTGACCGCCGCTGCCGGCATCGGGCTCACGGTCATCAGCTCCGCGGGGGAAGGGCTTGGCGTCGTCCTCGATGCCACGGGCGTGGGGGCCATCGTCGGTGTACCGCTCAACGTGGTCTCCGCAGCAGGGATAGCCGCGGGAGCCTCCATGACCGGCGTCGCCGTCGTGAACATGGCCACACACGCCGCAGGCGACGACCACGTATCACCCGCGGAAACCAACCACGGCAGCAGCACCGCGGGAGCCGACAGCGAACCGCCCTTCCCAGCGCCCAAGGAGATCACCGGCAAGACTGCCCACGGTGAGGAACAAATGGCCACCCGCAACGGACACGGCGTCAATGACGCGGCCGCCCACGACGCGGTGAACAACCCGATCAAAGCCCCGAATTACCGGCCTGACCCCTACGGCGGCACCTACCGCTTCACCGGAACGGACGCAGTGGTAAACCTCAACGAAGAAGGAAAGGTCGTCACCGCGTGGGCGCGGTCCCGAGCCGGCTGGAGGCATGAGTGAACACCGTCATCGACACGCTCCCGGACGAGTTCCGGACCGTCATCACCAACTTGCTCGCAGAACGAAACCCCGATCTGCTCCTTGCCCTTCAGACGCGGGAAAAGCCGACCATGGATCAGCAAGAGCTGGTCATCGAGGTCTTGTCCGACGCCTTCACAGAGCACCTCGGGCCTGGCCAGGAGCCCACCGCGCAAGGAGCACTCATCGACAACGCACTCGGCGCCTTCCTGACAAAATGGCCCACAGAGGACCTCCTCGACGAGTAATCGAAGCGGACAAGTCAGCTTCGGCAGTTCATCCCACGCAGAAGTGCCTACCCGTTCGTGTCATCTGACCAGCGGCGAAGGTCGCCCAATGGCTCTCGTCGCGGGGGCTTGCCTCGATACTATCGGGCCCTGAGCAGTTCGACGGATACCTACCGCGCGGGCTGTCTCCCAATCTCCCCGTACGCAGCACCACCGTCGAGCAGCGTCCAGGACGCCAGCTCGACGCGGCGGGCCATGGATGGACGCAGCCGTTCCTTCGCGTCGTCAAGCTCCAGGAACTCGAACCGGCTGAGTTCGTCCTCGGCCGGCTGGATGGCCGAGATCTGTTCTGAGCTGAGTGTGCCGCCGTCGAAGATGAGCTGCAGACTGTCGCGCCAGACACCGTGGGTGGGCATCCAGTCGACGAACAGGAGCCGCCCCAGCGCCCGCAGTTCTTCCCGGACTTCGCGGTGGCACGCTGCGAGAGGCGATTCGTCGTCCTCGATCAGACCGCCCGGGATCTCCAGGAACGGCTTGTACGTGGCAGACGAATAGCGCATGGCCTTGCTCGTCGCGTACCAGAGCACCCGCAGCTCTCGCACCGGCGACAGCTGCATGTAACCAGCAAGCTGGTTGAGCAAGTCGCTTACCATCCTATGCGAGCGCTTCGACTTGGCAACCGCGCGGACAGCACAGACGCGGTACAACGCGGCCCGCTGGTGCCCGCTGCGCAGCCGCTGTCCAGGAGACCTCGTCTTCTACGGCACACCGGGCAACGTCCACCATGTTGGCCTGTACAACGACACTGGAAAAATGGCGCACGCGCCCGATTTTGGACGGCCCATCCAGGTCAGCGAGTTCCATTGGAACGTCGACGATTACTTTGCGGCCAGCCGCCCAGTCGTCGACTCTCGTGTCTAAAATTGAGAAAAAAAGGCAGCGATGGTGCTGTCAAATGGCTGGTCGGCACACCGAGATCAAGGGTTGCCAGAGCGGATGCGCATTCCGAGGAACCACCAAATGGGATTGCTTGCGGGCTCGCGTCATAACGACGTAGAGCAACCGTGAACCTTCCGGATATGGTTCGGTCTCGTACCCGTAGAACTCGTCAGATCCGAGCAGAAGGATCGTTGTGTCAGCTTCGCGCCCTTTGGTCTGATGCAGGTTCATGACCTGAATCGGTCGCCGGCGGTTGACGATGTTACCGACGAGTGATTCATCACGAACTTGAAGTAGATCGTTCGTGATTGCGGCGAGGCTTTGCTCGTTGCGTCGAGCCTGGAGTGAGTTGCGCGTGCGCTGGACCTGGGGACCGTGCGGGCGTTCGTGGAAGCGGACGCGTCTCGGGTGCGGTGTCGCGAACATGGAGTCGTGGTCAGCGCGGTGCCCTGGGCGCGGCATGGTGCTGGACACACCCGCGCGTTCGACGACACCGTCGCCTGGCTGGCGACCGCCACGTCGAGGTCCACGGTCGGGCAGTTGATGCGGATCGCCTGGCCAACAGTCGGTTCGATCATCACCCGGGTCCGGTCGGACATCGACGCGGCGGTGGATCGCTTGGCCGGGCTGCGCAGAATCGGGATCGACGAGATCAGCTACAAGAAAAACCACAAGTACCTGACGGTGGTGGTTGATCACGACACCGGCCGGCTGGTGTGGGCCGCGGCGGGCAACGACAAACCGACGCTGGCCGCATTCTTCGAGCTACTCGGGCCGCAGCGGTGCGCGCGAATCACACACGCCTCGGCGGACGCGGCCGCGTGGATCGGCCGCACTGTCGAGCGGTACTGTCCGGGCGCGATCCGATGTGCTGATCCGTTCCACGTGGTCAAGTGGGCCACTGACGCCCTGGACCAGGTCCGGCGCCAGACCTGGAACACCGCGCGCCGTCAGCCTGGCGGCAGCCACAAGGACCGGCGCGGCCGCACCGCATCGGCCGGCGCCGCGCAAGGCATGAAACGAGCCCGATGGGCGTTGTGGAAAAACCCGGAAAACCTCACCGATCACCAGCGTCACAAACTTGCCTGGATCGCCAAGACAGATCCCCGTCTCTACCGCGCCTACCTGCTCAAAGAAGGACTCCGGCACGTCTTCGCCGTCGGCGGCCACGCCGGCAAAGACGCCTTGCAACGGTGGCTGTCCTGGGCCGCCCGCTGCCAGATACCGGAATTCGTCAAGCTCGCCCGCACCATCCGATCCGAACTCTCAGCGATCCACGCAAGCCTGGACCACGGCCTGTCCAACGCGCTGATCGAGTCGACCAACACCAAGATCCGGCTGCTGACACGACTGGCCTTCGGGTTCACACATCCCGACGCCCTGATCTCCCTCGCACTCCTCGCCCTCGGCGGCTACCGCCCCGAACTACCCAACCGCACCCACACATAGCTCATAAGAGCCTTTTTTGGCCCTGACGGACGCTCCGTCGAGGACCGCACGGGACCAGTCGATCATGCCTTTGCTGCCCAGCTCGTCCAGGACTGCTCGGTGCACCTCGCGCCACAGTCCGGCGGTCGTCCACTCGCTGAACCGGCGATGCGCCGTCGGTACCGTGACCCCGAAGCTGGGAGGCAGGTGTCGCCAGGCGCACCCGCTGGTCAGCACGAACACGATCGCGGTGAACACTGCCCGGTCGTCCACTCGCGACATTCCACCGCCCTGCGGGCGCGTCTTTCGCGCCGGGATCAGCGGTTCGACCAGCGCCCACAACTCGACCGGCACCAGCCGCCGTGACAACTCGTCCATCACATTTCATGATCTTGCCCGCAGGCCAATCAAAATCCAAGTGAGACACGCTCTTAGCTCCGAACGATTCGAACCGTTGGCGCGCCTGGAATCCTGGCTCGAGCACGCCGTTCGCACCCTGCCACCCGCGCACGCACGGATCATCGCGCCCTACGCCCACTGGAGCGTCGTGCGTAAAGCCCGCCGTCGCTTGCTGCGCAACTACACCGCCGCCAGCGCCGTGCGTGACCGCTCCAAGATCCGCACCGCGATCACCTTGCTCGCCGACCTCGCGGCCGACAACCGCACCGCCGCCGAGCTGGACCAGCCCTGGTTCGAACGCTGGATCACCGCGCAGCCGGCCAAACTCGGCAAGATCGCCGGGTTCCTCATCTGGGGCCGCAACCACGGAGTCTTGGCCGCCATCGAGTTCCACTACCCGCGCACGGCACTTCCGCTGACGACCATCGCCGCCGAGGACCATCTCCGGCGCCTGCGCCACCTGCTCACCCCGACGTGCGACCTGCCCCTTGACGTGCGCGCAGCTGGCGCGCTGATCTTGCTCTATGCGTTACCGCTGACGCGTATCCATCACCTGACCACGACCGACCTTGACCCCAGCGACAACGCCGCTCACCTACGGGTCGGCCGTCAAATGCTGCTGTTGCCGCCGTCCGTGGCCGCGCTGCTGAGCCGGCTGGCCGCACAACCGCGCCGCGGCGTCGGAACCCGTCAATACCTGTTCCCCGGCACCCGAATGGTCAACGCACCAATTTCGCCCGATCAGCTGGACACAAAGCTCAACGCCCACGGGATCCGGGTGAGGGCCGAACGATCCACCTCGCTCGCACAACTCGCCGCCACAATGCCGCCCGCGGTGCTCGCCGACGTGCTGGGCGTGCACATCACCACCGCCGTGCGCTGGAGCAGCGTCGCCGCACAAGACTGGATCCACTACCTGCGAGCCCGCCAAGCGACGGGAAACAGACGCCGCTGAGTCAGCGGGTGCGGCGGCCCGCCCACCCCAGCAGTACCAGCGCAACACCCGTCCAGCCGACGCAGCCCGACCTGGCAACGGGATCCCACATGATCACATCCCAGATTCCACGAACTCACGCACTTCGGCGTTTGACCTGCTGGCCGACGGCGCAGACGACTTGCGGCCGCTGCCGTATCAGCGCCGGCGTGGTGGCTTGAAAAACTCTTCGCGGCGACGAAAACAGCACAGAGCATTACGAGGTTATCCACCAACACTCGTAGTCCTCATTGTCCGTCCCGGCCGGACGATTCGACCGGGTCGTGAACTGTTCCACGCCGCGTGCACCGCCACGCGGGTGGTGATGAGCCGGGCCGCGGTGGTCGTCGAGCCGGCCGAGTAGACCGCGCAGCCGGGCGAGGGGCAGGGGCCGTGGGAATCTGCGCACGTAGTGCGTGGCGACGAACCTGGGCGGGGTCGGAGATGATGCGACATTCCCGCTTGAGCCCATGGAACAGCCACTCAGGGCCTATCTCGTGGCGCGCAGCGCGAAGGCGGCAAGCGGCGAGAGCCGGCGCCATGCCGGGGTCGCGGATCGGAGGCACTCACGTTTCGGTGCTGTGCGGTGGTTGTCCGCACCAGGCAGCCTTGAGCAGACGAGTCAGTCCTTGTTCTGAGACCTCAACCGGGTTGCTGTAGGGGTTCGTGAGTACCTCGTGGACGATCTGGGGAATGTCGGTCTCGGTCATGCCCAGTTCGTGCAGGGATCGCGGGGCGCCGAGCTGCCGGGCGAGTTCCCAGAGGTGACGTGCGGGATCGGAGGTTCCGCCCAGTGCGCGGGACAGGGCCGCAACCGTCTGAGGAGCGCCGGGCTGGTTGTAGGCGAGGACGTGGGGCAGAACGACCGCGTGGGTCGGCGCGTGCGGGAGGTTCAGGGCCCCGCCGAGGCTGTGGCACAGCTTGTGGTGTAGCGACATCGTGGTAGCTCCGAGACACGAGCCGCACAGCCAGGCCCCGTACTGCGCCTGGCTGCGCGCCGTGAGGTCGTCGGCTGTGTGAACGATGCTGGGCAGGGCTTCGGCCAGTGCTCGAGTGGCCTCCTCGGCCATCAGCGAGACGATCGGTGACGCGTCCGGTGCGTAGAGTGCTTCGACAGCGTGCGCGATGGCGTTGAGGCCGCTGGTGACCGACATCCCCGTCGGCAGGCTGAGCGTGAGCTCCGGGTCATAGAGCACGCTGACCGGCAGCACTCGGGGATCCCGCCCGGTGCGCTTGCGCCCGTTCTCGGTCAGGCCCCAGACCGGTGTCATCTCCGAACCCGCGTAGGTCGTGGGGACGGCGACGAGGGGCAGGCCGTGTTCCAGGGCGACCGCCTTGCCCAGTCCGATAGCCGACCCGCCGCCGACCGCGACGCAGCAGTCGGCGCCGAGCGCCGCCGCCCGGTCCCGGGCACGCGCGGCCACCTCGGCCGGCACGTGCATCCGTGCTTCTGCGAGCACACCGGCGGCCCGGGTACCGAGTGCGGCGGCGATCTGTTCGCCGGTGGATTTCTGTTCGGGGCTGCATAGCACGAGGCCCCGTGTGAATCCGAGGCGTTCCAGCTCGGTAGAAAGGGACTTCACCGACCCGGCGCCGAACACGACCCGCATCGGCAGCGCCTGATAGGTGAACGACGTCGGCCTCATGTCGGATTCTCGCGGAGCACGACGTCGAAGTGGACAGTCCGGAAGGGATTGGGCAGTTCGGCCGCGGCTGCGCGTTCCGGGTCGTCAACGACGGGGAAGTCCCGCACGAGGCTGTCCTTGACCCCGAACACCGCGTCGGAATCGATGTAGGGGGTGCCTGCGACGAACAGGTGCGTGGTCACGCTCCGGTAGTTCCCGGCTCGGACGTCGAAGTGGATGTGCGCCGGCCTGTTCGGGTGCCGGCCGGTGGCCTCCAGCAAACGGCCGACCGGCCCGTCGGTGGGAATCGGGTAGTACCGCGGAACGATCGTTCGGAACCGGAAGCGTCCCTCGTCGTCGGTTGTGAACAGGCCGCGGAGGTTTCGTTCGGGCTGCAGTTCCGGCTGCTGGACGTCGTAGAAGCCGTCCGCGTTGGCCTGCCAGACGTCCACAGTCGCGCCGGGCACCGGGGACCCGTCGGTTCCCGTGACGGCGCCGGTGACCAGGCACGGCTCGCCCTTGCCGTCCAGGGCAATGTCCGCGCCGAGCTCCCGCGGTGGCGAGTCGACCACGTGGAAAGGTCCCTCCACGGTGGACTCGGTGCCGCCGTCGGTGTCGTGATTGAGGGTCTCCACCAGCATCGATACCCCGAGCACATCGGACAGGAGGATGAACTCCTGCCGGACGGGTGAGCACATCGCGCCGGTCTCGGTGAGGAACCGGATCGCGGCTGCCCACTCCTCGTCGGTGAGCTCGACGTCCTTGACGAAGGCGTGCAGGTGCCCGACCAGCGAGGTCAGGATCCGGTGCAGCCGGGGGTCGGAGGTGTTCGCGAAGCTGGCGGCCACGACCTCTTCGGAGTGTTCCGCGCTGAAGCGTGCGGCGACTGTGTCCATTTCTCCGTCCGTGTTCATTGCGAGAGTTCCTCGAGACTCTTGGCGCGGGTCTCGATGCCGCCGAGAGCCATGGTGAGTGCGCCGATCAGTGCCGCGACGCCCAGTACCGCGAAGACCAGCCCGGCACCGCCCGCGGTGTCGAGGAGGAAGCCGAAGACGAGCGGCGACACGATGCTGGCGAGGCGGGCGAAGCTGCTCGTGACCGAGGTCGCGAACCCGCGCATGCGGGTGGGGTACAGCTCGCCGGTGTAAACGTAGAGCGAGGTGGCGGGGAAGATGATGCCCACGCCGATGATGATGCCGGTGGCGAACAGGATGGGCCACGTGGTGTTTCCGAGCAACACGATGTTGACGAACCCGAAGGCGCCGCCGACGACGGAGATGGCGAAGCCGTAAAGGAGGGAGCGTTTGCGTCCGACGTTCTCGACGAACCAGGCGACGACGTAGCACATGGCGACTTGGATCGCGCCGAGAATCACGGTCAGCGTCAGTGAGGACGTCGGGTTGAGCTTGCCGACGGACACGTAGATCGTCGGCAGCCACGACGAGTATCCGTAGGTGACGAAGAACGCGGTGAACCACAGGACGACGAGCAGCGCCGTGCGGCGCCCGTATCGGCCGCGAATCAGCTCGCGCGGGCTGAATCCGCGGTCCTCGCCCGGCGGAACGAACGGCGGGACGTCCAGGTGCTTCCCGGCCGCGGCCGCCTCGGCCTCCATGCGCGCGACGGTGGTGTCGGCCTCTTCCACGCGCCCGTGCTGCGCGAGCCAGCGCGGCGACTCGGGGAGTGTGAACAGTCCGACGGCGACCACGAGCAGCGGCAGGGCGCCCAGCCCCAGCAAGATCCGCCAGCCCGTCCCGGGGCCGAGCGTAGAGGTGAGCAGGAGGGCGATCAGCGGCGCGAAGAACAGTCCCCAGCTGAACAAGGACTGGTAGATGACGCCGATCCGTCCGCGGTTCTTCCGGCCGAGGTACTCGTTCATGATGGTTCCGGCGATCGGGACCTCGGCACCGAGGCCGAACCCTTGCAGCAGGCGGAACACGAGCAGGCTCTGCTCGTTCCAGGCCAGCGCGCAGAAGACGGCGAGCACTCCGATGATCGTCAGGGACAGCAGGAAGGCGCGCCGGCGGCCAATGCGGTCGCTCAGCATGCCGATCGCGATGGCCCCGACGAACTGTCCGAGGTAGCCGGCGCTGATGATGAGACCGGCCTCGCTCAGGCTGATGCCGAAGGCCTTGACGATGACGGGCAGGATCACGGCCAGGGAGATGGCGTCGAAGCCGTCGAAGAACGTGCCGAAACCGACGATGGAGGCCAGCCGGACGTGAAAGCGGCCGGTGGGGATGCGGTCGATGCGGGCGGCGATCTCGTTCGCGGCGCGTGCCCGTTCCGGTCCGGGTGGCAGGGTGGCCGAGGTCGGCGATCTGGTCATCGTTGTTCTCCGTTGAACAATGGCGAATGGAAGGGCGTGGGGGCTACTTGAGACCGAACTCGGCGACCAGATCGGCGAGTTCCGTATCCGGCCTCGTGGTCAGGTGTGCTCCGCGCAGCAGCCAGGTGAGCTCCTCGATCTCCTTCCGGCGTGGCGCGGGAATCGGTGCGCGCATGAGTGGGTTGTCGATGAACCCCCGCAACCAGGTCGCCGCCTTGTACCGGATGTGGAGCCGGCCGAAGTCGGAGAAGATGTAGTCCTGCAGGGCTTCGAGGCCGCTCGTCCAGATCTCGGTGGCCCGGGCGACGTCGCCTTTACGCCAGGCTGTGATGTGCTCGATCATGCGCTCGAGGGCGAAGTTGAACGACCCGGCGCTCGCGCCGTCGAACGTGTCGGTGGCGAGGTTTTCGTGGAAGTACTTTCCGACCGCGCCGTAGATCCCGATCGGACGACCGGCGGAGCGCAGTACGCGCGCGATCTCCCGGTAGCCGTCGTAGTTGTAGGTCATCTTCCAGCCGACCACCTGCGGCACGGTGTCGATGATCTGCCGGGTGACCGCCGCGGAGAACCCGGGGCCGTAGCGAGCGGAGAACGGACCGACCGGGTGGATGACCTGGGGAAGGTCGACCTCGCCGGCGATCGCCGTCAGGACGTCGAGGATGACTTCCGGGTAGGCGTCGGCGTTCCACGAAAGTGTGATGTCGGCCGAGCCGATCGGCGGGAGGACGAACAGGCCGTCGACCCCGGCGGCGGCGGCGTCCTTGGCGCATTCGACCATGCCGGCCGTCGTCACGTGGGCGACCCCGCCCAGCACGGGTGTCCGGCCGGCGACCTCCTCGAGGGTGATCTCGACGACGCGGTTCCGCTCGATCCGGTCGAGGGTGTAGATCTCGCCCGCCTCGGGATTCGCGATGATCGCCACCCCAGCGTCGAGGTACTCGGGCGTCAGGAACCGGCGGAGCAGCGCACGGTAGCCGGTCTCGTCGATCGAACCGTCCCGCTGGAACGGCAGGACCGGGGTGATGAACAGCTGCTGGAAGGGTGTGAAGTGCGTCATGCCGTTCTCCGATTTCTCAAGATTTTCAAGGGAAACTGTGTTCTGGTCTCACTGACCGGCTGCCGGCTCGCTCACCGGCTCTGCGAGGCGAGTGCGAGGTCGGCGTCGTAGCTGTAGATCCATCCGTTCGCGGCCAGCGGGTCGTCGCCGGCGAGCATCGCGTCCCGGGCCTGTTGTTCAGGGCCGTCGGCGAGGTGGTTGACATCGGCGCGCCGGTGGCTGGCCGTCTGGAGACGATCGGTCCGGCCTTGGCGGATGGACTGGTACCGCTGAAGCGCCTGGGACGGATCCGTGAGGTCGGCCGCGAGACAGCGCGCGAGGACGGCGCCGTCCTCGATGGACTGCGCGGCGCCTTGGCCGAAGAACGGGAACATCGGGTGTGCGGCATCGCCGAGCAGGGTGACGGGACCCCGGCTCCACCGTTCCAGCGGGGCGCGGTCGAGCAGTGCCCAGCGTCCTGGGGTGCCGGATGCTTCGATCAGTTCACGGAGCCGGGGGTCCCAGCCCTCGAACTCGGCCAGGAACTCTTCCCTGGTGGCGGTCGCGGTCCAGGATTCGACGGCGTCCCGGCTCGCGGGCGCGAAGGCGACGAGGTTGATCACCTTTCCCGCCGAGATCGGGTAGTGGACGAGGTGATGATCAGGGCCGAGCCACAGGGTGTGGGTGGGACGCCGAGCGATGGCCGGAGCATTCTCGACCGGGACCAGGGCGCGGAAGGCGGCCAGTCCCGAGAACGTCGCGGGTGACGATCCGACCATGCCTTCGCGGATGGTCGAGTGCACGCCGTCGGCGCCGATGACGACGTCGGCCGCCACCCTGCTGCCGTCGGCAAACGCCAGCACCGCGCCGTCGTCGCCGATCTCCACCCCCGCACACCGTGCGCCGAGCCTGATCGAGCCTTCCGGAACCGCCGCCTGGATGATGCTCAGCAGGTCAGCGCGGTGCATCGTGTAGGTCCGTTCCCCGTACAAGGCTTCACAGGCGTCGAGGTTCTCGGCCGACAGCACACGACCGTCCTCCCACCGGCGGAACTCCCAACCCACCTCCAGCGGGACCGCGGACTCGAGTAAACGGTCCATGACGCCCAGCCGGCGCAGCAGCCGGACGAGATTCGGACCGGCCACCAGCCCGGCCCCGACCTCGCGCAACTCGGCCGCCTGCTCGTAGACCGTGGCCACCAATCCCGCGCGAGCCAGGAACGCGGCAGCCGCAAGACCCCCGATGCCACCACCGACAACGGCGATCCGAAGCTGGTTCGCGGACGACACGGCCACCGGCGTTCTCCTTCCACTCGGTCAAGGAGGCGATTGTGACCACGCGCGGCCACGGGCCGGAACGCCGTTGTCCATTGAACGGACACCTCAACGAGTGGCCGATTTCGCCGAGCGTAGGGTGCGATCGAGAGAAAGTCGGCTGGTCAGGGGTGTCATGCCACGTACGAGCGAGCCAGGTCGCAGCGTCAGCTCGAGGCTGTTGCAGGTCCTGTTCACCTTCAAACCACACAACAGCGAGCTGAGCCTCGCCGACTTGACTCGCCGTACGGCGCTACCGCACGCGACGGTCCGGCGGCTCGTCCAGGAACTGGTCGTCGCGGGCGCGCTCGAGCGCACGACGGATGGCCGGTTCACGATCGGCCTTCGTGTCTGGGAGTTGGGCACGCTCGCGCCGCTGTCGGTCCCGCTCCGCACGGTGGCGCTGCCATTCCTGGAAGACCTGCACGCTGCACTACATCAACACGTGCAGTTGGCAGTACTCGACGGCCGTGAAGCGGTCGTGGTCGAGCGCTTCTCCGCACGCGATGCCGTCGGACTCGCCTCCCGCGTCGGGGGCAGGCTCCCATTGCACAGCTCGGCGGTGGGAAAGGTGCTTCTCGCCCATGGCGGTCGACAGCTGATCGACGAGGTCTTGACTACCGAGCTGCCCAGATTCACCCCGCGAACAGTGACCGATCCGGCGCACCTGCGCGCTGAGCTGACGGCTTCCCGACGGTCTGGAACCGCGACAGTGCACGAGGAGCTGACGGAGGAGGCCGATTCGGTCGCCGCGCGCGTCGTCGACGCCCAAGGTCGAGTTGTCGCGGCCCTTTCTGTCGTCGTCCGGTCAGGCTCGCGCAATCTTGCAACTGCAGTCGCCCCGGTGCTGGCCAGCGCGTTCAGCATTTCGCGCCGTCTCGGGTGGAGCCCGGGGGTGGGGGTGCGCGACCCTGATCTACTCCTGGCCAGCAGCCGACGCAGCATCTGACGCCGGCGGTCCGCGTTTGAAGTCATCTGACGGTTGGCTTTGTTGAAGATCTGGTGGCGGGCTCGGTGCAGACGATGCATGGCACCATCGGCTGGGTCCGACCCAGCGCGTGAACCCGAGATTTCTGATCGAGACAGATCACCACGGCCTTCTCCGGTGGCACCAAGTACAGGTCCACCACATCGGTGACCTTGGCAACCCGCTCGTGATCGGTGGAGAAACTTCAATGTCTCGCTGCGCAACGGCTGGGCCCCATAGTCACTCCACGCGCGGGCGACTGTCGCGTTGCCCCACCCCGGGCCGGGCGGCAACAGCTGAGAAGACCAGCGCATCACCCCGAGCTTCTTCGGTGGCGGCTTCAACGTCGCCGCCACAATTGCCCGATTGTCACCAGCGCGACCGGCCCGAGCGCGGCTCGTCACGCAGCCCCTTAAGCCCGCCACGCTCGTAACGCTCCCGCCAACAAGCCTGCTTCTGCGACTTCGCCGAAGAACTCGCCATGCCCCATCCGACCCTCGGCCACGACCTGCGCGTCCGCCGCTTCTCACCGCGAACGCCGAGGCACCTGGAGCTGGTACAACCTCGCCCTCAAACCGCTCGAAAGCCTGCAGACGGCGCTGCCGTCCCCGGACAAGGTGATCGAAGGAATACTGCATCGATGAGTAGTGGCCAGTTACCAGTCTCCGTCCCCGAGCAGCCCGGCCGCAGCGGCGGGTGAGGCTGATGGCCGAGAAGAAGCTGACGGTGCAGGTCGGCGAGCGGCAGCTGGTGCTGTCCAACCTGGACAAGCCGCTGTACCCGAGCGGGTACACCAAAGGAGAGGTCGTGCGGTACTACACGCACGTCGCCCCGCTCCTGCTCCCCCACATCAGCCGCCGGCCGATCACGATGGTGCGCTTCCCGGACGGCACCGATGGGGAAGCGTTCTTCGAGAAGAACCTCCCGCGCGGCGCCCCCGACTGGGTCCAGACCGTGACGCTGTCCAGCTCCGGATCCCGCAGCGGCCGCGGCCCCGGCACGATCACCTACCCGCTGATCGAGGACCTGCCGAGCCTGGTGTGGGCGGCCAACCTCGCGGCGCTCGAGCTGCATGTGCCCCAGTGGACCGTCGGCCCCGGCCCAACCCGCCGGTCGCCGGACCGGCTGGTGTTCGACCTCGACCCGGGCGAGGGTGCCAGCGTGGTCGAGTGCGCCCGCGTGGCCGGGCGGCTGCTGGAGGTCCTCACCGCCGACGGGCTGACCCCGCTGCCCAAGACGAGCGGCTCGAAAGGGCTACAGGTCTGCTGCGGCGTCCGCACTCGGCGGCCCGAGCGCACCTCGGTTTACGCCAAGGCGATCGCCGAGCAACTCGCCGGCGAGATGCCCGAGCTGGTGGGCGCGAAGATGGCGAAGACCTTGCGCACGAACAAGGTGTTCATCGACTGGTCCCAGAACCACGTCGCGAAGACCACGATCGCCCCGTACTCGCTGCGTGGCCGCGACAGCCCCATCGTGTCCACGCCGATCACCTGGGACGAGGTCCGCGCCTGCCGCACCACGGCCGAGCTGACCTTCACCGCCGACGACGTGCTGCACCGCATCGACGAGCACGGCGACCTGCTCGCCGACCTGCACGACACCCGGGTGGCGTTGCCCGGCCGCTGACCCGCCTCGACCAGGCAACGCCGGCAGCGGCGGTTCAGCCGGGGATGTTGCGGGGGTCGCGGCTGCGCGGATAGGTGTGGCGCTGCGCGATGGTGCCGTCCATGTTGCGGATGAAGTGCTCCACGCCGCGCTCGATCGCCATCTCCCGGCCCTTGGCCACCGCCTCTTCTTTCGTGTCGTGGGTGTGCGAGGCCTGCTGGTTGCCCTCGATTTTGGTCTTCCACTGGCCGGCCTCGTAGTAGCTCTCGACGTCGCCCTTCACGAGCCTTCCTCCCTGTCCGCCGGGTGCGCCCGCCGCGCCTCCTTCAGGAGGAATACCCGGCCCTGCACCAGCGGGAACACCGGTTTCACACGACCACCCGACGGGGTAAATTCGAGACGTCCTTGCGTGACTGGGTGATCAGCGGAGCGAGGGGAGCGACTATGTCCACGGTGGAGTCACAATCTCAGCGCACGGCCTGGTCGGCTCCTCGGCACGCGGCCGAAGACGTTGATGCCGCGGTGCTCGCCGAGGAGAACCGGCAGCTGCGGGAGGCGCTGCAGTCCCGAGCAGTGATCGAACAGGCCAAAGGCGTGCTGATGGCCCAGCGCCGCTGCGGCCCGCCGGAGGCGTTCGCCCTGCTCGTGACGCTGTCCCAGGACACCAACGTCAAGCTCCGCGACGTCGCACTAGCGTTCCTGGACGAATTCCTCGCCACCCTGCCCGCCGAACCGCAAGGCGGCCCCACGGCCACTGCTTGACCGCGAGGCCACCTGCGGACACGCCCCCTCCAGACCGCACTGCGGTCTTCGCCGGCGCGCCGCCCCGGGGCTTACCCAAACATTCCCGCGGGAAACACACCGAACGGCGGGCAGGTGCAACGCGCGGACGCAGACGAGCCACCACAAAAGATCTTGTAACACCGCGGCCCCAGTACCCCGCACCGAGACGACAATCGTGGACACGTGGCGCGGTGGCATGGCGCGCGGCGGACCCATCGGCAGGAAGTTCTCTCCCTCACCTGCCGGTGGGCTGCATTACGCGAGTGTGGCCACGACGCCGCGAGGCCGGCTTACGGTTTGGCCGACGAGGGACACGGTGCGGACATGCGCGAGGGCTTTCACGAAGAGCTGAACCGTCTCAGCGCACAGCTGAGGCGGATGTGCACGCTTGCGGCCGACGCGATCCGCCGGGCAAGCAGATCACTGCGGACCGCAGACCTGGACCTCGCCGAGCAGGTGATCGCCGCCGACGCCGAGATCGACTGGGCCCGTGCGGACTGCGAGTCGCACGCCCAGGCCCTGCTGGCCCTCCAAGCACCCAAGGCACACGACCTGCGGACCATCCTGGCCGCGATCTACTGCGCCGAACGGCTCGAGCGGATGGGCGACCTGGCCGCGCACGTCGCCGACATCGCCCGCTTCGCCCATCCCCACCACGCCGTGCCCGCCCACCTCGAATACAGCTTCGCCGCGATGGCCGACGCCGCCGCCGGAATGGCGGACCGGCTCGCCGAGCTGATCGAGCGCCAATGCCCGTGCGGATTCGCCGACCTCGCCGACATCGACCAGGCCATCGACACCATGCACGCCCACGTCCTCACCGTGATCACCAGCGACCATTGGCCGCACGGCGTCCAGACAGCCATCAACCTCGCCCTGCTCGCCCGGTTCTACGAACGCTTCGGCGACCACGCCGTCGCGGTCGCCAACCGACTGGGCTTCGCCGCCACCGGCGAACTTCCCTTCCACACCCACACCTAACTCGACACCACGTCAGCCTGCGGTTCTGAGCCTCACTCTGTGATCAAGGACGTAGCGTCTTCGTCCGGATAAGGACCCCGCCCGGGCCGGGCTCGGCCTTCCGGCACTCGAAACACTTCTTCGCTGTGCCGCTCGCCGGCCGCGAGTCGGTGGTCCGCAGGTTTGTCGCCCGCCCTCCACCACCGGCGCGAGGACACCGACCACGCGGCCCTGGAGGCGACGCTTCTTCTATGCCTGCGGGCCGTAGTGCTCGCAGCCCAAGACGATCACGCCGTTGAGGTAGATGACTCCCGTACAGATTGCATTCGGTTCGCCGGCACCGAACTCCGCCAGCAGTTGCAGCTGGCCTGCGCCCAGATTCAACGCCTCACACTGAAAACGAGCACCTACGCACCGTGGCCCCCGCCGCGTCCCGGATGACACCGATTCGACCCAGATGAACCACCGTGGATCAAACGACCCAGACGGGAGCCTGCGACCGATCACAGGCTCCTGCACACGGGCGGCCGGGATCAGCTGACGGGGCTGCGGCGCTCCAGGAACACGGTGTCGTGCCAGGCGCCGTCGCGTTGGGCGATGCGTTCGCGGATGCCGACGGTCGGCGCTGACGGCGTTGGTGGCGTTGGCCAGGCTGGCCGAGCAGGACCGGGCGCCGCGGATCAGCTGGGTGCTGCGGCGCGGCGGGATCGGGAACACCTTCGGCGGCGGCGACGCGGATCAGTTGCCGGCGCGCGGCGCGCTGGGGATGCGCGCGCGGGCCGCGGTGGAGTCCGGGCTGATCTCGGTGGTGACCGGGTTCCGCACCGAGACGGTCGAGCGCGACGCCGCGGGGCGGCTGACGCTGGTGTCGGCGGCTGGGCAGCGGCTCGTGGACGTGGACGAGGTCGTGACGCTGACCGGGTTCCGTCCGCAGCTGGAATGGCTCTCGGAGATCCGGCTGGAGCTGGACCCGACGTTGCAGGCGCCGGTGCGGCTGGCCCCGTTGGTCGACCCGAACGTGCACTCGTGCGGCACGGTCTACCCGCACGGGGCGAAGGAGCTCGCGCACCCGGAGCAGGACTTCTACCTGGCCGGGATGAAGAGCTATGGTCGCGCGCCGACGTTCCTCGCGCAGACCGGCTACGAGCAGGTCCGCAGCATCGCCGCCGAGCTGGCCGGGGACCACGAGGCCGCGGCGCGGGTGGAGCTGATCCTGGCCGAGACCGGCGTCTGCGGGGGCGCGGGCTTGTTCGATGAGCAGGTTTCGGGCGCCGGTGGGTGCTGTGGTCCCGCTGCGGCTGAGCCGACCGTGGCTGAGCCGGTCGAGCTGGTGGCGTCGGGGTGTTGCGGTCCGGCGGAGCCGGAGGTGCTGACGTTGTCGGCGCCGCCTGCGCGCGGGAACTGAGCGGTGCCGAGCGAGACCGCCACACACGCGGCGACGTTGCCGGCGTCGGGGCTGCGCCGGGTTCTGGCGGTGTTGTGTCTGACCGAGGTCACCAGCTGGGGCGTGCTCTACTACGCGTTTCCGGTGCTGGCGCCGGACATCAGCCGTGACACGGGGTGGCCGGCGCCGGCGGTGATCGCCGCGCTGTCGGGGGCGCAGCTGGTGTCCGCGCTGGCCGGGATCGCGGTCGGGCGGTGGCTGGACCGGCGCGGTCCGCGGGCGGTGATGACCGCGGGATCCGTGCTGGCGGTGCCGGCGGTGGTGTTGATCGCGACCGCGCAGAACCTGGGGTGGTTCATCGCCGCGTGGGCCGTGGCTGGGCTGGCGATGAGCGCGGTGCTCTACCCGCCCGCGTTCGCGGCCCTGACCCGGTGGTACGGGCCGCGGCGGGTGTCGGCGCTGACCGTGCTGACGCTCGCTGCGGGGTTGGCCAGCACGGTGTTCGCGCCGCTGACCGCGTTGTTGGCGGCGCATATGGATTGGCGCCACACCTATCTCGTGCTGCTGGTCGTTTTAGCGGTGATCACGGTTCCCGGGCACTTCTGGGGGTTGCGCGGGCCCTGGCCACAGGCCGAGCACCACACCGAGACGCACGAGCACGCCGATCCGTCGCAGGTCGCGCGCAGCGGGGCGTTCCTGATGCTGGTGGTGGCGTTGAGCCTGGCGACGTTCTCGGTGTTCGCGGTGGTGGTCAACTTGGTGCCGCTGATGATCGAACGTGGCGTCAGCGCGGGTACGGCCGCGGTCGCGCTCGGGCTCGGCGGCGCCGGACAGGTGCTGGGCCGGCTCGGCTACGCCACGCTGACCCGGCGCACCAGTGTGCGGACCGCTCGACGCCCTGACCAGCGACCTGCCGGCGCCGAGTTCTCCCGCTGAGGCGCCGGCACCGGTGTCCCGGTGGTGGGTACCGCTGGCGGTAGTGGCCGTACTGCTGGTGGTGGGCGCGCTGCTGGCATTGGCTGGTCTGGCATCCGCAGGCGGGATGGGCCAGATGATGGCGCAGATCAGCCGCATGTGCGGCTGATGCCGGGGTCAGTCGTGGTCGGGGTAGACGAATCGGCGGTGGATGAGGTGGGTGTCGTCGGTGAGGGTTTCCTGGCTGATCCGGCCTTGCGCGTCAAGGGTGAGGGCAACGGTGGTGGCCGCGGCCGGGTAGTCCAGGGCGAGCCGGACCGGCTGGCCGTCGCGGGAGATCCGGGTGGCGATGGGAGCGCCGCCTGCGGCGTAGGGCTCCTGGGAGGCGAAGAAGTCCCCGGTCAGCTCCAGCTGCTGCGGCGCGGGCAGCGCGGTGGTGGTGTCGCTGGTGACGGCTTCGTAGACCGTGAGGTGATCGACCGTGCGTAGCGCCTGCACCGCCCGTGCGAGCTCGGCCGCGCCCGAGGTGGCTGGCCAGGGCACGAGCAGGCTGACGGTGCCGCCCCGCCAGGTGGACGCCTCCGCGTGCAGGCTGAGCACAGTGTCGCCCTGGGACCAGTCCACAGTGGAGTAGAAGCAGCCGTCCCCGCAGCCGTTGAAGTCCAGCGGCATGCTCTCGCGGTGTAGCGCGGTCAGCTGGCCGGAGAGAGCGAAACTTTGGGTCGCTTCGGGTGCGTAGTAGTCGCCGTGGCGGGGTGTGCTCAGCCGTACCACGAGTTGGCCGTCGCTGGCCTGTGCGGTGAGGCCGACCTGGCCGGCGAGGGTGCCCAGCGCCACCACCGACCCGCGAGGCGCGGGTGGGCCGGGTTGCTGGCTGGTCGCGGGCGGGGTCGACACCAATACCGCGGATAGGGCGAGTACCCCGATCAGCACGGTGCTTTCGAGCCGGGTCGCGGTCCGTACCCGGTCGGTCCGGCCTCGGCGCGCGGCCAGGCGCGCGATGACCGCCAACCCGGCCGCCACGATCACCAGGGCGAGTTTGATCAGCAGGACCTGCCCGTAGGTGGTGGTCAGTAGCGCGGACACCGGCACCAGCAACAGTGCGCTGACGACTCCGCTGGTCACGACGAGTGCGAACACCCAGGCCGCGAGCCGCACATACCCGGCCAGCACCCACCGCACCGCGGGGCGCTCCCGCCGCCAGGCGAGGACGGCTCGAGCGACATGCGTCAGGGCACCTACCCAGATCGCGACCGCGGCCAGGTGCACGCTGGTGAGCAGCGCACCCCACCCCGGCGTCGCGACGTTGGCGTGCGAGCGCAACCCTTCGGCGACCACCACAACCGACAGGGGCACGGCCGCCCATGCTCGCCACCGTCCACGGCGGGCGATAGACAGTCCGAAGGCGACAGCCAGCCCCAGACCCTCGGCGAAGAGCACGTGCCCGGCCCGGCCCTGCCAGAGTGCGGCCGGGGTTTCTGCGCCGGCGACGAGCAGAACGGCCAGCGCGAGGACACCGGCCAGTCCGACGAGTGTCGCGGGCGGCACCCAGGAGCGCAGCGCGGGCAGCCGGGAGTTCTCCCGTCGCGCCGAGGTGCTGAAGCGTTCGCCGAGCACGCCGCCGAGCGCGAGGGTAAGGCCGGCGAACAGTACCCACCGCAGCGCCGCCTCCCCCCAGGAGATCAATTGCCCGCCCGTGGCGCCGACCCCGGTGATCGCGGTGCCGACCGCGAAGCGGAACTCTTCCTCGACCTGGTCCCCGTCCGACCCGGTGACCTGCCAGCGCACCCGGTAGGTGCCCGGCGGCACTGTTCCGAGGAGTGCCGCGGTGATGACGTGGCCCTCGCGCGCCGTGGTCGTCGGGCCCAGCGGCAGGGTATGCCCGTCGCTGGCGAGCAGAGTCAGCGCACGAGGTCCGGCCGTGACGGGCTCGTTGAACACGAGCGTGATCACCGCGGGTTTGTCGGGGACCGCGGTGTCGGTGGCGGGATCGGTGAACAGCAGGGTGGGGTGCGCGCTGGCCGGTGTCGCACCGGCCAGAACCGTCCCGACAACCACGAGCAGGAGGAGGGCGGCGCGGCGCAGAGCGCGGCGCCGCCCGAGAACACGGGTCATGCCGGGGACTGCAGGCGCAGGGTGCGGCGGAGCTTGCGTTCGGACAGCCGCCCGAAAGAGAAGGGTGTGCCGCCTACCAGGACACCGGGCGCGAACAGCACGCCCGTCTGCGCGGCCAGCCGCCGGCCCTCCTCGGTGGCGAGGTCGATCTCGGTGATCCGCAACGGAAAATCTTTCCCTACACGGTGGAGAACCTGTTTGGCGTGCTCGCAGAACCCGCAGTCGTCCTGGGTGAGCAAGGTGATCTCGACCGAGTCGCGAGGCATCGGGGGTGTGCCGGCTGCCGTGCTCACGGCTGCCGTTCCCGGGCCAGGTCGGTGAGCATCTTCTGCGTGGGCAGGAACATCGTGTAGTCCGGCGACCCGCCGTAGTCCGCCCGCCAGCGGATCGTCCCGTCCGGACCGACCAGCAGGAAACTGTGGCCGTCGCGCATGTCGCCCATCATCCCGTAGGAATTGGCCTGGTAGGCGTGGGACACCGCCAGAGTCGGGTCCGACAGCACCGGGGTGGTCAGCTTCTCGTCGGCCATCTTCTGGGCGATGAGATTCGCGGGATCGGTGGTGATCGACACGACGGCGTCGATGCCGGCGCTGTGCACCGCGGCCTGGTTCTGTTCCAGGTCCTTGATCTGGTCCCAGCACGGCTGGCAGGACAAGCCCTCCTGGAAGTACAGCAGCACGCTCTTGCCGCGGAAGTCGGCCAGGCTGACCTGCCGGCCCGCGCTGGAGGTGAGCGTGAACGCCGGAGCCGCCGTGCCGGCGCCGGGTTGGCCGGCCGTGTGCCGGAACCCGCTGCCGCTACCGGTCGCCGTGCCGGTCTGCTGACCGTGAGAACCCTGGTAGACCAGGAACAACCCGACCACCGCGAGCACGGCGACCGCGGACACGGCAATGATCGTCCACCGGCGCCGGCCTGATCCGCCGCGCAGGCGTTCGACCTCGCGAGCGGCCGATGTCCGGGGCCGGGCGGGAGGCTTGCGGCCACGGTCGCCGGCGACCCGTGTGGACGCCTTAGTGCTGCTCTTGCTCACGTCGGTTCTCCTCGGCGATCTCGACGGTGACGGAAGTGGTGACGTCGTCCTGTGCGAGGCAGCAGGCCGACGGGGTAGGCGCGGCGGTGGTGGCGCTCTTGCTGCGCCGGGCGCGGCGCAGCAGCAGCACGAACCCGAGCAGCAACCCGGCGAGCAAGACCCACCCGGGGATCCAGGACAGGGCACTGAGGGCAAGGCTGGATACGTGCTGCAGCCCAGCGGACAGTTCGGTCTGCCAGCCGCCGCTGGGCATGCCGGGGCCGGTGAACGCCAGCACGACCGCAAGCACGCCCATGGCGATCATCAGCGCGCCGCTGACTGCGCTGCCCAAGGGCAACCGTCGCTGCCACTGGCCGAGCCGTAGCTGGATCGTCCGGTCGGTCAGCAGCCGCGCGGCCCGTTCCCGGCGGGTGTCCCACACCAAGGCGACCAATGCCAGCGGCGCCACCATCCCGGCCACGTACGCAGCGCCGATGGACAACGCCGCCGGGAATGAGGCGGCGGCGCCGGAAAGCACCGCGACCCCGGCCAGGACCGGAGCACAGCAGGCGCTGGCCGCGCCGGAGAACGCGCCCAGCACGTAGGCCGAGCCGAAGCTGCCGTCCTTGACGGCCCGGGCGCCAGGCATCGGCAGGTTGGGCTTCCACCCCGCCAGCACTGCCGCCCCGCCGGCGATCATCAGCACGCCGCCGATGGAGAAGATCCACAGGTGCCCGGTCACCAGCAACCGGCTCAACGCCGTCGCGCCGAGCCCGATCGGGAGGATCACCGTCGCCACCCCGGCGCCGAACACCAGGGTGGCCGGCACCACCCCGCCGCGATGGCGGAAACCGGTGGCCAGGTAGGCCGGCAGCATCACCGAGACACAACACGGCGCCAGCAGCGCGACCACGCCACCCAGGAACGACGCCAGCAGCGTCGTGCCGAACAGCAGTTGTCCCACGGTGCCTCCCGATGCCATCAGCTATCATCTACGGTCTACGTACGTAGATAGTAGCTTGGTGGTGTGGGGTCGCTGTTTGCCCTCGCTGGGTGGGTCGCGACCAGCGCGGCGAGGCCGTGGGGGTGCGCGAAGTACCGTGGAGCGGTCAGGGCAAAGTCGGGAGGGCGTGTGCGCGGATTCGGGGACCTGGAGGCGGTCATCATGGACTGCCTCTGGAGTCGTGACGGCGAGACAACGGTGCGCGAGGTGTTCGAGGAATTGCGCCGGCGGCGGGAGATCGCCTACACCACGGTGCTGTCCACGATGGACAATCTGCATCGCAAGGATTGGCTGGCCCGCAAGCGCGAGGGCAAGGCGTTCCTTTACTGGCCCACTTGCACGCGCGAGCAATACAGCGCCCGGCTGATGCGCAACGCCCTGGAGACTGGCGGGCAGCCTGACTTGGTGCTTTCGCACTTCCTGGAGCAGATGTCGGAGAAGGAGCGCGCTGCCCTGCGGCGGCTGGCCTCGGAGGAGACGGCGGGATGAGCGCCGCGGCTTGCCTGCTGCTCTACAGCTTCGCCACCGCGGTGCTCGCCCCGCGCCTGCTGGTCCGGCTGACCCACGCCGGAGTCGCGCCGCGGCTGGGGGTGGCGGCATGGTTGGCCGCGATCGGCAGCGTCGTCGGCTCCTGGGCCGTGGCGGCGGGGTTTCTGGCCGGTGAGCTGCTGCGAGCTGGGACTCTGTCTCGGCAGGCGCTTCTGAGCACCTGTTTCGCCCAGTTGCGTGCCGTCGCTGCGGGCAACTATGGCACGTTCGGCCAGTTTGGACTGCTCACGCTGGCCGGATTCGCCGCCGTGACCGTGGCGGCGCTGCTGGCTCGGCTGGGCCGGTCGTTGCTGCGAGCGCGAGCCGCGACACATGAGCACGCGCGGATGGCGCGCCTGGCCGGAGCGCACGATGCGACGCTGGACGCGGTCGTGCTCGACGTGCCCGAGCGGGCGGCGTACTGCGTGGCCGGGCGCCCCCACACCATCGTGCTCACCCGCGGGGCGCTGGCCACGCTCGACGACCCGCACCTGAACGCCGTGCTCGCCCATGAGCGCGCCCACCTGACCGGGCGGCACCATCTGCTGCTCGCCCTCACCCGCGGCCTGGCGGCCATCCTGCCCCGGATCGAGTTGTTCACCACCGGAGCGGCCGAGGTGGCCCGGCTGCTGGAAATGTGCGCCGACGACGCCGCGGCCCGCACCCACGGCCGCCGCACCGTGCTACAGGCGATCTTGACTCTCTCCGGCGCTGTCCCGGTCCCCCCGGGCGCGCTGGGCGCGAGCGGCGTGGGAGTGCTCGCGCGCGCCCAGCGCCTCGCGGCTCCACCAGAACCTGCCCGTCGGTGGCGCGTGCGTCTGCTGCTGGGGGCCACGGCCGTCCTGGTCACGATCGGTCCGCTGGTGGCCGGCGGGCTGGCCGCCACCGGATTCGCCCTCTGTGGCGCCACCGTGCCCGGCTGAGCGGTGTCAGTCAACGGCATCATTGCCATCGTCGACAACGACATCGCGAGGTGTGCCCGATGATGTGGACCCTAGGTGGCCGATCGCGGGTGCGTGCGGTGGCCGCTGTGGTCTGCCTCGCGGTCCTCGTGTGTGTCCTGATGTCCCACAGCCCCGCGGCCACCTCCGCCACGGAGTCACCCGCCCATGCCATGCCGACGATGGCCGTGCCGTCGTCCGCGGATGCGGTGGTGGATCCAGTACTCGCGGATGCCGCGGTGGCGCTGCCGGGCGCGATGACGGATTGCGGCGGAATGGGCGGCTCGGGTGCGGCGCACGGCTGCCTCGCTGCGGTGAGCGCGCTGGTACCGGTGGCGCTCGCGGTCGTCCTTGCGACCGTGGCCGGCAGGTGGATTCGGTGGGCGAGCCCGGTGTCCGGGCCGACCGGATATGTGGTGGCGGCACGGGGTGCGCCCCCGTGGACGGTGCTGACGCGCTCACAGCTGTCGGTGATCCGGGTCTGAGCGGTTGCTCAGGACCGCGTCCTGAGCCCCTTCCTCGCGGGTCGTGACGAGCTCGACTGACCCGCCTGAGGTGCGGCCCCGGATGGGGCGCACCGCATCCCTGATCGCGCCGACCTCAGCTCGTCCGCCCCGCAGCGCGGGTGGATGGCCGGGTCGGTGTCCTCACCAGCTGAAGGACTGCATCAACCATGGATATGACCATGCGCTCCCTGCCCGGATGGCTCACCCCGCTGGCGTGGGTGTTCCTGACTCTCGCCGTGGCCTCCGTCGCGGCGATCGCCTACGACATCTACGGGCGCGGCCGCCGCCACGCCCGCACGACCTCCGAGCTCGTGTGGGTGGGGTCAGCCCTGTACCTCGGCCCGTTCGCCCTCGCCGCCTACGCCCGCTACGGCCGCGCCGGCAGCAGTGCCGTCAGGGCGGGGGACCGAGCCCTGCCGGACGGGGTGGCGACGTTGCCCGGTGGCTCCACATCCGCAGTCGCCCACGTCATCGCGGTCCCGCTGGTCATCGCCTCCGGGCTCACCATCGCCGGGAACGCGATGTGGGTGATGATCCTCGTCATCGTCGCTCTGTCGGTCGCGCTTCTCTACGCCTACGAGCGCAGCACCGGCACGGCCCGGGCGACGCCGATCCCCGTCGCCACGGCGATCGGCGTGGCAGTTCTCACCGTTGTCGTGTTCGACATCGGGATGGTCGGGTGGATGTTGGTTCTGTACTTCACCGGGTTCATGCCCCCGGCCAGCGACGCCAGCTTCTGGCTGCTGATGCAGTTCGGGACCGTGCTGGGTCTCCTCACCAGCTACCCCGTGGTCACCCGGTTGACCCGCCGCAACCGCACGGCAGCGCTCGCCTGAGCACCCCGGTGGTCCGCACCCGACGGTGCGGACCACCGGGCGGGTAGCGGGCGCCGGGCCGACGTTGACTCGGCCCGGCGGTCCCGACCGGCAACCGCCGTCGGCCCGACCACTCCGATCTACTAACCTACGTAGTAGGTACGTAGATATGTCCGATCGAGGGAGCCCGAATGCGTACGAGGCGCTGGCCGGGTGTGGCCCTGGCCGTCGCTGGGCTGGTCACAGTGGCCGCGTGCAGCACCGGCACCGACGCCGTCGTTGAGGGCGGCACGTTCGAATTCGTCTCACCCGGCGGCCAGACGAAGATCTTCTACGACCCGCCGGCATCACGTGGGACGGCACCGGAACTCGCCGGCGAGGACCTGATGCAGCCGGGCAGGCAGATCGGGCTATCCGACTTCGACGGCAAGGTCGTCGTGGTCAACATCTGGGGCTCCTGGTGCGGGCCGTGCCGGGCGGAAATGCCCGCCCTGCAACAGGTCTACGACCAGACCAAGGACACCGGCGTGCAACTGCTGGGCATCGACGTCCGCGACGAGCCGCGCACTGCGCCGCAAGACTTCATCCGGGACCGCGCAGTCACCTACCCGTCGATCTACGACCCGCCCGGCCGGTCCCTGCTCGCGCTCAAGGGCTACCCGCGCAACGTGGTGCCCTCGACGATCGTGCTCGACCGCCGGCACCGCGTGGCCGCGGTCTTCCTCACTGCCCTGCTCGCCGGCGACCTGCTGCCCGTGGTGCGGCGTCTGTCCGCCGAACCGACCACCCCGCAAGGACAGCCCTCGTGAACCTGACCGACCTGGCCGTGTCCGGGCCGCTGCTGCTGGCCGCACTGCTGGCCATCGCCGCCGGGGCGGTGTCGTTCGCCTCCCCGTGCTGCCTGCCCCTGGTGCCGGGCTACCTCGCCTACCTCGCCGGCCTGGTCGGCGCCGAACCCCCGGCCGTCACCGGCGACCAGGCGCGCCAGCCGGCGCGTGGGCGGTGGCGAGTCGCAGGCGCCGCGCTGCTGTTCGTGCTCGGGTTCACCGTCGTGTTCACTGCCACGACCATGGCGGTGCTCGGTGCGTCGGACGCGCTACTGGCCAACGAGCAGCTGCTGCAACGCCTCGGCGGCGTTGTCACGATCGCGATGGGCCTGGTGTTCCTCGGCATGTTCCCGGTGCTGCAACGTGGCATGAAGCTGCGGCACACGCCCCGCGACGGGCTCTGGGGCGCGCCGCTGCTCGGCGCCGTCTACGGCCTGGGCTGGACCCCGTGCCTCGGCCCCACCCTGGCCGGTGTCATCGCCCTCGCCAGCGGCACCCAGGTCGGCCCCACCACCTGGCGCGGGCTGCTGCTGATCACCGCGTACTGCCTGGGCCTCGGCCTGCCGTTCATCGCACTCGCGCTCGGCGCCCGCTGGGCCGTGAACGCCACCAGCTGGGTACGGCGCCATATCCGCCGTGTGCAACAGATCGGCGGGGTACTCCTGCTCGCCATCGGCATCGCCCTGGTCACCGGCCTGTGGGGCGAGATCATCGCCTGGCTGCGCGGCCCCATATCCGGCTTCGCCGTGCCCATCTAAACGATCAATTCGGTGTGAGGGGCGAGGTCTTGGGCCACACCCACGCCACCGACATTGCCGCGTGGGGATCGCCGGGATACGGGAGAAACCTGCCAAGTGGTCGGGTAGTGCCTGGTAGGGGGCTCTAGAGATCGTTAGAGAGCCCGTGTGGGATTGGGTGTGGCGGGTGTTGTTTAGGGTGCGCTGGGTTACGTCCGTTGGCTGGGCCTGGGGTGCTGGGTGGCTTCGATCGATCGCACCGCGTATCCGCGGTTCAAGCGGGTTGTGTCGGCCAGGGAGCTGGCGGAGGCGTTCACGCCGGTCGCCGACGAGGTTGAGTGGGCTCGGGGCCGGTCGCAGGGCGAGCCGAACTTCCTGGCAGCGTGTCACCGCGAAGAAGGGTTCCTGATGGCAACCACCTCCGGGTCAGTGGCAGTCCTGCGAGCATGACTTTCCGCCCGCTGCCTCGACTTGGTCGTCGTCGCAGACGAGTTCGCCTTCCCAGGCTTCCTTGCCCTCCATGATCGCGAAGACGGCGATGACGAAGCCGGCGACCGGGTCGAGCCAGGTCCAGCCGAAGACGGCGAAGGCGAGCAGGCCGACGAAGGTGGACACCGATAGCCAGGCGCACAGCTTTGTCCGCTGGAACGTGACGGCGCGCAGCTGGTGCAGCTTGTCGGCGATGGTCACGGCGGTGCGGATGCGGTGCCCGGAGGGGGGCCAGTCGAGTCAGCCATCGGCCCGGGGCGGGCCTCGTGGAAAGTCACCCGGTTGGGGCTCGCGGCGGTGGGGAATCTCCCGGCCGTGATCACTCGCCCGGAGGACGCCGATCGCAGTCGTGCGGCGCTGGGCCATGGCCGCAGCCCCCCTGAGCTGGCCGCAACCACACGACCATCTTGAAAACGTGTCTGACCGTGTCTTGGTCCAGGTGGTGATCGCGTGCAGGTCTGCCGCGGACCGAGGAGAACCCGAGAGAGGTACCGATGAACTTGCCCACCGCACTGGCCGCAACCGATGGCGCGCACATCGCCGTGGCCGTGGGAATCGGGGCGCTGTGCCTGATCCCAGTGATCTTTTTCGTGGCCGCGCTCGTCAGCATCCTGGGTAGCCCGCTGACCGGCGGGATGAGACTTGTCTGGATCGTGTTCGCGTTCTGCGCGCCGATTCTCGGGCCGCTGCTGTGGTTCCTAGTGGGCCGGCGCAGCGCCGAAGCCGGGGGCCCGCCACATCAGCGGGATGATCCCAGCGGGCCGGGCGGCGGCCCCGCCCGCCGCCCGCGGCGGACACACCCGGCGGGGGCATGGCAGCGACACGGGCCCCGGTCCGACACGCGTACGCCGCCCCACCGGCGTGTGGGGAGCCTGCCGGGCAAGCATCGCCGGCGGGACCGCCTCCACGGGCGGTGGGGCGGCGTACGCGGAAGGGCTGGGCCCGAACCGGAACACGCGGCCTTCGCCGCCTACAACACTGCGGCGCTGTGGGCACCCCCAGGTGTGGCTGAGCCCGGCGCTGCTCGTGCGCGGCATGGCCCCAGGCGGGCAGGGCACCATCTCACTCGTCGCCGACCAAGTCACGCCCCACTCGACCTCAAGTCCCCGCCGCGGCGTCAATCGGCGGTGACGCCGGGTTCGCGCGTGGCAAGCGCATGACGACCAAGGCGCAACACGAGACGGACCACGGCTGGTGGGACTTCATGCCGTGGTCCGTCCAGCGCCGTGACCTTCGCGAACCTGGCGCGAAGCTGCCGTGCGCTTCAACGGGGTCAAGCAAGGCGTCGCCGTATGGGTGTGGTCGATCGTCATCGCGGCCGTCGTCGCGATCCTGGCCGCGGTCGGCGGCAGCCAGTTCGACATCCTGGCCCGCCTCAACGGACTGCCCCGGCTCCCCATCAACGAAAGCACCCTGACCGTCGTCGGCATCATTACCGCGCTCGTCGCCCTTGCCGCCGCGCTCATCGGAGCCATCCTCGGCGGCCTGGCCGGGATGCGCTACCAACGCAAGATCGACCGCATCGACTTCCAGCAGTAGTCCCGCGCCGCCGGCCCCTTCGAAAGCACACTCCTGACCAGGAGGAGAAGGTGAACGGCAGCGCATGAGCGGCGCCCGGGAGGTGGACGACGATGAAATGCGGGAGAAGAAGCGCCACTTCACCGACCGGCACCGTCCCCTGACCTCCGCAACGGAGGCGGGCCGCGCGCGCCCGGTGAACCCCTGGGCAGCGCGAGATCCAACCATGCGCATGTTCCGCTCGGCAGGAGAACTTACAAGCCGCCTCAGGTAGGGGCTCGACCGGGAAACACCGCGGGCTCTCTCCTGGATCGCCGATGTCGCGGCCTCGGCCGTGTCGCGCGTGATTGGGCAGCTCATCATTGCTGCAGCGACGACCACGCGCCGGTCCTCACGC